>NZ_JBWKVN010000002.1:0-385000 GCF_059421725.1 Agrobacterium sp. GW821-FHT02D03
TGATATTGTTTATTATAATTGATCGCCACCAATTTATCAGCGCCCTTCCAATCTGCCTTCTCATCCATATACCCCTAGGATTCGCCCATCATTTTGATTCCTCACAATCGGAAAAACTATAAAATCATCTATTTATAACAGTCAGAATTATCAGCCCTCGCAAACAAATGCACCCAAAACTAATCCACGCCAAATCCCTTCCCCTAAGATAGCTTCAATTAATTTATATTTTTTTCCTCAGCCAATCTGCACTTTAAGTGCCGATCCCTACCGCTGGTGAACTCGCGTCGCTCATAAATCATCCGCGCCAACTCATTCTGTAGTAAATTATTCCGCTTACATAGTATAACTTAGATAATATATGTATTAATTTAGTATATATAGGCACAATATACCATAAAGCTCTCTCTCCAACTTTGCCATCGTTGACAACAAGCCGAACCGATAGCGTAAATGACAACATGATTGCGGCGGTACTTATCGAGCGTTCGAAAACTGTTTTGCCAGACGGTGCGCTCGTCAGATCGTTGTCTGGAAAGTGCCGGAGCCCGTTCCTGGTAGCACGCACCTGTTCAAGTATCGACTGTTTTACGGAAAGGACGGTCGCCGCATCGTCGGTTTCGACAACGAACGCGGTAAAGGCGATCATCGTCACCTTGACGGAGCTGAGCATCCTTACTCGTTCACGACGACCGATACCCTCCTATCCGATTTTCGGAAGGAAATAATCAAGAGGAGGCAGAAACCATGAGAGAAGCCTTAATTCAAATCCGAGCAGACAGTGAAGCTGCCCTTGATGAGGCGTTTGTCAGGGCAACGAACGCAATGCGCTCAGGTAATTCCTCTGAGCCGGTCGCAGTCTTCACCTTCTCGTCGCCGGCGCAGCTTTTTTCCGTCATTAGCCCCAAAAGATGGGAATTGATTGAGCATCTTCAGAAGATCGGTCCATCGAGTATACGCGGACTTGCCAGGGCCGTCGAACGTGACGTCAAGCGCGTACACGAGGACACGTCCGCGTTGTTGGAGTGGGGTATATTCGAACAAACTGGAGACGGAAAGATTTATGTCCCCTACGACGTGATCCATGCAAATTTCGATCTCAGAGCCGCGGCCTAACCAGCGACAGCAACGCAAACTGCTGCCCTGGGCTTGTCACTCCCAGTTCCTGGAGGAAAACGCCGGCAGCCCAATGCTTCAACAGCGATTTCTCAAGGCGCTAAATAGCTGGAGTCAACCTCCACTACCACGCGCTTGCAGTAAGAGCTCTCGCATATTATAGTCACTATGGTCATTATGGTTATAGGCGAAGTGATGCAGGTACCAACACACGGTGAGATGAACTGGACGGTCGCAGGCGCGAAAGCAAAGCTTTCGGAAGTCATGGAACGCGCGCAATCGGCACCTCAGACGATTACTCGCAACGGAAAGCCAAGCGTGGTCGTCGTTTCCGCAGAAGAGTGGCAGAGGAGAACCGGACGCAGTGGATCACTAGCAGAATTTCTGTTGGCATCGCCTATGCGCGGCGCGGATATCGATCTCGAACGACAGCATGACGAACCACGTGACCCGGCGCTATGAGGCTGCTCCTCGATACAAATGTTCTGTCGGAAGTAACGAAACCACGCCCAAATGAAGATGTCTTGACGTGGCTTCACGAGCTAGACGAAGACCGTACGTTCATCAGCATCGTATCGATCGCTGAAATTCGCCGCGGTGTCGCTCTGATGGATAAGGGCAGAAAGCAAGAAGCACTCGACAAATGGCTGACGGATGATCTGCCCCAACGCTTCGAAAACAGGATCATTCCTGTGGAGGGACTTGTCGCCCGGGCCTGGGGCGATCTCATGGCGCTCGCCAAGCGAAGCGGTCGAGGGCTCGCCTCGATGGACGGGATGATTGCAGCCACTGCCGTCGCTCATCAGTTGTCGCTCGCGACGCGCAATACCAAAGATTTCGAAGGCCTCGGAATCAATGTCATCGATCCGTGGGAGACTTGATCAGGTTCTGTTCGTTGGAGAGTTCCAATTAGTCGGAATGCTGCACCCTCTGGATTTGGCAGCTAAGGGCCAATTTCGTAAAAAACACCCTCGATCCGGGGAGGATAGTGTTGGCGAGATTAAAATAATGAATTGCTGCCGAGGCTTAACCGCTGCCCGGGTCAGTGGGAATCGGTGCCTTTAGCATCAAGGGCGGAGAGATCTTCTCTCAGACGAACCGCCATATCCAATTTCTCGTGCAGGATGCTCATCACGCCGAGATCGCCGTTATTCAGTGTCCGGAAGAATAGGTAGTGACGCTCGTAACGGCTGAAATAGGCCTCACGCTTTATATCGGATGGCACAGCAAGCCTTGAGGAAGACGCCGCCAGAGAAGATGATTATCGCAGAGACGATGCAAGTGCGCGTGCAGCCCTCTCAGGGAGGACTCGGCATGCGCTTCGCCCCATTGCTCCACGGTGTCACGCCAAATTTTATCCTGCGCTGCGTCGGCAGGGGCGTAAAAACGGTACGTGGGCATGATCAGCCGCGTTTGTTGCGGCGGATTACATCATCGACGGTCACTGCCACAAACTCGCTATCATCCGCGCGCATGGCGGGAGCCAGTTCCTTTTGCAGAGCCTCCCAAGCTTCGTCTCGCGTGTGAAGGTCTCGTCGGATCAAAGCACGGATGTATTCGCTTGCGTTCTCATACAGCCCCTCGTCGCCGATTTGCCTCTGTATATGGTCTTGCAAAGCCCCACTGACCTTTACGTGAGTGCTACCGGACGGCATCAGACTAACCTTTCGTTCTTCCGAAATTATCGGAAGGGTAGCATATATTGTCAATATTCATCACGCCCTTTCCTCCGTCCTGCCACCCGTCTTGAAGCTCTCCGCCGGACGACAGCTGCTTTCACATCGTCCGCGACTTAGAGGGGCCTCGCCCTAATGATGTGTCCGAACTTGCATAGCCAGCCAGCCATTCGAAACGATGTTGAGATTTTTGCCTAGACTGTGAAATGGATCAGATGGGTTGCCCGTATTTCGAAGCGGTAGAATAAAGCGTGAAACGATCTTTCACGGCAGCAAGTGCTTACCCTGACCCGCATCAAAGGACCGGTCAAGGCAGACAAGATCGCAGCGCAGATCGGCACAATTTTACTCCCGGCGAAGATACGGCAGGCTTTGACGCCATCCGAGAGCAATTGGGCCGGTGGCAAGATCTTTCTCAGCATGCAAATTGACTTGAACAAAATCGAAGCTTCGGCGCAATTGAGCAAGTCCCCAATACATGGGCCCTGTCGCTATTGAGCAACGTGATTGTCGATCCAGTCGATCAGGACGTCCGCGACCCCGATGTCCTCCTGGCCCGGCATGGACATGTGCGTGCTGCCCCGACATCGGGCAACGAGAGGAAGGTAATGTCACAACCGGCTACCTTGATCTCCTCCATTTCCTTTTCGCAGGCCGAGGCTGGGTTGCTGCCCATATAATCGCCGACCACCACGATAATGGGCGCCTCAGCCAGCGCCTTGACCTGCTTGTCAGTCAGATTGGAGAAGCAGCCAGTTTCAAATCGATACGTGGACCACTTGATCAGCCGTGCTCATCGATGGAAAGGTAGTCTGCACGCTATCCTACCTACTCGACCCTACCTAAGCAGTCGCCCAACTCAATAACGATCACAGGTTATCGAGCGCGATGAACCTCGCTGGACGACCTACGGCGCGCGACAAATTCCCGAAGAATAGGGAGGAAAAACGCTTTACTGAACCGTCCCACAGGCGGATCCGGCTCGAGATAGAAGGAATGCCCAATAACGTCGCTGTTATACTCATCCAGAATGATCCAGAGCCGTATATCTGCATCAAGACCAGCACGGCGCTTTTCGATCGCCGGGATTTCACAAGCAAAACGGTTAGCTTCCGGATGCTTCGTCGTAATAGGAAAGAAAAGAACCAAGTCGCCATTCGGACGGGCAAGCCTCACGCCAACAACAACAGGTCGACCCTTTCGACCTTCAGTTTCACCGCGGGACGCCTCCCTGCTCCACAGATAAGGGTAGCGAATTACGACTGCAGTCTCGATCTCATCGAAGCCGCTCACCGAACTATCTCTTCAGTTTGCGCATACACGTCGACCGCTGCCTCGAATTCGTCCAGCAAAGCGTCAGACATACCATCAATGGTTCCGACCACACGCAAATCAGACCGCCGCATCAGGCGTTCATAGTCCTCAATATTAAGAAGGACTAGGCGAGGCTTGTTGCGCTGCGTGATCGTCACCGGATGACGAAGTGCCTCAGCGATAATATCACCTGACTTCCGGGAAAGATCACTCGTCGTATAGGAATTACCTGAACCTGCCATCAATCGCACTCCCAATCGCGTCGCAACACTAGGACAGCATTATAGTAGAATCCATAAAATACAGCAATACTGTAAACGCTGTTTTATGTTCGTGAAATTAGTACGCCGATATGCTGACGAGCCCACTTCGCCTCTTCTGTAGCGGTGCGGTGGAAGTACCCTTTAAAATCGCGGGTGAATTGAGATGGGCTCACGTAACCAACCGATAGAGCGATTGGCCTGCGAGGATCTCAAGCCGCTAAAGCGCATTGTCATCTGGTAGTATATGACATCACAGTCACTACCCAAGACGCCACCCACTTTGTAAGAGATCAGCACAATGTCCCTAGTAGCCGGTGAAAGCCGCTTCGGCGCATTTCGCCATCCCGCCTACCGGCAATTTTTCTCAGCACGCTTCCTCTCCGCCTTTGCAGTGCAGATCGTCAGCGTATCGGTCGGCTGGCAGATGTATGAGGTCACGGGCAACGCTTTCTATCTGGGCCTGATCGGGCTTTTTCAGTTCCTGCCATCACTGCTTCTCATTCTGGTGACCGGAACGGTCGCGGACCGTCATAATCGCCGCATGATCATGTCGCTTTGCCTACTCGTTGCCTGTGCCTGCGCGGCAGCGCTACTAGGACTGACCCTCGCGCATGCCTTTACGCCGTCGCTCGTCTTTCTCATTCTCATCCTGTTCGGCATAGAGCGGGCATTCATGGGTCCGGCCGTGCAGTCGCTTGCGCCGAATCTTGTGCCGGAAAGTGATCTGCCCAACGCGATTGCTTGGAATTCATCGTCATGGCAACTGGCGTCCATTCTCGGCCCGGTTGCCGGTGGCCTGCTCTATGGCGCAAGCCCGATTGTATCCTATTCGGTCGCCCTCACGCTCTTTGCGCTCTCGGCTATCCTTGCCTTCATGATCAGAAAGCCGGAGCAGCGGACAACATCGCGCGCGGTGACATTGGAAAGCATGCTGGCAGGCTTCCGCTTCATCTCTCATGAAAAGGTGGTGCTGGGCGCGATCTCTCTCGATCTTTTCGCCGTTCTTCTAGGGGGTGCAGTCGCGCTGATGCCGATCTTCGCCAAGGAGGTGCTGACGCTTGGGCCCTGGGGGCTTGGCCTCTTGCGCGCGGCACCGGGCATCGGCGCGATCCTCGTCGCGATCTTTCTGGCCTTTCATCCGATCCGCCACCATGCCGGCATAATGATGTTTGCAGGCGTCGCCCTCTTCGGTGCCGGGACGGTGGTCTTCGGGCTCTCGGCTACGCCATGGGTGTCCATTGCCGCGCTGGTGGTGATGGGCGCAGCCGACATGGTGTCGGTCTATGTTCGTGAAACGCTGATCGCGCTCTGGACACCGGATGACGTGCGTGGCAGTGTCAACGCCGTCAACATGGTCTTCGTCGGGGCGTCCAACGAACTGGGCGAATTCCGCGCAGGCAGCATGGCATCCGTTTTCGGCGCGGTGCACTCCGTCGTCATCGGTGGGATCGGCACGCTTATGGTCGCAGCCATCTGGGCGGCGCGTTTTCCAAAGCTTCGGAAGATCGATAGTCTCGAGGCGCCAGAAAAAACTCGGTCGGAATGATCGGGGTCAACTAAGACATTCCGACTGCGACCGCGCTCACCGAACGTGCGTCACGCCGCTTACACGGCGATCCTGTCCGGCTCCTCCTCAAATCGCCCATGGCGCGCTTTCGGCCGCAGCAGGCGGATACGCGACTGAGGCTTGATCACAGACCAGTGCGGCTAGATCAGCTCGCGCAGCATGCATCGCAGTTCCGGCCAGGAGGTCTCTTCCTTGCGAAGCTGAGGATTACAAATGCCGAGACTGGCGCATTCCTAGGCTACGGGCGAGATCAGGGTGACAGTCGGAAAATACGATCGGTAACGAGCCACATCTCGCGTCAACAAAGGAAGATTTTGTATCGCTGCGTGGGCACCGATAAAAAAGTCAGGCAAAACACCGTTACGGGTGCCGCCACCGCGGCGATATCTGGTAAAGGCCTTACCTGCCAGGAATAACGCCGCGCGAGGGAAAGGGGTGAGCTTCAACCCCGCCAGATCAACAAAAGCATCAAGCGCTTCTATCCGCTCATATCGAACAGATAGTTCCGCGTACACAACATCATTGATGCACAGCGGACCGGAAACGCTTGCCAGTTCGAGCTGCTGAATTGACCAGTCGGCCCAAACCGGGTCGTCCGTCACAAGATCAAGCAGGACATTTGTATCGACAAGCGTCACTCGTCACCACGGGTCAGAGCCAGGATGGCGTCGGTACCCAGACCTTCACCAGCATGGCCGCGCAGCTTGGCGAAACGCGTGAGCGGCTGTTTCTTGTCAGCCCTGACAAGAACTATCCTTCCATCGGGGGCTCGAACAAAATCGACCGAGCTTCCTGGTGAAATCCCTAAAAGCTCGCGTACGGCTTTCGGAATGGTGACCTGCCCTTTGGCCGTTACAGTTGTTGCCATGTCCAAATTCCTGTAATACCGACGCAGAAGATGGTATTACTTTCGTGCCTCTTTTTCAACTTGTCCCGTGTCGAAAACGGCCGCTAAGGCCCAGGCACCAGATCATCAAAGCAACATACCATTTCAAACCGGCCCAAGGGTGACGGACCGGACTTCTCTCCAGCTACATTTTCCCCGCTTCAGAATTAAAGGGTCTGTCTTCGACGTGCTGATCTGCGATCAAAAGCGGTCAACGAAGCTCTTTTATGCCTACGGTCCTGGCTTGACCGTTACTTGCGCGCCATACACCTCTCGCAGATCGTTCTGGTCAGGCTTACGATCACTCGACTGATGAAGGAGCCTGGAGGTGTATCCGTTTTCGCGCGTCCCCTCGATCAGCGTAATGTCTGAATTACCGGGATTGACGGATCGTTCAAACCAGTCAACCGGCTGCTGAAGGAAACTCATCTCGAAGGCACGATTGGTAACACCGTGGCCGACGATCACCACATTGTCGTGGCCAAGCCGCGCCTCGTGCATAATGGTCTGCATGAACAGGCGCATCCTCTGCGCGACATCAGCACGGCTTTCGCCATCGGGCGGCCGGGCATAGAATTTGCCGCTGTTACTGCGTAGTCTCGCCCATTTCTCGAATTCGTCGGGAAACTTCTGCTTGCGCTCAGCATGGTCATAGATTTCCGTGAAGAGCCCGAAATCCTGCTCCCGCAGGAGATAATCCTCGCGGACCTTGCCGACGCTCTCAACAGGCAGGGCGTCGAGTAGAGCGTTGCTTTGGCGCGTGCGCATGAACGGTGAGTACCATATGCGAAGCGTCTCTAACCCCGGTTCGGCCAGTCCTGCAAGATAGGCTGCGATCACAGATCCGGCTTCACGCGCCTGGCGATATCCCCATTGCGTCAACGGGACATTGTGATCGCCAAACTGGCTGTAAGCCCGCTCGTCGAGATTACCCAGAGATTCGCCGTGACGGACAAGAAAGATGCGCATGAGCTATCCTGCGGCAAGGGTTTGGACGCCACCTCTCCCAACCTTAACCGACAAATCGATATGGTGGTGGCCTTCAGCACCATTCACTATCATATGAACTCTAGACCGCGAGACTGCAAACCGGCATAGGGTCGGCAAATTGCCATGATCGTCCACCGGATGTGGAAAGTTGGTCGCTCATCACGACATTCCTGGCGGTCGAGATAAACAAGCTTCGCTCCCGAATAGCTCGAATCTACGCATCGGGTGACAGCTCAAAGTCTGACCAGACGCTGGTTTAACACCCTCGTAGTCGTCGACAAAAGTCCACCAATCACTTCGCCAAGCAAGCCTACCTCGGTGCCCGATAAATTCCGCTCTTTCAATTGAAGCGCAAAGCACTGGTATTCCTCGTACGGATGTTCTACCCGCAACGGACCGATATCCATGAGACGGCACGGTTATGGCAATCCTGTTCAAGACGACAATTTCTGAAGACAACGCATTTTCCAGGATAGAGCAACTCCTCAATTCTGGCATTGAGTACGACGGCTATTTGAGTGTCGCGGACGATACCGGCGAGACACCGCTGCCGTGGGGACCCTCCATGAGCGCCGAAGAGTTCCTTGCCAAAGTCAAAGAGCAACTGGAAGTGACCTGGAAAGCCGCGCGCTTCTGGGTCATCTATGAACGTCGTGGGGACTTTGCAGATCCTGATGCGATCGTTATGCGCAACGCGGCGTTTCGCATCACCCGTGGATACAACGGTGTCATCATCGCCTCGTTCAGTCTTCTAGGACGACACGACGCATCCCATGATCTCGAACTTGTCTTCGTCTGTTTTCGGGAGGACTTCCAGCGCCGAAACTTTAGAATTCGCTTCGAGAACAAGCCAATTATCCCTCATTGATAAGCATGGCATCGATCCAATCGGCTGCCACATGGAGGTCTCCTGAGCGATCCATATCCCCGCCCCATGGCTTGAACGCCGCATTATTTGACGCTATATTGGGTCATAAATAGCGATGGGTGCGTGGGGATTTTGACATGGCTCTGACACAATATGCTGATGATGGCTTGTTTGCGCCCAACAAGATCGCCGACGTTCTTCACACCACAAGCGAGGACATCGCGCGTAGTGCGGGACTAGGCAGAGACGCCGTCCAGCGCAAAGACCGGATCAGATCCGACAAGACCCAGAGGCGACTGCGTGAAATGGTCGAGGTCGTCAATAAGGTCGAGCCTCGGTTCGGATCTGCGCTCATGGCGTATGCCTGGTATCGCTCAGAACCCCTTTCAGGCTTTTCCGGCCACACCGCAATGCAACTCGTGCGAAACGGCAGGGCTGATGAAGTGCTCGATTATATCGATGCCATTGATGCAGGCATCCATGCCTGACCGTGCCAATGCACTACAAAGGCAAGCTCTACCGAGCGCTCAATCCGCTCTACGCCCGTGAGCCGCTTTCTGGACGGGGTGCCGAACTTTATGGCGGTCGATTTAATCCAAAGGGGATGCCTGCAATTTACACGTCACTGACCATCATGACGGCGCTAAGAGAAGCTAATCAGGCGGGAAGTCTGCAACCAACCACGCTCGTATCCTATGACGCAGATTTCGAGCCGTTGTTCGATACGCGAGACCTGAACCTCCTAGAAAAACACCGGATAACTCCTCAAGCGCTGAGTAACACGACCTGGCGAGACGAGATGAACCTGCGCGGTGAAGCGCTAACGCAGCAGCTTGCTCGAGATCTGAAAAACGCCGGTTTTCACGGCCTGGTCGTCAGGAGTTTTGCTCCTGGCACGACCGACGCTGACCTCAATATTGTACTGTGGACATGGGGAACGTCGCTCCCAAACCGTCTGTCAGTGATCGACGACGAGCGCCGACTATCGAGATAGCATCAACCTTCAGGTCCTTCCACAACACTGAACTGCTCCCAGACATTGGACCAGCGGAGGCTTGAGTTTTCCGGCTTCAGTCAGGGAGGCGGGCTGGTTACGCTTCCCGGATTCATCAGTGCGATCGGGACCTTGTTGCCGATCGCACCATGTGGCCGAACCTCATTGTAGTCTCTACGCCAATCCTCCATCTTTTCGCGGGCATCCGCAAGGGTCAGGAACCAATGTTGGTTCAGGCATTCTGCCCGGAAGCGGCCGTTGAATGCCTCGATGAATGCGTTATCGGTCGGTTTACCAGGGCGTGAGAAGTCCAGTGTGACGCCTTTCGCATAGGCCCAGAGATCGAGATCGCGGGATACGAACTCGGTGCCCTGATCGACTCGGATCGTCTTGGGATAGCCGACCTGACGGCATACCCGCTCGAGCGTTTGCACAACATCTTCACCGCGATAGCTGTGCCTTGGATCAAGCACCGGGACGTAGCGTGAGAAGGTATCCACCACGGTCAGAACGCGTAGCTTCTTGCCGGTGGCGAGCTGGTCGTGAACAAAGTCCATCGCCCAGATATCATTCGGCCCGACGGCCATTTGTCGATCCGCCCGCAGCTTGGCTTTCACCCGGCGTTTCGGTGTTTTGTTACGCAATTGCAGGCCCAAGTCCCTGTAAATGCGGTAGGTACGCTTGATATTGGTACCCCAACCCTCGCGCTCCAGCAGCACATGCACACGACGATACCCATAGCGGACACGGGTCTCGCAGATCTCACGGATACGACGCTCAAGACCGGCCTGATCGGCACGGCGGGAGATGTAGTGGTGGGTTGACCGATCGAAGTCCAGCGCCCCACAGGCACGCCGGATCGAGATCGCCCAGTCCTGGCACATGCCTTTCACCATCTCCCGCTTGCGAGCAGGCCTTAGAGCTTTCGGCGAATGACGTCCTGCAACATCTCGCGGTCCAACGTCAGATCCGCGACAATCTTCTTCAGCCGTGCATTCTCGTCCTCGAGCTGCTTCAGCTTCTTCATCTCCGGCGGCAACATGCCCGCGTATTTTTTCTTCCAGTTGAAATAGGTCGCCTGGCTGATCCCTGCCTTCCGGCAGATTTCCGCAACCGTAACGCCTTCATCACCCTGCTTTAAAATGAACGCCTTCTGTGCGTCCGAAAACTGCGATGCCTTCATCGTCTTCCGTTCCTTTCACAGCCAGGAAAAATGCACCGGAAAACTCTAGCCAAAAATGGTCCAGTTTGAAGGGTTCAGATCAGGTTTGACGCCGTCATGCCCTCCCTGGCCCCCGCGCGTGCTCCGTGGCGCGAGGCAGGTGGCTAGTCTCCTCGGCGTTGCTATCTGCGGCTATTCGTCGGACGCGAAAATCCCATTATGTTCGCCAGTAACTGGAGCGCTATTGTCCTTCGTCGGTCCCGATAGTAAAAAATCAGCATTAAAACGCAGGAGAACCACAGAGTTGGTGGCGATCAGGCGCCGGCGATAATGTCGAAACGCTTCAGTATAGCGGTGATTTCTGCATCTTGTTCTGCATTGGGAAGAAGCGCAGGCTGACGGCTGGCCCCTACGGACGCATCTTGGACGTAAAGCGCTCGCTTGACCATGGCAGGCGCAAATCCAAGCGCATAAAGGTCTGTGCGAAAGGCGGTGAAGAGAGCCTGCTGGCGCTCCGCCTTGGCAATATCGCCAGTGTTGAAGCCGTTCAAAATGCCCGCCAGCACCTGGGGAATGGCGTTGCCCAAGCCAGAGATGCAGCCCGCTGCACCATTTTGTAGCGACCAGAGCACCAGATGATCGGGACCGGAGTAGACTTCGAAACCGGGTACGTCGCGGGCGACCGCGAGGTAGGCTTCCAGCGTCTCCTTTGCTCCGCCACTGTCCTTGATCCCCGCAATATTGCCATGTGCCGAAAGCGTCCGTGCAGTCTCAGGCTCGATGTGGTTCTGCGTGCGGGCCGGAATGTCATAGAGGTAGATCGGCGTCTTCACCGCATCGGCAACTGTGGAAAAATGCCGGATTAGTCCGTCCTGCGTGCAAGCAATGAAAAAGGGGGTGATGACAGCAATTGCATTGACACCAATGCGGTCGAATTCGCGTGCAAGCTTCAGCGTCTCAAATGTCGCCGGCATACCTGCATTGACGATTACGTCAACCTGACCATTGACTTCATCGACGACGGCCTCGGCAAGCTTGACCTTTTCGTCGAAGGTCAGCGCGGAGAAATCGCCATTGGTGCCGGCACACATGATGTTGTTGCCAGCCTCGACCTGTCGGCGCACCTGCGCGCGCGTGGCCTCGAAATTGATGGTCTCGTCCTCGTTGAAACATGTGACGAGAGCGACGAAGGCCTTTTTCGACATGATGAGATACTCCTCAGAATTATGAACAGGATGCACGAGCAAGGCGCGCAGCGCGTTGGGCCGTCTGGACATCCGGGTCTGGATCGAGGCCCGCGGCAAGCAGCGCCTGCGTGTAGGGTTGCCGCGGCGTCTCGAAAATCTGCCGCACTGTACCGATTTCGACCACCTCACCCTTTTGCATGACCATGACGTGATCGGCGAAATCGCGCACCACTGGCAAATCGTGGGCGATGAAAATGAAGGCAATCCCCATCTGCTTGCGCAGCTTGTCCAAGAGCGCAATGACCTGCGCCTGCACCGATACGTCGAGTGCTGAGACCGCTTCGTCGCAGATAATCAATTGCGGCTCGAGCGCGAGCGCCCGTGCGATAGCGATGCGTTGGCGCTGGCCGCCGGAAAACTGATGCGGATAGCGTCCCATATGTTCGGGCCCAAGGCCCACTTGAGTCAGAAGTTCCGCCACCCTCTCGCGCCATTTCGCTTTTGGCAGGATGTCAGGGTGAATGACCCAGGCCTCCGAGATCAGTTGATAAACCGTCATTCGCGGGTTCAGCGATTGCGTCGGATCCTGAAACACCATCTGCAGATCGCGACGCAGCTTATAGAGTTCAGCAGTTGAGAGAGTGAAGAGGTCCCTGCCCTTCCAGAAAGCTTCACCCGAATCGGGCTCGTCCAGCCTAAGCAGGATGCGCGCAAGTGTAGATTTTCCCGATCCGCTCTCGCCGACGACAGCCATGGTTTCGCCAGCCATAAGATCGAAGGAAACTCCCTTCAGCGCTTCGAAGGCTCCATAGGTCTTGCGGACATTGCGCACCTTCAGTACAGGCTCGCCACCTGAAAGCGGCGCGTGCATTTCGCCCTTGCCAGGTGCCGCGGCAATCAGCTTCTTCGTGTATGCGTGCTGCGGGTTCTTATAGACATCGCGCACCGTCCCGGATTCCACCAGCACGCCTTTTTCCATCACCACCACGCGGTCCGCAATTTCGGCGACCACGCCCAGATCGTGGGTGATGATCAGCACCGCCATGCCGGTTTCCCGTTGAAGCTCCTTGAGAAGAGCCAAAACCTCGGCCTGAACCGTTACATCGAGCGCCGTCGTCGGCTCGTCGGCAATCAGAAGATCCGGGCGCAATGCGAGCGCCATGGCAATCATCACGCGCTGGCGCTGGCCACCGGAAAATTCGTGGGGATATTTGTCGAGTGACGTTTCCGGGCTCGGAATGCCGACACGGCCAAGCAATCGGAGCGCCTCGGCCTTCGCCTTGGCATCATCAGTGCCATGGGTCGTCAGTGCTTCGCGGATTTGCCAGCCGACCGTATAAACCGGGTTCAAGTGGCTCAGCGGATCCTGAAAGATCATCGCAATGCGGCGACCATTGATTTCGCGCCGTTGGGCTGGCTGCATAGTGAGAAGATCAACGCCATCCAGCAATACCTGGCCAGACGTGATGCGGCCAGGTGGCATGTCGATGAGGTTCATGATCGCCGACGAAGAGACGGACTTGCCGGAACCGCTCTCGCCAAGGATCGCAAGTGTTTCACCGCGGTCGAGATGGTAGGAGATGTCGCGCACCGCCTTGACCACGCCGTTTACGGTGTGGAACTCGACCGAGAGGTTGCGAACTTCGAGCAGGTGATCAGCCATTCTTGCGGCCCTTCATTTCCAGACGCCAGCGCTGCACAGGGTCAAGCGCGATGCGCAGCCAGTTGGACAGGAGGTTCAGCGACATGGTGGTCAGAATGATCGCCAGTCCCGGCCAGAAGGACAGCCACCACGCATTGGTCAGATACTGCCGTCCTTGGCTAATCATCAGACCCCAGGTAATTTCAGGAGGCTGAATGCCGATGCCGAGGAATGAGAGCGCGCTTTCGGCCAACATCACATAGGCAAAATCAAGCGTGGCGAGCGTCGTCAATGTTGGCAGCACAACCGGCAAAATATGGCGAAAGAGAATGCGCTTGTTGGACGCGCCCATCACGCGTGCCGCCTGCACGAACATGCGCTCGCGGATTTCAAGGACCTCAGCGCGGGTGGTGCGGAGATAGACAGGGATGCGAGTTATCGCCAGAACGAGCATTAGATTGAGGATCGACGATCCCAAGATGTAGAGGACGATAACGGCGATCAAAAGCGACGGGAAGGACATGATCACATCTGCAAGCCGCATGATGACCTGATTGACGCGCGCAGACGAAAAACCTGCAATCAGGCCGAGGGCAGTGCCGATGATCGATGAAATCAAGACCGCACCCGCCGCCACCATCAACGTGTTCTGAGTAGCAACGATGATGCGGGCGAGAAGCGGACGGCCTAGCGCGTCCGCGCCCATCCACCAGACCCATGCCTTTTCGAAGTCGAAGGGTGGGGCGTTGCGACCGCGCAAGTTCTGCTTGGTCGCGACATCGCCAAGCCAGCTTGGACCGATCAAGGCCAGAATGATGATGAACACGAGAAAGATGGCAGCAGCGAGCGCGAATTTGTCCGCCAGGAGCATACGGAACATGCGCTGATAGAAGGGCGGCTCGTGGGCGATATCCGTGGCAGTCGTCATGTCGGTCATCGTCATTCCTCCCTAATGCCGAATGCGCGGATCGAGAAACGCATAAGCAAGATCGATCAGGAGGTTCATGATGAAAATCGCGACCGCCGTCACAAGAATGGCGGCCAAAACGACGTTGAAGTCGCGTTGCAGGATGGAATCGATCATTAGCTTTCCGACTCCGGGAAAACCAAAGATGGTTTCGATGATGACCGCGCCGTTGAGCAAGCTTGCAGCCTGATCGCCCAGCACGGTGATAACCGGCAACATCGCATTGCGCAGCGCATGGATGAAGATGATCGGACCGGATTTGACGCCCTTGGCGCGCGCCGTCTTCACATAGGCGGAAGAGAGCGCCGTGATCATCGAACCGCGCACCACCTGGACGATAATGCCAAAGGGGCGAACAAAAAGCACGCCAATCGGCAGTATCCAGTGCCAGATCGAACCGGTACCGGACGTTGGAAGCCATGTGAGATTGACGGCAAAGACGACGATCGCGACGATCGCCAGCCAGAAATCCGGGACCGAGGCGCCGATCAGCGAGACGATGGACGAAAAGCGGTCGAAGAACCCTCCGACGCGGAAGGCGGCGAAGGAGCCAACGACAATCGCCGCGACCGTGACGAGCGTCATGGTGCTGACCGCAAGCCACAAGGTCCAGACGAAAGCTTCAAGCACGACATCCAGCGCGGGCCGCGCCTTGCGCAGCGACTCCCCAAGGTCGCCAGTCAACACATCGCCGACGTAGCGACCGAATTGAACGAGCAGAGGATCGTTTAGGCCATGCAATTCGCGAAACTGGTTCTTCAACTCGGCTGAAGCTTCGACCGGCAGGAAGAGCGCTGCGGGATCGCCCGTTAGGCGGGAAAGGAAGAAGACCATGACGATCAGTCCGATCAACGAGATCAGACTGGCAACAGCCCGTTTTCGAATGAAACTCAGCATGGCATCCTCGGAGAAACCTGTGCGGCGACGTCATCTCGCCGCGCATTGTGCAAACGAGGCGGCGGCTTCGGCCGCCATCTCTGACTGATGAGGTCTTACTTGATCTTGATCTCGGAAAGCTGCAGCATCGAGTTCGTTGCAATCGTCGGCTTGAAGTCGAGACGTTCGGACACCCGGGCAAATCCTACCATGTGGAAGAGCAACACGTCGGCCACCACATCATCATGCAGGTAGGCGATCAGTTCCGACCACAAATTGGCGCGCTCATCGCCGACAGCCGCCGAAGCACGCTTGATCAGATCATCGACCTTCGGGTCGGAGAAGCCGGACTGCGTGCCTTCAGAAGCATATTTGAAGAACATCGAGAAGGAGGGGTCACCCTTGGAATTGTCGTGCATGGCAGCGACGATCTGCGGACCGCGATCCTTGGCAAATGGCTTCGAATAATAGCGTTCGTGCTCTGCAACCTCCACGAACTTCAGATCGACCTTGAACCCGACATCCTGCAACTGTTGCTGAATGGCTTCCATGATTTCGGTAACGTTCGGGAAGTTTGCCGAGCGCGCGATAATGGTGATCGGCGTATCGACCTTCACGCCATCTGCCTTGGCCTGTTCAAGCAGCTTCTTGGCACCGTCGGGATCGAACGGAAAGACCTTCACATCCTTGTTCCAGCCGAGTGTCGTTGGCGGCACGATCGCGGTCGCCAGCACGGCGCTTTCCGGCACCAACGTGCCGAGGAAAGCCTGGCGGTCGATTGCAAGGTTCAGCGCGCGGCGTACACGAACGTCGTTGAGCGGGGCGATATTGTGGTCGAGGCGCAGATAGACCGTTTCACTGTCGAGATAGGAGAAGTCGGTCTTCGGGTTCGTCGCGTCGAGCTGCGAGATAGACGGCGAAAGGTCAGCTTCGCCGGACTGAACCATCGCGGCACGAACGGCAGGGTCTGCGCGGAACAGATAGGTCGCTTGCGTCACTTCAGGCTTGGTTCCCCAATAGTCGTCGCGGCCGCTCAGAACGATCTGCTGGCCTGGCGTCCAGTTGGTGAGCTTGTAGGGGCCGGTACCAACCGGCTCGCGGATGAATTCGAGTGGCGTCTCTTCCGGAACAATCGTTACCAACGTCATCAAAAGCGGGAGGATCGGCTGGACCGGATCGGCCTTGAAATCGACGGTGTAATCATCGACGATCGACGGCGTGACCTTCATCCCACCGAAATAACGGCGGGACTCACAAGCGTTTTTATCGCTCATGATACGGTCAAAGCTGTGCTTGACATCCTTGGCATCGAAGCCTGAACCATTGGAGAACTTCACACCCTGGCGAAGATGGAAGCGCCAGCTGCCATCCGCGTTCTGCTCCCACCTTTCCGCCAGGCGCGGCATGACGCCCTTGTTGGAACGCACATCCAGTTCAGTCAGCGTTTCGCTGACATTTTCCATGATGATGCGACCGATATTCGATCGGGTGGCCATGCACGGTTCAAGCAGGTCCGACTCTTCGGCCAGCACCACCTTGATTGGACCGGAGCCCGCATAGGCTGGCGTAAATGCACTTGTCATGATCGTGCCAAGTGCCAAAGCACAGGAAATGGCAGTCCTTTTCATCTTTGTTCTCCTCCCAGATGAAGTCCATGCATGACAGGCCGGAGCCTGAACGAGCGAGCGGCAACCGTCGCGCGGATGTTTGAATGGCCAGGATGTGGAGGCCAACCTTCTTCAACGACCTCACTCCAGCATGGCGCAGAGCATCCACGCTGACGTCCATCTTGTCAAATGAAATCATCATGTAAAAATATAAATGGAAAGACGAATTGTATTTATTATTTAATTTCAGATAGATATGAAATTTCGTCAGCGAAATTTGCATCTTTTTCGACATAAATAAACTTGACAACTTAGGAAATTTAATCGATCTCGGATAGCGAGAGGAGCCTATTATGACCCCAGACGAGATAGCGCGGCGAATGACTGGTGCGCTGACGCAAACCAGTGACGGACGCAGCGAAGCCTTTCTTCCATCGCCCATGATCCAGAACCACGCTGCTTTCCTGCATCGCGAGGCAGACGGCTCGTTGATCTGCGCCTGGTTCGGCGGCTCTCTTGAAGGCAAGTCCGACATCTCGATCTACGCATCCGTCCTGAGGAAGAACGCCTCCACCTGGGGTCCAGCACAAAGATTGAGCTTTGACCCCGATCACTCAGAACAGAACCCTGTCCTGTTTCAGACGCCTGACGGACGGCTTATTCTTTTCCACACCTCACAGCCCTCCGGCAATCAGGACGAATGCCGTATTCGCGTGGCCGAGCTTGTGATTGACCCTGCTGATCCGACACGGCTTTTCTCTTCGGACGGCCAATATCTTGACCTTCCCCGTGGATGCTTTGTGCGCGCACCACTTATGATCAGACGCGATGGCGCGTGGCTTCTTCCGATCTTTCGTTGCGTTCAGCGTCCCGGCCAAAAATGGAATGGCAGTCATGATACCGCTGCCATCGGCCTCAGCCAGGACAACGGCCAGACATGGCGCCTGGAAGAGCTGTCGCAATCGACCGGCTGCGTTCACATGTCGCCGGTGTCGATCGGCAACAGCGCGTCTGCCGCCTTCTTCCGCCGACGCCAGGCTGATTTCGTTTTCCGCACTGAAAGCACCGATGAAGGCCGTAGCTGGACAGTGCCGGCGCCCACCGACCTGCCCAACAACAACTCCTCGATCGCAGCAATCACGCTTTCGGATGGACGGATCGCGTTGATCTGCAACCCCGTCAATCACGAGGCGTCGAGCGATCGCCGGGCTTCGCTTTACGACGAACTCGGGGAAGACGACGGGAGACCGGACGCGGACCCGACAGGTGGCATCGTTCCGGTCTGGGGCGTTCCTCGCGCGCCGGTCAGCGTGTGCCTCTCGACCGATGGCGGCAAGACCTTCCCCCAGCGCATCCTGATAGAGGACGGCGCCGGCACCTGCCTGTCGAACGACTCCATTGATGGACGCAACTTGGAAATGTCCTATCCGTGGCTCTTGCCGGATCCGGATGGAAGCCTGCACATCGCCTACACCTATCATCGACGCGCGATCAAATATGTCCACCTGCCCGCAGGCTGGGACCGCACCGGCACAGGAGACTGACATGAGCGACATTATTGGCATCACCATGGGCGACCCCTGCGGAGTAGGTCCTGAGATTTCGGTTCGCGCGCTGGCCGAGATGACAACGCAGCACCGCGCAGCCACACGCATTTACGGCAATCTCGCCACACTTGAAGCCGCACGCGAGGCACTCGGCATTTCCATCGAGCTGGCCCCGCATGTGGTCGATATCGATGTCGAGGGCGCTCCACTTCCTTGGGGAAAACTTAGCCCAGCGGCGGGTGACGCCGCTTTCCGCTTCATCGAAAAGGCCGTCCGCGATGCGGAAGCCGGTTCGATTGGCTGCATCGTCACGGCTCCGATCAACAAGGAGGCGCTCAACGCTGCAGGTCATCACTACGATGGCCACACAGGCATGTTGCGGAGCCTGACTGGCTCCAGTGCGGCCTATATGTTGCTCGCTTCCGAGCGCCTGAAAGTAATCCATGTTTCCACCCATGTTTCGCTGCAGGAGGCGATCCGCCGCTCGACGACGGAACGCGTGCTTGCCACCATTCGGGCCGGCGACAAACACCTCAAGCGCATCGGTTATGAAAGCCCCCGCATTGCAGTGGCCGGGATCAACCCGCATTGCGGAGAGAACGGCCTCTTCGGGACCGAAGACGATGACCAGATCGCGCCAGCAGTTGCTGCGGCCAGGACCGAAGGCATCAATGTCGAAGGGCCGATTTCCGCAGATACCGTCTTTCATCGCGCCTATTCCGGCGCCTTCGATCTGGTGGTCGCACAATATCACGACCAGGGTCACATCCCGATCAAGCTTGTGGCCTTCGACACGGCGGTCAACGTTTCCGTCGAACTGCCAATCGATCGCACATCGGTTGACCACGGCACCGCCTTCGACATTGCCGGCAAGGGTATCGCCAATCACGGCAACATGAATTCCGCCATCGCCTATGCCCGCAAGCTGGTTGCTGGCCGAGCCCATCAAGGATAACGCCGATGACAGTTTCCATCACTCTTCACCAGCCACGGCGCCTGCTGGTTGGCGCGGGTACGACTGGGCAAGTCGGCGGGCTCGTCGGCGATGCTCAAGCAACACTCGTGATTGCGACGGCCATCACCGCCGGCTTTATCGATCGTCTACAATTGCGTGGGAAAGTCGAAATCTTCGACGCGATCCCGGGCGAACCCGAGGTGGCAACGCTTGAGGCTGCGATTGCGATTGCGCGCAAAGTCAAGCCGAATGTGGTCATCGGGCTCGGAGGCGGATCCGTCCTTGACGTGGCAAAGCTGGTTGCAGCGTTGTGGGACAGCGAGCAGACGCTTACAGATGTGGCGGGTCCAAACCGCGTCGCCGCCCGAAACACACAGCTCGTCCAAATCGCCACCACGGCGGGCACAGGATCGGAAGCAGGAATTCGTTCGCTGATCACCGATCCGGTCAAAGGCGCAAAGATCGCGGTCGAAAGCCCGCATATGATTGCCGACATCGCGGTTCTGGATCCTGAACTCACCTTCAGCGTGCCGCCAGCCGTGACGGCAGCAACGGGCGTCGACGCCATGGCGCATTGCGTGGAAGCTTTTACCAACAAGCGCGCTCACCCAATGATAGATGGCTTTGCGCGCATGGGCTTTCGCCTCGTTGGAAAATACCTTGCACGCGCCGTCAAGGATGGGTCCGACACTGAAGCTCGCGAAGCCATGATGCTTGCTTCCTACTACGGCGGCATCTGCCTCGGCCCGGTCAATACTGCCGCAGGACATGCCATCGCCTACCCGCTCGGCACCCGGCTTGGCCTTCCCCACGGACTTGCCAATGCCATCGTCTTTCCGCACGTGCTCGCCTTCAACCAGCCCGTCGTTCGCGACAAGACGGCAGAAGTGGCAGAGGCCCTCGGTTTCGTAGCAAGTTCGCCGGAAGCAATCTTGGAGAATGGACGGCGCTTCTGCACCGATCTCAACATCGAGATGCAGCTTTCACGTCACGGCGCCAAGGACGACGCTCTCGCCGCTTACGCGACCGAAGCACACTCCAATCGCCGTCTGATGGACAACAATCCGGCTGACATGAGCGTTGACGACGTTCTTTCGATCTACAAAGCGGCCTACTAAAAAATATATTTACTGAAGAAAAAGGGGCTTTGCGAGCCCCTTTTTTATTTCTCGCGATAGCCCCGACCGTTTCAGTCATCCCTCCGCCAACGCCGCGAGAGACGCGCTCGTTTGAAACAAACGAGCCCTCGACCCGGTCAGATGCATGTGCATCAGCTCTTTTGCCTTCGCGCCTTCACCCGTCGCGATAGCATTGGCAATCGCCTCATGTTCAGCAAACACGCGAGAAAGGCCGGCATTGTCGCGTTTGACCGATACGCCATGAAAACGCATGCCGACAGCGATATGGTCTTTCAGTGCTTCCATCGCAGTCGAGAAATATGTGTTGTTCGCGGCCCGCGCGATAGCAAGGTGGAACTGGAAATCAGCGTCCTCCCGGTGGGCCTGACGATTGGTAGCGTCACGCATCAGTTCAAGGGCCTCGCGGATCGCGCCGAGCGTTGCTGGCGTGTGACGTGTCGCAGCGGCTTCCGCAGCTGCCGGCTCGAGCGTCAGACGAAACTCGTAGCAGCTCAAGAGATCGGCGACATTTTCGAGCTGCCCGAAGCCGAGCGGTTGTTTCATGCCAACAGAGCGAACGAAGCTTCCTGCACCACGGCGCGAGTAAATCAACCCTTGATCCCGTAGACGCCGCAGCGCCTCGCGTATGATCGGGCGCGATACCTCGAACTCGATCGCCAGATCGTGCTCTGTCGGCAACCTCTCGTCTGGTTGGTAAGAGCCGGACTTGATCGCTCTATGCATACGCTCAAAGACAAGGTCCGCGAGGCTTTTGCGCGCCGTTCCGCTTTGCAGTCCCATTCTTTAGCTCCTGCCGTGAACAATTTGCCTAGCCAGTTTTGCGAGAGTGTCAGGCTCTCCAAAGCCACCAGATTTCAAAATTATACATTGGCCGTTGGCATATGCCAGGCCAAGACCGGGCATACACTCGCCTTCTAGCCGGAAGTGTGTCACGCCCATCGCGGCAAGACACGCTTCTGCCGTTGCCCCGCCGCACAGAAGCAGGGTGGACGCCTCGCTCGTTAAACGGGGATGTACACTGTGCGCAAGGCTTCTCGAGACTTCCTCGGACGATAAGCCTAACTCCCCCTTGGTTGCCTGCACCAGCAGCAAGGACGCTGGCGTGATTGGCCCCTCCGGCAAGGTGCCGTTCGGTGCAGGATGGTAGGCAACGCCATCGCACTGGCGGAGCTCTTTCACCTGATCGAGGGTAATCCTGTCACGCGAGCCTATGACAAGGAGGCCCCGACCGACCGGCGGAGATACCTGCCGTCCCCTGGATACCTTTGTCATCTTGCGCGCCAGCGCCTCGGCAAGACCTCTTGCGCCGACAAGCAGATCGACATCGAGTTCTTCGGCTCGTTGCAAGGCTGCGTCTAGTTCATTCTCTGTCACCGTGTCAGGAATTGTTGCACGGTGCGCGTGATGTTTCAGGGCGCTGGCGACGGAGAGCGGCTCTGCTACCCCGAAACCTTCCACATTCCCGTTGCGCACTACCCGGCCGAATGTTGGGATCGCGGGAGCCACTAATGCACGATCAAAGGAAACAGCATCGAGTTCCGATGCGATGTGACCTTTCAGCCTCGAGTCCACCTTCTTGAACATGCGGGTGTTGGAAGGAAGACGTCCGACAAGCTCTTGCATCAAGTCAAAGGCATCTTCTGGAGATCCATCGCGAGATCCCAGATTGATCGAGAGAACATCCGGTAAAAGTGCTACGCCCTTGTCGACATCATTCGCTCGCAGGACCACTTCGGTGTGAAGCCCTCGTGCCGCGAAAGGGGCAGCCGTATCCAGTGCGCCGGTAAGATCGTCGGCAACGATAACGAGCACAAATACCATCCTTGTTGTTATCTTTTCGGGATAAATATGGCTTTCTTTTCAGTCCAATGCAATTGAAAGCTTACAACATCTCGGTTCTAAAGACAGACTTTTTCTCCGGATCAGGCCTTATTCACGTCTGCTACCATCTGATCACCGAGCATAATGCGACCGGCTATGAAAAAGACGAAGAGTGCGGCAAAGGGGCGACTAAGAAAACTTTCGCAGCAATCGGAATCTGCAGCGAATGGGTGCGCCGCTCTTGTTGGAAATGGAGCCGACAGGCCTTAGGTCTCGTGGAGAATGAGCGCTAAGATGCCCTAACAGGTTGCGGCGGGGTTGCGTGATCAAACGCAAGATCTTTGATCGGGGGATGTCTGAAAGAGACTTGTAAAAGCCGTGCTTTTACAAAGGATTCTAATTTCTATCTGAAATTTACATTCGAGAGCAGACGGATGACATTGCGGACGTAGCCCGGCACGCTCAGTTTCAGTCTCGAGGTGTTTTCAACTGCGTGTTCACCGCTGCTGAAACTTGCTCTTGAGCCATAGAAGCATCGACGAAGTGCCCGCTAGCAGTGACCCGCCATCAACGGGAGCGCCGCCTGTGAATGACGTCACAAGAGCTCCCGCTTCCTGAGCGATGAGTTTTCCTGCCGCATAGTCGTAGTGGCTGAGGCCATCTTCGAAATAACCGTCTAGTCTTCCCGCACCAATATACGCGAGATCGAGTGCGGCCGAACCAAGTCTGCGGACGCCCGCTGTCTCGTTGGTGATGGCATCCAGGCTTTGGAAGAAGGTGCTGCGTTCGATTGCCTTCAACTGTCCCTGGATAGGCATGGACAGTGAGATGATCGCCTCGTCCGAGCGTTTGTCACTAAGCCGGGCGAGCCTCTTTCCGTTCAGCCATGCGCCACAGCCTCGAATGGCGGTGAACATTTCGTCACGCAAAGGGTCAAGGACTACACCCAACACTTCGCCTTGGTCGTCACACAGAGCGATGCTGACAGCAAAATAGGGGATGCCCCATATGAAGTTACTGGTCCCATCTAGTGGGTCCACCACCCAGCAGTGTTTTGCATCGGCATTACGAGTGCCGGTCTCTTCACCGACGAAGCCGTAATGGTCGCCTGCCTCTGCCAGAATAACGGCAATGGCCTTTTCGGCGGCGAGATCTGCTTTGGATGCATAGTCCCCCAATGCTTTTCGTTGAACACCGTCACGCGAAACATCGCCGAAATGGGCCTTTAACTCGGCGCCTCCTGCTAGGGCTGCAGACGACGCAAGCTGCATCAATTCTTCAAGTGTCAGGTCGGCCATCGCTTATGCTTCCACGGGTAGGAAAGTTATGGTCTCGAAGTCCACGCCGACGCGCAATCCCACATCAATTGCGTTTCGGGTCTCCACGGAGATGATCGTACCATTATCGAGCCGAAGGCTTTGGGTCCAAGCCTTGCCCATGAAGCGACGATCTTCCACTGTCGCATCGGTCAGCGCGCCGCCGCACTCGCGTATCATCACCTGTTCAGGCCGCACCACAAGCGTGCCCTTGCCACGGTGGCCTCGTTCTAAAATAGGTAGCCTCGATCCATCCGTCATATGGAAACCCGTCGCCTCAAAAGTGCCCTCGAGGAAACTCGCACTGCCGACGAATTCCGCCACGAAGCGGTTGGCCGGTCGCAAGTATATGGTTTCAGGATCTGCAAGCTGTTGCACTATGCCGTTCTGCATGACCGCGATCCGGTCCGACATTTCCAGAGCCTCTTCCTGATCATGCGTCACATAGATGGCCGTCAGGCCGAGCCTTTTCTGCAGACTGCGCAGCTCGTGGCGGAGAGATACGCGTAGACGCGCGTCGAGGTTGGACATCGGCTCATCCATGAGGAGGAGCGGCGGATTGATGACGAGCGCACGCGCCAGCGCGATGCGCTGCTGCATGCCGCCACTCATCTCTGCGGGAAAGCGCTTTTCGACGCCGTGCAGTTCGACTTGCGCCAACGCGGCCCGAACCCTTTCCGCGACTTCGCCCTTGGAGACTTTACGCAGCTTCAGCCCGTACGCGACATTGTCGAAGACTGTCTGGTTCGGCCACAGCGCATAGTTCTGAAAAACGAAGCCGATATTCCTGTCCCACGCGGCAAGCGAGGTCACATTCTGCCCATTGAACAGGATCTTCCCACCATCGATAGGATGGAAGCCTGCAATCGCTCGCAAAAGCGTCGTCTTGCCGCAACCGGATGGCCCCAGCAGCGTGAAAAATTCGCCGGGCTTGATGGTGAGACTGATGTCCTTGAGAACCGTATGATTGCCGAAGTTCTTGGAGACCGCGTCGATGAGGACTTCGCAACCTTGTGTGGCAGCTTTGGGCAATAAGATTTCAACCAAAGGATTTTCCTCGAACTTGGCCGTATCGGACGATGAGATAGAGAGGGATGTAGATAATCAGCATCAGGAGAATGGTCTGTGCCGCGGAAACACCGAAATCGGCATCCACCAGCGTGTTCTCGAAGATGACAGCCGTCATCGGTTTCCACGGCGGACGATAGAGAACGATGGTGGAAGACAGCTCCGTCACGATGTGAAGGAAGGTGAGCGTTGCCCCGGTTACTGCACCCGCAAGCACCAGAGGTGCGGTAATGGTCACGAACACTCTGAAAGGACGTGCTCCGAGACTGATTGCGGCCTCCTCGAGTGCGGGGTGAACGCGTCTCAGAGCCGCTTCTGACGCCTTGACCGTAAACGGCAGGTTACGAATGAGGTAGGCGAGGACGAGGATGAACCACGTGCCCGTCAGTTGGATTGGCGCCTTGTTGAACATCATGATGAGGCCAATGCCTAGTACCGTGCCTGGAATGACGTAGGGCATCATGACGGTAAGGCTGAGAACGGGCGCGATGATCCGATAGCGCTTGCGTATGATCACATAGGCAATCCCCAGTCCGATCGCTGTCGCCGCCAGGGTTCCGGCAATCCCGAGCGACAATGTCACCCAGGCCGGACCCATCCCGGTGCGCCACATGGTCGTGTAGTTTGCCAGTGTCAGGTTCGGCGTTGGCAGGCCGACCCGCCATTCCATGAAGCTGGACACAAGTACCGTCAGGTGAGGCGTGAATGCCATCAGAAGTGCGGCGCTGATCGCTCCAAGAACTATGGTATGTCCAAGTGGCGATAGTGGCTTGCGCTCCAAGGCGCGCGACGACACCACGGCGAAACCACGTCGCGCCAGATAGATTTGCTGGGCCATGAGGAATAGGCTGGAGATGGTGATAAGCACCATCGATCCCGTCGCCGCGAGTGCGGGATTGCGTCCGGCTTCGCTGAGGAAGGATGTGTAGATCAGAACCGGAAGCGCATTGACGTCCAGACCGATGATCCGCGGCGTTCCAAAGTCCGACAGCGCTGCCATCGTTGCCAGATAGAGACCAGTGATAATGCCGGGAAGCGCAAGCGGAATTTCAACCGTCATGCGCACGCGAGGTGGCCTGGCTCCGAGGCTTTCCGCCGCCTCGATATGACCGGCATCCAAACTCTGGAACGAGGTGTGACTCAGCAGAAAGATGATCGGGAAAACCAGCCAGGTGATAACCCATATGACGCCATGCAAGCCAACGATCGAGACATCGAGACCGAGATAATTGGTCACAACACCATTTCGTCCCAGAAGCAATCGCCAGGCATAAGCCCCCAAAAATGGCGGAGAGACGGACGCCATGGTGACGAGAAAAACGATCGCCGTGCTGCCGGCGACTCGGTAGCGCGCGATAAGATAGGCAAGAGGAACGCCGATCAAAGCAGCAAGGCCGGTTGACGTTAAAGCTATCAGCAAGCTGTTGACCGTGGCGGAAAGGGTTTCGGAGCGCGTGAAGAAATCGATGTAGTGAATTGGAGAGAATGACAGCGCCCTGTTTTCGAAAGTTACATAGGCATTTACGGCATGGGACAATAAGACGGAGTTAGGCCCCTGCGCCTGAAGGTCCAGCGGCGCCGGAGCTGTTGTGGCGAAAAGTCCGCGCGGCGCCTGTTGTGAGAGCGCGAACCGAGCGGTGCCGAGATCGAGTTCTATGACCCCAGCCTCGTCCCTGCCAAACGACATCGGCTCTTGCGACGAGAGGCGAAGCGTCCGGTCGCCCTCGACACTGACAGTCAGGCGGTCAGGCGAACTTAACGCTATTGCCAGCCCGTCGGAGGTTTTCTCCACGCCGTACCGAGCGGTCATTTCCGGCACGGATTGCAAGCCGTCCTTATTATGCAGAAGCGTAAAACGGCCACCTTCCTCCAGAAGAGAGGCGGCCATCAGGCGAACTTGCGGGACGATGATCGTCAGGCCGCAGAGCACGAGCGCGACGATTGAAAAGATCAGCCAATTGTCGCGCAGCACCTTCATTGTCCACGAAGCTCCTGGAAGCGAGCAACGACCACGGGCCGGGGATCGACAGCCGACACGATCGTGAGGGTGGACATGTCAGGCAGGGCGGCCGGGGGGCGTTACATCCTTGCGTGCCGAGCGTCGAACAGTGGCATCGCGAACGATTTCATGCGCCGTCTTGCTGCCCAGGAAATCGATAAAGCTCTTGGCATCGTCTATGTGCTGAGCGCCCTTGACGATCGCCTGAGCATCGATCTGGCCGGTGACGGCGTCGCTCGGATAGACGATATCGATCGGTAGGCCCTGCGCCTTCCACTTCGCGCCGAGGTCTTCGTTGATCCAGCCGACTGCCGCTTCACCGTCGCGCACAGCATTGAATGCATCATCGGAACCCGGCGCGATGCGCGCACCCTTGGCCATCTGGCCGACGAAATCCCAGCCGAAGTTGCCAGCAAGGGCCGAGAGAATAACGTAGCCGGTACCGGATTTCGCAGGGTCCGGAATGATCAGACCACCATTCTTCGCAAAATCCTGTGAAACAAGTTCCTTTTGCGTCTTGGGTATGGAGCCGGCTTCGACGCGCTTGGTGCTGACGATCAGAGGCTGCAGCAGCACCGTGAACGGATGCCAGATGTGATTGGGATCGTTGGTCACCATATCGGCGTCCGACTTGCTCTCGTATGCTTGGAAGAGCGCCGCATTTTCCTCGAACGTCTGCGTCGGCCCGCCCCACATCACGTCCGCCGAGGAGTTGCCGCCTTCGGCACGCAGGCGCTCTATGAGCTCACCCGTCCCACCGCGCACCACGGTTACTTTCACGTCCGGATTCGCCTTGGTGAATGCTCCGAGAATGGGAGCAGACGTTGCCTCCCCATGAGCAGTATAGACGACAAGCTCTCCAGCATTCGCAATACCCAGGATTGATACCGACGCCAAAGCGCCCGCTATGATCCGCCGCAAGGTCCATTTCAGCATGACTGTGTTCCCTTTTTTGAAGTCACTGAGAAGAAGGCGACGATATTAATTCCATTAGATGGATTTAAAATCAAGCCGCATTTACCGGTGATTTATCGACATTACGTGACAGATAAATGACGAACCTAAGCAATGGGGCCGACCCGCATACCTTGACCCTGCGCTGACGGACTGATAAATTCCATTTAATAGATTAAATAGGATCCGGCACCCATGAGCCTGATGGGCAGCAATCACACATATTCGGGCCGCTACAACCGGCGCCTGGTTTTCGACCTTATACGCTCTTCCGATGGCATCAGTCGGCGCGACCTTGTTCAGGTGACGGGCCTGAAGGCGCAAACGATGTCCAACATATGCAAGGATTTGATCGACCGCTCTCTCGTGGTGGAAACTATTCAACAGGAAGGCGCGCGCGGCGCCCCGCAAAAAAGATTGCAAGTGCGTGCCGACGCAGGGTGCTGTCTCGGCATCCATGTGGATCGCGACGGGCTGCTCGGTATCGTCTGCGATATAGCGGGACATGAACTGGGGCGCGAAACCGCATCGGCCTCCCTCGAAGACCCGTCCGATACGATCCGTGCCATCACCGATATCACGCAGCGCCTGCGTTCGCTTGCCTCAGATCGCCCTGCCTGGGGCATCGGCATCGCCATGCCAACGCTGCAGGAAGCAGAGTTCGAGCATCCCGTCGGCCCGCCCGGCTGGGATGCCTGGAGCCGTATTCCTGTGGCGGAGGCTATCGAAGATTGTTGCGGCCTTCCAACCATCATCGAGAATGACGCCACAGCCGCGGCAGTTGCCGAGCTGAGGGTAGGCAGAGCCTCAGGACTGACCCACTACGTTCATATTTTCGTCGGGCACGGGCTCGGCGCCGGCATCATCAATGACAGCATGCCGCTTCAGGGATTTTGGAACAATGCTGGGGAAATCGGCCTCCTAACATGGCCTGCCGAATTCGCTAATCCAGATGCTGAGGGACAGACTCCGTTCTCCATCGACGAACTTGCATCGATGCTGTCTTGCGAAAGCAAAGAGATCGCTAGGCCCGGCGTGTTGGAACAACTCTACGCTCAACGCAACAGTGTTTTGATGCGGTGGCTCGATCTCAACTCAAAACGCCTCCGGTTGCTGGTTTCGCTGCTTGAGAACATCATGGACCCGCAGACAATCATAGTAGGAGGGCATTTTCCACCAGCGCTCAACAACTCTCTGATTGACCGGGCCTATCCCCTTTTGCCATCGGTTAGCGCCCGGAGCAAAAGGGATATTCCCCGGCTGAGCGCTGGAGCACTGGGTCCGGAAGCAGCAGCCATAGGTGCGGCCATGCTGCCCGTGATTGCTCATGGGAGCCCGGACTTCAGGCGTCTCTCCTCCATGCGCGGGCGCAGCCAGACCATGGATTTCGAAAAACGCTTCGATCGCGTTGCTGGCGCGCCAACGGATGACGACGCATCCGCCTAATTCACCCAATTCTCGCAAACAGGACTAAAAAATGAAAATCGCAGTCGCCGGGCTTGGATTTCGGCTTGCCAATGTCATCGCCTCCTTTCGCAAGGCTTGCCCAGATCTCCAAATCCTCGGCCTCATGGATCCCCAACCTGCCGGGCTGCCGGCTATTCTTTCGTCTGGCCTGCCGGAACCACGTCGCTTCGAAACAATGGAAACAATGCTGAAGGAAACGCGGCCTGATCTTCTTATGGTCGGTTCCCCCAATGTTTTTCATCTGGACCAAATCGCCGCGGGGCTGCGCGCGGGCGTGCGCGTCTTCACCGAGAAGCCGGTCGTGATCGATGAAGATCAAACACTGAAAATGGCGCGACTGCTTGCCGAATACGGCCATGAAAGCGTCATGGTTGGCCTCGTTCTGCGTTACTCCGACCTTTATCGGGATTTGCGCATGGCGCAGGCTCAAGGTCACATCGGCACCATAACCTCGATCGAGGCATCCGAGCATATCGCGCCGTACCACGGAGCGTTCTTCATGCGGGATTGGCGACGGCATACGCGCCATGCCGGCCCTTTCATCCTGGAAAAATGTTGTCACGACATCGATCTTTACGGCAGCGTGGTGGGGCAGCGCGCCATGGCCGTTGCCAGCTTCGGGGGGCGTAAGTCATTCGTTACTGAAAACCGGCCTGATCAACTCTCCGCGTTTCAACAGCAGGAATTCTACAAGAAGCCGAGCGGTTGGCAGGGCAGCGATGCCGTCTTCGAGGGCGATGGCGACATCATCGACTATCAGACCGCGATCGTCGAATATCAAGGCGGAGCGACGATGGCGTTTCATACAAACCTCAACGTTCCGGATCAGTTTCGCCGCTTCTGCGTGATCGGCAACAAGGGAATGGCAGAGGGCGATTTCATTCGTAATCGCTTTGAGGTTCATTCCGCTATAAAAGGCGAAAAGCTTGTCGAGCGGCGTTACGAGGGGCATGAAAGCGATCACTATGGCGCCGATGATCAGATGGCTCTGGATATCTACAGGCATCTGACCGAGGCGAGCCCGCTGCCCGTCAATATCGTTGCGGCTCTGGAAGCGGGACTCGTGGCAATCAAAATCGAGGAGGCGCGCCGTGGCCGGCGCACCATCGAGCTTGCCGAGACCTGGCAGCGTTTCGATGACGCACTTCACACCCCTTTGGCAGCAGCGTAAGGCCACGCTCATGAACATGCCAACGCCATCATTACCTGTCGTCATCCGCAACGCCCAACCGTCCGATGAGACGGCGATACTCGATATCTGCGTGCGCACCGCAGACAGCGGGGAGGACGGATCACGACGCTACACGGACCCAAGACTTCCCGGATTGCTATGGGCGCTGCCTTATGTTCGTTTCTGTCCAGAAAATGCATTCGTGCTGACAAACAGTGGCATCGTCATGGGCTATTGTGTTGCGACACCCGATACGAGCGCCTACGAAGATTGGCTTGAGGCTGCATGGTGGCCTTCCTTAAAAGAGGAGCTTCGCGATTTCTCAGCGCAGACAATAGAGGATGAGAACGTCCTTACTCATATCCGAAGCGTATCGAGGACACCAATTCGGGTGACGCAGCCCTACCCTGCGCATCTACACATCAATCTTCTGCCTGAGATGCAGAATGGCGGTCATGGGTCGTCCCTGCTGGCACATCAACTGCGTGCGTTGATGATGTCTGGAGTAAAAGGCGTCCATTTAGGTGTGAACCAGCACAACGAAAAAGTCGTAGCATTTTACGCTAAATTCGGCTTTGTCGAAATCGACCGGACACCTTCGATCCTGATGGCAAAGCGGCTTACTGAATGAAATCCTTCAGCGCGCCGGCATCCCGAGGCTCGCCTTTCTAGATCTGCGCCTTGTGTTGTCACTTGTAAAAATTTCGGTGAGCGAAGATTCCGCATCATCGACTTTATATGGTGAATTAGGGCACCGCAGCCCATTGGCGCATACTAAATCTAGATGACGCCGGCGGTTTAATATTGTCAGATTATCGTCGCTTGACCGAGTCTTGACGCTTAAGGCCACTCCCCACATCACTTTAACACGCGCAACGAGGAAAGCTAACAGGACATTGCCAAAGAAAAAGGACAAGGCTGCTACGGCTGGAAAATCATTGCTTCAACAGCTTGCAGGGATGCCCGAAAAGCTGTTCAGCAAGGCGTTCGAAGTCCAATATGGCGCTTTGTGCTACCGAAAACCCGACGATCGTGACATCGAAATTCTCCTTGTCACATCGCGAGGAACCGGCCGCTGGATCATCCCCAAGGGTTGGCCGATGAACAAGAAGAAGCCGCATGAAGCAGCTCGTATCGAGGCTTTCGAAGAAGCTGGCGTGGTCGGACGCGTACGCAAAAAGCCGGTCGGTCGATACACTTACCTCAAGTGGCTCGATACTGGTCGCGTGGCACCATGTGTGGTGGATGTCTTCCAGATCGAAGTTACAAGAACGGCGCAGAAATACAAGGAAACGGGTCAGCGCAAAGTTGCCTGGTTCTCACGAGATGAGGCCGCTCGGCTTGTGAGAGAAGTCGAGCTCAAATCGTTGATAGTGACCTTTCGACCTGGGGAGTAGACGGTGCGCCACAATGTTTGCAAGAACAAGCAGGCTAAATCAAACATCTAGTTCGCTCCGATAGCGACGCACCCGATGTATGCGACGAGATGCACGCGAGTGCATTGCAAGGCCTTACTCAACCGAGTACAGGTTTGTTTTCGCACGAGGGAATGAGTACCTGGATGGCCAAGAGCTTTGTGACGTCAATCGATGTTGCGCAGAGGGCGGGTGTTTCCCGTTCGGCTGTTTCAAGGACGTTCACTCCTGGCGCGAGTGTTTCGCCGGATGTGCGCCAACGCGTGATGAAGGCTGCAGAAGAACTCGGCTACAGGGTAAATCGCCTGGCGCAGACCCTGAATACATCGAGCTCCAATTTGGTTGGAGTTGTGGGGGCAAATTTGTCCTCTCCGTTTATCGCAAAGCAACTGGATATGCTGAGCCTTGGCCTTTTGCGACGAGGTCAACAGTGTTTGCTCCTCAATGCCGCCGATGCGCGTAGTAACATCGCGCCTCTGATCGAACTGATCTTTGAATTTCGGGCGCGTGCGATTGTCGTGCTTTCTGGCGAACCTCCAGCCTCTATTGTCGACGAGTGCCTTGCAAATGGTGTCAAGCTCATCGTCATCAATCGCAATGCCAACCGGCCCGACCTCGATGTCATTCTAAGCGATGACATCCTGGGTTCTCGGCTTGCCGCCGATCGGCTCATCGCAGCACGATGCAGCAAAGTCGCCGTCGTTTGCAGCGGCAGCCTCACTCCAACTCAGGTCCGGCGAGCCACGGCTTTTGAAGAGACAATCCTTGAGCACGGAGGAGAAGTCGTCCGGTGGAGCGTCGGTCCGACCGCATACGAAACAGGCATAGCGGCCGCCAAGGCCTTACTGAGCGACACACAAATCGACGGGGCGTTCTGCGTGACGGACCTTATGGCGCTCGGATTCCTTGATTCAGCGAGAAAAGACTTTAATCGCTCGGTTCCAGATGACCTTTCGGTGATCGGCTTCGACAACATTCCACAAGCCGCATGGATTTCCTATAACCTCACGACGATTGGCCAATCATTCTCTGTCCTGACCGACGCCGTTCTTGCTGCACTTGATCATGACGATGGCCATGTCTCGACGCAAATAGTGCCCGTAGAGCTTATAGAGCGCGGCACCGTCCGTTCCTGATTAGCGAAAACCTTTCCAGTGAACGGATCTGGGGTTGCCATGCTTGCACACGTGTGCAACATTGAACACGTGTGCAAGGGAGAAGACTATGCCTGATAGCGAAGTTCCACGGAGCGACATCCAAGAACGCGCCGAACTGTGCCACGCGGTCATCCGCTCGGCAGGTGCATTGGCGCTTGAAGGTTTCAAGCAGGTGTCGAAGGGCGGTTTCACGATGAAAGGCCCTCAGGATTTTCTGACCGAGACCGATGCAGCCTCTGAAGATCACATCCGGAGCGCGATCTTGGCGGCTTATCCCAACGATGGCTTTTTCGGCGAAGAAGGCGGTGGTGAAATACGCGACCGCGTGTGGGTTGTCGACCCGATCGACGGTACCGCAAACTTTGCGAGGGGTATCCCCCATTTCTGTATTTCCATCGGCTACATCGAGAATGGCGTGACCCAGTTTGGCGCCATCTTTAACCCGGCCCTTGATGAACTCCATTTCGCAATGCTGGGTCAAGGGGCGACGCGCAACGGAACTTCGATCGCGACCGCTTCAACGACACGGTTCGATACCGCTTCAGTGGAGCTCGGCTGGTCGACGCGGATTCCGAACGCGACATATCTCAAAGTTGCTGAAGCCCTCCTTTCGAAGGGTGCGAATGTTCGCCGTTCCGGCTCTGGAGCGCTTGGCCTCGCCTATGTGGCCGACGGAAGATCGGACGCCTACGTCGAATTACACATGAATTCCTGGGATTGTGTACCCGGTCTTCTGATCGTCGCGGAGGCTGGCGGGGCTGTCTGCCCATTCACGGAGCTTGGCTCTTTGCGTTATGGAGGCCCCGTACTCGCATCCGCTGCGGGCCTCGCATCCGGAATCAGCGAAGCTGCGAACGTCCCACTGACGTCTGGGAAGACTGTTCTCAGCCCGGACAACAAGGGAGCCCGAATACAGGTCGCCTGAGGTCTTTGGCGAGACGAAAAATTGGAAGTGGCGTGCGGCCTGGAGAGCCGTTTGGGAGGACATTATGACGACTTTAGCGGAAATCGAGACGACGCAGCAAAGTGGACGAGCAGGACGATTGTCGCGACGTGTCGGCCAATTTCTCTCAGCCCCTGACCGCCTCATCGCCCTTATCATGGCAATTATCCTCTGCCTGCTCGTTATCGTCCCCTTGTTCCAGTTGATCCGGGAAACGGTCACAGTCCAACCTTACGATGCCGTCTACCTCCCCGGTCGCGCAGTTGGTGAATTGACCTCTTTCCACTACGAGCGCGTATTCACCGGTCGTATGTCCTGGGCGCTATTCTACAAGCCGTTCATGAACTCCCTGGTCACAGCGTTCGGAGCAACAGCAATCTGCCTCGCGCTTGGCGCACTGCTTGCCTGGGTGGTTGTACGCACGAACGTTCCTTATCGCGAGTTCGTCAACACAGCTGTCGTTTTGCCATACATGCTCCCATCATGGGTCATGGCGCTTGCCTGGGTAACGTTTTTCAAGAACGACCGTGTGGCAGGCGCTTCCGGCGTTTTCGCTTACCTTTTTGGTGTTCAGCCGCCGGACTGGATCGCGTTCGGCAGCCTCCCCATAATTATCTGCCTTTCGCTGCACTACTACGTCTATGGCTTCCTGATCATCTCTGGCTCACTCTCGACGGTGGACAGCCAGCTCGAGGAAGCCGGTGCCATTGCCGGCATGTCGCGGTTTCGCCAGTTCGTCTCGATTACGGTTCCGCTCGTTGTGCCAGCCGTCGGCTCCGCCGTCGTCATGACATTCATAAGGGTCATCGGATCGTTCGGCACGCCGGCCGTTCTGGGAATGCCTATCCGCTATTTTGTTTTACCCACGCAAATCTACGCCGCCATCGGATCGCGCAATGTGGGTGACGGCTATTTGCTGGCACTGGTTCTGGTGTTGCTCGCCGTGCTCTTCATCTGGATTAACCAGCGCATGATCGGCGTTCGCAAAAGCTTCGTCACGATGTCAGGCAAGGGTTTCCGACGCAGAGAGATCGACCTGGGCCGTGCCCGCTGGCTGGTGTTCGCGTTGGTCATGCTCCTCATGTCCATCACCGTCGTTATGCCACTCGGCTTGCTCGTGCTCCAGTCATTGTCTCGAACGGCCGGAAACTACGATCTATCGAACCTGACACTACACTACTGGATCGGTGACCGCGGCGGCGTAAATGCTCTCTATGCCGGCGTGTTCAAAAACCCGCAGATACTGAATGCCGCTTGGAACAGCTTGCGACTGGCATTCTTCACGGCGTTGGCAACGGCTGTTCTTGGTTTTCTCATTGGCTACGTCGTCGTTCGCAACCGGGGTACGCTTTCGTCTCGGGCGCTCGAGATGGCGGCATTCCTGCCTTACATTTTTCCAGCGGTAGCGTTTGGCGCCATCTATATCGGCATGTTCTCCCAGTCCTTAGGGCCAATCCCTGCGCTATATGGCACGTTTGCATTGCTCGTGCTGATCGCGACGGTGAAGAACCTGCCATACACCTCGCGTACCGGCATTGCCGCGATGCTCCAGATTGACAAATCGCTCGAAGAATCGGCACGCGTCCAGGGCATTGGCTGGTTCGGCCGCATTCGGAGAATTGTAGCTCCGCTCGCCGCTTCAGGACTCGTTTCAGGTATGCTGCTGAGTTTCATCGGAACGATGCGAGAGCTGTCGCTCATCATTCTACTGGTCACGCCATCAACAGCAGTTCTAGCCAGCGTCATCTACACCTACCAAACGGATGACGTACCCCAGCTGATCGGGGCAGCCACCTTGCTTCTCGTCGCGCTGGTTGTTGGCTGCAACCTGCTGTTCAGGCTCGTTTTTCGAAATACGAAGATGGGATTTGCTTGAGGAGGCAACCCGAAAGAGGAGGAAGACTATGAAGACTTTAATGAAGGGCGCAGCAATCGCCACCTTGGGCTGGATGATAGGCTCTGCGGCGTTGGCGCAGGACGCGTTCGAGACATGGATTAAAACATCAGAACTGGGAGCCAACCAGCCTCCGGAAGAGAACTGGGACGAGATCACCCGCAAGGCGAATGAAGAAGGTGAAGTGACGATCTACTCATCGTCATCCAGCGTCAGCGCACTCGCCGAAGACTTCATGAAGCTCTACCCGAAGATCAAGGTAAACGCCTATGATCTTGGTTCGGAGAAGACGATTGAAAAGGTTGTCCGAGAACAACAAGCGGGCATCTTCAACGTCGATGTGGTGAACACTGCGGGCACGGCTCAAATGATCTTCGACCTTCTCCCCAACAAACGTATCGTCAATTATGTACCGCGGTACCTGACAGACAAGATCCCGGAGGAGCTTCGTGAACCACTCCTGACGCAGGTCATCGAAGCGACCGTCCTGATGTACAATGCCGACGCTTATAAGGACGGTCCGCCTGTCAAGAACGTCTGGCAATTGACAGAACCAGATTGGAAAAAGCGCTTCGCAATGAAGAGCCCCCTAGGATCGCTGACATCACTGGCATTGCTTGCTTCAATCGTGGAGCACTCCGATAGCTTTGCGAAGGCCTACGAGACGTATGCGGGCAAGCCAATCGAGCTGTCGGATGGTATCGAAAACGCCGGCTACGAGTTCTTGCATCGCCTGCTGAAGAACGATCTCGTTATTTACGATTCCGGTTCTAAGCTCGCGACCGCCTCGGGACTTAAAGGGCAAAATAACCCGCCCATTACGTTCTCCAGCATGCACTACATAAACAAAAATGGCAGCGACGATTACGCCAACGCTATCCTCTACGATATCGATCCTGCAGGTGTGTTCGCCTATTCGACTTATACATCCATAGCCGGGCAGGCTCCGCATCCCAACGCCGCGAAACTTTTTATCGCGTTCCAGATGGGTTCGAAGGACCTTACGCCAGACACCAAGGTCGAAAAACCTTACCGTGAGGGTGAGAGCCTGAAATTGCTTCAAGGCATGGCCGCCTATTTCAAGGTCGGCACGTTCTCGCCTCGCACAGACGTGCCGCTACCCAAGGGTGGAGAGAAGTGGCCGGAGGCAAAGAAGATCTTCGGATCCGCCGAGTTCCAGCGTGACAACGTTGCTGCGGTCAACGACTTCTGGGTCGTTGAGACGAGCCAGTAAGAACCTTACTCAGCCGACCGGCGCTCCAGCGCATGCCGGTCGGTGCTTACGATCTCCGGAGGAAGTCATGAACGAAGTATCTCTCAAAGGCATCACCAAATCCTATGGTGCACACCTCGCCATTCCGCCGCTTGACCTGAATATTCCCAAGGGGAAATTCGTCACTCTTCTGGGTCCGTCGGGCTGCGGCAAGACGACGACGCTCAGGATTATCGCCGGGCTCGAACAGCCCTCGGATGGGGAACTTACATTGTCCGGAAAGTCGGTATTTTCTGGTCGCAACAGCCATTTCGTACCACCGGAAAAACGCGGTCTTGGTTTCATTTTCCAGAGCTACGCTCTATGGCCTAATATGAAGGTTGATCGCAACATCACGCTCGCTCTACAGCAGGCGCGAAAGCCGAAGGACGAAATCCAGGAGCGGCTCGGCGAAGCGCTCAAGAAAGTACAGCTCGAGGGGTATCAGGATCGGTTTCCCTCGGAACTGTCGGGAGGCCAACAGCAACGCGTAGCGGTCGCTCGATTGATCGCCGCTAGAAATTCAATTCTGTTGATGGACGAGCCGCTTTCCAATCTCGATGCGGTGCTACGCACGGAAATGCGCACGGAACTGAAGCGGTTGTCCCGAGACCTCGGTGCGACGACGATCTACGTCACCCACGACCAGGTCGAAGCCCTGACCATGTCTGACATCATCGTCGTGATGAAGGATGGCGTGATTCAGCAGATGGGCAGCCCCTATGAGATCTACCACCAGCCAAGCAACCTGTTCGTCGCTGAGTTCATCGGTGATCCGCGCATCAACCTGTTTGACGCGAGTTTGGAACAGCGCGACAGCCGTAGCGTCCTGCACATCGGTGAAATCGAGATAAACCTGCCGCACGCCCTGCCGCAGTCCTCAGGACCGATGCGACTTGCGATCCGGCCGGAGCGGCTTACGCTTCATGATGCACCTGTCGCGAATAGTTTGCCCGCAGAGGTCGATGTCGTTCAACCAACCGGATCGCAGACGATCCTGTCCCTCACATCGCAAGGCAATGCGGTGACTGTGCTTATTCCTCGGTTCGTTGAGCGCTGGCCAAGCCGAAAGGTCTGGCTTGAACTGGACGCCGAGCACATCATGATCTTCGATAGTCGATCGGGGCAGCTTCTACAGACCACAGGCGGCCCAATCCGACAAGAGAATGCTGCTTAGCTCTTGCCGCGCTGGCTGCTCGCTTATGTCACATATGCGCCGCCCAGCTTCGAGGCTTCTATAATAGAGATTGGCGCTGTCTTTCATTGCGCCTGAAAATGGATCGAGTGCTGCATATGGATGCACCCTTTTACGAACGACCGCCCATCAGCCTGATTACGCAAGGGCTCGGACCGCATGATTCCAAGCTGTACATCGGCGGTCTGGAAGGCGCGCGAGACCTTGGGCTTCTGAAAGCTCACGGTATCGGCATAGTCGTCAACTGCGCCGTCAATCTGGATATCAACTTCGTACGAGACCCTGCCAATGCTGAGGACGGGGAGCTTAGTGCAACAGGCTACGCTCCCATCCGCTATTACAAGGTCGGAATGATCGATGGCGGTGGCAGCCCGGACACAATGATGGTGGGCGGATATTATATTCTCCATGGCGCGCTGCATCAGACCATGCCCAAGCGTGCGACCTATCCATTCGAAGATGGAGGAAATGTCCTGGTCAATTGTCGCAGCGGTCGCAGTCGCTCGGTATCACTTGTGGGTCTCTACATCCACAAACAGCAACCCGACCGTTTTCCAACTCTCGAGGCGGCGATCGCCCATGTCAGGGAAAAGCGCCTCTTGCGACCGGACGAATGGTTCGAGGCGCCCAAACCCATGCTTTATAATGCTGCTCGTCTCGCATCAGACTGGATTGATATGATCGAAAAAACCAAATTGCGTGAAGCAATTGCATAGTCATACCCCTGTCGCCGTCATCGCTGATGCACACTATCATGACCTCGAAGGCAGTTTCGGGCAGCAGGAACCTGTGTCCGGTGACGGGCTGACAGCCAGAAGCTGGTCAGAGACACGCTGCTCTACGCGTGTGTTTAACGAAAGCTTCGCGGCTTTTCCGGCTGCTCTTGATGCGATCGCCGGTCGTGGCATCAGACATGTCGTCCTTCTCGGCGACTATAGTGATGACGGACAGAAAGCAACGGTACAGGCGGTTGCCTCCCTCTTGAAATGTTATGCTGAGACGTTTTCGCTCTCCTTTTATGTCTTACCGGGCAACCACGACGGCTATGCGCTGAGGGGTCGACACCAGACGAAGCAATTCCTGACCCCGGATGGGGACGCCGTCGTTATCACCAGCGATCCCAATATTAAGCCTTCAAATGTCGTGGCGCTTTGCTCAGAGACAATGTACTGCGCCGGCTACCCCGATGCACTGGAACCTCTCGTAGAGCATGGTCTGACGCGCCAGGCGGATTACCTTCACTGGGAAACACCTTTTGGGACGTCTGACACGTTCGAGGACCGCCAATACCGATTAGCGTCCGCTGACGGGACGAACGAGGCGTTGTTGATAGATGCTTCCTATCTCGTTGAACCAGAAGATGGCCTTTGGCTTTTGATGATCGACGCCAACGTGTACCAACCGTCAGACAGAGCGACTGGCATTGATCTGGAAAGCGACTTTATTGACAGTACTGGTGCAGGCTGGAATGCCGTCGTCAAGCAACGCCCTTATTTGATTTCGTGGATTGCAGACGTTCACCGGCGTGCGGGCGCTCTGGGGAAAACGCTTTTATGCTTTTCGCATTATCCCGTCGTGGACGTGTTCGCAGACAATCTGGCGAGTGAACAAGCCCTTTTCGGACAAACGAACGTCGCCAACCGCACTCCGCAGGACGGCGTGGCTACTGCTCTCATGCAGGCCGGCATGACACAGCACTTTAGCGGCCATATCCACGTCAACGGATCGACCAGGCGAACCGTCGGCAACACGACCTTGACCAACGTTGCTGTCCCTTCCCTGGTCGCGTTTCCGCCTGCATTCCGGATCGTGCACGGATCGACCAACGAAACCAATATCGAGACCATCAGTCTGGGCAACCTGCCGATTGATCGTCGTCTAATGCGTCTCTACCATCGCGAGTGCGAACGGAAGGGAGAGCCCAACCATTCTGCGTTTAGCGCGAAATCATACGGTGACTTCCTCTACGCTCACCAGGAAGCGCTCGTCACTCATCGGTTTTTCCCCCGTGAATGGCCCAGAGACATGGTTGAGATGTTTTCCGGTTCGACACTTGGTCGTCTGCTCACGCAGCTTGACCTGCCTTCATCTGTGCTGGTCAAAATTGCACAGTCCGCTGGTGTTGATCCGGAGAGCGCCGCGTCATTATCGTTGCTGCATTTCGTCACCGATTGGTACGCGTTGCGCCAGGCGCAGGAACTTGCCCTTCCCTTCATTCGCGCGGAAAACCTGTCGATTTATAAGGCGCTGGTCGTTCACCAAAAGGAATTTTCAGGTTCATCCGACCCAAAAGAAAATGCTTCGGCCGCATCCTTTATCAAGACATTTCTGACTGTGCTGAAGGTGTCATTGGAGCGGGCACGCGCATAGTCGAATGGGAATAGGATCGTAATGGCAGCAAAAAGGAGAAAGACTTGAGTTCCACGGTCGTCATGATCAATTTGCTGGGTGCTGTCGCGTTGCTGCTCTTGGGGCTCGCGCAAGTCAAAGACGGTGTATCACAAGCTTTCGGTGCGAAACTCAAAATTGGTCTAGCGACCGGGACCAGCAACGGACCGCGCTCATTTTTCTCCGGATTGATTGCAACGATTGCTCTGCAAAGTTCGACAGCCACCGCGCTCATGACCGCGTCGTTTGTTGAACGAGAACTTATTAAACCGCGGATGGCTCAAATCGTTCTCCTTGGAGCCAATGTGGGAACTGCCATTACCGCCTGGATCGTCGCGGCGGGACTGGAATGGCTTTCCCCTCTGGCTGTTTTAGTCGGTGTGATACTCCTTAGTGGCTCATCATCTGCGCGTCAGGGCGGCGGTAAAGCGCTTGTCGGTATTGGGCTGATGTTGCTCTCGCTCCATCTTTTGAGTGCAGCCACGGAACCCATGCGCAGTTCCCCGGCCCTCATGGCTTTCGTCGCTTTGTTGGACAATGCTTGGCCGGTCGCTCTCATTTTTTCAGCGATGATTGCGTTTGTGTCGTCCTCGAGCCTGGCGGCGGTCGTGTTAATCCTTTCGCTCGCGTCAGCCGGCGTGCTGTCCACCGGCCTCATCATTGTCCTGGTACTCGGAGCCAATCTCGGTGGCGCTGTTCCTCCCGTGCTGGCATCTTTGTCGGGTCCCGCTTCGGTCAAGCGTGTCACGCTCGGCAACCTCATCGTCAGAGGCGCTGGTTGCGTGCTGGTCCTCCCACTCGCAGACTATGGCGCTGGGTTGTTGACCATATTGCCATTGACGCCAGCCAAGCTTCCCGTCGACGCTCATCTCGCGTTCAACGTGTTTCTGGCCGCCTTGGCGTGGCCCTTTTCGCGCGCGGTCTCGGGGATCGTGAAGTCCTTAATCGCCGACGATGCAGCCGCAGAGTTCGGTCCGAAGTACCTCGATGAACAAGAACTCTCGACACCGGTCGTCGCGCTCGCCAGCGCCACTCGTGAAGTGCTGGGTATCGGCGATCTGGTAGAGCGCATGTTAGTAAGAACTGCAGATTCGTTCGACCGCTACAATCCATCACGTTTACAAGAGGTCTCGCTTCTTGAAGGACGGGTCGACCTACTGCAACAAGAGGTAAAGCTGTATCTCTCAAAGCTTGGACGTGCTGGCTTGAACATGGAAGATGGTGGGCGTTCGGCGGCCATCATCGATTATGCAATCAACCTCGAGCATATCGGCGACATCCTGGAAAAGAGCTTGTTACCGGAAATTGCCAAGAAAGGAACGCAGGGTCTCCAGTTCTCGGAGGAGGGACACGCAGAGGTCAAAACGTTCTTCGAACTGACACAAGAAAATATACGTATTGCCCAGACAATTTTTGTCACGAGGGACTTTAACCTTGCACGTCGAATGATGGAGCTGAAGGTGGAAGTTCGTAAAATGGAAAAGCAGTCGGCAGCCAAACATCTCGCCCGTCTGCGCGATGGTCGCGCCGAAAGCATGCGAACGAGCTCATTGCACCTCGATATCCTGCGCGACCTAAAGCGTATCAACGCTCATATCGTGGCTACCGCGCATCCGATCTTAGATGAGAGTGGGCTGTTGATAGAAAGTCGCCTTCGCTCTGCCAGCTAGCTTTGAGCGGTAGATACCACCATGAGTTGTTAAAGCAGCCAGAGGATGTTGACCGGCCACTTGCAAGCGCTGCGTACTCGGCGCCTGCTGCTCGCGAAGCCGTTGGGCGAACATTGCCGAAATGCGCCTTCGTTCTGAGCTGCCAAGTCGCAACAGCGCACGCTCCCTATGCGTTCCTTTTAGTCGGACTGAACGCTATCTTCGCTTAAACAGCACAGAATGCAAGCAAGTTGTGGCATCGATCGCGCCGTGGGTATGGCGTTGGCACCAGACCCTACCAAACCGCTCATTCGGAACATCGCACAAAGAAATTGCTCCATCCGAATCACTCCCTGTGGACGGAGGAGATTCAACTCACAGTGTTGGGATCGACTGGTAAGTAGACCATGCCATGTTGTGGCGCGCTGAACGCGACGGCCCACACACGTCTGCGTGAGATCATTGACGAATTTTCTTCGGGAAAACTCCACATCTGACGTCACCGATTGCGCCGGTAGATATTATTATTCGCTCCGCTGTCAGCCCAGTCCCGACCGTTTTCGCGGCGCCAGTCGCAAATCCCGGCATAGGGGTGGGATATGTCATTCTCACCGTTGCCGCATGACCGGTTATGGCCCATGCCCGCAGAATACCCGGTCCCACGGTAGCCGTGATCATCTACGCAACCGCTTAGAATGCCGACAGATACTAGGCAGATCACCGCGCTCAAAATCTTCATAACTTTATCTCCGAGTGGACGACACTAACCACGTTTGCCGTTCCTAGTTCCATCTTCGCCAATCGGCGAACCTCAGAATATTGGAATGCCAGTCACCGAAAATCTACACCCAAGGAAAGGGCCATAGGCAGCCGCCGAAATGCGGGGAAACCAGTAGCAGTGGGTTCAGGGCGTATTCGGTTCACGCTTCAAGGCTGCTTCAGCACCACCAGCGCTTTTCAAAATCACGAGGACCACGTTCTTGCTTTGCCAACCGCTCAACAAGAAAGACGCCCAAGCTATTCTCGGCCCACCCTCTAATGAGCAGTTGGATATATTCCCGACATAAAACCCAAGTCGGATTGCTTAGTCGTCACTTTCGTTTTTTGGACGCGAGACCTTTTGGCGCAAACTCTGAGTACGTGAAAGATCAACAACATTATCAAAGTCCAGCGCTGGCCGACCTGCAAACAGGCGCTCAAATTCCTCTTTGGCCTCAAGGAAAGGCGATTTTCAAGAAATTTTCAAAGGGAAAATTTGACGGTTTCTTCAGCTAACCTGAGAGATCCGTAGGAAGCTTTAAATCCTGCGACCGAACGGACTGGGTCGATTCATACTCGACCCGTCGACGATTTACTCTGTCCACCTTGGCAGTTTTTCTCCACACGAGGCGATGGGTGTCTCATCGAACTTCTACTGAGGCTGTGGTTGCGCGGATCTCACGATTCCAACATAACCCGGAAAAACTTGAAGTTCAGCCTGATAGGCGATATTGCGATAACCTCGTGATCAACATACGAGGACATCATGGCAACCGGCACAGTTAAATTTTTCGCACAGGATAAGGGCTTTGGCTTCATCACACCAGACAACGGCGGCCCAGACGTCTTCGTTCACATCTCCGCGGTCAGCTTCGGCGGCGCTCTGACCGACGGTCAGAAGGTTAGCTACGATGTCGGCCAGGATCGCAAGACCGGCAAGTCGAAGGCCGAAAACGTTACTGTTCTGTGAAAGAGAAATGGCCCCGTCAACCTTGTCGGGGCCACCCGTTCCTGGTCGATTGGTGCCTAATCCAACCGCTGCACGCGGTTCGTAATCGCGTGTATGCCGCCGGAGCACGTATCGTAGCACCAAAGGCCAGCTGCGCGCCTGCGCACGACGCTGTTCTAGGCTCGTTGCAAAATTTGTTTTAGTGAAGCACCGACTGCCGTCGCTAGCCTTCTTCATTAGCTGTATCAGCAACGAACGCGCCACGCTCTAGCGTGGGCTTGGGCACGCCAGTCGTTGGATCCTTTCACGTTTGATGCTCAAGCTCGGCATCGATTTCAGCGCCAACCATCAGATAACGAGTGAAATCCACACCCGGACGATTAGAACGATTAGAACACCGAGGGTGCCGTAGAAACGCCAACCCGACTTCTTGCCATCCGCGCGTCAAAGCAGAACGAGCGACGCCAGCGACATAATGAGTGCCGGGAACATCACGACCACACCGAGCTTCAGAAATTTCCAGCTGCTGATATCGAGACCTTCACGACGAAGCGCCGACAGCCACAGGATTGTCGCCAGTGAGCCTGTGACAGAGAGGTTGGGACCGAGATCAACGCCGATCAAAATCGCGCCTGCGACCTTGTCCGAGACGTGCGCTGCCTGAACCACACTTCCGGCGAGCAAGCCGGCTGGCAGATTGTTGACGAGATTACAGATGACAGCGACAAACGTTCCGGCCACGCCAACGGCATAACCATCAGACACCGAAGCCAAAGACGCCAATTGATTGGCCAGACTGGTCGTCACACCCGTGCGGTCAAGCGCTTCGACGATGACGAACAAGCCTGCCACCAACGGCAGGACGCTCCAACTGATACCCCTTATCGTCTCCATGGGGCTCTGCCGTGTCAGCAAGAGAACGAGGATAGTCGTGATCATCCCGGCAACGAAGGTAGGAACGCCGAGGTCAGCATGCAGGGCAGATGCAACGATCAGGACGATTGCGGTGATCATGATGCCCCATCCTGCGAGGCTGGCGCTACGGCTAAGGACTGGTCGGTCCGCAGCGGCAGCGAGACTCTCTTCCGACAAGGCGCGCCTTTGCGTCCAATAGAGGCATATGAATGTTACGATGATGGAAACGACCGATGGCAGCAAGAACGTTGCCAACCAGCGCGACAGAGGCGGCATTTCGCCGCCAGCGAAGATCACGAGATTGGCAGGATTCGAGATCGGCAACACAAAGCTCGCAGCATTGGCAATAAAGGCGCAGATCAGGAGGTAAGGCATCGGATCGCGAACCCGGCTCGCACGGCAGGCTGCATAGACGGCTGGCGTCAGCACGACCGCAGTCGCGTCGTTCGACAAAAACACCGTCACGACAAGGCCGACCATATAGACGAGCACAAAGAGACGCTTCGGCGAACCCTTGGCATAGGAGGTCGCAATCGCTGCAATCCAGTCGAAAAGGCCCTCTTTGCGAGCTAACTCGGACAAAAGCATCATGCCGATCAAGAAGAGATAGACGTCAATCCCTTTAGCAACACCTGCGAGCGCATCGGCAGGCCCGATGAGTTGGAACAGGAGAAGGAGAACGGCACCCAGAACCGCCCAAACGGCCTCCGGCCAACGGAACGGCCTGGTGATCACGCCAGCCGCTGTCAGCCCCGCGATACCCCATACGATCGCATTCTGGGTCATGGAGTCCGTCCTTAATGTGTGTGAGGCGCAACGGCCATAGAGTGCGGGAATCTGGGTCTTCCAGGCGAACCCGATACATCACATCGTTATCATCAGCAACAGGTCCCGCCGACCGCAAGAAGAGCGAAATGCTTCATCAGGCTTGCCTTGAAAACGCGTTCGGTTCAAAAGCAATCTACAACATGATACCGAGCAGGCGCTTTGAACCGCGCTGGATCCTAAAGCCACGAGTCACATCGCCACATAGCGCAATTGGTAATAAGGTTCCGATTTCGCTGATGAACGGCTCATTGGCACCCCCACCGACCTGGGCCAAAACCCCGTAAAATTTCAGCTCACGCTGGCCCAAAATCGGAGATCACCTTACTGTGCCCAAGCGGGTGAGAGCAGTAGCGCTATAGGCTCAGCCTTCCACATCAAATGCTCCAGGTCGAGGCCCGAGCAGACATTCTCCCCTACCCAATCCACATTTCAGCCATTACGGAGCCGGCTGCCATAAATGGTCTGAAAAGAATCGCTGCCTGCTTATCGTCATGATGGCAGCGCGCTTCGTCGGCAGATCGACGCTTTTGATATGGGAAAAGCCGGACTTCTGCAGATTTCTCAGTTGCCGCTCATGGTCGCTGCTCGGCTCCTGCACGATGCGCTCGGTGCGCGGATCATCAAGAAACATGTAATGTAGAAGCGAAGGCAGCCAGGCCGTGAACCAATCGCGGCCACGGCATGCCTCGTCACCCACGATCACGTGGCAACCACGGTCATAGTCGCCCGCATCGCAAAAGGTGCCGACAACATCTTCCTTTGCCCAGTAAACCTCGAAATAGGAAAATGCTCTGCCATCGAAGCGGCCTATCAGCGGCATGATATGCGCGTCGGCGAACATGCCGTTCAGATATCGCCTGTGCTTGTCTAGATCTCCTGCCTCGTGCCAGAACTTGTCCACCCGAGGGCTGTTCATCCAGCGATGCACATCTGGCAGGTCGTTCAAGGTCGCCACATCCAGAGAGAGGACGCCGCCGAGCCAGGGGATGAAACGGGCATAAACCGTCCCCACCGGTTTTGGCGCACGCAAGGGATGTGACACCCTGCCGTCGTAGACGTCGCGACGAGGAAAAATGCCGCCATAAGGCGCGCGCCACAGACCGGGGGTCTGCCAGAACATGTCTGCCGACACGGCGGGCTGGACGGAGTTGGGTACCAAATGCGTGTACATCCCATAGGCCGTGAAATCGTCTTCCAGCTCCACCCAACGATCGCCAGACAGGGTCAAAGATCGAAGGGCTGGTAACTTGGAAAACAAGTATTCGAAAGCTGCGGCTGCAAGACGCCAGCGACGTGCCGGTAGGGTGGACATGTCGGCAATCTCAATCTTTCCACCAGCGCCTTCCGTGGATAAATGGAAGGCCGCCGTCATCCCCTCCGCGTCAGAAACCAGGAGCTGCCCGCCTTCGCGACGAACCTGGACCGGGCCGCTTCGATCGAGATTGAAGGCGCGATAGAGGTCAGGCGCGGACGTTCCCGCCAGCGAGTAGGGTGCGGCAGCGATAGCCATTTCCTGCCGCATATCGCCCTGATGATCCATCAGAAAACTTTCGTCAGCGAAACGGCGAACGTGCGTCCGCGACCCTTGTAATCGAACACAGCCTGATTTGCCAGAGCCCCGTAAAGAGCGTTGGCGCGTGCGCCCCAAATGGTCGTGTATTCCTTGTCGAACAGGTTCATCACACCGAACCGCAAAGTCGTGTCCTGCGCTTCAAAACGATAGGCACCGGTCAGATCAAAAAGGGTGTAGCCATCAATCTTGCGGTTATCATCATCACTGAGGTTGAAAACATGTTGTCCGGCAAGCTTGACGTTGAAGTTATCCTTCGTCCAGCCGACGTATCCGCCGAGTTTGGAAACACTGGCCGTGCCGATGCTTTCCTTTTCCCAGCCGCCATCTGACTTGATCTCGGACTTCACCCAATGCGCCGAGCTGCCGACATCGAAACCATAGTCCAGCTTTGCGCTGGCGCTCGCCTCAATGCCATAAACGCGTCGTTCACGATCAACGACATCCACGGCCAGAGTTGTACGGTCCAATTCGATAGACCGGTCGGAGAGCGAATAATAGGCCGCCGTCTCGAAGCTGTAAGTATCGTCATTGAAGCGGTAGCCGAGTTCAAAGGAATCCGTCTTGATCGCCTGAAGTGCGGAGTCCGCGACATTAACGCTGTTCAGAAGAACGTAACGCCCACCGACAAGGCTGTAGTTTCCGACCCCATAATATTTTGCCGGGTCGGGAAGCTCGAAACCCTGGCTGAAATTGGCATAGACTTGCTGGGTGTCGGTCAGTTCATATGTCACGCCTGCATTAAACAGGGCAGCATCATAGCTGACGTCGCCGCCAGGGATGCTGTCGATAGAGGATCCGACTCCGTTCAGAACGGCAACCTGCTGCGCCGCACCGGCAAAGCTCGAAACTTCGGTTGTGACATATTGATAACGTACACCACCGTTGACCGTCAGTCGGTCCGTCGCCTCATAGGATCCCTGAATGAAGCCGGCTAGGGTAGAGACATCGATATCGGGATACAGGCCGGTAATGCCACGCGTCTTGAAGTCCATTGCCCCCGTTGTGGCGACAGTCAGAAAATCGAAGACATTTTGCTTGGACGTAAGAGAATCTCGGTCTGCATCGATGCCATAGGTAACTTTCAATCCGTCCAGTGGCTCCGAAATCATCGACGCCTTCAAGCTGTAATAATCAGTGTCTTGGGAGCTACCGCCGAAGTAAACGAAGGGTGAGACAATCGCACTACCTGGGAATGGATGAAAGCGAATTTCCTCTCTGCGGAAGCTGCCCTGCAGAAGGAGTTCCTGCCCCAGAAAATCATCGTCGGTGTAGGTCGCGTTCACCATGGTGCGGCGTGTGCGAGGATTGAAATCCGACCGGTAGCCATCGCGGGTTTCGACCAAATTTGGATCTCTTATACCCGCGAGTCCAGCTCCGAGATAAAGTCCAAAAGGAGAGTCCTGCGCACTGTCGTAGAATTGGCCCGATAACTCGAAGCGCCTGTTGTCATCGATCTGCACGCCGACAGATCCCATAAAATCGATGCGCTTGTTGAAGGCGGTCGAGGTCTGGGTGATATCAGGCGTCAGCATCGTGCCGGACCCATCGTAAAAGGCTCCGGTCTGGTTTCCGGCAATAGCGAAACGTGCGTCCCAGTTTTCGCTGTTATAGGTCACGGCGCCCGCACCATTGCGGTCAATGTCGCGGGTGCGGCCAAAGCCGCTGCCAAGGCCAGCTGTTACTTCGCCATGCAAACCTTCCGGCGCATCCTTGCCCTTCTTCGTGATGATGTTGATGACGCCGCCTGTGGCATTGCCGCCGTAGATGGCTGTCGCGCCGGACAAAACCTCGACGCGCTCGATGTTGAACGGATCGATGGAATCAAACTGACGGCTGAGCCCGCGCGCCGAGTTCATCGAAACACCATCGATGAGAATAAGTGCCGTGCGTCCCCGCAAATTCTGGCCGTAAGCCGTGCGCGCGCCTTCGCTGGCCGGATCGAAGCTGGGAACTTTCTCAGCAAGAATCTGCTGAAGCGACTTGCCGGACCGGGCTTCGGCCTCGATGGCCTCCGCATCAACGACATAGATCGTTCGCGCTGTTCGAGATATCTCCTGGGGAATACGGCTGCCGGTTATCACAATCGGCTCCAGCACGGTCGGGCCACTGCTGGACTGCGCGTTCTGTGCCTGCGCGACGTTATGGCCACCTACCGCAACGGCGATAGTCATAAGACTAACGCCGACATTCCATTTTCTGATCATGTCGCCCCCAATGCGCAAAAAATCTCCCGGTTCGCCCAACCGGTAAATACAAGACTATTTTTATCATGTTTTATGCGCTAGGAAGCAGCCGGGCTTGGATGATGACGAACCCGACTTGGATAGAAGCGAACATCAACAGAAAACAAAGGTTTGATTTTTCATGGAAGTGATCCGACCCTTGAAACTTGGAACCCTGTCCCTGCCTGATTCAGAAAGCAGGCTCATGTGCCGAACGATCCTTCTGGATATGCTGGGAGAAGCAACGATCAGCGTTGAGGACGGTGATCTGTCGGGCGTGACCGGCCTCGTCTGGAAACATAAAAACCTGTCGCTAGCCACCGTCTATATGCCGAGAACGTCGCTGCGACTGACAGCGCACGGCGTCAGTACGCCGGATATTGTGATACTGAGGGCAGCGGACGGGCCGCTGCTGGTCCATCATCGAAAGCAAAGCTTCGAGATGGCGCCGCGCGACGTGATCCTCATTCCCTCCGACACGATGTCGGAAATCGTTCTGCCCGAGGGCGGGCGCCTCGACTGCGCCCATCTTCCTCACGCCGCTATCACGCTCGCACGAGAGTCCCTCGAGCAGATTTTGTTGCAGCCTTTTTCAGCGGAATGCCTGCCGTTGCAGCTCCTCACCAACTATGCGGGTTACCTGCTGCGTCAGGACCATCAGGACAAAGAGCATGCCAGCATGATGGTGGCGCACTTTTACTCCTTGCTTCCCGTGCTGGCGCAATACGTCGCCAAAGGTACCCCTTCAGCGGTCTTGCAAAGTCGTCTTGAGGCGATCAAGGCGATGATCGAGGAAAATCTGGCCGATGGCTCGTTTTCCATCGCCGATGTGGCACAGGCTGAAGGGATTACACCGCGGGCGATCCAGAAGCTTTTCAGCCGGGCGGGAACAACCTTTTCACGCTACGTTCTGGAAAGGCGGCTAGTGCTGGCCAAGAACCTTATTCTTGCCGACCACGCCGCAACGCCGATCAGCCAGATCGTTTACAGCGTCGGCTTCAACGATCTGTCCTATTTCAACCGCACATTCCGCAGCCGCTACGGTATACGCCCGACGGATTTGCGCCGAATGTCGGCGCAAATCCCTTGATCATCGCCGATGCAAATGATCAGTGGAGATGGCGCGGCTTCTCAAGCCGCATCTCTCTTCCGGTCGAAGTGGACGAGGGGATTGTCGACCATGCCCTGGAAATCCGGTACCGGTCGCTCGTCATCGTCAGCATAACCGTGCGTGAATAGCCGCACGCGGTTAAGGCAAAGGCGGGGATATTCGTCCGCGAAAAGATCGAAGATCGCAAATCGCTCAGCCATGTCGGGAAAGCGAGCCTGATAGCGTCGAATGCTCTCCCCTGCCAAAGCCCAGAAAGCGGCCTCTGACACGCCCGACCGCTTGTCCAGCAGCACGGACATGTAACGGAAAACGCAAATGAACAGCGTCGTCTGGATGAAGTGCATCAGGAAATCTGCAGGCAGGCGCAACAGCACATCCTTAACCTCTTCTGGCAGGCTTTCGCTCTCCGGGAAATTGAGGTCGCAGACGATCACATCGTCGATGAAGTCGCGCAGCGCCAACCGCACCGGTAAACCGTCTTTCAGGATCACCGTCGCATTCTGCCCGTGGGCGGAAAAGGCCAGCCCGTGACGGGCGAGAAGGTGATAGACGGGAGGCAGGACGACATCAAAGAAACGCGCCAGCCAACCTTCGACGCTGACACCTGCTTTTTCGGCCAGCGCCTGCACCACGGGCTTGCCATCGCTACCGGCATGCATAAATGCAGCAAGCGGCATGCCGGTTTCGCCGGGCTTCAGATGTCCTCCGAGGCTATCGCGCCACAGGCATCCAAGCATCTCGTTGAACTGGTAGGGCGCACCTGCGATTGTTGAGAACTGTGGATGCTCATAGTGCATGCCCGCTCGCTCTCCCAGAAGGGCCAACTCGCACTCGTTCGAAAGGAAGGTGTCACTTTCTACAAGTTCGTCCAGCCAGCCGGTGAACGGCGCCGCCGTGAGCGCCCGCTTACCGGGAATGCCGCGATACACTGCGGTGTTCAGGATCGTCATGCACAGTTTCAGCGTCGACTTTGAAGGTTTGCTCACATTGGAGAGGGTGCGGACAGATTGCTGTGGAAGATACAGGTCTTCGCCCTCACCCAGGAAAACGATATGCCCTGAAGAAATGTCCGCGGCAAAGTGTGGCGCAATCATGTGGTCCCACTGCCAGGGGTGAACGGGCATGATGTGGTGTGTTTCAGCAGAGCAGCCAGCGGAATTCAGCTTGCCGACAAATGACGTATAGAGCCGCTCGCCAAGAGCCTCGGTGACCAGTCGTTCATTCGTCAGTCCCGCTTCACCAACGAACGACGCCCGCTCGCGACTGACCCCGATCCAGACAACCTTCAATGCTGATCGATTTTCCGGTGTGTAGGCGAGGTAATCCGTGTAACCAAGGCCGATACGCCCTTTACTCACCGTGACCCACGGGTGCCCGGTCATCTCGCCTTCCATTTGGATATCGTCGAGTTCGGCAAGCTCCGCACCGGTTTTGTCAGCTCTCGCGGCGGTGTGAGCATCTGAGACAAGAGTGTTGCCAAGTTCCCGGATGAAGTGCGCAACTGTCATCGGCTTGACGCCAAGCTCCGGCAGGATTTCCGCGCAGAAGGCCAGCGGATCGTGAACCGGCGTGCTGACGTGGTCGACGTGCCTGACGATACTCTCAGGCTCGACCGAGAGATTATCAAATACGTATTTCCTGGCCCTGAAACTGTACGACGCCGTCGAAAAGTCGATCCGGTAATGGCCCGGCTTTTCTGACGTTACCGGGAAAACACGCTCATAGGCGAACTCTTCGATCACCTTTGCCAGCAGCCGGCGGGACGTTTCTTTCCAGAGGGCTGGCGCAAAGGCGGGCTCATAAAGCTTTTCAGACGGCGCGGGCATAGACATCTCCTGCGAATGTTGAGGACGGTGCGTGGTCTTGCGGAATTCCAAAATCCTGGAAGGCAGATCGCGCGTTGACCCGGTAGTATTCTGTCTTAAGCAACTGATTGATGATGACAGCGTTGCGGAAAGCACCCAGACCAAGGTCTGGCGCGCCGACGCCGTGCTGGAAGGTTTCGGCATTTTGCACGAAGATCGCGCCCGCGCCGCCGTCGCGACGTCTGGCGCGGAAGTCTGCGTCAACGATCAAATCGCCACGGTCGCACGTTTCCAGTATCTGCTCCTTCAACGTGTCGAGCCATTGTGGCCACGCATGGCGATAGCCCGTAGCCGAGATCACCGCGTCAGCCTCGACGGTGCTTTGCTGACCAGAGAGATTGTGCCGAAGACCGATTTTCAGTCCGCCGGTAAACCCGCTTGACTGGACATCGGTCACGTCGCAGTTGGGTGCCAATGTCAGCCCCGGGTCACGACCGCCGATTGATCGCTCGTAGAGCAGATCGAAAATATCCCCGATAGTCGAAAAACTGATTCCCTTGTAGAGCAATCCCTGATCGGCAACGGTCTGCCGCCGTTTCTCGAGCGGCAGCTTGTGGAATTCGCGCATATAATCGGGCGTGAAGTATTCCAAACCGAGTTTTGAATATTCCATTGGGAAGAAGCCCGCGGAGCGCGTGATCCAGCGAATGGATGCACCTGCCGCCACCTTTTGTGGCGTCAATTCGCTGAAGAGCGCCAATACACATTCAGCGGCACTCTGGCCGGACCCTATCACCGTGACACGACGGGCTTTCGTCAATTCCGCCCTCCGCTTGGCAAATTCAGCGGAATGGAAAACCGGGGCGTTGGTTTGCAGGCACTGCCATTTCGGCAGGTAGGGCGACGTTCCGATCCCTACCGCAATATTCCGGCTGCGATAGCTGCGTGTGGCGCCGCTTGCAGAGGAGGTTTTGGTCACGAAAGTGTCGGTCGCAGCATCGTGCTCCACATCCACGACGCTTTCGCCGAACCGGCAGCTATCGAGCTGCTGCGAGGCCCAACGGCAATAATCGTCATACTCCTGTCGGGGGATCAGGAAATTCTCATAGAAGTAGAATTTGTAGAGACGGTCATGAGCAGCCAGATAATTGAGGAAGCTCAGGCGATGCGTCGGGTCAGCCATTGAAACGAGGTCAGCAAGAAACGGCACCTGCAGCGTCGTTCCCGGCAAGATCAAGCCGTCATGCCAACGAAAACCAGGTTTACGCTCAAGGAAGGCCGCTGACACCTGGGGGTGGGAGGACAGAAGGGAGGCGAGGCCAAGATTGAACGGTCCGATACCGATCCCGGCAAGATCGAGTGTGGTCATGGTCAAAGTCCAAATTGTTCGATGAAGCGCTGTCGATGGCAGAACATCAATTTCGCGCGTTTGTCCGGCAGGTCGATTTCCCCCTGCTCCTCAAAGGCGCAGACCGGCGCATAACGCAGCAGACGGCGCGCCTCGACACTCGGTTCACCCACCACCTTTTCCGTGGCGGGGTCATCGAGGAAAAGGAAGCGGGTAAACGCCCTTATCACCGCCGGAGCGATTCCTCTGCCAAAGAACGACGGCTCCCCCACCAGCATATGCCAGCCGCGATCCTTGTCGGCGGCGGGATAATGGCGGCCAAGAATATCGTCCTTCGCCCAATAGGCCTCCCAGTAGCTCATGGGCGCACCATCGATGAAACCGATATATGGATCCTGATGCGGGTCAGCCAGATTGGCGTCGATATAGGCAGCGATATGCTCTTTCGGCTTTGCCATCTTCCATTGCGGTACGACATGGGGCTGGTTCATCCAGCGCCACAGGAGATCGAGGTCACGCCCCTTGTCCAGCAGCCGGAAACTGATTGTCTTGCCGATGTCCGGATCATAACGGGAATAGGCAAAACCGGCGCCAATGGTCAGGTTATCCATGGGCTTGGGCCCGCGCGCTCTGGAACAAGGGATTGTCGATTTGAAGATAAACCGATTGCGTCTCCAGCGGACCGACCAACTCATCCATCTGCGCCAGTCGCGTCTTGAGGTTAGCCTTGCACCGTAGAACGGGTGCGAGCACCTTCTCTACCAAATGCGATTCCCCGCCCTCCTCTGCATTCAGTTTGATGAGTGCTGCCCGCAACTGCGAAATCAATACCTCTTCCGCTATCAGACCCTCCCGGCCCAACGCGCCGATCATCCCAAGAATAGAATTGATGAAGGCGTAATAGAGGATTCGCTCGTCCACTGGCTCTTCACCGAAAACGGATTCGCTTCGGATACCGATCCCCGGGATCGCTTTATTCAACGCCGGATGACCGCGCTCGTGGTGGAAGAAGCCCTGGTTGTCACGATAGAAGGCGGCGACCGGATAACCATCAGCGAGTTCGATCAGGATATTCTGCTGGTGCGCCTCCATTGCAATGCCGTGCCGCAGATAGAGAGCAAATACTGGGGTCATCAACACTGTAAGGAACCGTGAGAACCAGTCTGCGGCCACGGCGTCGACCGAGCGTCCCTCTATGTCGGCCTGCCTCCTGATCAACGCCCCTAGCCTGCTGCCACGCTCCGGCAGATGCTCGCAGAGGGAAGCCAGAAGCGTGACATTGCGATCGGCGTCAGGACCATGAAAAGGGTTCTCGCGCATTGTTACGGAAAGACCGTCAATCACGTTGCCATTGACTGAAACTCCCATATAGGCCGGGTCTGGCATAAGGTTCAGGCCGACATATTGCTGTTCAAGCTTGTGCCATAAATCACTTGCCCGGAAGCGATACATGTCATCGCCCCGCAAAAGTTCGCGGGCGAGATTGATGCGAACAGAATTCGTGATGCCGATACCGAGTGAGAGCTTCAGCATAAAGGGTGCATCTGGCCGGTAAAGCGTACGCACAGAGGATGTGGGAAACCAAGGCTTGCCTACCTCTCCGCAATCCACGATTTTCCCGGCGGCAACCAGGCTCGCAACATCCGCCTGCTTCAGCATGACGTCCGCCTGCCAAGGGTGTACCGGCAGGAAGGCGAAGTCGCTGTCGGGGAGGCCCTTGCGAAGGGTATCCAAGCTTTCGCTTTCCACGGCATCAAGCCACTGCTCGGCAGCGGGAGAACCTTCCGAGTGGCCCGTGTGATAGACCTCGCGCGAAACGGCGAACCAGCGCAGCGGGAAGCTTGCGGCAAATTCCGGCGAGTACCGTTTGCCCTCTTCTTCCGTCATGCCCTCCCGACTTTTTGGGCAAGGGTGTATACCATGACCTGCAATCAGCCCTTGCTCCGCTTCAATGAATGAAACTTTCTCGCCAACCAGCGTCGGAAGATCGTTCTCGCGGGCCTGAAGGGCCGCCTCGACCAAGAGACGGCTCGAATGAGCACGGGCTTGCAGGTCCTTGCGGCCATCATCGGACGCTGTCGCCTCAATGCGCTGGATGATGATGTCGATCGCACTTTCCGGGCTGACCGTGTTGGTACCGGCTCCATCGCTCAGCACCAAGGGCTCACCGAAAAGATGATGCCCGGTTGCGGACCGATACAGCACCGGCACTCTCAGGCTGCCGCCATTTTCGGGAAAATTCAGCGTCAGTTTTTGCTTGGCTGAATCGTGCCCCCACGCACATAGCTCCGCATATTCGCGGGCTACGCAATTGAGCAGCGATCGAAGTGCAAGCGTTGCAGCTTTACGAGCGTACATGGTCGTTCTCCAGTTGACGCGCCATCTCTCCAACCGCGTCCAGCACACGGTCAATGACGTCGGGTGTGGAATGGGGGTTGAGAAGCGTCAGTTTAAAGTGGAGCCGTCCGCCAAGGACGGTGGTTGCTAGAGCGGCAATACCGCTTCGGAAGAGTTCTGCGCGAATGGCGAGCGTCAGTTCGTCAGATCGTTCTGGCCCCTGTGGCGAAACATAGCGAAACAGGACGGTCGACAACTCCGGAAGTTGGGCGAGATGCAGGTAATCACGCTTGCGCACAGCCCCAGCCGCCGCCCTAGCGTTATCGAGCGTCTTGGAGATCAGTGCGTCGAGGCCATCACCGCCGATTGAGCGCAACGTCATCAGCACCTTCAGCGCGTCACTGCGTCGCGTCGTCTGGATCGACGATTCCACGTAGTTGGGTACATCACCGAAGATCGAGACTTCCGGATTGAGATAATCCGCCTTCATCGCAAGCGGTGAGAAGTGCCTACGATCACGAAGAAGCAAAGCGCCACAGCTGATCGGCTGGAACAGCATCTTGTGAAAATCAAGGGCTATAGAATCTGCCTGCTCTATTCCACGCAGACGGTGACGATGCTTTGAAAACAACAGGCCGCCGCCATAGGCCGCATCCACATGCAGCCACACCCCGTGCATCTTCGCCAGATAGGCGATGCCCGCCAGTGGATCGATGGCGCCGAGGTCCGTCGTGCCAGCGGTTGCCACGATCGCAACCGTCGGCCGACCCTTCGCCACCGCGTCAACGATTGCGCCTTGCAAGTCAGGCACGGACATGCGGCCCGCGTCATCCGTTGCAATTGTCACGACGGCGTCTTTGGCGAAACCGAGGAGAGACGCACTTTTCTGGATACTGAAATGCGACTGTTCAGAGGTAAAGATGACGCCGTTGCCTCGCGCTGCCAGCCCCTGTCTCTCTGCAGCAAGGTAAAGGGCCGTCATATTCGACTGACTGCCGCCACTGGTGAAACTACCGCTCGCCGTGTCCGGCATTCCGGTAAAGCCTGTCAGCCATGAGAGCACCCGTTCCTCGACCAACGTCGCGAACGGTGACTGGTCCCAGGAATCGAGCGACTGGTTGGTGGCGGAAATCAGCACTTCCGCTGCAAGCGCCGGTACAGCCACCGGGCAATGAAGATGCGCCATGGTCGCAGGATTACCAACGTCCAGCGCATGCCGAACCGCAGGAACGCCGACTTCCTCCAGCGCTGCGAAGACGCCGGTTCCCTGCTCCGGGCAGACATCAAGCGTCGCCAGGAAGCCGCGCATCTCATCAGAATCGACACCGGAGTGAATTTCGGTCCGGACCGCGTTTTCGTTGATCATCGCCACCGCAGCCATCATCGCCTGACCATAGGCCGCACGTGCTGCGCCCCCCGGGCCAAGGATCGCAGCGGACAAGGCGTCGTCCGCCATCTCGATCTGCTTGCTATGCAACAAGGTGACATTCATGCCGCGTTGCGTCCAAGGCGCAGGAAGGCGTCGGAGAGGATGTTGGAGGCCTGATCGATCTGTGCGTCGGAAATCGTCAAGGGAGGGAGCAACCTCAAAACGCTGCCATGACGACCGCCGGTTTCCAGGATCAAACCCTCGCGGAATGCGCTGCTCTGGATCGCTTTGGCAATATCGCCGCCATGGGGTGGATGGCCGAAGCTGTCCCCTTTGCGGGTGGGGTCGATTACCTCCACGCCAAGCATCAGGCCTTCTCCACGGACCTCGCCAATATAGGACGTATGGCTCTGGATGCGCTCCAGATTTGCCCGCAGCCTGCGACCTGCAATCGCTGCGCGTTCGACGAGCCCATCGCGCTTGATGATTTCTAGGGTTTTTGATCCGGCTGCCATGGCCAGCTGATTGCCCCGGAATGTTCCGGCATGCGCGCCCGGCTTCCACACATCGAGCCCTTCGCGATAAATCATGACCGACATCGGCAGACCGCCGCCAATCGCCTTGGACAGGACGATGACATCGGGCACGATGCCCGCTTTCTGGAATGCGTAGAATGTCCCGGTGCGCCCGACGCCGCTCTGTACTTCATCAAGTATGAGCGGAATGCCGAGTTCGCTTGTCACAGCACGGATCTTGCGCAGCCATTCGGCAGGCGCCGGGATAACACCACCCTCGCCCTGAACAGCCTCGAGAATAACCGCCGCAGGAAGATTTATACCACCTTCGGGGTCGCGTAGCGCCTTTTCGAAGTAGTCTGCCGCAAGCGTGGCGGTCTCATCGCCGCCACGTCCGAAGGGGCATCGGTAGGCATAGGGGTAGGGAAAGAAGTGCGTTCCCGGCACCAGTTGGCCGATGGCGGCCTTTGGTCCGAGAGATCCCATCAAAGACAACGACCCTTGAGACATACCGTGATAGGCGCCACGGAACGCTATCACGTCCGTGCGCCCCGTGGCGGTCTTGGCAAGTTTGATCGCCGCCTCCACCGCATCCGTTCCGCTCGGTGAGCAGAACTGGATTTTCGCCTGCTCTCGAAGGCCGGAGGGCAAGGTTTCGAAAATATCGGAAACGAACTTGTCTTTGATAGGGGTCACAAGATCGAGTGTGTGTAACGGCAGGCCAGAGGCCAGCACATCCTGGAGGCTGGCAATGACTTCAGGATGGTTGTGTCCAAGCGCAAGCGTCCCGGCACCGGCGAGGCAATCGAGATAGGTGCGTCCTTCCACATCAGTGACAAGGCACCCTGAGGCTGATTTCAGCGCAAGGGGAAACCGTCGCGGATAGCTGCGTGCGTTGGATTCACGACGTGCCTGACGCTTGAGGTAAAAATCGTTATCGTGCCGTGGGAACGGGTCCATTATATCAACTCCAATGGAATTGTTGTGGATTCGCGTCCGTATCAGGCACCTGCCGTGACAGGTGCCCTCGGACAGCGCCCGAGCTTTCGAAGGAACCAGACCGATAGTCCCATTCCCGCAAGCGACAACACCGTTGCCATCGAGAATAGAGCCGAGTAACCCATCCGGTCGGCGATAAAGCCAGCTGCAGACGCCCCCGCCATGTAAACGATCAGCTCAGCGCAGGTGAGAATGGTGAAATCCGTTCCCGGTTGATCATCCGATGAGTTCTTCATGAAGAAGGAATAGATGGCCACCAGCTCCATGTAACGGATCAGCGTCTGGAATGCCGAGGCCGACATTGCGACCCACATACCGGGCCACATGCCGAATGCGTTCAGGGCAAAGGCGAGGAAGCAAAGGCTTCTGAGGCCGCCAAGCAGGATAAGTGTTGCTGTCAGGCCAAACTTGCGGATGATGAAAGCAGCGATCGCTACGCCAATGAGGCCCGCAGTGGCTGCCGCTCCACCGGAAAGGTAACCGATCCAGTCGGTCGGAACCTTGCTGTCAACCAGATAGGTGCCTTCCATACCGCGAACGAGACCTTCACTCGCCCGGTATGTCAGCGCGAAACCAAGGATCAACCAGGCATTAGGGCGACGAAAGAACCCGGCTAGGCTGGCGCGCCTTTTCTCTTTCGCCGCGGGCGCTTCGGGCTGCATCGCCATGGCGGCCAGCAGCGGCAACAACGATAGCGCGGCGACCAGCAGGATCATCGTGCGCCATCCCGCAACATGAAAGACTACGAGCGCCGCTGTGCCGCCGATGATAACGCCGAGCGCAACAGCACCCGCCTGGACCGCGTTACCCATCGAGCGGTTCCTGTCCGTCAGCCGTCTGACAGCGTAACCGTCCGTTGCAATGTCCTGCACGGAGGACACAAGCGTAATCGATATGCAGATTGCGAACAGAACGGCAGCGTCGCTAGGCTCTACCAGCGCCATCGAAGCAATCCCCGCGCTGACGAGAAGCTGTGTTGGGACCACCCAGCCGCGGCGATGGCCGAGCTTAGGAAACGGAGACCACCGATCTACAAACGGCGCAACCGCAAACTTCAAGATGAGCGGCAACATCAACAGCGAGAACAGCCCGATAGCCGTGCGCGATGCCCCACTTTCACGCATAATCGGCGGCAATGCCACGAGAAGCAGATAGGTCGGTATCCCCTGAGCAAGGTAAAGCCCTCCCAGCACAACCATTAACCGCCGCTCGAAAGCAGAGGTCGGGGTAGCGTCACCGGAGATCGCGTCGTCGATTTGGGCCATGCAAGAACCGCATTAATGAGCCAGGAACACCGCAGACCATTGAAGTTTTTCAGCGTCTCAAACGCCGGTCTGTTCCGAAGCATTTAAACAGGAGTATTTTCATCATCTTTATATCATCTTCAAGGACATGCTTGGATATGAACGAACTTGTTTAGGACAATTGCGAACAGGTTTCGACGCGTCAGAACTGAAGCTGGCAGTTCAACAACAATTGCGTCTATGGACAGATTTGTGTCCTCCGTCAGGCTCTTATCTCGATTGCGGGAAGTCTTGTTCCACTAATTTCTAGAGCACGGTGACCCGCTTCAACCCGGACCTAAAGGAGAATGGGTCGCCCACTCTCGCGGATTGGAGATTGCTGCCAAATCGAGAACTTGATACTGAGACACAAGTTTTATCCTGGAGCACAACCAGCAGCGGATGGAAAACAGACTCGAAGATTTCTCTGGCGTGGGAGTACTGCGTTTTCGTTACCGCGGATCCGGCGTCATGGTCTCAGTGCTCAGGCGAGTGCGGATCGTTTTCTGTTGTTACAAGAAGCTGCTTGACCTCTTCGCCGCGCCGATCGGAGGACCTTATTTTCTCTGGTTGCTGGGACGAAAGGAAACATTCTCCTGATGGCAGACCGTTGTGTACCGTCAAAGGCCACCACATGGTCGTCGACTCCCGGCACGAAGGAAGCATTCCTTCAGCGTGCGCTTGCTGCGCAAGCGGCATATCTTCCTGAGGTCCGCGCAGAGATCGGACCGGAAAGTGCCGAATGGATCAGCGCCCAAACATTTTTCTCCGACCAAACAGCCATCGAGGAGTTTATCCTTTTCGAACAATCGCGATATGCAGGCGTCGATCTCAAGACAGCCGGGGCGCTGATGATGAACGATTACAGCTACATCCTGGCCGCTGCAACCGTTCCGCTGTTTACCGGCTTTGGCCTCATTCCCGGCCTCTCGCCCGCATCGGTTGGACTTCGTTTTTATACGACCGAAAAGCTGCATGAAGGAAAGATATACCGTGCTCGACGTGCCCACGTTCAGTTCGTCGAATCGCTCTTTTGGTACGGTCAGTTGGACAAGGATATTGATGGCGAGAGGCTCAGAACCGAGCTTGAGAAGCATTTTCGTCCCGTTGTCGAGCAGATCCATACGAAGACGGGGCTTTCACGTGCCGCACTTTGGCGCTTAGCGGGCGACGCGATCGCCTACCTCTTTCTGGACACGGGACGCCGGTTTGAAATCGTCGAAACGGCCAAGACAGCAGCGATGCGCATTCTCAAAGTTTCTGGCTCGCCGTTGGCCAATCGCGAGCTTCATTACTTCGAGCTGGCGGAATTCGACCAACATCAACAGGAGGTTCGCGAAACTTTCCTGCAGCGCGGTGGCTGCTGCCGATTTTATCAGGTGGAAGGTGGCGCATATTGTTCTACCTGTCTCTTGAAAACTCCAGCAGACCGAGACGACGAACTGCGTCGCGCGCTGCGCGACCAACTCGGTGTTTCCTAATCGATCCATTGCACCACCCGTCGCGACGCCAGCGACCACCACCAACCCGGCCTTCCATGGATTTTCTTACGCCCACCGCATCGGATCACTCACTAGCGAAGCCAGCTCCTTCGCCGGTGAAGCAGCAGTCACCGGGGCCGGCGCGCTTTCCCTCTCAGCCTAAGCAATCGCTAACGCAGCATAGATGACGCTAGAGATCACTCCACACCACAGTCCCATCCCCTAATAGGCTGCAAATCCCAAACCTTTAACTCCGCTTTTGCCGCGGGAGAACGTGTGCATAACACCTTTAAGAAGATGGGCATGTATGTGCTACTTTCGCATTGGGCGCTTGCGTCTCGAAGTTATTTTACAGGCCGGCCAGGATGAAGCGCATCCACATATCGAAATGTTGTCGCAATGCACAATACCCCTAAACGATAGTGGCAATGGCTTCGTCATATTGGACTACGGTCGATCAATCGAAGCGCCTAATCCAACTCAACGTCTCTTCCATGTTGTCATATGGCTCGGGCAAGGCAATCAATCCGAGCTTGTAGTCTTCGAACCGCACCATTTTCCGCGCTCCCGCAACTCGACGATAGTCATCGAGGACGATCCTGCGGTTGTTGTCTCCCAGTTGCGGTTCGTCTCCCGCCTGGACTATCACGCCGCCGTTGAAGTCAAAAACCGGGCACGAGCTCCCAATTTAGCTTCTAGTACCTGCCTTCCGCCAAGGCGCTCGACAATTTTATCGGATAGAATGGTCAGCCAGTTGATCGATTTAATTTGAAGACCATCGCTACGAGCAGCCTCCACCTGAAATACATTGGGGTCAGAAAAATCCAGGCCGGGAAATCGTCTCAGAGCCGGTAAGGTGGCCACTCCTCCAGAACTCCCGGAAAAGAAGCCGTGTTCGAACAGAACGCTAAAGCCGGCACTGCCGTGAACGGCATCGACCATAGAGCACCAGCGGCCAACGAGACCGCGAAAATAATGATATCCTTTTTCAACGATGAAGGAGCATGGAAAGTAAGCGCAAATGCTGGAATTTCCGTGCGGAAAAAGAGGCTCGGGACCGCTCGCCATGAATGAAATCGCCAAAGCCTGGGGCTCATCGACAATCTTCTTGTCAGGATAACCGAACACCATCGCGTCCATTGGCTCATCAGGTGAAATAGTGCTGGCCTTCTCGTCAAAATAATCCAGATAGGCCTCAGCATCGATCATTGTCAGCCGGTTCGCGTCGACCTTGAGATAGTGCGATAACTGACCATGGAATACGGCATGGTACTCCCTCAGTATTTTTTCAAAGCGCCAGACGCGTCGCTCCCGCTTGGCCATTTGAAAGGTAGAGCTCGAAAGCAAAACCCACTTTCGCGACAACGACGCCGTTGTTAAGCAACTCGACTTCATCAAGCCTTTTCTGCATGATCAGATGTTACCTGTATCTCACTCATCGTTTCATCTCTCTAGGCGCGGCGATCAGGGCGGGCCGTGCCGGCCACACAGGAGATAGAGCTCCAGCGCGAAAGAGATTTGAGAAATGACGGTGCTGTCAGCTCGACTTGTCCAGTTCTCTCACGATCTCAGATGAAATTTACATTTCGCCCATGACTAAACAAACGGCCATTTTTCAAGCTGATATTTTTAAGATCCATCAATCGAACCGTTTGACCCAATTGATTGTCTCCTCCAAGGAATCTAGAGGCGGTGGCGCGTCGATCAACGGACGCTGGTGTTCGATAAAGCGGATAGGCAGCATTACTCGGGAAACGTGTTGGTACGCCTTCGGTATCATCCCCCTATTCACATCGCCCAATTCCGGTCTCTCACCCGCCTGAACAATAATTCCGCCGCTGTAAGGGTAAATAGGACATGATGTTCCCAAATCTTCTACAAGTTTCGCTTGTCCGCCAAGTTCGCTTACCAAACCGTTGTCGATAAACGTTAACCAATTTATGGTTCTTATAGCTCGTTTCCGTAGACGGTTCATGCGAACGTACCAACGAGAATGTTCGGGTACATCAAGACCAGGAAACCGTTTCGCAATCGGAAATGCAAGTAGACGATCAGAAAGTCCCTGCCGTCCTTCGTTGAACAGGATCGAGAGACCAGCGGTGCCATATGCGGGTTTCAGCTTTTCGCACCAACTGCCGATGAGCGATCGATAATGTTCATAACCAACTGATTCTGGCCAGCTGGCGGGCATGTAAATGCTAATGCTTGAAAACTCTCGGGTTTCGGTTTCTCCGATAGCTTCAGCGTAATAGATGGTGGGATCGTCGACATCGCCTCCGTAGGGATACCCGAACAATGTGGCCTCGAAACCATCATCATTCTTCACATCGTTCGGCTTGCGTGCAAGTTCACTAATATAGCTGCCATAATCGAAGCCACGCAAAGTACTCAGCTTGCGTCCATTATGTGGAATGTAGTGGGTCAGCTTCTCATTGAATATTTGTCTGTACTCGAGGATGACGTCCGCCATGGCCTCGCGCATTTCGAGGCTGGTTGCCTTTTGCAACGCGAAATCGATGTAGTGCCCGAACCGCAGCATGGGAACACCACGATCGGATGCGATGCCGACGGTGTCTAAAAAACTCCAGTCTCGGGCATCTGCGCTAAGCGCTCTTTCATCTGTCATTATTGCTTTCGCCTCACTAACGCTATTCGATCTGAAACTAGTATTCAACGGGCTGCAGCGGCCCGAAGCCGACAGGATCGGGAAGCGGTCCCTCGCTGATCGGCCTTTCCGGATCTTCTATGGGCGGCATGTCAATCTCCGACCCAGAGGCAAGCCGCGGCCACTTTGCAGTCCAACTCTTACCGATCGGACTTGCCGAATGCGCTGGCCCATCCGGACTGACTAGATCAGCACCGCCTTAGACTATTGCGCCAGCTCAGCTGGCAGGAACGGAAGGCTTCGTCCCCATCCAGCTTCAGAACCTTTCCCTGCACTCGAAGTCGCCTAGTGCCGAATGCAACAGCACGCTTGGAACGGCTAGCGAGCTCAAATCCGACCTGAACTTTTTTCGACCGATCGCTCGTGGGCCGCGGTATTCCGACTGTGTAACAGAAAGTCGACACACGGACTAAACGGCGAGAAGTCAGACTCCCTCACCAGTTCTTCCGCCCGGTCATCGCCATATTCGGGGCGGAGGCGGATATCGCCTTGGCTGTCGGAAATCCGGCTGAAACCGTCTTCTGCTATTGCAAATCGCGCACGCACGGCCACCACCCAGTATTCCGGGCCGCCTTTGTCACGCCCAAAATATCCTAACGACGCGAATGGGCTACGGTTGTCGATCTCCCACATGCGGGGCCCTCAGTTCAAATCGATCGTGGGCGCTTCGAGACTGATGTTTCGTTCGGCCGTTTGTAGTATTCTCACTCCACGCACAGTAACCCGGCCATCCAACCGCAAAACAAGCGATGACTTACCATTCCTGATCGTCATCGCGCCTGTGGCCTGATCTATCTCGATCATCGCTGCCAGAGCCATCATCTTTCCCCACGCATCCTCATCACCAAGCGTCTGGCGCGAAGCGTACGTCTTCCTGTCGGGTATCCCGGTCATGGCTTTGACATCCTAATCGTCGAGTTGAAGGGATGTTCAGTGTAAGTGGTGAAGGATCGACTGCATCACGAGATCGTAGCCCGTGATGCCGCCAAGCCGGGCGAAGAATCGCTCCGTCTCATCAACCTTTGGGGAGTAATGAGTCACCATCAGCACGGAATAGCGGACACCACCAGATGCGAACAGGCTGAGACGGATTTGTGCCTGGCCGCCACCCCCTGCCAGCTTATCAACGATGTAGGCGTAGGAACGCCCTATGCCGCCGCTGCCAAGCCCAGCCAGATCACCCTTCGTGGCAAGAGCCGGATTGGCAAACAATTTTTCGTTTTGTTTTAGCCAACCGCCAATGAGTTGATCGGCAACGGAATCTACCGCCTCCGCATTAGGTGGCGCAGAGCCTGCAGATGCCGCAATTATGATCACCGACAGAGGGTCATCGTCGCTATCCTGTTGGAGTTGCAACGTCCCCGGGAGGTCTCCCTTGAAATCATTGGAGGCAACGGAAAATTCCGACGGATAGTCCAGCGCAATGGTCCCTCTTGAGCCCAGCGGAAGATCAACCGCTTCAATCTGGCTTGACGCGAAACCTTCCTCTGGTCCCTCATCGAAGCTGAGTGAATTCGCCATGATCTCCGCCTGATTGGCGAACTGATCTCCATATTCAGTATCGCCTTCCATGAAGAAGCAGATCAGCATGTCTTGCCGAACCTGGCAGAGCGAACGCGCAGTCCTCTGCACCTTGCTGTGGTCCAGCGTCTGGCCACGAGCATCCGCGGAGGTTAAGGACGCATGATCCGCGTCGGTGATGCCATACCCATTTTCCATCAGCAACTGCTCGCTGACAGAAGGAGCCTCAGCGGCGAACCCAGGCCTCAGCACCGAGACCGTAACCTCGAAATTGTCACGCTCGTCGGGAACAAAAACCTTCGCCAGTTCGGCGCGTCCCGGAGCCTTGACGGCGTCGATTTTGCCCTGGGGCGTCGTGAGCGAATTTTCCTTAGCTAGGAATGAAACCTTGACACCATTGCCCAGATCCAATGGCAGTCTGACATAACCAAGTTGTCTTGCGTCCTGATCGTCCAAGGTCCTTGGCCCGTCCAGTTGCTGCTGCTTTGCTTTTGCCTGCTCGGCGCTGGCGTGTGAAAAAAAGGCAGGGATTGTAAAAAGCGTGATCAGATATCTCGTTAGCACTCGACGCGGCAGCATCGCCATCCAAATCTGGCCTTTCTTTTAACACATGCACCGAGACCGGGCACAACTTCGAAGACGTAGAGTTCGCCACGCTCAAACGGTTAGCCTCGTTCAATAACAGGCGGATTGTCGAGCCCATCGGAAACATTCCGCCCTCGCCGAGGCCAAAGAACGATACGGTGCCGTACTAGACGAACCAGCCGTGGCCTCACAATTTGAACCAAACTGTATCCGGCGAACCATGCGCGTTCCAGTATGGCTGGTTGCTGCTTTGCAATTCGTGCCTGTCATCAGAGGGGGTGTTATCTTAGTTTCGGAGCTGCTCCGCCAATATCCCACGGACGTGAACACTTCTTGATGTTCCAACAACTCATAACCGAGCTCATACCCATATCCCTTTTCTCTACAGATTTTTTTGACGCTTTAGTTGCGATTGCAAGCTTTACCTTCAGCGTGCTTTCAATGGTGAGGCGGGGTCAGCCACGTGACAAGACCATCGCCGACCGCAAACCACTCACTATACTGCCCGCTGATACTAGAAACAGCTCTTCATAGCCTGTGTCTGCATTGGTATGCTCTGAGCCGAATGTAAGGGAGAACGTTCTTGCTGACCGCGCTAAAGCGATCGCAAGGCATCCATACGCAGCACCAACATCACCGAACTGCAACGCAGGAAAAACGGGTAGTAGGTCACTCTTCAGGCAGGCAGAGTTCAGGCGGTGAATAGCAAAAGACAATTCGGTGGCGCGGTAGCGACTGTTGTTCCAATCGGCGATCCAGGCACTGATCGACATTTCTCTACGCCCGCTAAAGGCGAGATCTGTCGCCACGAATGCTGCCTCGCTTAACGCATTGAAGACACTGTCAGCCTCTTGGTACTCTCTGACAGGCTCCACCCTATGTCCCGCACCCACAACCTTCAAAGATGGGGTGACCTCGGTCTCTCTCCTGAATAAAAGGATGCCAGCTGCTTCACCTGGAATGAAGCCAAATTGATTTTGTTGGTTGAAGAGGCGTCTCTGATCATTGAGCCGGTTCAGCCGCTGCCGATCATTATAGCTGTCCACTGCCGCAATCAAAACGACATTATCGCGCTCCTTTGACGGCTCCATGAGGCAATCCGCAACTGCAGATCCTACCCCGGCGTGGCCGGCGGCCCTTATCACCGTTTCTGAGATGACAATACCTAACCTGTTAGATAGGCTATCGCTCATGTCATTTATCAGGTTGCGACCGACAACTGCAAGTGAGGCCTTATCGAGCCCGCTCGACTCGTCGACTTCCGGAAGGATGAGGATCAACTTTGCTCCTCGGCCACTTAAAGCTGACAACGGTTCATCGCGAAAGGCCAAGCGCGCAATTAGATCAGCAGTTGCCTCATGAAGCAACTCACGCAAACGGTATGCAAGTTTGCCGATCCTGTCTTTTTGCCTGAAAGCGCAGAGTTGCGGTTGAAAATCGCTGCCAATAAACGTTTCATACCGAAAGAGGGCAGATTTCTCTTCCTCCAGTGAGGCATGTGTCGCATCGACGCCCGCGCCTAAAGCGGACGAAAGACCACATTCAAGAACCGTAAACATAGACGTCAACCGTCGCTCTCATCGCTAATGACCAGACGGTTGATGTCACCGCCAGAGATGACGTTCAGAAATTCCACAACCCCGTATTTTTGTTCATGATAGTCTCTAAGCAGCAGTTGGGTCTCGTCGCCACACTTACGTTCGAATATTTCAGCTTCGTTATCTCGAATTTGTTGGTCAAGCTTATCCATGGACGTAAATACGCCGCTGTCGACCAAACGGAGAAAATAGTCCTCAATTTTTTCAAGGTCTTGGGATGGAAGTAACTTATCGACTGGCGATGTAATAATCAGTCTATCCAATTTCACACCGCCGTTGTCCATAAAGTCCTCATTCATCGCTCCTTGCAGCGGCGCGTAAGCAGGGAAGATTATCCCTTCCTCGGCATAGGTTAGGACATCTGGAGTGACCACCATCCGCTGATCAGCGCGATCCATCTCGGATATGACCAAAGAGGCTACGGTCTCGCGAAAGGCCTTCGGTTTGGGCAACGCGTCTATATCGTCTCTGAGCAGGCTCTTGAGAGATTCATATGTCTCAAGATTCGTATGATGAAGATTGACGACCAACCGGACCGTGGCCACCAGCGCGTTATAGTGCAGGCCATTGCCTACAACATCGACGGTCATATGACTATCTGCGTTCCACTCCAGCGTCACCTTCGCCGTTTCGCGGGTGGGGAAATAATCCCAGCAGAAAAAACCCAACTGAAAAGCGTCCTGCAACTCTTCAAAAGCCTCTTCGATCGTATCCTGCCGCTCGATGTCAGGAAACATTCCCGCGCAATAATGCACATTGATCCGGAACGTTCGGAGATAGAGCGGCAGGGAGCCCGACTGTACGATTATTTCTTTGATGGCGCTGGACATAGATACTCTCAGTTCTGGGGAGCGCGGCTTAATCAAAACGTGTCAGATAGGCTTCTACCTTATCCTTCTGTTCCGGCGTGCCGGTGCCACCGAACGCGAATGCTTCCAAAGCGCCATGTGGCATGCGAATAGGAGCAAGATAACGTGCTACTGCCTTATAGGCTCCGATATCTTCACCCATATTTAGGTCACCCCAGATCGGGCGATCGCCAGCGGTTATGCAAAGAACGCCGCCGGATTTTTCCACTTGTACATCCAGCGTTTTGTTTAACTCCGAGTGATCGGGGAGACGATCCCAGAACTCGATGCCCACAAACGTGCGCCAGCCGATATCGCAGATGCCCGGTCGCTCTCCTGGCTTCCATCGATAAGCTGAGCCTTCCTTGCGAAGGCCGTCCATGAGCATATCTGGCGTGACATCGATCGCGGCTCTATATCTAGCTGTCGTGCCGCCCATCATAAACTGCAAGCTACTTTTGTAAGGAGGCAGAAAAAAGCCCATCCCCATGACACCGCTGATCACCGGCGCCTTGATGAGCTGCTCTGTCACGAAATTCGCAAAATCCATCGCAGCGTTATTGTCTTCAGGTATAGCAATCTCGAGAAAGTTGAAATAACTTCGCTGCTCAACTCCGAAAAACGGAAGGGCTGGCTCCTTAAAACTATCGAGAGCGTAGCCGTACCGTCTGAGGCCCTCGCCATATTCTGTACTCTGATTTTCGAAAAACGAACGACCGTCTTCAATGATCTTGGGGTTCGTCCACCGAATCTTACCTGTATATCCCGTGAAATTGTAGGAAGAAACATTGGCTCTCTCACCGAAAAGAGCCTCGAATTTTGCGTAGATCGAAGCCAGTATCTTTCGATTGCGATCGGCATGTATGTCACCATCGATGATCGCGATGATGCGAAAAGCCGGCACGGCAATCGGCTCTCCGTCATAAAGAATGAAATCAAGCATCAAGGCCTCCAATTACGTTTACTAGCTGGAAGGCACAACCAAGCCGCCCTTCTTGTCGCACCGGCAGGTGTCGTTGTCGATTTTTTTAGGTGACCTGCCCGAAGCACGCCGATAGGCTTGCTCTTGCTTCTGCTTCCTCTGCCATTCATCCTGGTAACCCGTCTCAGGATCGTCAAACTTATAGTCATAGACTTCGATCAGATCACCGTCCTTGCCCTGAATACCAACGTCGGGGACCACTTTGATAGCCTTGTCTATGACCGTTTGCGACTGCTGAATCATGTCGTAAATTTCATAGCCAGTGTAAGCGAGGTCTGCGGCATCCGCTATCGTGGAGAGCACATTGAGGCCGGGCACAAGCTTCATCCAGGCTTTACCGGCCATCTTCATACCCTTCTCGACGATTCTCCTTTTTACTAGTTTGTCGATCTGCCGCTTTATAGCGGCCTTCATAGCGGACTGATCATAGATTTTTCTGGCTCCGTCGAAAATTTTGTCTGCTGAACCGAAAAATGTCTTCTCGGCATGTCCAACAGCGCCGGGAAATTTTCTGGCGATGGCCTTCGACAGGCGGCTGTCCCCGCTTTTAAGCGCGTTGGCTGTTCGCTCTTTGGCCGAGGTCGAAGGACGCTTGCAACTGCCGCCTTTTTTTTTGCACTCGTGCCATTCATCGCGAACCTGACAGAAAATCCTGCAAAGCTCCTTCACCAGTTCTTCCAACTGGGCGGGTGGCTCGTAGTGTCCGCCGGCGCCGGATATGCAGTTCTTGTTATTCATGAACAGCTTGTCCGATAAGCGGCAGATGTTCCTGCCTTCGGCATAGACATTCGGCGAATAGGTGATCCAAGTGGATTCGTGCATATTTGTACCGGACATCACCCCTTTTTGGGTGCCCGGCTCGTCGCCGTAACCTGGAGTATGTGCAGACCCCTTGACTGCCACCGAATGCCCGCCATCGGCAAAAACCGTCCGCGTGCCACGAATAAGGTCTTTAGAAAAAGAGATGATTGAGTAGGGAACAGGGACAGGGCCGGAGGGCGTTAAGCAAACATCTGGAGTCGAGTTCTTCTCATACCCGCCGGTGCCCTTGTGCGACATTGTTAGCCCATTAGTGGAGACAGTGTTGGGCATCGTCAAACCTCCATGCCAAGACCGTCGAAGCAGTCCATATCGTCCGGCCGTACGCGAAAACCAGAATGGCCACGCAGTACAAGTTCACTGCGCTCGACCAGCACATCGTTGGTAGCGCTTAGTAGAGGCATAGCGCCGCAATAGGCTAAGGTTAGCAAACCCTCATCCGGAAAAAGATGGATAGTTTGCAGCGTCATGGACGTCTCCTGCCAACGGTGCTTGAAACGCGTTGTCAGCTCGAACTCCAACGTCGGCATTTCGGTCGTGAAATGCCTCAGAGACGCATCGCCGCCGTCCGGCAGCACATTAGTGAGTGTGATCGTCTGACCCACGGGCGGTGTTTTATCGAGTTGCTGGTCTGCAGGCACACATTGCCAGTAGTCTTCCTGAAGGTCGTCGGGTAGCAGCGGCGATTTTCTCCGCATCCAATTTTCGTCGTAGGTGCCTGAATATTGCGCCCGTTGTGGCCAGGATTTCGGGATAGCGGAAAAAGCTGCCGGCTTTGCACGGTCGTTCCATTTGGTGAGGGGGGATGCCCCCGGCACGTAAAGGCGCGGAAGCGCCTTTCCTCTTGCGGCGGCTTCGGACACCCAGTAACCAAGACCCAATGGGTTCTCCGCAAATTCCTGCGAACGGCCGGCTTCGCTGTCCGCGTCGGTGCCGCCGAACGCATTGCTAAAGCCAAGAAAGACTGGCGCGTCGTCGTCATCCTGCAATAGCTCCGCCGTTCTTCCAAAGCGGATCATAGCGGGCTGGACGGAAAGGGACTTGGACCAATATCCGATAGAGGCTGAAACCTCGAACGCCTCGTTTCTGGATGTCGAAGCTGGGCGGTAGGCATGGCCGGTCAAAAGGAAATCGGGCCTTGCTTTGGGAAGACCGATATCAGTATCAGCCATCAACTCACTTGTGCCGACTTCGGCGCGGTAGACAGGGGCACGAAAAAGATCGATTTGCTTGCGCTCGAACAGGCACGACCGTCCGTGGCGCATGCGAAAAGTTCCTTTTGCCCAGACGAACCAGTAGCTGCGGCCTTCCTTGTCGCGGTCAAAGCCCGAGAAAGCGGCAAATGGCGTTCGGTTGGCAAGCGTCCACATCGAGCCCATCCTCCTGGTTTCAATTGAGTTCGACCACCGCACCTTTCAGAGCCGTGCGTCCCAGCGCCTCAATGGACACATCGTCCCCTAGTATACGGATGCGGCCGTCTGGATAGAGCCGTAGTTCCGAACGACCGCATTTCAGGCAAAGGGGCTTCTCAGACACCGTGCTTACTGTCGACGTTACACCCTGTGAGAAGGCCCGGGCGATTGTGTCGATGGTCACATGACCGATCAACAGCACTTGGCCAGTCGGCAGCTGCATACCGATTGCCAAGCATCCCACAGCATCCTGAGCAAATGGATTTCCTGCCATCACTCGGCCGGGATCGATGCCAGCGACGGTTGGCACGCCTGCGGCCGAAACGTCAAGGATCAGATGGAGGCCGAACCGATCCAGACCTGAGGCGGCCTCGATCGGTTGAAGAGCCGACGAGAGATCAGCAGAGATATCGTGCTTCATGATGATGTTGCTCCACTGGTTAGCGAAAAAGATAGCGTTTCGCCTTAAGAAGGTGTTTCAGATTGTGCCGCCGAAGAAACGGTTGAACACTATGAAATACGCGACGACAGCTGCGAAAAGCAGGAATGCCGGCCCGCCCTTGAGTTCAAAGCCTGCATCAGTTGTTCCCCCCAAAAGGATGGCAATGATGTATCCAATAACTATGAAAGAGGTCAGAAAATCTAGAATGAAGGCGAGGACGACCCTCCATGTAGAGACTTGTTTGTCTTCCATAGTGCTCATGGGTTACTCCTGATATCCACTCTGCGCGTCGCAGTAAGCTGGCGACCGGATCAACGTCCAACCGCTCGCAGGTCAAACTCCTGCTCAATCTCGTTGTATGTTTGCCCTAGTGAGATTTTCGCCGCCGAATATGCGGAAACCCCCGTTACCCATCCCTTGAAAATAATCTGCTGGGCATCCTTGTCGAAGGAAGCGATGTTCCTGCGCGCGTCGTAGGTGTTCAGTCCCAGAACCGAGATGGAAGACGGCGTCGCGTTTTTCTGGACATAAATCTCCGTCACGAAATGCCCGCCGCTCTTCGTGTCCCATCCTCGCGCATAGGAATGTGCAAGAATTTCGCCCGATTGGCTTTTGATGGTTTCCATGTCCGCGTCCCCAACAAATGAGGCCTGCGCACTGTCATCTATCTGCTCAGTAAAGGTGGATATCATATCCATGGCGATTTCTGTGCCTTTCGCCAAATCCACCGGGCGGATATGGACGACGATATTGGGATATTCCTCGCCACCTAAAGAGAGATTGTAATCGGACGTTCCCTCCGGCTTGTTGCTGCTATCGACTATTTTCAGGTCCCAGCCACGCGGGTAGAGGAAAACCTCCCCGGATTTAGCAGTTTCTTGCTTCAGGCTTTTAATGGCTTCGCTATCGTTCTCCATCTGGATCCCGCCAAAAAAGCGCGACAGAGCATCCTCGAAGCGAGGATAATCCCCATAGTCGAAAGTTGCCTGAATGATTAGAACCTCGCGTCCATGACTGATAGCTGCGAGCCGGGCCATACGACCATAGCCAGTTCCCTCCTTAAACTCGCTTGCCGCGAGGAAACCAAATACGCTGTTCGTCTTGGTCGTGTCCTGGAGAATCCGATTATAGCCGTTTAGGGCTAGGAAGCCGTATCCAGCAGTTTTTGCATCGGCGAAAGAGGCAAACTGAATGCGCTGCACCTCGATCATCAGCTTGTCTCGGTTTTCCGGATCGTAGATACGCGCGATCACGCCCTCTTTAGAGGGTGAAGGCTCTGTCCAAATATGCAAGCTGTCATCCAAGATGGTTGAGAAACTGAAGCCGGTCTCACCGAGATCAATTTTTTTTCGTGAGAACTTGCCTGAGATTTCGGTGGTCGTTGCAAGAATTCTCTCTGTAGAATAGGTCTGGGCCATCGCCACCTCGGAGAGGAAAAAGTTGGAAAGTATGGACATCCCGATTGTAAGAAGTGCGTTTCGGCATACTTTACCGATGTCCTGCGGGTTAGATTTTCCTTTTAGCATCACTAAGCCTATTTTGTCGGAGATTGCACGCCAAGACCAAGCTTTGCTCCGGCACTAGGTCCAAGTGCCGCTTTTGCTTTAGCCCTAAAACCCGTTTTGCCGTCATCGAGGGTGCCTAGTTCGGCTTCTGCCGTCGCTGAGGCGCCAATTCCCGCCTCTCCTCCAAGCTCAATGAAGACGCCCCAATCCCAACTTTTATCGATCTCCCCAAGCCGCGCATCCCACTCCGCCCATTCGGCAATGCCGTTGAAGGCATGGACGACGAAATTGCCTGCACGATACGGTGTGACCGATACTCCCAATCCGCCTTTCACCTGCGCGAGGGTCAGATCCACGCCGACCTTGCCCTGGGCTGTTACAGTTGGTGAGCCATTATATGCGCCAAGCTTTACGCCCGCTTCGGCAATTGCTTCCCCTTTCATAACATCGACGCCGCCGTTAGCATTTACCAGTCCATCTTTATTGAGTGTGCCACTCATTTCTAGAAGGCTGGCAGACGCCGATGCTCCCGCTTTCGCGGTGATATTTGTATTACCCCCTGCCCAATCGTCGGAAATCGCTACGCCGGCTGACGATTTGGTCGTTCTGTTGAGAAACCCTGTCTTGCCCTGAGCAAAGCCATCCTTGTCCTCAGAAGAAAAATATGACTTTTCATCATATTTCTGCTCGACACTTGCACCCATCTCGTACTTTCCTTTGATGGGTTTTCCGGTTTCCTTGTATGTCGAGGTGTGCCCTTGCTTACTCCCCCTGGACCCGTCGGCCCATCTCGTATTCGACCTTTCGTAAGCCTCTTCAGATTCAACCTTGGATTTCGCGGTTGCGGCGACTTCTGGATCGCTCGGCTTATCCTGGTCCTTTCCGTCTTCTTCCTTTATGAGCTCGTTGGCAGGGCGATGCTCCGCTTCCTCGGCGACCTTATGGGGGTCGCCGTTTGTCTCGGTATAAGATGCATCCGTCGCAAAACCATCGCTGGACAGAAGCGTGTTCTGATGCGGCTGTGGCGTTTGCCCGCCAACCAGCGGACTGACGGCGCCGTATGGGTTAGGAGGGAATTGCCAAGGATTGTATGAGACAGGCTCGTAGCCGGGTAGGAAGGGAGGCCGGACATTTTGCGAGGATGGAGCCGGACAGAACCCTTCCAAATCTTTGCGAACAACTTGTCGTAGCGCATGCTCCTGCCTTGAGCTCCGTAAAGGCAGAGGCGGTAGAATAGGCGCAAAGTTGGGATTGCCACGCCACGCCTCAAGATTTTTCGCCTGCGGTTGGGACTTGTCGCTCATGGCGATTAGTTCTCATCGATTCGGTCGGCCTTGAACCGAATACGCTTCGCCTTAATCGTCACGTCACCTTCCTTCGACATCGTGATCAGCACATTTTCACCGACACGAATATTGAACTGCTCGCCGACATTAATATTGTGAATCCTTCCGATATCGGCATCGTAACGTCCACGCACAATCAAACTCATTTTCTTCCCAACGGTGGTCTGAAAAAGATTCCCGACGATTATTGATTTCGCAACGCCCACGATTTCAGAGCTGCCACCATGGACGATCTCTGATTTGTTCTTCTCAATAAACATTTGATAGTTGCCTTTGGCGAAGTTGAACGGATCGGGAATCCGCATCTTCTGCATGAAATCTGAGAAATTGCCGAACATGTTCATCGTGCGAGAAAGAAGATATTCGGTCAGCTTGTTCTGTCCCACCGCAATCGACACGTTGCCGGCGACCACCTGCTCATAGTCGCCACCAACAAAGCCCGTCTTGTCATTTGCCACATGCTGATGGCGATCGTGTTCCACCCGCTCGCGGGTGTCGTTCAGCACGTGGACATCATGATCCTTTTGCGCATGCAGAAAAAGCTGCTCCTTGCCTGCCTCGTCCTCGAAGGACAGTTCGTTAAAGCCGGTGCCCTTATGGGTATTAGAGCGCAGCACCATGCGCGTTTTGTTAGCGGGAAGCTCGTAAGGGACGCCATTGGCGGGGTTGGGGACGACACCGGTGACAAGTGGTCGATCCGGATCGCCATCGACGAAGGCCACCATCACCTCCATGCCTATACGAGGGATAGTCTGTCCGCCCCAAGCGGAACCTGCCCAGCTCTGTCCCACCCGCACCCAGCACGTATCGGTCCCATCCTTCTTCGCCTTGCGGTCCCATGGGAACCATAGCTTGATGCGGCCATATTGGTCCGGGTGGATTTCCTCTCCCGCCGGGCCTGCAACGATCGCCACCTGCGTGCCCTCGATCCGGGGGCGCTTGGTTGTCCGGTGCGGGGTCAGCGGCACGCGCGACGGGATGGCCTCAAAGCTGTTGCGGTATTCCGGTTCGTTGCCGTTTGTCTCATAGGAGCGATCGACGATGGTGTGGGTCGCCTTGATGATCACATGCTCTTCATAATCATGCTCGGGATGGGCTACTTCATAAGGCGTAAAGCGCCGTCCGGCTTCGAGGATGCGGGAGGTGGATGCGCCGAAGACGCGGTCGTGGTCGGCTTCGATGGCCTGGGTTCGAAGCTTCTGAGCGCGTTCGGCTTCTGCCACCGTCTTGATCCGGGAAGGATACTCGTAAAGCTCGCGCTTGGTCGCATCCGGCATCTGCACCAAGGACGGCGTCATGGTGCCCGGCACCATCGAAGGTGTCTCAAAGTTCCAGTCGGCACCGGCACGCTGGCCCGGCACGTAGGAGAAGCGGCGCGCCCAGTCATTGATGTGGTTGCGATCCGACGAGCCCTGCGCCAGCCTCACCCTGCCTTCACCTTGAGCGGAAGGAGATGGCCCAAGCCAACCATTGGCGCTATCGGCCACATGCAGCTTGTGGGAGCCATCCTCGTGGCTGAACCAGTAAAACAGCCCGTCCTCCTCGAACCGGCGCAGGAGGTAATCGAGGTCCGTTTCGTTCCATTGAACGCTGTAATGCTGCGGTGGCGGCGGTGTGATGATGCCGGATGTATCGGGTGCTGGAATGCCGTGTTCGGAAAACAACGTCTCGGCAATCTCAACCACCGTCTTGTCCATCCATATGCGGCAGTCGGAGCGGCGCGAGAGCAGCCACATTTGCGGGCGGATGGTCAAGGCGTAGGAGCGCAGGCCGCGGGTGATGGGCGGGCCTTCATGCAGCTCCGTCACAAGACCGTTGAATGGCCGGCGCACTCCGCTTCCTTCTTCGCCATCGCCCTGTTGCACCTCCACAGAGACATCGACCAGACGGCCGATCAATTCCTCGGGCTTGACTGACTCCTTCTTGGCGCGGACGCTGAGGTTGATCTCGAAGAGTTGTGATACGCCTTCCTGGATCACCATGCGTTCGGGGAGAAGCTGGTCTTCACCCAGCGGGGACTTGACCTTCAGAACGCGGCTCGCCTGGATAAAATCAGACGATGAGGGCTGGTCGGTCATGGTCTCTCTCCGCGATCAATCAAATGAGAAGCGACACGCATGGACTGTGGCTTTCACTATGACCTGTTGTGAAGCAAGGCGGCTCAACCCTGCTTCCAATACCTGGAACTGCCTGTTCGCCATCGAACGAGCTCACACAATTTGCTCAAACACTGCGGTAGCGTCCGTCAACGACGTTCCCCTACGAGATAAGCGTATTTGAATTTCGTCGCGTTGTTTGGAATTGCATCCGCTTTGGGCCCAAACATCACGTCCGAGGTGAGAACGGTCCCAATCTCCTTTGTCGTGGGCGCAGTGCCAAGAAGATATATATCCCTCGACAAGAACATCTGATTGCCGAAAGAGTTTGCAACAGCATAGTTTACTTGAAGGGCGAATGCGCTGTGCCCATGCTGAAGGAGAGCCTGGCTAATCTTTGCTTCATTGGCCCGTATCCACTTCCGCAACCACACGGAAATCGCACCTTCGTTCAGAGCAGCTGCAGCCTGGCTGAAGACGGCAGCAGCAGCCCCGCCAACTGCGGCCCGCTGATTAAATTGTCTAGGGCCGTCCGGGAGGCTCATATAGGAGAGATCTGGTCCCCTACCCATTTTTTGAGGGGCTACGACCTCATCTTGCCGAACCGGCCGGACAATAAAATTATCTGTAGAAACGGAAAAATTGGGCATTCAAGACGCCTCCCTTGTGAACGGTACAACCGATATACGCGGCTCCATCAGCGCTTCAGCGCTATTGGTCCGCAGAGCACGAATGGGGGTGATCCGGCGCCCTGTGAAAGGGCACCGGATCAGTTTCCTCAGGCGGCCTTGGTCGTTGCCAGATCGTAAGATGCGATCATTGGAGACTGCGGCGAGTTGTTTTCGTCTGCAGGCGTATACTTCACTTCGATCTTCGTGAAGTTCAGCTTGATCGTCTCGACGGGACGGTCACCGCTGGAATCGACCGAATAGCTGGCGATCAGCGTATTGGTAAGGAGATACTGAATATAGGTATTGCCGGGATCCCCAGTCGTTACCAAATGAATGGTAGCAGTTTTACCCTGGCGGCCAGCGCATGCTTCTTGAAACAGCTTGGTGGAGGAGGAGTCGCTGACCTTCGTGAGAATGACTTCCGAAATGGTGGGCTCGGATGCTTCTCGATTTGCTGCAGAGCCCGCAGCGGTGTTCATGTTTCGCGTCACATTCCAGTGGATGGCTTCGATGTCCATCCACTTGCGATGTTCCTGATGAGTCGCATCACCCTGAATACCGTCCAACTGCAGATAAATTGGCATGCTGTAAGCTCCTGTTTGAAACGACCTCTTGCTCCGAGGCCCTGTTACCTTTCGACCTGACGCCGCACACGCCGGGTTGCCCCTTTGGATGCGACAACTTCATCCACCCCGGCAGTATCTGCCGAAGTGAAATCGCCCGTTTCCCCAGCCGCTTCGGCATGAACGCCGAACCGCCTACCGTCAAAATCGACAGTGACCATCCCTACCTTTTCACCGGCAACAACCCTCTCAAGGAAGAAGCTGGAAAGGGGTGGCAGGAGATCCTTGCCCATCATGATTTCGATTGCGCGCGCTCCGATGTCGCTGGAGTCCGCCTTATTGACCAATGCCGCCCGCGCCGTTTCGGAGAGCGACAACTCCGCGCCGTAGGTCGCCCTGACCCGATCGCGGATTTTTTCGATCTGAATGTCGACAATCCTTGAGAGCTGTTCGGCTCCCAAGGGCATGAATGGCAGAATGATCGTGCGACCAAGAAAGGCTGGCTTGAACTGCTTCGTCAGTTCCGGCATCAGCAGCGCTTCCAGGGCCTCGCCTTCGGGCATCGTCTCAGGATCCGCAGCAAGCGCCGACAACAATTCCGATCCGGTATTGGCGGTCAAAACGATTGTCGTGTTCTTAAAATCCACATCGCGGCCTTCGCCGTCTCGAAGAACACCTTTGTCGAAGACCTGGTAGAAGATATCCTGAACACCCGCATGCGCCTTGTCGATTTCGTCGAGCAGAAGAACGCCAAAAGGACGACGTCTCACGGCCTCTGTCAGCACACCTCCCTCACCATATCCCACATAGCCGGGAGGCGAGCCGAGGAGCAGCGAGACTTTGTGCTCCTCTTTGAACTCAGACATGTTGATGGTCGTGAGGTGGTTGCTGCCGCCGTAGAGGAGATCGGCCAGTGACAAAGCTGTCTCCGTCTTGCCGGTACCGGACATGCCGACCAGGAAGAAAACCGCAGGGGGACGTCGTGGATCGGATAATCCTGCGCGGGCAGCACGCATGGCGTCGGCAATTCTATTGATTGCCGCGTCTTGTCCAATGACCCGCAGCTTCATCCGATCATCGAGTGTTCGCGCACTGTCGATCTGGTCTGCAAGCAGCTTGCCAAGCGGAATGCCGGTCCAACGCGATACCACCGATGCTATGACCTCACGGTCGACCACGGTGGGGACAAGTTTATCGGCCTCTGACTTCAAAGAGGCAAGCCTTAGAGGCGCGACGTTCGACTGGGTCAGCTTCTTATCTGGTTCTTCCGATGCAAGGAGTTCCCGCATCTCAAGATCATAGCGCGCCTGCAATTCGTCGATTTGCTGCCCGACAGAAGCGATCGTCTCCTCTATCGCTACCATACGCGCTGCCAATTCATCACTGGCTGGTTCACGCTTCAGCCAATCCAGCTCAATCATGAGAAGGCTACGCTCGCTTGTCAGGGCGCGCAGCTTCTCCGGCAAGGTTTGCCGGGCGAGAGAAACCGCCGCTGCGGCCGTATCCAGCAGGCTGACCGCCTTGTCGGGGAGCTGACGCGCAGGCAGATAACGCGCTGAGAGCTGCACCGCCGCAACGATCGCATCGTCTCGAACAATAACGTCATGATGTTTGACGAAAGTGTCCGCCACACCTCTCAACATGCGGATTGCTGTCGCTTCATCCGGCTCGCGAACATGCACGGGTTGGAAACGCCGGGTCAAGGCAGCGTCTTTCTCGAAATACTTCTTGAATTCGCTCCACGTAGTAGCGGCAATCGTTCTCACCTCTCCACGCGCAAGCGCGGGCTTGAGAATATTGGCTGCATCGCCTTGTCCTGCAGCACCGCCGGCGCCAATGAGCCCATGCGCTTCGTCGATGAATAGGATGATTGGCTCAACCGATTTCTTGACCGCGTCGATCACGCCGTGGAGCCGACGCTCAAATTCGCCTTTGACGCCCGCTCCTGCCTGAAGGAGCGAAAGATCAAGCGTCAGCAGCCTGACGTTCTTCAGTTTTTCGGGGACATTGCCGGAAACAATCTCAAGTGCGAGGGCTTCCGCCACAGCCGTCTTTCCAACGCCCGCCTCGCCAACAAGGATGGGATTGTTCTGCCTGCGCCGCGTTAGGATATCCACAATCTGGCGCAGCTCATCATCACGCCCGATGACCGGATCAATCCGGCCACCGCGTGCATCAGCGGTCATGTCCTGGGTATAGAGACGCAGGAACTCGTTCTGCTCGGCAGAGCGCACCTTACCGTCCTCAAGCAGCTCTGCCTTGCCTGTGTGAGCGTCATCCTCAACGCTCCGCAGTCTCTGAAGAGCGTTGCGATCCATGCTTTTTAAAGATGGTAAAGTGGACCGAACGAGGGTTCTAAGGGATTCCTCCTCGTCGAGTGCCAAAAGAAGATCGGCCAGCACGACGTGCTTACGGCCAGCCTCGAGCGACGCTAGCAGCCAAGCTTCTCGACCCGCTGCGAGCACGTTCTGCGACAGCGAGAGATCCTCTCCATTGCCGACGACGGCATCCTCAAGGCTACGATCAATCTCCGCCAGAAAACTCTGACGCGGAATACTCAACTCGTCGAGGACACCAACAAACTTCTCAGATTCTGCAACCGATTTCAGCCAGTGAGGAACATCGACGTAACGGTGACCCATCCTCACTGCAACCGAAGCAGCAGCTTCCAAGGCTACGCGCAGCTCAGGCTCAAGCGCTCCGATGAGGCGATTGAGATCGATATGCGACATGCAAAGTGCCTCCTGCCCTTGGTCAATCCACAACGTTGCGTAGTACAATTAAGATGATGAAACCGGCTTGTCTAGCCAGAAGTTGATTTTTTTATTTCGCAGCTTAAAACGTAGATGCCGCAATTTAGACACATTTTGAAGAAGTCTGTCTAAAGTCTGATTGATGAATATCCTTACGTTACGGAAGATGGCGTCATAAAACTATTACATTTACTAGAGGAAAAACTGCATTTGGACGCGACATCGGACATAGGTACTTTAGAGTTTTCGGGAGATTGCGAAGAAAATATTCGCGTCAATACGAGAACTCGTGAACTATATTACAAGATAAAGGACGAAAGAAACCAAGCGCGTGCAGAAGAACGTACTGTATCGCCTCAAGAGGTTTTGAAAGTCTCCAATAACTGGGAGAACGTAAACAATCTTGGATTGCAGATTATATATTCGGAAAGCCTCGATGTCGAGATCTTGGCCTGGCTGATGGAAGCAAAGCTCAGGCTCGAGGGCTTCGCCGGTTTGCGTCAGGTTTACGAGATATGCGAGCATATTTTTCACAACCATTGGGAAAATATTTATTCGATCGACGACGATAGCGAGGAAGACAAGTTTGCTCCCTTTGCCGGATTAAACGGCATCGGGAGCGAGGGCTCACTCGTTCAACCGTTGCGGCTCACGTCCCTCGTTCCGGGAAAAAAGTTTGGCGAAAACAGCCTGTGGGACTTTCAGCTTGCTCAGCGACCAAATGAAACGGCGCTCAAAGAAGAGCTTTATCGGGCCGCCACGGAGGCAGGGAGCGCCGCGATGACGGCCCATCTCGCGGAGGTGAATGGCTGCCTTTCGATCTTCGACCGGTTGATGCGGCTTTTGACGGAGCGTTGCGGTCAGTACGCGCCGCCAAGCTCTAATATCCGCAATGTGCTGATCGAAGCGGCAGCCGCTATCCGTGCTCTTGGTGGCCGCGATGCAGATCAAACCCAGATCGATGGGACGGAGCCCGCGGCAATCAACGATGATGCATCCACCCCCATCGCAACACGCCCCTCGCCTTCTCTCAACCCAGAGGGCATTGGGTCTCGCGATGAGGCGTTTGAAACTCTTCTTCTGGTTGCGCGTTATTTCCGTCGAACTGAACCGCATTCACCAATTTCGTTGGCAATCGAGACATTGGTTCGCAGGGGGCGCATGGATTTTTCAGAACTGCTCGCCGAACTTCTTCCCGAAGCTCAGGCCCGCAATGCTGTCCTCACCGCAGCAGGCATCAAGCCTGGCGGCGAGAGCAATGGGAACCAATGAACCGGGTACAGATGCTGTGCTCTTCTCAATCAACCATGCGGATACGCATGAAGGAGGTCTAGATGGCAAGTGTTCATGAAAAGCTGGAGCGAGTTCGTAAGCCGCGCGTCCACATCAAATATGAGGTGGAAACGGAAGGCGCCATGGTGGTCAAGGAGTTGCCCTTCGTCGTGGGCGTCCTCGGCGACTTTTCGGGCAATCCCACTCAGCCACTCAAACCTTTTGGCGAGCGCAAGTTTGTCCAGGTCGATCGGGATAATTTTGACGAGGTGATGCGTCGCATGACGCCCGGCCTGAATATCTCGGTCCCCAACACGTTAGAGAAGGATGGTAGCGACATTCAGGTCAATCTGAAGTTCGAAAGCATGGAAGACTTCGAACCCGGCTCCATTGTTCAACAGGTGCCGGCACTAAAGGCGCTTCTGGATGCCAGAAACGAACTTCGCGATCTCCTGTCAAAGGCCGATCGCTCCGAAGATCTTGAGCGCATGCTGGAAGACATCCTGCAGAACAAGACAGACCTGGCAAAGCTGGTTTCGGAACTGAAGGAAAAGAACGGTGCTGCTGAGTAATCGCGCGCCATCAGAATTTTCGAACAGCCCCACGACCGGGGATTTGAACGGTTCAAGCGGCGGCACCGGCCGCAAGTGGAAGGATTGAGATATGAGCGCCGAAAGCCTGCTGAAAAACGAGACACAGGCCACAACCGCCGAAGACCACGGACTGCTGTCCAAAGTCGTTGCCGCCACCAGGCAAACCGAACCGGACCGCGCGCAAAATCTGCTGCGCACACTGACCGACCAAGCCTTGAAGGGAACGGTCAAATACGACCGCAACCTGACGGTCACGCTAAATCACGCGATTGCCGAACTCGACAAAACAATTTCGGAGCAATTAGCGGCAATCATGCAGGCACCGGAATTTGCCAAACTGGAGGGGACTTGGCGCGGGCTGAACTACCTCGTCAAGAATTCCGAGACGAGCGTAAATCTCAAGATCCGCGTGATGAATGCCGGTAAACGGGAAATCTCCCGCGACCTGGAAAAGGCAGTGGAGTTCGATCAGTCCCGCCTCTTCAAATCGATCTATGAAGACGAGTTCGGTACGCCGGGCGGCGAGCCGATCGGCGCCATCATCGGCGACTACGAGTTTGACAACTCTTTTGATGATGTCCAAACGCTTCAAGGTGTGTCCGCCATTGCGGCTGCGGCGTTCGCACCCTTCATCTCGGCAGCAAGCCCGCGAATGTTCGGCTTCGAGGATTATCGCGATCTCGCGCGTCCACGTGATCTCGAAAAGATTTTCGACACGGTGGAATATGCAAAATGGCGCAGCTTCCGCGAAAGCGACGATTCCCGCTTCGTGACGCTCGCCCTGCCCCGTGTGCTGGCGCGCATGCCCTATGGCCCAAAGACCAACCCGGTTGACGAGTTCAACTACGACGAAACAAGAGGAGCGCCGAATGGCGACCTGAAACACGACGAATACTGCTGGATGAATGCCGCTTACGTCATGGGGACCAAGCTGACCGATGCTTTTGCCAAGCATGGCTGGTGCACGGCAATCCGCGGTGCGGAAAATGGCGGCAAGGTTGAAAATCTGCCCATGCATGTGTTCTCCAGTGATGACGGCGATCTGGACCTCAAATGCCCGACCGAAGTCGGCATTACCGACCGTCGCGATGCCGAACTCGGCAAGCTCGGCTTCCTGCCGCTCTGCCACTACAAGAACACTGATTATGCCGTGTTCTTTGGCGCCCAGACGGCCCATAAGCCGAAGCTTTACGACCGGCCGGAGGCAACTGCCAATGCCGCCGTGTCGGCTCGCCTGCCCTATATCATGGCGACCTCTCGTTTCGCCCATTATCTCAAGGTCATGGGTCGCGACAAGATCGGCTCCTTCATGGAAGCTTCCGATTGTGAAGTCTGGCTCAATCGCTGGATTTCCAATTACGTCAATGCCAACGAGCAGGCGGGCGAGGAGAGCCGTGCCAAATATCCGCTGCGTGAGGCAAAGGTGACCGTTCAGGAAGTTCCAGGCAAACCGGGTGCCTATAACGCGGTGGCGTGGATGCGCCCATGGTTGCAGATGGAAGAACTCACGACCTCGCTTCGCATGGTCGCTCGCATTCCGTCCAAGAACTGAACCATGCTGGACATATGCCTGCCATATGTCCACAGCATTCCTCGGAGCGTTGCTCATGGCGCCAAGGTCCTTCACGGACACCCGCAGTCTGGTCGATCAGCTCATCGCCTTTATTGACGAGGCGCTGAACGAGCAGGTCAATGCGATTTTGCACCATCGCGAGTTCCAAGCGATGGAAGCGAGATGGCGCGGGCTTGCCATGATCGTGCGTGAGGCATCGCGCAGCGATGAGGTAAAGGTCAAGCTGTTGAATGCCAGCTGGAGGGAGCTTGCCCGCAACCTCGAAAAAGCAACCGACTTCGACCAGAGCCAATTGTTCGAGATCGTCTACAACCGGGAATTCGGCATGCCGGGTGGCGAACCGATCGGCCTGTTGATCGGAGATTACGCCTTCTCGCCGGATACCAGGGACGGTGTCGACTGCGTGACGGCACTTTCGCAGATCGGCATGGTCGCAGCCGCTGCCTTCTGCCCCTTCATCGCCGCCGGTTCTCCCGAAGCCGTCGGATTGCAGGATTTCTCAGAGATGAGCAGGGTCCATGATTTTTCCTGGCTTCGACAGGAAAAATCCCGGCTGAGATGGAACGCGCTGCGTGCCCGTGACGACTCCCGCTTCATCGGCCTCGTCGCCCCGCGCATTCTGTTGCGATCGCCCTATCGGCCTTTTTCGCGACGCCGCAGCGATCCCTTCCCGTTCCAGGAACATATCGCCGAAGACGGCACGACACTTCTGTGGGGCAATCCAGCCTTCGCCTTCGGCACGGTCGTCGTGCGAAACTTCATCGATAGCGGCTGGTTTGCCGACATCCGTGGTGTCACGCAGGACACGGTTGATGGAGGAATGCTCTCCCCCTATCAACTGCCACCACTGGACTTCGGGCTGGAAAGCAATGGGCTCTCCGCGCAGCCACCGGTCGAGGTGCAACTGTCGACGGGCCAGGAGCAGCAATTTTCCGATCTCGGACTCGTCCCTATCTCCACCACGTATTTGTCCAGCGTGGCAATCTTCAATGCCAACCAATCGCTGCATGCGCCAGGGCATTACTCAAGCGAAAGCGCACGACAGAACGCCCGTATTGCCGCCATGCTGCAATATGTGCTCTGTGCCTCCCGCTTCTCGCATTATCTCAAAGTCATCATGCGTGACGATATCGGTCAACTTAGCGACGCAACCGCGATCGAACGCAAACTCGAAACCTGGCTGTCATCCTACACGCTCGGGAACGATGATGCTGAGGTGGCGCTGAGAACACGTTACCCACTTCGCTCGGCTGGCATCAGCGTCTTCGAGATCCCCGGCAAACCCGGAAGTTTCTCCTGTACCGTGCGTATCCAGCCGCACTTCCAGCTGGATGATGTTTCCACCAGCTTCCATCTGATCGCCGAGACGGCGGTACCGTCTGCGTCCCCATCGTGGACACCGGCCGAGCCTAAGAGGATCTCCGCATGACATTGCGCGCCGACATTTCCGATCTTCTTGACGAGAACCAGGTCGCGACCGCCCTTGAACTCGCGAGGAATCAGGTCAAATCGTCACCGTCCGACAAGGAGGCCAGACACCTCTACATCGATCTTTTAATTCTGGTCCGCGATTACGAAAAGGCCGACGCGCAGTGTAACCTGGCTGCGACCTTCTCGCCGCAGGACAGTGTCGGATTTTCGCTGTTGCGCCAGCAGTTGCGCGCCATGGCGGCGCGGGACGCATGGTTCGAAAACGCCGCCGTACCGGAATTCCCTGGCGGACCAAGTGAACTCGATCAACTGGCGATCAAGGCGAATATCGCCGCACGTGAGAGCAACATTATCGAAGCCGCTGACGCCTTGAGCGAGCTGGATGAGAAACGAGGCGACGTATCGATCGTCGTCAATGGCAAAAAGGCCAGTGATATCCGTGACCTTGACGATCGTGTTCCGCATGCACTTGAAGTTCTGACCAATGGTGGCAGGTATCTGTGGATCGGGTTTGACCGCATTGAAACTCTCACGATCGGGCCGATGACGCGTCCGCGCGACCTCGCTTATCGCGATGGCGAGCTGACGCTCAAGGATGGCGCCGTGGCATCGGTGCTTTTGCCCGCGATCTATCACGGGACGGACAAGGCGGCTGTTCTGCTGCTTGGCCGAGAGACACGCTGGGACGAGGAAAGCAGCCCACTTGTCACGGGTGAGGGTCAGAGATGCCTGTTGATCGGCGACGACCTCGTGCCATTCCACGAGATCACAAGAATTTCCGCGGCACCCCAGGCAAGTGAAAGGAAATCCGCGCGTGGTTGATCCGCTGGAGCAATATCGGCCGAAGCAGAGAACCCTATCCCGCTCCTTGCTGGACAGGCTGCTGGACGATGCGCCCGACATGGAGGCCGATCCGCTTGTCAGCCTCTCGGATCAAGTTAGGGAGATGCGTGAAGTGATACGCCGCGACCTTGAGGCACTTCTCAACACCCGCCGAAATCCCTCGGGCCCACCGGGCGCGCTTAAAGAACTTAATGACGCACTGGTTTCCTATGGCATGGACGGCGTCTTGTCGGCGAATCTTGTGACGGATGCCTCCAAGGATAAGCTTGCGCAAAGCATCGAGCGTCGCATCTCCATGTTCGAGACCCGCCTCTCCGATGTACGGGTTACGATCCTAAAGAACCGTATGGAGGGCGAGCGCGCCTTGCGCATGAGGATCCAGGCAACGTTTCGGCTGCATGAGGGGATGCCTCCGATCAGCTTTGAATCGAAGATAGATCCATCGACACAGCGTTTCCTCGTGGAGACCACCAATGGCTGATGGTTTTCTCGATAAATACAATGATGAGCTTTATGCGCTGAGAAAGCGGGCATCACGCTTTGCGGCGGCCTTTCCCAAAATCGCCGGACGGTTGCGCATGACAGGAGATGTCGCCGACGATCCTCATGTCGAGCGCTTGATCCAAAGCTTTGCCTATTCCGCCGCGCGCGTGCGTCAAAAGCTGGATGATGAATTTCCTGAGCTTTCCGACAGTCTGCTCGAAACGCTTTACCCCCATTATTTGGCGCCGCTGCCGTCCATGAGTGTCGTGCAGTTCGAGCCAGGCGCTACACTTGCGACGGTTCAGAGGCTCGCGCGCCATAGTGAGATTCTGGCAGAGCCCATTAATGGCGAAAGCTGCCGCTTCCGCACCACGCAGGATGTTGAAATCACGCCTCTTGCCATCTCTGGAGCAACGCTTTCCGGCCAACCTATCGATGCGCCGTTTTCAACCGCGTCGGCAGGTGCAGCGAGCTGCTTGCGGATCTCACTGCGTACCACCTCTCCGAGGCCCTCTACATTTCAGGAAATGGGGCTCGCGAAGCTACAACTGTTCATTTCCTCGGCCTGGCAACAAGCGACAGCGCTCTATGAATTGCTCGCCAATAATTGCGTCGGACTGGCGCTGGCACGCCATGCGGATGATCCGCAGGCGGTTTTCCTTCCTGCGAACAATCTAAAACCTTCCGGCTTTGCGCGCGACCAAGCCATGCTGCCCTATCCCCCAAACAGCTTTGATGGTTACCGTCTCCTCACGGAATTCTTTGCGCTACCGCAAAAGTTCCTGTTCATCGACATTGACGGGCTCGACCGCTGGCCCGGTGGCGACTGCGAGCTCTACATCTATTTGAAGACCGCAGATGCTAGGCTTGAGCGCATGGTCTCAGCCAAGGATCTGGTGCTGAACGCATCGCCAGTCATCAATCTCTTTCAGCAAAGCTGCGAGCCTTTGAGCCTAGACGGGACGAGGACGGAGTATCGCCTCTTGCCCGACGCGCGCCGTCAGCGCACGCGCGAAATCTACTCGGTTGAGAGTGTTCAACTCACAACCCGCGACGGGCAGGTCGAGAAGACATCACCGTTCTTTGGCCGTACGCAGAAAAGCAACGGTTCGAATGTCTTCTGGCAAACCTACCGCCGCTTCGATGAGGATGATGCTTCTTCCGACACCGATATTGCCTTTGTCGACGAGAAGCGCGGACCGCTAGGGCCAATCGATATTGTCGCCAGTGTCGATACGCTGTGCATCAACCGCGAGCTGCCGAGCCAGTTGCCCTTCGGCGGCGGACACCCCTACTTGCAACTCTCTGCCGGTAACGAGGCAGTTCAATCGATCAACGCGCTGATGCCGCCGACACCCGCCATCCGCATGAACGAGCGGACCGCTCGCGAATGGCGCCTGATCTCTCACCTCCTGCTGAACCATCTCTCTCTGTTCGACAATGGTGGCGCGCCGCTAAAAGACATTCTGTCGCTCTATGCCTTTCGGGATTCGCCCGAAACGCGTCAGCTGGTCGATTCAATTTCCAACGTCGAGGCGCAAAATTCCCACGCGCGACTTGGTTCCGCTATGGTGCCGGGAACGGATGTCACGGTAGAGTTCGATCCATCGCTGATCGACAGGGCAGCAGCCTATGTCTTTGCCAATGTTCTCAACCATTTCTTTGGTCTCTATACCTCCATCAACAGCTTTACGCGCCTGACCGTGACCATGCGTGGCCATTCCGAGCCGATTGCCCGATGGCCTGCGCGCGCGGCAGATCGCCCGCTGCTTTAGGAGAGCCCATGCAAACCCAAGCAGAAAGCCTCAAGCAAAAACAGGAAACGCTCCTCAGCCGCGATCCCGGTCGTTTCGATCCATCCACGGCGTTTCGTGTGGCACAGCACATCGCCGACGCCGAGAAACTGACTGTCGGCGCGCACGGCGGGACGAGCCCTATCACGGCTTTCGTCGGTGGCTTCCGCAAAAAGGGTGCGGATGCGGACCTGCGCTCCGCACTTGCTCCTATCGTCGGACCGCTCGGCTCATTGCCTCCCGCCTATAATGAACTCCTTCAGCGAGAAGAGCGCAATCGCTCCAAGGCGCTTGCCAGCTTCTTCAACCTATTTGCTACCCGTTTCAGTGAACTCTTTGTTTCTGCGACGGAAAAATACCGGCTGGCACGCGGACTTCGCTGGTCGGACAATCACAAAGCAAGTGCATTTCGCAGGACGCTACTGTCCCTGACGGGCTTCGGCACAATGGGTACCGCACAAAAAGCCGGCGTGAAGCAGGATGTGTTGCTTCGCTTCAGCGGCCTGCTTGCTAACCGCACCAGAAATGCAACGGGGCTGACCTCGATACTTTGTGAGTTCACGGGGCTACCTGTTAAGGTCAAACAGTTCCGGCGCCGGTGGGTATCGATCCCAAGCCATGAGCAGAGCCAGTTGGGCCAGCACGGCGGGCTCCTTTTGGGGCAGAACACGACAGCCGGAAGCAGTATTGAGGATTTCGCCGGCGGTTTCCGGATCGTCATCGGGCCGGTCGGCTACGCCGATTATCTGGCGCTTTCGCCCGGCTCCCACCGTCTCTCGGAAATCTTCGCGTTGACGCGGCTTTTCACCGGCAGCGCACTCGAATTCGATGTGCAGGTGATCCTGAGAAAAGAAGATATCCCCTTCTGTCAGCTCGGCCAGTCAGATACGCCCGCACGGCTTGGCTGGAATAGCTGGGCGCGCATAGCACCTGCGGACAAAGACAGCGCGGATGCGATCGTGACCGAACGCGAGGGTATTGCGCTCGATCGTTTGGGGGCTAAAGCATGAAACTGGTGCTGAAGGAAAAGCAACCGGATGGCCGCTTCCAGCCGTCGCGCTGGAGTTTCGAACACGGCAAGCGCATGCTCGGCCGATCCAACGACTGCGACTGGCAAATCGTTGATGGCGAACGGCGCGTCTCCAAGCTTCACTGCACCCTGATCCGCGAGGGGCAGCGCTTCTCCATCATCGATCAGAGCGCGAATGGCACAATGGTCGATGGTCGATTGCTGCTCGAAGGCCAATCGGCGCCCTTAAATAACGGCTCGCGGATCGATATCGGCAGCCAAACCTTCGAAGTCGCCATTATGGGCGAACCGGACATGGATTTCGGCGATCCTGACCAGGCGTTGAGGGTCAGCGACGAACAATTGACGATCTCCGCCATTCTTTCCGATATCGCGCCGGCGGGGCGCTCGGCCAGCGGAGTGCTTGGTAACGCTATCGCCAATGACGACTGGCAGGATGACATCAATTACAATGTCCCCAAAAAGGGGAAATCGATCTCCCGCAATGTGGAGATCGGCTGGAGCGGGCCGCCCTCGTCTACGGGCATTGGAGCCATCCTGCCGGACGATTGGAATGAAGCGCCGGCGGAAAGCAGCAGGCACGAGCATACGGATGCTCTGAACACTCCGGTCAAGGTCTCACGGCCCGTCACCCCAACGCGTGACGACTTCGACACCATTTTTACCGAGCCTGATCAGGTGCTCGGTGCCGAACCCGTGGAATCCGTTGCCTTACCGTCCGACAGCGGTCTCACTGAACTCATCTCACAACTGGAGAAGGCGTGTGCAGACAGCCTCGCAGCCCTCGGCATTGAGGATGAGCTGGATGGCCATGTGGAACATACCAGTGTGGCTGCACGGCTCGAGACACTGGTGCGACAACAGAGACTTCTTTCAATCTCACTCGACAATCTGATGCGTGTCTCCACGCAAAGGCTGGAACCGAGATTGTTGGAGGCGAAAGCCGATCTCGGCAACGATCTACGCTCAAAGATCGAGCGCAAAGACTGGCGAGGCATACTTTCCGGACCAGACTATTGGGCCTTCTACAAAAAGCAATTCGAAGAAAACGGACGCCAGTTGTCGGTCCGGCAATTCCTACAGCGCGCCGCGCTTGGAGAGGCCATGGAGCTGGACGATACGACGAGCAAAAAATCACAGTATCAGGGGATGAGCAAGCAAGATGAGGCATGAGAATCGCGTTGCCTGGAGCGAAGGAATGTTCCTTCGCGTTCAACATTTCCAGCAGTCCGATCGCTGGACCGAGCGATTGGTGCGCAACACGACGCGCAACCTTTCAGCCTATCCTTGGGGCATCGCGGAAGTCGGCGTGGACCGCAGCGCGCTTGCGATCGGCCAGTTCGCGCTTTCGAATATTCGAGGGATACTACCTGACGGCACACCATTCGAAGCTCCGGGAGATACCGACCTTCCTCCTCCCCTGGAATTGGACGAGACGGTCAAGAACGCCACCCTCTATCTGGCGCTTCCGGCCCGCCGACCCGGTAAGGCCGATATGTCATCGATTCCGAGGCCTGAGACCAACAGTGTTCGTTTCGTCGCCTCGAGCTACGAGGCGACGGACGCCAATGTGGATACCGATTTCGTCGCGCCGATCGATGTCGGTCGCCTCAGCCTGAAATTCCTCAAGACCGGCGACGATGTCTCCGGCTATGATCTGATAGGACTGGCGCGCGTCATCGAAGTGCGATCCGATCGTGCCGTCATTCTTGATCCAGATTTTATCCCGCCTAGCCTCAATTGCGCAGCGTCATCCCGCCTGAATGAGTTGATGACGGAGCTTCTCGGCATCGTTCGCCATCGCGCCCAGGCAATCTCCGAACGGATCGGCGACCCAACGATCCGTGGCACAGCGGAAGTCGGCGATTACTTTCTACTGCAAATCCTGAATCGCGCCGATCCGCTGCTGGCCCATCTTGCGGCTAACGCCACGCGTATGCATCCGATCCGCTTCTACGAAGAGTGCCTCCAGCTCGCCGGCGAGCTTGCCACCTTCACAACGGAGAAGAAGCGCGCCACGGATTTTCTGCCCTACCGCCATGACGATCTGAAAGCCAGTTTTGCCGCTGTCTTCGATGACCTGCGAGCATCGCTCTCTGCGGTACTCGAACAGGCCGCCGTCGCAATCGAGCTCGTCGAGCGTCGCCATGGCGTACGGGTTGGAACGATCCACGACCGCGGGCTTCTCCGCGATGCAGGCTTCGTGCTTGCGGTGCGGGCCGACATGCCAGCAGAAGACATTCGCCGCCGGCTGCCAGCGCAGATCAAGGTCGGGCCGGTCGAGCGGATCTCGGAGCTGGTCAATGTTGCGCTGCCCGGTATTCCGGTGCGCTCGCTGCCGGTCCTGCCACGCCAGCTCCCTTATCGCTCCGGTACCATCTATTTCGAAATCGATACCAAGGCACCCTTGTGGAAACAACTCGAGACATCCGGCGCAATCGCTCTGCATCTGGCAGGCGATTTCCCCGGACTTGAGATGGAAATGTGGGCGTTACGCGAATGAGTGACCAAAAGTCCTCCTCATGGCAGGATCTGCCGACGGTGGTGGAAATTACCGAGGAAAGCCGTCAACGCAACCAGAATTCCCGCAATATGGCGGCGTTGCTTGACGACATCATCGAGCCCACCGACCCGGTCGAGCGACCGCACGGCGAAAAGGGCGCATTGCCGATCGATTCTCTGCTGTCGAACTTCCGTTTCGGCGGAGAGGAGGTGCCGACACTGGTGCAATCTGCCGCGCCGCTGCTCAACCTTGCCCACGTGCTTCGTTTCAGCGATGTGCAGCCGGATCCGGACCATCTACGCCGCGCTTGCCTCGAAGCCATTACGCGCTATGAACGCGACCTTGCGTCTGCTCGGATCAGCCCTGAACGTGCCAGAGCCGCCCACTATGTCGTCTGCGCCACGGTGGACGACGTGATCCTCAGCAAGCCCTGGGGTGTCAGGGCTGGCTGGGCGCGCTCAGGCCTCGTCTCCACCTTCCACAACGACGTGACGGGCGGCGATCGGGTCTTCGATATTCTGGATCATTTCCATCAGTCGCCTGGCGCCAACAAGGACCTGCTGCTGCTGATCTATCTGTGCCTTTCGCTTGCATTCGAAGGACGCACCCGTGTTTCTCCCAAAGGCGCACTGGAACTCGCCCGCATCCGTGACAGTCTCTATAAGACACTGATCGGCCAATATGGCGTGTTCGAACGCGAACTTTCCCCCCACTGGCAGGGCGTGGAAGCCCGGCATACGCCCTTGAAAACCATGTCGGCGCTGTGGACCTTGCTTTCGCTTTTGGCACTCGCCTTTGCACTTGGCTATCTCTTCTTCACGCTGTCACTCAACGACGCCTCCGATGCGACATTCGAACGCCTCGCCAAGCTGCCGCCAACCCAAACACCGAGCGTGCTGATTGCAGCACCGGCTGCCCCGCCCGAACCGCCTCAAGCTAAGGAGGAAGCACCGAAGGTCGCCGAAGCACCGCCAGTGATAAAGCCGCCTGAGCCAACTCGGCTTCAAAAGCTGATGGAGTTCCTCGAGCCGGAAGTCCAGCAGAAGCTGGTGACGCTGGCCGAAGTGAACGGACGTCTGAGAGTTCGCATCAACAATTCCGGCCTCTTCGAGACGGGCAGCGCCGAGGTGAGCCCGAAGTTCCGCGATCTAATCCAGCGCATCGGCGGGGCATTGTCGGCCGAGAAATTCCGCGCCGTGGTCATCGGCTACACGGATAATGTGCCAATCAAAACCGTTCAGTTCCCGTCCAACTGGCACCTATCCGAAGCGCGCGCAAAAGCCGTCGGCGATCTTCTTGCCCAATTTACCGGCCCGGAAGCAATCCTGACCGAGGGACGCGCAGACAGCGATCCGATCGCGGACAACAATACGTCCGAGGGACGGGAGATGAACCGCCGCACTGAAATCATGGTGCTGACCAATCCAGACGAGAAACTGAGCGACGCCGGCATTCTCTCGCCAACCATCACCACGACACCGGGACAGCAGCCAGGAGCCCAGCAATGAATCCGCTGAGTTACTTTTATACAATCCGGGCTTATGTCGAAAGCTATGCCTCGCTCGTCGGGCGTCGCTTCATCTCGCTTCTGTGGGCCATTGCCCTTTGCGTCGTCATCTGGTTCTACGGCTATCTTGTCGCCTTCGGCAATTTCAAACCGTTCGGCACGACGCAGGCGCGGCTTATCGCCATCGGCGTCATTCTCCTCATCTGGGTCGTATATATCACCATTGCTCTTTTGCGCGCCCGCAAACAGGACAAGGAACTGATCGACAGTCTCGAGCAGGAGGCGTTGGCCAATCGCAACGCAGAAGTCGGCGAAATCCAGACGCGGCTTAAGGAAGCGCTGGCGCTTCTACGCCGCATCACCAAAAAGCGCTTCGGCTATATCTACGATCTCCCTTGGTATGTGATCTTTGGTGCTCCGGGCTCAGGCAAGACCACGGCACTGACAAATTCCGGCCTGCAATTTCCCTTGGGTGACGCAATTGGAGAAAACGCGGTCCGGGGCGTTGGCGGAACGCGAAACTGCAATTGGTGGTTCTCCGACGAAGCGATCCTGATCGACACCGCCGGTCGCTATACGACGCAGGATGATCTGGATGGGTCTTCAAAAGCCGGCTGGGAGGGGTTCCTCAATCTGCTTCGTCGCTACCGCCGTTCGCAGCCGATCAACGGCGCATTGGTGACGCTATCGATCCACGATCTTCTGACCCGCGATCCGGAAGAACAGCGGCAGGAACTTCGTTCGCTGCGCCAGCGCCTGTCCGAGCTCGACGAATATCTCCATGCGCGCGTCCCTGTTTATCTCGTGCTGACCAAGGCCGACCTTCTGGATGGTTTCGTCGAATTCTTCGATGGCTTCAACAAGACTGACCGCCAGCAGGTATGGGGCACGACCTTCAAGCTGGACGAGAGCTACACGTCCCAGTCTCTGCCCCAACGCTTCCTTGAAGAATTCGAGCTTCTTCAACAGCGTGTGGATGCCATGCTCATCGAGCGGCTGCAGCAGGAGCAGAATACAGAGATCCGCGGGCGCATCTTCCGCTTCCCGGCAGAACTTGCCAAGTTGAAGGATCGCTTGCACGAGGCATTAAATGAACTTTGTGCCAGTTCCCCCCTCATCGAGGCACCGCTTCTGCGCGGCGTCTATTTTGCTTCGGGCACCCAAGAAGAGACGGACATCGCAACGACGCGGACGCGACGAAGCTACTTCCTGTCACGCCTGTTCAAGGATGTTATCTTCCCGGAAGCAGCGCTCGTCATGCGCGACAAGCGCCTGTCGGGGCGCCAGCATCTGGTTCGGCGTCTGGCCTATGGTGCAGCAGCAATTGTCGCCGCGATCGTCTTTACCGGTTGGATCAGTACCTATTACTCAAACACCCAGGCGCTTGCCGAAGCGGATCAGAAGCTCGACACCTATGAACGGCTGGTGCAGGGCATTCCCGTGCGGGATGTGTCCGACGCGGATTTTCTGCGCATCATGCCCGCTTTGGACAATCTGCGGGATGCCAGCTCTGGCTTTTCCAAGGACCGTCTGTGGAATATCAGCTTTGGCCTCGATCAGAAGGACAAGATCGCCGGACGCCAGAGGGATGCCTATCAACGCGCCCTCAACGCCCTTCTTCTGCCGCGCATGATCGTGCAATTGCAGAAGCAGTTGGAGGACGAGAAGGATGTCACGCGAACGTTCAATTCGCTGAAACTGTACGGCATGCTGGGCGGGATTGGCGGTCTGGATCGCGATTTCATGACGGTGCAGGCTGAAGACATGTTTGCTTCTCTTTATCCTGGCGACGGGAGAGCGGCAGCGCGCGCCTCCCTTAATGACCATGCCCGCGCCCTCGCCAATGGGAATCTCGCTCCCATCGAACTCGATGCCCGATTGATTGCGAAGGCACGTGAGACGATCAAGGACCAGGGCGTCAGCGCACGTGCCTACGACATCCTCGCAGGCTTGCCGCAAGCGCGGGCTCTGCCGGAGTGGACACCAGCCGCAGCTTTCGGGCCGCTCGGAGAGCGCGCCTTCGAGCGCCGCAGCAAGACACCCATGGTGGACGGCATCGAAGGTCTGTTCACGGCGGATGGCTATCGCAATGTGGTAATCCCGCAAGTAGCCTATGCCTCGCGCGTGGCGCTCTCCGAAGCCTGGGTTCGAGGCTCGGATGACGCCGTGCGTGGCGCGACTGTGGAACAGGTGGCTGAGGCCGCATTGCAGATCTACTTCGACCGCTTTGAAAAGCGCTGGGCGGATGTGCTCTCGGACATCCGGGTGAAGCCATCGCAAACGCTGGGTGATGCCGTCGAGACCACGCGGATTTTGGCAAACGACCGGAATATCGTCGTGGAGGCAGCCAAGTCCATTGCCGATGCAACCGATCTACGGCCGAATGCCGGCGCGAACCTTACCACGCTCGCCTCCACTGCCGATGGCGACGCAACGGCGACGATCCTTTCCGCGACGGTCAATGCCGTCGATCCCTATGCACGGCTGCGCGATATGCTGGCTGAAAAATCTGCGGCCTCGGTAGCGGACGCACAGTCGGCAGAGAACAAGACAGCCGGTACTCCATCCGAACAACTTCTCGCCAATCTGAAGACACTCAACGAACAGCTGGCACGCTCTTCCACCACCTCGGACGAGGTGGCGAAGGTCTTCGATGTTGACAGTCAATTGACCAAGTCCAATCAGGACCTGCTGCAACAGGCGCGGCAACTGCCTGCCCCGCTGGACGTCTGGATCGCTGGCATTGCGGCAGATGTGGGATCACTTGCGGTGAAATCCGCCCGCAGCCGCATCGCCGATCTTTGGGCTTCGGACTCTGCGTCGCTGTGCTCGTCGGTCGTTGCCGGACGATACCCATTTGACCGGGCATCCTCGAGAGATGTGGCGATGGCGGACTTTACCAGGCTTTTCGGACCGAAGGGTGTCTTCCAGACTTTCTTCAAGCAGCGGATGGAGCCCTTCGTCGACAAGACGACGGCGCCGTGGAGCTGGAAGGGCACGTTTGGCTCGGCGGGGATTCCCAGTGAAGCCATCGCCCAGTTCGAAAATGCCGACAAAATTTCTCGGGCATTTTTCCCGAATGGCAGCGAGGTGCCGGTCGTTTCGATCAATGTGAAGCCGGTCTCGCTCAGCGAGCAGTCCAGTGCTGTCATGCTGGAAATTGAAGGGGAACGGGTGGTTTATTACCACGGTCCAATCCAGGCAAAATCGATCCACTGGCCTTCTCAGGAGAATTCCGCCAACCTGTCTCGCATCGCATTTCAGCCAGGCGGCTGGCAGCAGGCGAAGACCGAAAATGGCGATTGGTCTCCCTTCCGGCTGTTCGATAATGCGACAATCGAGGCCCAGACGGGCGACATCCTCCGGGCGCGCTTCGAAAATGAAGGGCAGACCGCGGAGTTCGACATTCAGTTCGGATCTGTCCTTAACCCCTTCAGGTTGGATGCGCTGTCGCAATTTTCCTGCCCGACGCAATTTTGACCAGAGGTGAGAAGACCAATCAAGGAGAGGAACTTCATGCGCAATGACGGCAACAACCGAAGACAGATCACGCCTGGCTGATGACTAAGCCAGATCCAAAGCCGGCCGTTGCGGCGTCGGACAGCGACCGTATCGGCTTTTTCGGCAAAGTACCAAGCCACGGAGATTTCATTTCCGAGGGCCTGGACCGTGAGTTCATAACAAGACTGGATGAGTGGCTAAGAGCTGGCATGCACGCATGCGCCGACCAATACGGTGCGCGTTGGTCCTCCGTTTTTTCCAACGCGCCGCCGACGCGATTTATCTCCGAGATCGGCGTGTGGGGCGATGCCGCCTATGTCGGCGTCTTGCTACCGAGCCGGGACCGCGTCGGTCGAAGATATCCGCTGGTGGTTCTGGCGCAACTTACCACATTTCGACTGCACCCAAGAACGCTTTATCTTGACGAAACCTGGTTCATGGCTGCAGAGGCTTTGGCTGAAACCTCGATGGCCGAAGATTTCGACATGCACCGCTTCACCACAGCGATCAAGCGGCTTCGCCTCCCCAAACCCAAGGAGGACGATGATGCTCCAGTTCCGACACACAACCGCGACAAACCGACGAGCCTCTGGTGGCAGATCGATGCGGAAACCCGCCGCCCGAAGGGCGTGAAGCTGGACGGCAGGCCTGGCACGGCAGATTTCATCAAGCTTTTCCAGGATAACAAGCTTCCGCCAGAGCCTGCCCCTCACTCCGAAAAGCACCAGCAAGTGGGCGCGGCCAAGTCCCCGGCACTTGCGCCCAAAGCGCCGGTTGCTCTCCCGCTTGCAGCGAAAACTGTTACGTCGACCTCGATCATCTACAGCTATGCTACGCATGCCGGCACGAAACTGTCGGCCAACGCGGACTCGCTCTTCGTATCCAGTCAACCTCCGCTCTTTGCCATCGCGGACGGCATAGGAGAAGGCCACGCGGCAGCCGAAGCAGCCCGGCTGACCGTAAACCTTCTTGCCGATGTGACAGCAGGCAGCGAGCATAGTGTCGATCCACAGACGGTCAGAGGGAAACTCGGTACTGTCAACAGCCTCCTTCTGTCCCGACAGGTCGGCGAAGGCGCTTTGCGTCCGGGAGCAAGCGTCGTTGCGGCATCGATCTTCAATCAGACGATCGCCGTCTTGTGGTCGGGCGATGCGCGAGCCTATCTTTTGAGGGATGGAACCATGCATCCGCTGACACGCGACCACGTGATTGTCGGAATGAAAAGAACTTTGGCGCAATATATCGGGCACTCGCAGCAATTCCGGCCCGACATTATTCGGGAAAACTGGGGGTGGAGCGACAGGTTACTGCTGTGCAGTTTTCCGCTCGTCCAGCAACTGAAGGAACGCGTGGTCGCTGAACTTCTCTCCGAAACCAAGATCGAGGACTGCGCCGAAGCGCTCATACAGGAAGCGCTGATCGAGACCGCAAGAGACAATATCAGCGCCATCGTGATTGGGCACGACCGTGTGCCGAGATAGCAGCAATGATCAGGGCCTGGTAGCGCAGCGTTATGCCGATCTCTGGCGCGCCATTCAGCAGGGGAACGAAGGCCTGCGCCCACCCCAGGATGCGTTGGAATTGCTCGACCAGATCCGCAACGCGCTCGACCGAAACGCATCCACGATCAACGCGCAAAACTTCGGCCGGATCGCAAACACCTTCCTTGTCGAGACGGTCACCTTCACGAGCGAACGCACAGAAGTCCTGCATCTGCGCCATATCGATCTCGGCACGTCGCACGCGCTCAAGACGCTGCGACCAACTTGTCGCGACGACATTGTTATTGCACAATCTCTGCGTCGAGAGGCAGAAATGGGACTGCGTTTCAGGCATCCCAACATCCTCGAGACATCAGCATTGTTGCGTCTAGAGGACGGCAGACCGGGATTAGTAATGCCATGGCGTCCGCTCACGCTTGCTTCTCTATCACAAGAGCAACTGCTCAATGAACAAGAAGCCTCAACGATCGTGAGAAGCGTTCTCCTTGCACTCGACACGATACATCGAGAGGGGCTTGTTCACTGTGACGTGACACCGAACAACATTTTCCTGCATGGAGACGATTTCGAACAGTCGCTACTTGGAGACTTCGGCATCGCCATTCCGATAGGATCCAAGCATCGAGATATCGGCATAAAGCGCGCGGGATCGCCAGAATTCTCCGCCCCCGAGCAGTTGCAAGGGGAGGAAGCCCATCCCTCTCACGATATCTATGCCATTGGAAAGCTGGCCGAAAAGCTCGCAAGCAAAATAAATGCGCCGAGGTCAATCTGGAGCGAATTGATAAAGCAATGCTGCCAGTTGCGTCCAGAAGACCGACCGCAAAGCGCTCGGGAGATTCTGGACATTATATCAGGCTAAAAGTCGGCGCTGTCGCCTTCCGGCTGGTTAGCCTAACGTGCTCAGTTCGCGCTTCCCGGCTGAGGCGCTGCTGCTGTCGGTACGCTCTTCTGGAACACCGTCAACAGCTTGGCGGCATCAACAAGCGGCGCGTTGCTGGCATAGAGAACATCACCCTTCTGCATCTGGAACATCTGCATCAGCGCAATGCTGGAAGCGTCACGCATGTTCACACGGTAAATCACAGGGCGTTTCTGCGTTAGAATTTCAGCACGTTCCTTGGACGCAGTCGGACCGACCGAGCGGAGCGGCACCTCTTCAGTGCGGAAGACATAGACATTGCGCGAGTCGGCGCGATCATCAAGAAGACCACCTGCACGACCAACCGCCTGGGCAAGCGTCAACTTGCCGGTTTCGAATTGAAATTCGCCCGCGCTCTTGAACGCGCCAAGTGCCGTAAAACTGGATGCGTCCCCGTCAATCATGATTTGATCGTCAGGCGACAAACGAACATTCTGTCGATCTTCACGCATCACCCGATCAAGGGTTGCGCTTGCTCTCTGCTGACCGCGAACGATCGTCACCGTCGCAGCCCCCGGCGCCACTGCCGGGCCACCCGCTTGGCTGATCGCATCGAGAACCCGTTCCTGTCGCGCCGTCAAAGCGATCTTGCCTGGTGTCTTGACCGCCCCGCTGACCATCACAGCACTTGTCGGCTTGTCGACGACTGTCACGACCGCCTGCGGATTAACGGCAGATCCCTTCAATCCTGCAACAACCTGGTTCTGCAGTCCCTCTGGCGTGGAGTCGATCACCCTCTGTCTACCCACGAATGGCAGATTGACGTTGCCGTTTTGGTCTACGGTGAATCGACCAAGGTTGAGCGTCTTGCTCTGCGTGGACGAGAAAAGACCATCTTCGCCCGTATCGAGCACGGTGATATCGACGACGTCTCCGCGCCTCAGACGCTGAGCGTTATACCCTGTGTTCCGCAATGCTGCGAGACCGGGGCCAGCAGAGTAAGACATGATACTTGCGTTCGATGTCGAAGCAGGAGCATTCGCAAGATCGATGACCGCAATCTTCTCGTTGGTATTTGGGAGAGTTGCTGACCTAATGTTTCCTGCAGTGGGACCATCAGACGGTCTTGCACAAGCACTCAGCAAGGCCAAAAGAAGCACAGGAACGATCTTCTTCATCCATAATCCCCAACACAGAATCAGCTGCACGCAGGAATAGCATCAACGAATGAACCCGCAATAACTTTAAAGCCAAAAATTGAAAAATGCCGCTCAATCTCCGCTTTTATGTGTCGAACACGCAACCTCCGCGTCATGCGATAACGGCGCCAATTCTGCAAGCACTCCGTCCACGGCCCGCCCTTGTTCGTCCAGCCTCGTCGGTAATAGTTTCCTTTGTCTTCCCGCTACCTGATCCGTTGCTCGATCGGCTTATCACCTTCGTGCCTTCGGGGACGCTGTTCTCCTGGGGCCGTATTTCCATCGCGCCGGGCCAGTCCGACAGATGACGATCATGCTATCATGAGCATGATGGAGAAGAGCAGCAAAGAAGCCCGTGGCATCGAGCGCTCGACCTTCGGGCAGCGCGCTAACCAAAAATGGAGGCGACCAAGCCGTTCGTAGGGCTACTTGTGTCCCGAAGCGTCCATGTTGATAGCGAAGTGAACGCCCATGCAACCAAACCTCTTTTATGCTACAAATCATCCATGGCACTTATTACCCTTGCTGTATCCGGCTATCGTTCACTTCGCAGTCTTGTCCTTCCGCTCGAACGATTGAATGTGGTAACGGGCGCAAACGGAAGCGGAAAGTCGAGCCTATATCGTTCACTACGTCTGCTTGCGGACGTTGCGCAGGGTCAAGCAATTGCTTCCCTCGCCGCGGAGGGTGGTCTGCGATCGACCATGTGGGCAGGAGGATCAGGCTACTCGGTTGCAATGCGATCAGGGCGGTCACCTATGCAAGGCAACATCGGCGCCGGTCCCGTTTCACTTCGTCTTGGCTTTGCGTCCGAGGACTACGGCTATGCAATCGATCTGGGTCTTCCTATCCCCGGTCCTGGCGCCAGCCGGGAGGAAGTGTCGCTGTTCGGGCACGATCCGGTCGTTAAGGCGGAAGCTGTCTGGGTCGGCGAGAGGCTGTCGAGGCACAATGCCATTGCCCGGAGAAGCAATGCCTCTGTTCTGGTGCAGGACAGAAATGGTCTCCTGCGGCCGGTCGTCACTGACCTTGCGCCTTTTGAGAGCATGATGATGCGCGCCGCTGACCCGACCGATGCGGTCGAACTCCTTCTTCTTCGCGAACGCATGCGGGCTTGGCGCTTTTACGACCACTTCCGGATTGATCGAGACGCTCCGGCGCGCAGTCCTCGGATCGGAACGCGCACGGTCGCGCTCGCGTCCGATGGTGCGGACCTGGCGCCCGCCATTCAGACCGTGCGGGAGATCGGCAATGGACCGGCGTTCGACGAAGCGATCGAGGATGCCTTCGCCGGGTCGTCCGTCGAAATCGGTGCTGCCGACGGTCTGTTTCGTCTGTCTATGCGTCAACGGGGGCTTCTCCGCCCTCTCGATGCCTCAGAACTTTCGGACGGAACCTTGCGTTATATCGCACTGGCAACAGCCCTTCACACGCCGCGCCCTCCAGAACTGATGGTATTGAACGAGCCAGAAGGCAGCCTGCATCCGAGCTTGTTGGAACCACTTGCACGCATGATTGCATCGGCCAGCAAGCGCAGTCAGGTCATCGTCGTGAGCCATGCCAGGTCCCTGGTTGATGCGCTCTCCCACCATGGGGCGCAGATGCTGGCACTGGAGAAGGAAAACGGCGAAACGATCGTTGGGAACGTCGAGCCCCCAGCATGGACCTGGCCGGACCGTTGATCCGCATGCACGTCTCCCACGGGGGAGAAAAATCAGAAGCAACCTTCACGTAACTTTGCAGAAAATTACTTTAAATTTCTGTCATCGTTTGATAAATTGTTGATATCGCTGTTGGCGCACAGATGCCCCTCCTCCATTCGAAGGGCTGCAACCATTTCAATGGCGCCGTCTGGCGGAACCGGTGGCGAAGAGAAGGCGAAAGACCGATTAATACTGGGCCTTCTTGCTCATGTGTTGGAAGATGACGAAGAAGGCTGGTCGCACTGAATGCGGACCAGCCTTCGTTGTTGGAGTGACGAGATTACTCTTCGTCGTAGTCGCTTGCGGCGGCATTCACCGAGTCTTCGGCAAGTTCCGTGAGGCTCGCGTCAGCGGCTTTTTCCTGAGCGAGAATGTCATCGATGTGCTGCTTGGCCTCATCCATGCCAAGCGCGTCTGCGAAGGCGCGCATCGAACCATAACGGGTAATCTCGTAGTGCTCGATCGCCTGACAGCTGAAGATGATTGCTGCGTCTGCGGCAACACTCGAGCCAAAATCCTCCAAGAGGCTTTCACTCTCTTCCAGAATTCCGTCGATAGCGTCGCACTTTTCAGCCTTAGCGCGCTTGCCCAGGAGCTCAAAAATTGCCTCAAGCTTCTCAATCTGACCGGCAGTTTCTTCGCGATGAGACGTCAGTGCTTGCACCAGCTCAGGGTGATCCGCTGCCTTAATCATCTTTGGCAAAGACTTGTAGATCTTTTTCTCAGCGTAATAAATGTCGCCGAGCGCGTGCTCGAAAAGGTCAGAAAGACTTTTGTCGTCCTTCGCGGAGACGCTCGTCGCTTTCTTGGCGGCAGACTTGCTTGCCACAGCCTGTGCACGCTTCTTGCGCGCGTCTGAGCTCGCAGCAGCACTTTTGGTCCCAGAGGCGCGCGCGGTCTTTTTAGCGGCGGTTCTCGAAGACTTATTTTCCTTGCTCGATTTTTCGGCTGTCGCCATCTCGTTCTCTCCCTTTAGAGCCTTATAATAGGCGTGGGAGAACGAAAGCGATTGGGCGATGTTCCAGAGAACGACGAAGTTAATTTCCCACCATACGAAATCAATCTAGGGCGAATTTTAACGGCCGACAAACATGCGGCTCAACGCGTGTCGTCAAACCTCGCATGAGGGTATCAAAGTTTTCGTGTATCTGTAGGAATGAGGTCGGACGATAGATGAGGTGGGCAGATCATACCATCCGCCCACCCTGCGAAATCAGGCAAGAAACTCGATCAGGTCTTGGTTCAAGCGGTCAGGTACTGTCGCAAACAGGCCGTGGGGTTCTCCGTCATACTCGATGAGTTTTGCTCCGGCGATACCATTCGCAGCGGCCCGACCTGTTGGATCGATAGGAACTGTCTTGTCACCCGTACCGTGGATCACCAGCGTGGGGATTGTAAACGCTGCAAAATCGGGACGGAAGTCGGTCTTGGCAAAGGCGTCAACGCAATCGATCGTGGCCTTCGGGCTTGCCATCACTCCGAGAACGAAAGACCAGTCCAGGACTCCCTGGCTGACTGGGCGGGTCACCAGGCCGACACCATAAAAGGTCTTGGCAAAGCTTTGCAGGAAGTCGAACCTGTCTTTGCGAATGTCTTTTTTCATGCCTTCAAACACGCTGGCATCGACACCGTCAGGGTTGCTCTCGTCCTTTAGAAGATAGCCGGCAACGGACGCAACGAGGACGGCTTTCGACACTTTCGACGCGCCATGGCGAGAGAGATAACGGGCTATTTCGCCGCCACCCATGGAAAAGCCTACAAGGCTGACGTTTTGGAGTTCAAGGCCATCGATGACGGCGGCGAGGTCGTCGGCGAAGGTGTCGTATGTGTAGCCGCTCGCGGGATGTCCCGACTGGCCAAAACCACGACGATCATAGGTGATGACACGAAAGCCCGATTCCAAAAGGGCAACGGTCTGGTACTCGAACATATCACCGGTTAGCGGCCAACCGTGGATGAGGATTACCGGGCGACCTTGGCCCATATCCTTGACGTGCAGTTTAGTCCCATCTTTTGCTTCGATGAATGCCATTTGGTAACTCCCTTAATGGTGCACCGGTAAAGTCTGGCATGCAAATAGGGTTCCCTTGCTGCACCAGGTGAACACCATATAACGGACGTTTAGGAATGATCCCCGCGGTTGCGTTTGCAGCCGCGCTGATCTGAAATGCGAAGACGACGGCTCTCAAGCGTTTCTATCTAGAACCCCCTGCTGAAACTTAATTTCAGCGAAATGGACTGATGAAAACAAAGCGCGGACATGGCCTCTTGCGATTTCGCCCGTCACGCTTTGGCGGTCATGGCGCTGGGTCGTGCGCCGTCCGTCACCTTACGATAGACGAGAAGTGTCGCCACCAGACCGCAGCCGCCTGCAAAGGCAAGCCAATAACCCGGTGCCGCCTTGTCGCCAGTCTCCTCAATGAGGTAGGTGGCGATGGCTGGCGTAAAGCCCCCGAAGATCGCGGTTGCCAGCGAATAGGCCAGCGAGAAGCCCGCTGTCCGCACGATCGGCGGCACGATCTCCGTTAGCGCAACCACCATGGCGCCGTTGTAGCTGGCATAAAGGAAGCTGAGCCAGAGTTCGGCGATCAGCATGCGTTCGAAGCTCGGTGCGGCTACGAGCCAGGCGATCACCGGATAAGCTGTCACCAGCGCGAGCGCCGAAAAGACCACGAGGACAGGCTTTCGACCGATCCGATCAGAAACGGAGCCCATGACCGGCAGCCAGAAAAAATTCGACAAGGCCACGCAGAACGTTACGAGAAGACTGTCGGTTTCCGAGAGCTTCAGGACGGTCTTACCGAAAGTCGGCGTGTAAACGGTGATGGCATAGAAGGACACCGTCGTCATAACGACCATCAGCATACCGAGCAGGACAATCCCCCAGTTGGCCGCCAGCGTTTGGTATACCTGCGTCATTGTGGGGCGATGTTGACGGGCCGCAAACTCCTGCGTCTCTTCAAGCGATCGCCGAACATAGAACAGGAACGGAACGATGCCGCAGCCAATGAAGAAGGGTATCCGCCAACCCCATTCCGACATTGTGCTCTGCGGCATCAGAGAATTCAACGCGTAGCCCAGCAGGGCCGCGACCATGATGGCAACCTGCTGGCTGCCAGACTGCCAGGATACGTAGAAGCCTTTTTTGCCGGGCGTTGCCATCTCCGAAAGATAGACTGAGACTCCACCGAGTTCCACGCCCGCCGAGAAGCCCTGTAGCAGGCGGCCAACGAGAACGAGAAGCGGTGCGAAGAGACCTATTGTCTGGACACTGGGCACGAAGGCGATGAGCACGGTACCGAGCGCCATGATGCACAGCGTGACGATAAGGCCCTGGCGACGGCCGATCTTGTCGATATAGGCCCCGAGAAAGATCGCACCGAGCGGTCGCATCAGGAAACCTGCACCGAAGGTCATGAAGGTCAGCATCAGTGATGCAACTTCATTGTTCGACGGAAAAAAGGTCTTGGCAATATTGCTGGCATAGATGCCGACGAGGAAAAAGTCGAACATCTCGAGGAAATTGCCGCTAGTTACGCGCAATACGGTGCCGACGCGGGATGAGCGTGTAATTGCTGTCATATTTTTCTCCCTTTGCATGAGACTCACCCCGTCTGGGGTCCTCCGGTCTTCATGCGAACGGCCGTGCATCAGTCGTAATAGTCCACGTCGCTTGGCGACGGCGGGGCTCCAACCTGAAGCTTGACCATACTGATGTCTAACCGCTTACATCGGAATTCCTGTCACCATCCTGTCACGGCGCCCGGGCGGCAAGAAATTGTCTTGTCCCACACCCGTCCTCCATGCTTGATCTAGGCCGAAGCAGATTATGACCAGGGAGGAAGGCATGCGGGTCCTCATTGTGGAGGATGACCCGTCATTGGCGCGCGGGATCGTTTCGGCGCTCGTGGGCGCCGGCTACGCGGTCGATCGTGTCAGCAATGGCCGAGACGGGCTCGCTGCGGCCCTTGAGGAAGATTATGCGCTCGTCGTACTTGACCTCGGTTTGCCGGGAATGGACGGGCTCACGGTGCTGAAGGCACTGCGGCAAGCTGGTTCGTCAACGCCCGTGATGATCCTGACGGCGCGCGACGCTATTCCCGACCGGGTCGCCGGGCTTGACGTTGGAGCAGACGACTATCTTACCAAACCTTTCGCGCTTGAGGAATTCGAGGCACGTGTTCGCTCGCTCGTCCGACGCGGCCAAAATCAGCCGAGCCCGATCCTCAGCTGCGGAGCGCTTTCTATCGATCGCAATTCCAACACGGTAACGCTCGCGGGACGCACGCTCTTCCTGCGTCCACGAGAATATTCAGTCCTCGTCCTTCTTCTCAGCCGCGCTGGGCAGGTGGTGCAGAAGGAGCGTCTTGCCTCGGCGATTTCGAACTTCGACGATGCACTCACGCCTAACGCTGTGGAGCTGCATCTCGGCCGCTTGCGCAAGAAGCTTGAGCCACACGGCCCCAACATCCGTACAATTCGCGGGGTCGGCTATATTCTTGAGGTTGAGTGAATGAATGCGAGCGCGACGCCGTCCATTCGTCGGCGCCTTCTGCAAAACATGGTGCTGCCGGTTGCGGTGCTGGCGATTGTCTTTGGCATCGGTGGCGCCTTTTTAATCCACAGCGTTGTCAGCCTGACACAGGATCGGCTGCTCGATGCAGCACTCGTCTCCATCATCGACCGCGCAACCGCGCAGGGTCCGGCGCATCTCGACAACACGCTGGTACAGGGCGCTATCGAAATCTTGCGCGACGATGCGAATGATACATTTGCCTATTGTATTTCAGATGGCGGCGGCTTTCAGCGCGGCGATCGGGATCTTTGCGCACTGGACACGGGAACCGCACCACTCGACCGAATTGTGCATGTGCCGGCCGATCTGGATAACAACCAGGTGCGCGTTGCGATAACGCGCCGCATCATTGAGGGCTTTGGGCAGCCCCTTACCTTCAGAATGGCAGAGACCCTTAACAGCCGTCTCAATATGGAAGCACGGATGCTGGTGGTCCTCGTCCTTTTCGAGGCCGTCCTCCTCAGTGCTGCTGCCATTCTCTCTTACATGGCCATTCTGCGCGGGCTTCTACCGCTCACCGAGATCAGTCAGGAGCTTTTGGGGCGGGCTTCCCCCGGCGCTGTTCCCTTTGCCCGCATCGATACCGCGCGGGTGCCGGAAGAGGCTGTGGATCTTGTTTCAGCGATCAATACATTGATGGAGCGCCTGGATGAAACGATTGCCGGCGTGCGCGATTTTACTGCCGATGCCTCCCATCAGTTGCGCTCGCCACTAGGGGGCATCAAGCTGCATCTGGAACTTCTGCAACGGCAGGCCGCGGGCCAGGACAATCTTCTCGCAACACTGAGCGAAGCGCAGAACGGCGTCACCCGCCTGCAACGCATGCTTCAGCAATTGATCGTGCTAGCGCGCGTCGATTCCAAGAGCGACACGGTCGATCTCGATCAGCGCGTCGACCTCAGCCGACTTGCGGCCGACGTCCTGGCAGAGCAAGCACCTGAAGCTCTCAACCGCAATATCGATATCGTGCTGGAGGCGCCCGACGATCCCATCAACGTCACGGGAAATCCACTTCTTATCAAGGAAATCATCGCCAACCTTGTCGATAACGCGATCGCCCATAGTGCAGACGGCGATTGCGTCACTGTGCGCGCGATAGCGGAGGCGGCGACAGGAACTATCGCAGTTGAGGATGAAGGGCCGGGTATTCCCGAGGAAGAGCGTAGTCGTGTCTTCCAACGCTTCTACCAGATTGCCCGTGGCAACGCGAAGCCGGGTTCAGGTCTCGGTCTTGCAATCGCGCGTCGTATCGCCGACCTCCACGGCGGCTTGATCACTCTCAGCAACACCGCTTCAGGCCGCGGCTTGAGCGCCCGGCTCAGCCTGCGGCTCTCTCAAACGAAGTCGCCGGACTGACCACGAGAGCCTATAATGGCAAGGGATAGCGCATCGGCCATCTCGCCGGATCTAGAATGCTACCCCTGAGTATCCGGGATGACATAACCTGCGTTCTGTCACCCAAGATATGTTGATAGTTCTCCTCATAATTTGTTGACGGGCCGGATTTTTGTGTCCAGAAGTGACGTCTTATCCAGTTCTTAGAATTTGGCGACAGGCTGAAAGGCGTGTGCGGTGACATATCTTCACGCAATGCAAACCGAAATCCAAGGCATCCATGCCGTTTCACCTCCAAGGTGGCGTTCACTGGATGGCATCGTCGGTGTGCACTGGGAGGCTGAAGGTCACGCTGGCGCAAGTGGATATTACCTTTCGCCAGACCCCCGCATCATGCTGTTCTTCAAGGAAGTCAGCAGCCATATCCGCGTCTCCGATCAATCGTCTCGCTTCGATCGTTTCGAACGGGGATTGGCGTCCGCGGTTTATGTACCTGCCGGCGTGCCGTTATGGACGAAGTTTACGCGGCGTCATCGTTTTTCGCACCTTGATTTGCACCTGCACCAGGATCGCCTGATGCGTTACATCGCTCCAATCGTCGGGTCTTCTGCTGCTCGTGCCGTCTCAAAAAGACCGGTTGAGTTCAAAGAGGCCGGACCTTTGATCAGTCTCGCCAATCTGGTTGTCGATGAACTGGACGAGAGCGCCAGACACCCGGCATTTGCAGAAAATTTGGTCGGCAGCATCGTAACCGGCCTCCTTGATCTCCATGCGGCTGACGAGGAAAAGACTGCTGCAAGCGGCCGCCTGACTCAAGCTCAACTGAACCGGCTTTCAACCTACTTTGCGAATTGCGGTGGTCGACGTCTAACCGTGCGAGAAATGGCGGACGTCGTCGGCCTGTCCGAAAGTTGGTTCGCCACCGTCTTCAAGCAAACCACTGAGATGACTCCGCTGCAGTGGCAGTTGTCACGGCGTATCGATCTTGCCAGACGCATGCTGAGCGACACCAGCGTGAGCATCGCCGATATCAGCGCGCAGCTTGGTTTCTCAGATCAGGCGCATCTGACCAAGGTCTTTCGCAGTCTCACTGGCGAAACACCGGCCGCGTGGCGACGTAAACACCCTTCAGAGTGAGAAAGTCCCGGTGGTTTTCGCCGGGACTGTGACTGCCTACCAGGTCTGACGGAGCGTCGCGTAGATGGTGCGTCCGGGATTATAGTAGAGTGCACCGCCGTCGTTGTTCGCGATGTGCTTCTCATCGAAGACGTTGTTAACGTTCAGCTGGAAGCTGGTGTTCTCCCGAATATTGTAAGAGAACGAAGCGTCGAAGACCACCGCTCCCTTCGATTTGCGCGTGTTGGCGTTGTCGAAGTAGTAGGCGCCGGTGAACCGCGCTCCAGCTCCAAAGGTCATGTCACCGCGCTCGCCGCTTCCTTCCAAGGTGTAGGTGCTCCAAAGAGATGCCATATGCTCCGGCACCTGGGCAAACCTCTTGCCGTTATAGGTTGCGCCAGTGTCCACAATCTTCGAGTCGATGTAGGAGTAGGCACCGATCAAGTTTACGTTGGACGTGAGCTCGAGTTTTCCTTCGAGATCGAAGCCCCGGTGGCGGACCTCTTTCACCGTGTTCGGCAGGTAAACAGGAGCCTCGTAGGTGGTGATGTTTTCCAGCGTCAGATCATAAATGGAAGCCGTAATGAGGGCTGGCATTGAATCCGGCCGATATTTGATGCCGGCCTCATATTGCTTGCCATAGGTCGGTTCTTTTCCAGAAGTTGGCGGTGCCACCGATTCTGCGTAGCTGACATAGGCAGCGAGTTCGTCCGTCAACTTGTAGCTCAGGCCGAGGCGCTTGCTGAGTTCGCTGTAGGAGCCACTCGCGGTTGTGCCGTTGTTGAGGTTCTTATCCTCGAGATCCAGCCAGTCATTGCGTAGCCCGAGGCTTGCGGTAAGGCGGTCGTTGAAAACCAAGTCCTGCTGCAGGTAGATCCCGCCATTGACCTGATCCTTCTTCGAACTGCTATAGGGCGACAGTGGACCGGGCCCGCCTGCGAAAACGGGATTTGCAAAATCAATCTGTGGTGCAGCAATATAATAGTTGGCGCCTCGAGAATTGAAGTTGCTGTAATCGGCCCCGACCAAGGTGCGGCTTTCAACCTGCTCAAACTCGGTTTCGTAAAGGAAATGGGCGTCTGTAATGAAATGCTCAGCCGAACCGTCGCTGCCGAAGTAGTCGCGCTTGACCATGGTATCTGCGGAATCGCCTGCACCCAAGGTGTCATAGATGTAGGTGTAGCCAAAGCCGTTTCTCGACTTGCTGTAGCGCGCGTTGGAACCAAACGACAGACCATTGCCGAAATCGTGCTCCAACATGACGGAGTAGGTGTTCCGGTTCGTCGTGTCGTAGTTGTAGGACGGCTCGCCGAAGAAGCGGTCGCGGTTGAAGTCTGTGGAGAGTGGGTGACCGCCGCTGCTTGGCGTGCCATCACGGTCCAGATGGTCGAACACGAAGGTCAGTGAGGTCGCATCGGTCGGCCGCCATGTCAGGCCACCTTGAACGAAGTTCTCATCATTGTTCGAGAAGTCGAACTCGCCATCCGAACGCTCGAATTTTCCCGTCAGGCGATAGGACAGCGTATCGTCTTCGGTCAGGTTGTCACCAAAATCGAAGCCCGCCTCCTTGTGTGCGTAAGAGCCCGTGGTGCCGTATATTTCGCCGAAGCGCTCGCTGCGCGGCTTCTTCGTCACATAGTTGATTGCACCACCCGGATCCGAAACGCCAAAGCCTGTGGAATTGGCACCCTTCAGCACTTCCACCCGCTCAAAGCCATAGGGTTCTTCCTTCACGCCGGTCCAGGTGCGACCTACCATCAGGCCATCGCGATAGGTGAAGGGCGTAAAGCCGCGAATCTTGACGTAGTCGTAGCGCTCGTCCGAACCGTAGTAATCGGTGGTTACGCCAGCGGTATATTGCACCACCTGTTCGATGCTATCGGCCTTGCGCTGTTCGATTTCCTTGGAGGTCACTACCGAGACAGTCGCAGGCGTGGTGAAGATTTCGCCCGGCATCTTGCCGACGGCACTTGATCGTTCCGCGACAATTGACTTGGAGTCATTGTCCGACTGGCCACTTCCCTGGATGGTAATTGTCTCCAGCACTGTCGCATCGCCGTTCGTCTCCTGCGCCAATGCGAATGCCGGCAGCAATGCGATGACTGCCGTGCAGCCAAGAAGGGTTGCGGTGCGATATCGCAGGAGGGGTTGTGTCTTGCTGTGGGAGGGAATGGCGCTGATCATGCTTTCATCCAGTCATTGGCGTTCCGATACTCCGCCAATGACCTGGTCATCGTCTGGAGCCGACCGACATCGCGCCACCCGCACATGGGATGCGAAGGAAGGCTGGCGCCGGTCAAACGCCCTTTAACTGGATAAATTAAATCCAGTATTGTATATATCTCTCTTTTGTAAAATCCCCCGGAAAATCAAGCCTGGTGACGCAACTGGAGGCCCAAATTGCTTGACCTTCCGACTTTAAGCTGAGACTGACGGTCAACTTAATGAGAAAGGAACAGGACCATGCGGATCAAACTTCATCAACTCGCGCCGCTTGCAGCCCTGCTCCTCAGCATGAGCGCACTACAGACCGCGGCAGATGACGCGGCTGGCTTTCCGCTCGACATCAAACATGCGCTTGGCACGACGACGATCGCGAAAAAACCAATCCGCATCGCAACGGTTGCCTGGGCCAATCACGAAGTTCCGCTTGCGCTGGGGATTGTCCCCGTCGGCATGGCGGCGGCCAATTTCGGTGACGATGACGGTGACGGTCTGCTGCCATGGGTTTCGGAGCGCCTTAAAGAGCTCAATGGCAATCCGCCGCGCTTGTTCGATGAAGGTGACGGCATCGATTTCGAGGCGGTGGCCGAAACGCAGCCAGATGTCATCCTCGCCGCCTATTCCGGCTTGAACAGAAACGACTACGCGACACTGAGCCAGATCGCGCCGGTGGTTGCCTATCCCCAGGCGCCGTGGTCTACCGATTGGCGCGAGACCATCCGTTTCGATAGCGCCGGTCTGGGAATGGCCACAGAAGGCGAGACACTGATCTCGGACATCGAGAAGAAGATCGCAGCAGAGGTTGCAAAATATCCGGAGTTGAAGGGCAAGTCTGCGATGTTCGTGACACATCTCGACGCTACCGATCTCAGCATTGTCAATTTCTACACATCACAGGATACACGGGTTCGCTTTTTCAAGGATCTGGGTCTCTCCATGCCCAAAAGCGTGGCTCAGGCATCGTCCAATGGCAGCTTTGCTGGCTCAATCAGTGCAGAGCAGATCGACATGTTTGACGACGTCGATATCATCGTCACCTACGGCAATAAACAACTTGTCGAGGCAATGACGGCCAATCCCCTCCTCGCCCGCATGCCGGCTGTCAAACACGATGCCATCGTGACTCTGGGTCGCGATCCGGTCGGCACGGCAGCCAACCCTACGCCTCTTTCCATCACCTGGGTCCTGCCTGCCTATGTGGCCAAGCTGGCGGAAGCGGCGAGAAAAACGGAATGAATGCCCGCCGTATGCTGCATTTGATTCAGCAGCCGACGCCTACCCTGCCAAGGCACACCAACCTCGTATGTCTCGTCGCGGTTCTCGTGGTCGCGACCATTGTGGCCATCCTTTCTCTTATGGTAGGGACGCGTGATGTAGCGCCGTTCGAGGTGTTGGCTGCGATTGCGGGGGACACGTCCACTCTGGATCGGGCAGCCGTGGCGACGCGAATACCGCGGACGGTGCTGGCGCTGATTGCGGGTGCCTCACTCGGATTGGCCGGAGCTGTGATGCAGGGCATCACCCGCAATCCCCTGGCCGATCCCGGTATTCTGGGAATCAACACGGGCGCTTCTCTTGCTGTTGTCGTCGGGGTGGCCTGGTTCGGTATAAGCTCCGCTCACAGTTTCATATGGTTGGCGATTTTCGGGGCGGCAGCAACCTCCATCTTCGTCTATACGATCGGCTCAATGGGGCGCGGAGGCGCCACGCCTTTGAAACTGGCCTTGGCGGGCACGGCAACAGCCATCGCCTTTTCTTCGCTCGTCATCGCCATCGTTCTGCCGCGGGCAGATATCGCAGGTGGAATCCGTTCCTGGCAAATCGGCGGCGTTGGCGGGGCGACTTTCGAGCGCATGGAGCCGGTTTATGGCTTTCTGATCATTGGCTTCGCGCTTTGCCTGCTCTCCGCCAGAAAGCTGAACGTGCTCGCACTTGGCGACGAACTCGCTGCCGGGCTCGGAGAAAACGTAGCCGTCGCGCGGATTACCGCGACAGTCGGCGCAGTGATACTATGCGGCGCGGCAACCGCCGTGTGTGGGCCCATAGGTTTTGTCGGTCTGGTGGTTCCACATGTCTGCCGGCTTCTGGTCGGTGTGGATTACCGCTGGCTCCTTCCATTCTCCGCACTTGGCGGCGCGATCCTTCTGACAGTGAGCGATATTGTCGGTCGCCTGGCCGCGCGCCCGTCCGAACTGGAAGTGGGCGTTGTGACCGCTTTGGTGGGTGCGCCGTTCTTTATCTTCATCGTCCGTCGACAGAAGGTGAAGCAACTATGATTTACGCGTCCACCCACCCGCCTGCTGGTGGATCGATCAGAGAGAGCCGGAACCGCCACCTTCGACGTCGCCACGTGCTGCTGGCCATCATGGCGCTGGCCATCCTCGCCGGATTTTGCTGCTCCCTCACCTTTGGCCAAACATATGTCCCTTTTTCAGATGTCATCCGCATCCTTGCGGGCGAAACCGTGCCGGGCGCAGGCTTCACTGTCGGCCAGCTGCGGCTGCCGCGCGCAGTGCTTGGTCTGGTCGCAGGTATGAGTTTCGGGTTGGGCGGAGCGGCATTTCAAACCCTCTTGCGTAATCCGCTCGCAAGCCCCGACATCATCGGCATCACGTCGGGCGCCAGTGCGGCGGCTGTCTTCTCCATCGTCATTCTCGGCATAGGCGGTCCTGCCGCCTCCGTCTTTGCTGTGGTGGCAGGCCTCGCAGTGGCACTGCTTGTCCATGGCCTTTCCTATCGCAACGGCGTCTCAGGGACTCGGCTCATTCTTGTTGGCATCGGTGTTTCCGCCATGCTTGAGAGCATGATCGTCTATATCCTCTCACGCGCGCCTGCCTTCAGTCTTCAGGAAGCCATGCGATGGCTTACCGGAAGCCTGAATGGCGCAAAGCTCGACATGGTAGGTCCCCTGCTTCTCGCCCTTCTCATTTTTGGCAGCGTTCTTCTGGTTAAGGCACGTGATCTTGAGGTGATGCGAACCGGTGAAGACACAGCCACCGCACTTGGCGTCAACGTCTCATCAACCCGCCTTCTGGTGATCGTTTCCGCCGTGGGACTGATTGCAACAGCCACTGCCATAACCGGACCGATCGCCTTTGTTGCCTTTCTGGCAGGTCCGATTGCCGCTGGCATATTTGGACGCCGCCATTCGATCCTCCTTCCCGCCGGACTGATTGGCGCAGCGCTGGTTCTGGCAGGTGACTTTGTCGGGCAATTTCTTTTGCCCAGCCGATATCCTGTTGGTGTCGTGACTGGCGCACTCGGGGCGCCCTACCTCATCATCCTGATCATTCGAAGCAACCGCCAAGGAGCTGCCTCATGACTGATCCCCGCCTCGAGGCCGCAAACTTGTCCGCCGGCTATGGTGAGAAGCAGATATTGAAGGGTCTGGACCTCGCTATTCCTTCCGGCCAGATAACTGCCGTTGTTGGGGCGAACGCCTGCGGGAAGTCCACGCTGCTCAAGGCCCTTTCGCGCCTCATCGCGCCGCAACAGGGCGAGGTACTTCTCGACGGGCGTGCCATCCACCGGCTGCCAACGAAAGAGCTTGCACAGCGGCTAGGGCTTTTGCCGCAATCACCCATTACACCCGAAGGCATTACGGTCATGGATCTGGTCAGCCGGGGACGGCATCCCCATCATGGTCTTTTCGCGTCCTGGACCAAAGACGACGACCGCGCCGTCGCCGATGCGCTGGTGGCGACGCAAACCCTGGAACTGGCAGACCGACCCGTCGATGAATTGTCTGGCGGCCAAAGGCAGCGAGTCTGGATTGCGATGGCACTCGCGCAGCAGACCGAAGTGCTGCTGCTGGATGAGCCGACCACATTTCTGGATGTGAGCCATCAGATCGATGTCCTCGACCTCTTGACCGACCTGAACCGGATGCGCGGCACGACCATCGTGATGGTCATTCACGATCTCAACCTCGCTGCGCGTTACGCGGACCACCTTGTCGCCATGCTGGAAGGGCGGCCTTTCGTGGCAGGCCCGCCCCAAACTGTGCTGACGCAGGATCTGGTTCGAAACGTCTTCGGACTGGAGAGCCAGATCCTTCTCGATCCGACATCAGGCCGACCGATGATGCTCCCGATCGGTCGCCATCATATGCAAGCCCGTCACGTTCCATTTATGCAGGCAAGATCATGAACGCACTACACCTCTCCACCCTTTCCGGTGTCGCCTACCCCGCTGACGTCAACGCAATGCTTGCCGAGATCTGCGAGCACTTCGTTGAGCACTCCGACGTCGTTTCATCGGAGCAAGGTGCATCGCTCAGATCTGAGGATTGGGCGATCGATGTAACCACCGCCGATGAGCGGTTGATGATCGAAATTCGAACAGAGAACGACCAAATGCTCGCGGCAACACGCACGATGTTTGCCGAGCACCTGTTCTATTTCGCCGGCGATGAACCGTTCACTCTCGAATGGTCAATACCAGCGCCAAAGGTTCGCCCACCCGGCTTTCACGAGGCAACGGTTGTCGGTTCCCAGATTGTTACGCCGCGCATGCGGAGGGTCATTCTGGCGGTAGACGATGTAACCCCGTTTGTCGGTGGCGACATGCATGTGCGTGTGCTCGTTCCGCCCGTCGGCCGGGTACCGGTTTGGCCAAAGCTGCAGGAAAACGGCCGCATTGGCTGGCCAGAAGGCGAAGACGAACTTCTTGTGCGCGTCTATACGATACGTTCGGTGGATCAAGAGGCCAACCACGTCAGCATCGACTTTCTCCAGCATCCGAAGCCTGGCGTCGCTACTCCCGGCGCCGACTTTGCGCGAGACGTAGAAGCTGGGCAACGGGTGGCGCTGATGGGTCCGGGAGGTGGCAGTTTGCCGGCAGCGAAGTCTATCCTCTTTTCTGGCGATGAAACCGCCTTGCCAGCAATCGCAAGGATGGTGGAGGAAGCACCGGTTGGTACCACGATAAAGGCGATCATCGAAGTCGAGGATGCCGGGGAAGAGCAAGCGATCAGCCACGGTGAACCAGTTTCAGTCGAATGGCTGCATCGGTCTACCTATCCGCAAGAAGGCAGCGGAAGCCTTGTCGAGCGATTGAAAGCGGAAATAGATCAAACCTCGCGGGAGACATTCGTTTGGTTTGCCGGCGAGAAATCGGATGTTCGCACTATCAAGCGCTATCTTGCTGAGAAGGACCGTGACCGGAAGCAGCAATACGTTGCGTGGTACTGGAGCAACAAGGATTGACGGCGATATCGAACGAAAAAGTGCTGCGCCCGTCACGCTGACGCGTAAAGCCCGTTTGGGGCAACGCCACGGGCCTAACATCCAGGTCTGCTAAAACGTAAGAAATCCGCCGGGATACGATAGCCGTACTCCAGTGGCGATGTTACAAATGCCCGGAAAAGCATCGGAAATTGGACGCGTTATGCCCTGGCTTCTTCCTGAGGATGGTATCAACCCTTACCGAACGAGAGTGATTGTTTTTGGAGTGGCCCGACGCTTGAAAACCTACCGCTCCGGCACCCTTGGCAAAGCGCAATTGCTCGTCAGCAACAAGCCAGGGTGTTCAAACCGAAAGTCCGGGCGATGAAGATTTTGGTTGCAGAAGACGATGAGACGATGGCGGGCTATATCCGCAAAGGTCTCATCGAACAGGGGTTCTCGGTCGATTGGGTGAGCGACGGTCGCGAAGCGCTGACCTATTGCCTCTACAACAGCTGCGATCTTGCAATCGTCGACAGGATGATGCCTGGCCTCGACGGGCTTTCTGTGGTCAAGGCGCTCAGAGCGTCAAAAAGTTCGCTGCCGGTCATTTTTTTGACCGCGGTCTCCGACCTCGAAGACAAGGTAGAGGGGCTGATGGCAGGCGGTGACGACTATATCGTCAAACCGTTTCACTTTTCTGAGCTTCTCGCCCGCATTCATGCCCTGTCCCGGCGTCCGAAAGAGAACAGCCAGAAGACGGAGCTCAGTTGCCACGATCTCAAGCTTGACCTTCTCAGACGCGTCGCGGTCCGCCAGGGGCAAGTCATCGATCTGCAGAACAAGGAATTCGCGCTGCTCGAACTTCTGATGGAGGCCGAGGGCCGGGTCGTAAGCAAGACGATGATCCTGGAAAAAATCTGGGATTTTTCCTTCGATCCGGGAACCACCGTCGTGGAGACCCATATCAGCAAACTGCGCCAGAAGATCGACAAGCCCTTCGATACAGCGCTGATCCAAACCGTCCGCAACATGGGATACCGGATACGTGCGCCTCACTGATCTTATGTCCGGTAGCTCCTTTCGGACCTCAGCCAAGGTCGCGATAGGCGTTCTTGTTCTCATGAGCCTTGGCGGGACGCTCTTCATCGGATCGGTGACCAAGACCCTGCGCGATGCCACCGAGCAGCAGACCCTGGAGGAGGCTGTCCTTCTGAGCGACGTCTACTCCGCGGAGGGACGCGACGGCTTGGTGAAGGCAATCGGAACGCTGAGCAACCTTGTCAGCAGCCAGGACCGCATCTCCGCAGTCTATGATAAAAACGGGGTCAACCTGGCAGGTGCCGATCTCACCATGCCGGACTTCATCGGTGTCCGCGACACCACGCTGCAATCCCTCTCGACCCGAGGGAGCGAAGGCCATTTTGTGGTATCGGTCCAGAAGTTTAACGATGCAACGCTTGTGGTCGGCCGAAATCTCAAGGCCGTGGACGAGATGCGCGTTTACATGATTGCCGGCCTCGTGGTCATGACCTTGCTGTTGACCTTCGGAACATTGGTTCTGGGTCTGTTGGCAAGCAGTAAGAGTTTTTCGAAACTAAGGTTGATCGAAGGCGTTCTCGGGCGCGTTGCAAGCGGCGAATCGGATGCGCGCGTACCGATCGTAGAGAGAAAGGATCAGATCGACCGCATCTCCATTCAGATCAACGCCAACCTTGATGTGCTCTCCCGACTGATGGCGAGCATGCGCGCGACAACGACTGCGATCGCCCACGATCTGAAAACCCCGCTCGCCCGCGTCGGGCTTTTGCTGAACGATGCACTCGACGCAATCGAGGCCGGCCGCGATCCGCACCCGCAAGTCGAGCGGGCACTCAACGAGACCGGGTCGCTTAACGAGATCATCGACACAATTCTCCGCATCACCCGCATCCGCGCCGGCTCGCCACGCAAGGACATGCAGTTGAACGACCTTCGCGGTCTCGTCGAGAATACGCTCGAATTCTTCGCACCGCTCGCACAGGAGAACGGGCAAACGCTCGAATTCCAGGTCGGGGAAACCGAAGAATACCTGCTTTTGTGCGACAAGAGCATGGTGCAGCAGATGCTCGCCAACATTGTTGGAAATGCCATCGTGCATGGAGGCTCCGGCATTTCGATCCGGGTTCGCCTTCAGGACAGGCCTGAGACGATCGACCTCATCGTTGAGGACACCGGCGGCGGCATCCCCGCCGGTCAACACAACGAGGTCTTCGACCTGTTCAAACGGCTCGACAGCGCCCGCAGCAAGCCGGGCAGCGGTCTCGGCCTTGCGCTCGTCAAGGCGGTCGCCGATCACCATCAAGCCGTCATCACGCTTTCCGCGACCGATCCCGCCTGCGCTGATAAACCGGGCTTGCGCGTCACCGTCTCGTTCCCCAAGCGCCAACTTCAACAATAATTATAGAACGCGGCAAGCTGCCTCAAACTGCGTCGCCTAGTGTCTTAGCTGTTCATCGACTTCGGGAAATGAACCGTGAAAGCAAGAGCCGACTCGGGCCGTCCATGCTGGAAGAACTGCTCCCTCTTCAGCATATCCCGAGGAGATTGCACTGCATGCTTACGTCGCCAAAGTGGCGAACGGACGCCTTGTAGCTGCCCCTCGCCGGTTTCTTGCTTCCATCGAAGTCTTGACCCTGAAACCGCGGCGCCTCGGCAAAAGGCCGGGCCCGAATGCGAGGCACTCTGATGACCATGAATACACTTCGAACCGCAGCCCGCTCGAACAACGCCCTTGTCGATGCGCTCCGCGACCAAATGAACAAACGTATTGTCGGCCAGGAGACGTTCATCGACAGTTTGCTTCTCGGCCTGTTCGGTGATGGACATATTCTGCTGGAAGGCGCACCGGGCCTTGCCAAGACAAAGGCCGTCAACACCTTGGCGGAGCTTATCGAAGGCGAGCCGTGCCGTGTCCAGTTTACCCCGGACCTGCTTCCCAGCGACCTGACGGGAACCGAGATATATCGCCCGGAAAAGGGAACCTTCGAATTCCATCCCGGTCCTCTGTTTCACAACCTGATCCTTGCCGACGAGATCAACCGCGCACCCGCCAAGGTGCAGTCGGCGCTCCTAGAAGCCATGGCCGAACGCCAGGTCACAGTTGCCGGTAAGACCTACCGTCTACCGCCACTCTTTATGGTGATGGCAACCCAGAACCCGATTGAACAGGAAGGCACTTATCCGCTACCGGAAGCTCAGCTCGACCGTTTCATGCTGCATGTCAAGATCGACTTTCCCTCTCCGGAAGCCGAACGAGAGGTCCTGCGGATCGTACGCGGCGAGGCCATGGCCGAAACTGTGAAGTCTACCTTCCGGGTGTCTCAACGGGAGATCTTCGAGGCCCGGCAGGCGGCTCTGAAAACCCATGTCTCGGATGCGCTGACCGACTACATCATTCAGCTGATCCAGGCGACCCGTCGTCCCCAGATGTACGGCGCCGACCTTGCGCATCAGATTTCCTATGGCGCTTCGCCCCGCTCGACCATCGCTCTCGACCGTTGCGCTCGCGTGCACGCCTGGATGAACGGTCAGGATTTCGCCACTCCGTCCGACGTGCAGGCCGTCCTGCATGACGTACTGCGTCACCGCATCATCTTGAGCTTTGAGGCCGAAGCGGAAGGCAAAACCGCCGACGCCTTCATCGATGCCCTGATCGACAGGGTTCCTGTTGCTTGAACAGTCGGGAGACCGTCATGACAGACCAAGACCTCAAAGGCATTGTCGCGACCCTGCCCGAACTTGTTCGGGTGCGGCCACAGCGCGGCTTGACCGGCTTTGCACCATCCGGTCGCGTCGCGACCCATCAATGGGGTGCCAACCGCTCCGTTTATCGCGGCCGCGGTATGGAATTTGCCGAAAGCCGTCTGTACCAGCCGGGCGACGACGTAAAATCCATCGACTGGCGGGTCACTGCTCGCACGGGCCAAACCCACACAAAGCTCTTCCAGGAGGAGCGGGAGAGGCCAATCGTCATTCTGACCGACATGCGCGCGATGATGCAGTTCGGCACCAGAAACCGATTCAAATCCAATCTGGCAGCCGAAGTGGCTGCCATGATGGCCTGGACCGGACATGACGGCGGCGATCGTGTCGGCGGCCTTGTGATGACGCGCGACGGTCTGCGGGACTTTCCCGCGGCCAGAACGCGGCGCTCGGTGCTTGGACTTCTGGAAGCGCTGTCGGAAGAAACCCGACTCGAGCGGCCTTTGGGCACGGAGGCGACCCTGGCGAACGCCCTGCGCCGTCTGCGTCACCGCAATCGGCCAGGAACTCTGGCTTTCGTTATCAGCGACTTCTCCGATTTTGGTGACGAAGCGGAGACCGAGCTCCGGCATCTGGCGGTGAATGCTCATGTGACCAACATCCACGTCAGCGATCCCTTCGATGCCGCTCTACCACCGCGCGGCGGACGCCTGACCGATGGCGAACATGCCTTGGCCGTCTCGGCGCTTGGCGGACGCAAACTCGAACGCTACGCGCATGAATTCGAGGCGCGCAAAGAGCGGCTGGAAACCGTCAGCCGGCACCACGGCATGGTGTGCCATTTCCTGCAGACACCGGATGATCCCTCCTGGATCCTCCATCCGCATCTCAACCGGAGTATGGCAGCATGAGCACGCAACTCACTCCACAAATGCAGGCTGAGCTTGCTCAGCTTCGCGACATTCATCTGCCTCAGCCAATCGGCTGGTGGCCGCTTGCGCCGGGTTGGTGGGCCCTCATCGCCCTTGTCTGCATCCTTAGCGTGGTCGCCCTCGTCTGGAGCCTGAGGCGCCGCAAGAGCGCTCGTTTTCTGGCACTTCGCGAGCTTGAGGCGATCAAGCCTGACAAGCCGGACGAATTTCTTACGCAGATCTCTTCCCTGCTGCGACGGGTTGCCCGCCGCCGCTCGGCCGGGGCCGATGTTTTGACCGGCGAGGCGTGGAGCGCGTTTTTGATGGAAGGCAAATACGGAATGAGCAGCAACAGTGCGACGCTTCTGGCCACCGGTCCCTACGGTCCGCCGGCCAATGAGAATTTCGAACCGGAGGCGCTGCGCGCCGAGACCGCCACCTGGATCAGGAGGAACGGATGATTACCTTTCTCTGGGCATTTGCCTTTCTACTGCTGCCGCTGCCCTTCGTGCTGCGCTATTTCCTCAAACCCGCTGACGAGGGATTGGGCGGTGCATTGAAAGTGCCGTTCTTTGCCAGCCTGTCGCGGGACCTGGGAGGTCGGGCAGACCGCACCTCGACATCGTGGTGGAAGCTCGCTGCTGCTTCGCTTGTCTGGTTGCTGATGGTGACGGCGCTCGCCCGTCCGGCCTATGTCGGACCGGAAGTGCCGCTACCTGCCGAAGGACGCGACATCATGATGGCTATCGACCTTTCCGGTTCCATGGCCGAGCAGGATTTCGCCGTCGGCGGCAGGCCCACCACCCGCCTCAACGTGGTCAAGGATGCGGCTGATGCTTTCATTAAAAGCCGCAAGGGTGACCGCGTTGGCCTGGTTCTCTTTTCGGATCGCGCCTATCTGCAAGCGCCTCTGACATTTGATCGGGAGGCCGTCCGCAAGCTTCTCGATGAGGCCCAGGTCGGGCTGACCGGTCAGCAGACGGCAATTGGTGACGCCATCGCGGTGTCCTTGAACCGTCTGAAGGACAGACCTGCCGAAGGACGTGTTCTCGTTCTCCTGACGGACGGCGCGAACAACAGAGGCGAAATGGACCCAATCCGGGCAGCCGAGCTCGCCAAGAAACTGGGAATCCGTATCTACACGATCGGCGTTGGCGGAGCTCCGATGGCCGTCGACACCGCGATGGGTCGCCAGATGGTCACATCTTCTGACCTTGACGAAGGCGCCCTGCGCAAGATCGCGGACCTGACCGGCGGCCAATATTTCCGGGCGACGGACGTCAACGGCCTGGCTCAGGTCTACCGGTCCATCGACAAGCTTGAGCCGATCGGCGCCGACCCGGTGCATGTGCGCCCCGAAATCGCCCTCTATTTCTGGCCGGCCGGTCTCGCTCTCCTCATCGCCGCCCTTTCCGTGCTGATCGCTACGGTTCCGGCCTTCATCACAAACCGCCCTTTGTACAAGGGTCCCGTAGACAAGGAAGCCTGACATGGAAACCAATCTGTTCCACTTCATGCGCCCGGAATGGTTCTGGGCATTGATCCCGGCGGGCCTTCTTCTGTGGCTCGTCATGCGGTCCCGCAAGAGCGCCACCGGCGGCAACTGGGGCAAATATGTCGATGCGCACCTGCTCCGTTACTTGGCCATGAGCGGCGCAACAGCCCGCGCATCGCGCTTCCTGCCATCGGTGGCAGCGGCCATGCTGGTTGTCCTGGTCACGGCGCTCGCAGGGCCGACCTGGCAGAAGGCTGAGGTTCCCTCCTTTACCGGTGGAGAGCCCGTGGTTGCGGTTCTCAGCCTGGCGCAATCAATGAATTCAGACGATTTGTCGCCGAGTCGTTTGCGCAGTGCGGTCCACAAGTTGCGCGACGTCCTCGCCCGTACAGAAGGCGATGAGCGCGCACTGGTCATCTATTCGGACATCCCCTTCGTCGCCGCACCTCTGACAAGCGACAACAAAGTGATTTCTCAGATGATCCCCGACCTTTCCACCAAACTGATGCCCGTACTGGGCGACAGGCCGGATCTTGCTGTCTCGGAGGCGGTCTCCGTCCTGAAGGGAGCGAATGCAACGCGGGGTAAAATCGTGCTGCTCGCCGATAATGCCGGTGATGCGGCAGCAACTGAAAAGGCAGCAGCCGATGCACGCAAAGCCGGTTATACCGTCTCGGTTCTCGGCGTCGGCACAGAAAAGGGAGCCACGTTACAGACGGCAGGCGGTCAGGCCATTACCGATCGCTCCGGCGAAAAAGTAACGACGTCGCTTGATGCGGAAGCTCTTGGCGCAGTCGCCAAGGCAGGTGGTGGTGTCTACTCTGGCGTGACCGCAAACAGCACCGATTTGGACCGCATCCTGCCGAAGACCGAAAAGGCTGAAGCCGCGGGCAAAGCTCAGGACTTTAAAGCCGACAGCTGGGTCGACATGGGCTACTGGCTCCTGATCCTGCCGGTCCTGCTTCTGCCCTTTGCCTTCCGGCGCGGCCTGGTCTTCGCCATCGGACTGATCGTATGCCTGAATTTCGTGCCCGGCCTTTCGACACGGCAGGCCCATGCAGGGACTTGGCAGGACCTATGGTCAACCTCCGACCAGCAAGGCAAGAAGGCTTTCGCATCAGGAGATTTCAACACGGCATCTGGCAAGTTCGAGACACCCTCCTGGCGTGGCACTGCAGCCTACCGCGCGGGTGACTACGCGGCAGCGGCTCAGGACTTTTCCGAGAGTGCTTACAATCGCGGCAATGCGCTTGCGAAATCCGGCCAGCTGAAGGAGGCGCTTGGCGCATATGACCAGGCGCTGGCTGCCAACCCTCATGATGCGGACACGAAGCACAATCGTGATCTCGTCCAGAAGCTGATCGACGATCAGAAAAAGCAGGAACAGGAGAAAAACAAGCAGCAGCAGCAATCTGGCCAAGGCGACAAAAAGGACCAACAGCAACAGTCTGGTGGCAGTGGTCAAAAGCAGGATCAGCAGCAATCTCAGGGTCAGTCCGGCCAGCAGGATCAAAAAGATCAGCAGTCCGGTTCGCAAGGCCAGCAGCAGCAACAGAGCGCAGGTGGCCAACAGGACCAGAAGCAGGCTTCGGAGAATTCCCAGCAACAAAACGGCGGACAATCCGGCCAGAAGAATAAAAAGGACCAACAGCAGCAGGCCGGTGGTTCCGGCAATAAGGACCAGCAACAGCAATCCGCTAGCAACGGTCAAAAGCAGGATCAGCAGCAATCTCAGGGTCAGTCCGGAAAGCAGGACCAGCAGCAGGCCTCTGAAAAGTCGCAGGAAGGCGCCAACCAGCAAAGCGCGTCGAAAGGTGAACAACCCAAAGACCAGGCATCGGCCGATGCATCAAAACCCTCCGATCAGGCAAAAGCCGGCCAGTCTCCAAAGGCTGAAGCAGAAAAGGCCAAGGATCAAAACGCGGGTGCTGGCCAGCAACAAATGCAGGATGCCTCTGCGACCGAGCCGAAGGGTAAGGACAGTGGCAGCGAGCAGGCAGGCCAGCAGCAAGACAAGACCGGTCCCGAGGGGCTCGCCCAGGCGGACCAGGCCGCACAGGAGGCTGCCAAGGCCCGTCAGCAGGCAAGCGCTTCCGGCAACCAAAGCGGACAAGCCGGCAAGGAAAGTGAAAACCCTCTTTCGAAAATGCTGTCCAGTGTCCTGGAAGGCAATGGCACCGACAAGGGCGGCGAGCGGGTAAAGGCCTCCGTACCCGGGGCTCCGGTCGTCGATCAGGCAGTCGAGCAACAGTTGCGCGAAGTTCCTGACGATCCGTCCGGCCTGCTGCGTGCCCGTATTCGTCAACACTACGCCCAGCTTCGGTCTGGCTCCAACTAAGAGGAAGCAGAACTATGAATTTCAATAGCCTCAAGACCACAGTCAGCGCTGCTGCTCTTTCGATTGCGCTTGCCGTTCCTGCCTTCGCCGCAGGGCTATCCGCCCGCGTGGACAGCGGCACGGTGGCGCAAGGCGACACGTTTCAGCTGACGCTGACGACCAACGGCCAGGCGGATGCAAGCCCGGACCTTACGCCTCTGCAGAAGGATTTTGAAGTCCTGGGCACATCGCAGTCCTCGTCGACGCAAATCATCAACGGAAAGCGGTCCCAAAGCGAAAGCTGGATCGTGTCCCTGTCACCGAAGTCGATGGGCACACTGGAAATTCCCGCAATAACCGCGGGAAGCCTGAGCAGCTCACCGGTCGCTATCAAGGTGGTGGATGCGGGCTCCATGCCCAAAGCCACCGGCACCTCGGCAATCGACCTTTCCGCAAGCCTCAAGGACGGCAGCCCCTTCCTGTTTCAGGAAACACCGCTGACCGTGCGGATCGAGACCAGCGCGCCGATAAAGAGCGCCGAACTCGTTGCACCGCAATCAAGCGCATTCGAACTCGTTCAACGCGGAGAAGACAGGGTGAGCCAGGCCACCCGGAATGGGCAGACGGTGAACGTCATCGAGCGCACCTATATGCTCAAGCCCCAGGAAAAGGGTGCAATCGAAATTCCCCCCTTCGTCCTGCGCGGCTCGGTCGCGGACCCTTCAGCGCGGGGCCGCGATCCCTTCGCAGACTTCCAGGGCTTCCCGGGCTTCCCCTCGTCCATGTTCAACGACATGTTCGACAGCGGAAAACCGTTTGCCGTCCGCTCCGAACCGATCAAACTGACGGTCCGCGCAGATCCCAACGCCGCCTCCGGGCAGCACCAGTGGTTTCTGCCCGCCAAGAACGTCAAACTGACCGCCAAATGGTCTCCCGAACACCCGGTCTTCAAGGAAGGAGAAGCGGTAACCCGGCGCGTGAGCCTGCTGGCGCTTGGTGCGAGCACAGTTCAGCTTCCCGACCTGTCCTTCGAAAACACGGATGGCGCGCGCATTTATCTTGATGACACGCAGACGGGCGAGGATCAAACGGCTGACGGCACCGTGGCGAGAAAGGACTTTCTCGTATCCGTCGTGCCAACCCGTGGTGGTGAGATAACGCTACCGGAGATCAAGGTGAACTGGACCGACAGTGTCTCGGGAGAAGCAAAGACGGCCACTCTGCCAAGCGAGGTCATCAAGGCCGAGGGAACGATACCACCTGCCAACCAAACCGCGGCGGCGCAAAAAGCCGCACCTGCCTCTCCGGTCAAGCCGCAAGGACATCCGGAAAGCACCGAGGTCTTGCCCGCCTATATGATTGCAGGACTGGGGGCCGCCGCGATTCTGGCCGCACTCGGCGGCGTTGCCCTTTATTTCAGACGAAAGCAGCACGCCAATGAAAGCCTCCGACAGCCCGTCGCGGCCAATACGTCCAAGCAGGAAGAGCGTCCGGACACGTCTTCCGACCGTCGCAAGCAACTGGCTTTGGCGATCAGCAAGGGGAAATCCGGCGATCTGCGAAGATCCTACGGCTGTGTTCTCGCTTGGCGCCGGCTGGCCGGTGGTGACCCTGCCATGACGGATGCAGCCAGAGAGGCAATTGCCGCCTTGGAAAAAGCCGCCTTCGCGCCTGTGGCAGAAGCCGCAGAGGCGAAAACCCACGATTGGCTTAACGTCCTTGCAAGGGAAGACCGCAAGATCGGCAATACGCAGGGCAAGACCTCGTCGAAGCTACCGTCGCTCTATCCGGCCTGAGGCATGACGACCGGGGCCCGCCGGGAACGGCGAGCCCCAGATGGTATGCGATAGCGGAGCATTGCATCCTATAGCATCGGCGCGAAAACCGAACTCGATCTTCGGATTAGAACGATGCGTAGGTTGAAAGAGTTAGAGCGCCTTGCGTCCAAAAGGATGCACGGCGCTCCAAGAGTTTCGAGAACAAGAGGCTTCAACCGAAGCTTGCTTGCTGGAGGGTACTGTGATCAGCATCACACACACGATTTCGTCCCCCAGTTTTAGCCAGGTACAGAGCCCGGTCGGCTTGACGACAAACTTCTGACAGCCCCGCCCGTTGACGAGATGCCCTAGCGATCCCGACGCTGATGGTCACTTTAATTTCCGAGGCAATCGCTGGAAAATGCAAGTCCGCAACCGTCTTTCGAATTCGCTCTGCGTGGAGTTTGGCGTCACCAACCTCTGCTGGAAGGAAAACAACAAACTCTTCGCCGCCTTGGCGTGCCAGCAAAGCTGAAGGCGGCGTGGTCGACTGGATCGCTTGGGCCATCATGACGAGAACCTGATCACCCGCGGCATGCCCAAAATGATCGTTCAATTGCTTAAAGTGATCTATGTCGAGAAAGAGGATGGCGTCCCCTTCCTGAAGGCTGCTCGGCACGATCTCGCCAAATGCACGACGGTTGTAGAGACCAGTCAGTGGATCGCGATTGGCCAACTGTCTGATCTCGGTCTGCTGACGCTCGCTAATAAAAATCACGATCGAAACTGCTAAGACGAATTTGGAAATGATCATCAGAGAAAATCCGTCGACAATTCCCAGTATCGGGAATGTGTTGAAGCAGAACTCGATGGCCATCGCTAACGAGAGAAGACTGGTAGCCGCAAGCGTCCCAGCAACCAACTTTCGGATAGGCAGCGGTTCACGACGAGCGTCGCGCATGACGACCACTGCCGTCGCAGCAAATGCCAGAAATCCCAGGGACGTAAAGGTTACGGCCCGGTAGGTATTATTCAGATGAAATTGCGTGACGAGACCTGCAAACAGGACCCCAAGCATAGGCACGAAGACAAGCCAGGGATGGAATTTCCGCTTCGGCTTGCTGACGAGAACAAAGGCTGCACTCAGCAGGCAATACCCGAGAACGCCAAAGGCTATGTTTATGAGGCTAAGAACGCCATAGAGAGCGGGATAGAGCTCAGCATATCCGGCCAGGGTAGAGCCCGCCGCCAGGATTAGGAAGCTTGCAGCGAGCAGTCCAACGCCTCGTTCCCCAGAAAAGCTTAGTCGCAAGTATCCTAAGGTCACGGCACCCGCGATGTAAGACGTCTTCTGGAGGAAAAGAACAGTCGGAAGATCTAGTTCGGTAGCCATTCAACACCATAATTTTCTCTTGCACCACTCCTACTCAAGATTGCTTAATCTTTTGCGAAAGCCTTGGAGCGTGGGAATTCGACGCATTCAGCGAGGCAGTGAGGCTTGAAGCAGGTCGCGCAAAAGTGGTCACCGGCTGTGCGATAACGACATGCGAAAGAATGAGGCCTGAATCGAAAGGAGCTGATCTGAAAGATCGCGACGCGCTTTCGACGAACCGGGAACGCTGTCCCAAGGGTCACCAGCAACACCAAAACATTATCAGGGTCTGCTGTCCGCCCACGACGACCGTTTCAAGGCGGATCAAGACGAGCCGAGTGCATCGTTGCTCATGCGACGAGCGGATTGACTTTTCTTTCGCGCGCCCGCCCAACGCGTTTCGTGACGCGTACCGCAACAGCATCTCCGTCCGAAAGAGCGCCCCGGACAGCGTGAGTGATGCCTGTCGCAACGAAGTCGGCGTCGATGTCCTCTGCCGCTAGCGGACTTTCTCTGTCACCATCGGTCGCTGGCATGACGATCCCTACCCGCAAAGATGGCTTTTGACGCTTGAGGCGGCGTACAGCTTGGCGGGCATGAGCCCTCGACCCTGCGTTCAGAAATGCGATGACGACGGTGTCGATCCCTGAGAGGGGAAGCAGATTTATGGTCGTACCGCTAACCATGGAATGCTCGGCTTGGGAAACCGTCGCCCCCTGGATAGCAAGAGCTTGCGCAATCATCGAAGCGGCAGCGTCGTCCATCGCGCCCCTGCCGCCAATGCAGAGGACCGATTTCCTCTTGGTTTCCGTCGTTGCGGGATTCTCAGTTGCCTCGACCTGCGCAGCCTCGTCTGGCACTGACACATCGCGTTCAGCCTCTTCCTCGATGGCGATCTCTGCCAGATTGCCGATCAGTGTCTGGGTTGTGGACGCAAATAGGGCAATCTGCGCTTCCGTCATCACACCCCGCTGGCGATCCAACTCACCGAGTTTCAGAGCCGGAAATCCGACTTGCTCGTAGTAATCGAGGAGGTACTCGTCTTCTAGAAAATCTTCGGCGTTATCGGTCGCCTCGTTTGGGTCTCCTGCAAGAAGTCTCTGATAGAGCTTCTCCTGTGGCTGCAGGACGGGCTCGTTCCCCAGAAGAACGTCGAGAAAGCTGAACTGTGGGACATGCCGTCCGAGCACGACGAGGCAGACGGTAAGGGGGGTGGATAGCATCAACCCGACTGGTCCCCAGAGCCATGACCAAAAGATCGCTGAAACGATGATCGCGAGTGGGGAGAGACCGGTATGGCTACCATAAAGCCAAGGCTCGACGACGTTGTTGCTGACGAGTTCCGTTATGATGAAAAGTGCTGCCACCCATGCGACGAGAGACCACCCGGGCGCAATCGCCAGCGCCAGGAACAACGGGAGGATCATGCCGATCACCGGCCCGATATAGGGGACGAACCGCAGCACGAGCGTTAGCAGTCCCCAGAGAATAGCGTTGGGAATGCCAAGCACCCACAGTCCGATCGCGATGGGAAGGGCATAAAGCGCGTTTACGACAAGCTGCATCAGGAGGTATTTGCCAACCCGCTTTCCCGCGTCCTGCAGCGCTGCCGTTGTCCGGTGCAGATCGCCCAGCCCGACAAGACGGATGAACCGATCGCGCAACTCCTCACGCTCCAGCAGCATGAAGATGACGAGGACGATGACCAGACCAGCTGTCGCAAACGGGCTGATCAGCGGCAGGATGAAGTTGCCGAGCGTTTGCACCGGATTGGAGCGCGTAATGATTTCAACGGGCATTGGTTCGCGTTTGGACGTTTCTACCGCGGCGCCTTCTTTGCTCTCCTCGGCATTGTCCTGCATTTCCAAGCCGATGCGTTCAACGACTTTGCTGATATGTTCGAGCACGCCGCTGCCGGACCCAGCTTGGCTCAGTGCCTGTACCTTCGCGACGATATTGCGCTGATAGGTCGGAACGTTGTCCGCCAGATTGGCCACCTGTCCCGCGACGATGAAGCCGAAAGCCGCAATCACCAGGAAGGCGCTTGCCACCGCCATGAGGACGGCGGCGATCTTCGGGACGCGACGCTTGCGCAGAAAGCTAACGATCGGAGCAAGCGTGAAAGTCAGCAGCAGGGCAAGCGCGAGGGGAATGAACACATCCTGCCCGACATACAGAATGACCGCGACGCCGATCAGCACAACGATTGTCCGACCAGAAAGGGTTGGCACCTTGAGAGCACCCGATCCACTCGATATTGCCCCTCCTGCGATTGCGTTTTTCTCGATACCGCTCACAAATTCCCCCACGCGCTGAAAGTATTGCCGTGATTTCCGGACAGCAGGTAAATGCATCAGCGACGAAACTGATCGGGCGATGGAGAAATAAATTACAGCCAGAGTAAAACCACGTTTTCATATCGTTTCTAGAGCGGAGGTTGCTGGCATTAGCGACACCAGAGTTCACGTTGGTGAAGCCTTCGGGCGGAACGGCAGTCAGCTTAGCGAGTTTGATTTCGTTGGCTGAACGAACTGCGAGCGAACGCACCCTTGCGCAAAGACGGTCCCGTCTCGATATAAACTTCGCCCCACTCACCGCGTCTCCTCTTCAGTCCACGGGATCGACTTCATGCAAAAATCGCTTCACCTGACCGCCTTCATGCGTCCCGTCAGCCTTCACACCGGCGCTTGGCGCTATCCTGGTGCTTGGGCGGACGCCAACTTTAACTTCAGCCATCTGAAATCCTTCGCGCAGGCATTGGAGGGAGCGAAGTTCGATGCCTTCTTCATGGCGGATCATCTGGCAGTGCTCAACATGCCTGTGGAAGCCTTGAGGCGCAGCCACACGGTAACGTCTTTCGAGCCCTTCACCCTCTTATCGGCATTGGCAGCCGTCACGGACAGGATCGGTCTTGCGGCAACCGCCTCGACGACCTTCGACGAGCCTTACCATGTTGCCCGCCGGTTCGCCTCCCTGGACCATATCAGTGGCGGACGCGCCGCGTGGAACATCGTCACGACCTCCAACCCCGACGCCGCTCGCAATTTTGGCCTGTCCGATCATGTGGAGCATGGCGAACGCTACAAGCGTGCCCGCGAATTTTTCGATGTTGTCACGGGACTGTGGGACAGTTTTGCCGACGACGCGATGATCCGCGATCAGGAAAGCGGCATCTTCTTCGATCCGGACAAGATGCATGTGCTGGATCACGAAGGAGAAGAATTCAGCGTGCGCGGCCCGCTCAACATTGCCCGACCGGTCCAGGGTTGGCCGGTCATCGTCCAGGCGGGCCAGTCGGAACCCGGCAAGCAACTGGCGGCAGAAACCGCCGAAGTCGTCTTTGCAGCACCCCGTGATTTTGAGACCGCCAAGGCGCTCTATGCCGACATCAAGGGCCGCATGCCCACCGTTGGTCGCGACCCCGCGCACTTGAAAATTCTTCCCGCCGCAATGATCGTGATCGGCGACAGCGTGGAAGACGCAAAAGCTAAACGTGCCAGGCTCGATAGCCTTGTGCAGTACGAAAGCGCGATCGCCTCCCTCTCCATCGCGCTTGGCCACGATGCTTCCGGCTTCGATCCCGACGCCCCTCTGCCTGAAATCCCTGAAACCAATGCCAGCAAGAGCGGACGTGCGCAGGTGCTGCGGCTTGCCGAGCAGGAAAAACTGACGGTGCGGCAACTGGCACAACGCTACGGCGGCTATGCGGGACTGGCCTTCATCGGCACACCGAAGATGATTGCCGACGAGATGGAAACATGGCTTGCCGAAGAGGCGGCGGACGGTTTTACCTGCGTCTTCCCCTTTCTGCCGCAAGGCTTGCAGGACGTGACGGAGAAGTTGGTGCCGGAGTTGCAACGACGCGGTCTGTTCCGCACCGACTACGAAGGCACGACCTTGCGCGAGCACCTTGGCTTGCCACGACCAGTCAATCGTTTCTTTGCGTAACCTGCGGCCCGCTTTCGGACAGTCGTTTCGTGAGGGCGCCCTCGTGGAACAAGCGGGCAACGAAGACAGTCTGCCCGTTCAATGTGGCGCATGCCAGCGCGATGAAAGCCTATCAACTCATGGGCGCTACGGTTGATGAGGTGAACTGGGTTCCCTTCCAGATCTTCGATGCATTGGCATCTGGAAAGAGCAGCCGCAGGTGACCGATGATTTGTCCAGCGCGCGGATCTGAAAGACGGTAGAGAACCGCTTTCGCCTGTCTCGCTCCCACGATGATTCCAGCCTCCCTCAACTCGCCAATCTGCTGCGACAAGGTCGGTTGATGCACGTCAAGAATCTCTTCTAGTTCACCAACGGTGCGCGCGCCTTCCATCAAGACACATAGGATGGACAGGCGTACGGGGTTGGACATGGCTTTCAAAAAATCGGAGGCCGCACCGATCGCGCGGCATTTCACCTTCGGTGGGTGCGGTCTACGTTCATTCCCGTTACCTGACGCTTGCATGCTCACTCTCCTCGCTCCCAATCTTAGAAAAATTTTCCGTTCGCCCCTCTGGGAAGAGGGTTGAATTCCTCGCGCCCTTCACTCTATCATTATATAAATTTGTATAAAGAAGATCAATAAGGGGGCGCATTTTGGTTTTCAGGATCGGTCATCATCCGAATAACCTCCATCTCACCTTGGCCTCTCGCTGGCCGGGCGCATTTTCAAACATGAAACCGGAGTTCGTCGCCTATGCTGAAGGCCGAGAGACCGGCGCGCGGCTGGCAAGGGGTGAGTTCGACATCAGCGGCACCGGGTCGACGCCGCCGATCCTCGCCAAAGCATCCGGGCTTCCTGTCGTCTATGCGGCTGCATCTGCGCCACGGCCGACGAATGGTGCGATCCTCATCTCGAAAACCAGCGACATCAATGCGGTCGCGGATTTGAAAGGCAAGCCGATCGCCCTCGTCGATGGCTCCTTCTTGAGCTATCTTCTGGCTAAGCAACTCGAAGAGATCGGACTACGCCTGACGGACACCATTCGCCAGGATATGTCGCCCGGTGAATCTCTTGCGGCGTTGCGCGATAACGCCGTCGCGGCTTGGGTTGCGATGACCCCGCATCTGGAGCAGGTTCTCGTCAGCGGCGAATTTACCGTTCTTGCGCGATGCGGGACCCTTATTCCCAATCGCTCAACCTTCTGGACGATCAAAAATCGCGGACTGACCGAGACAACCCTAGAGGACTTCACTGGCGAGTTGAAACGTCTCGGCAGAGAGATCGCCAACGATCCGGAAAAGGCCGCCGAGCTTCTGTCCGCCTCTGGCGAAGAGGCTGAACGGCGCGCATGGACCCGCGTGGTTTCCGAGCGGAACTGGCAGGTGGATGGAGCCGACCAGGCGCTGCTGCGCGAACAGCAGGAAGAGGCCGACACACTCTTTCACCACGGCGACCTTGATACGAAACTGACTATCTATCCGGTGGATAAGGGAGATCTCTGACATGAACGTGCTCTGGTATATGTGCGCGCCCGATGGCGCTTATCCCTGGAAGCCGGAAGGCTCCCGCACTATCGACTATGGCTATTACAAGCAGCTCGCACAGGCCTATGACCATCTGGGCTTTACCGGTGCTCTATTCGCCACGGGTGCGCATGACGTTTGGCCGCTCGCCAGTGCTCTCCTGCCCTACACAGAGCGAATGAAGTTCCTCGTCGCATTTCATCCCGGCCTGATCGCGCCCACCCTTCTTGCAAAGATGGCTGCGACATTTCAGGAGTTTTCGAACGGCCGGTTGATGCTCAATGTCGTCTCCGGCGATGCCAAGATGCTGGGTGCCTATGGCATGATGCTGCCGCATGACGAGCGCTATGCGATGGCCGATGAGTATCTTGCCATCTGGCACCGTCTGATGGCGGGCGAGAGCGTTACTCACAAAGGCAAGTATTTCCAGACGGAAGGCGCAAAGCTGGCATTGCCAGCAGGCACCTCCATCCAGCCGCCGCCGCTCTGGTTTGGCGGGTCTTCGGACAGCGCCATGGACGTCGCAGCCAAGCACGTCGAAACCTATCTTTCCTGGGGCGAGACACCCGAGCAGATGGGGGAGAAGGTTCAACGGGTCAAGGCAAAGGCTGCCGAGTACGGACGAGAGCTCAACTACGGGATCCGCCTCTACGTCATCGTCCGCAAAACCGATGAAAAGGCCTGGGAGGCCGCGGCCGACCTCTACGATGAGATGGACGACGCGGCGATCGCGGCAAACCAACGTTTCGTCTCCAACACGGACTCGGTCGGCCAGCAGCGTATGAGCGCCATGCATGGCGGCATCAAGCCCCCCAATCTGCGCGATCTGGAGATTGCCCCCAACCTGTGGGCAGGTGTGGGCCTCGTTCGTCCAGGTCCAGGCACGGCCATTGTCGGTTCTCCCGACACAGTGATCCGCACGCTCGAAGCCTACCAGAAAATCGGCGTCGATACCTTCATTCTATCGGGCATGCCCCTGCTTGAAGAGGCCTATCGCTTCGGCGAACTGGTACTACCGCGCCTTCCCGTGGCGCGCGTGACACCGGAACGCAAGCATTTCACATGGTCCACCCTGTTCGACCGGGACCTCAGCGGAAAGCCTGCCAATGTCTGACACAATGGCATCAGCGCAAGACAAGCGGCAACGGGCCGACCAATCCGCCAGGCCGAGGAATGCAGACGGCCGGCTGTGGACGATCGGCGCCCGTATCGCATCTCCGATTGCGCTCATCGTCATATGGCAAGTTGCCAGCACCGTCGGTCTGTTGTCCCCGCGTATACTTGCAGCCCCAAGCGATATCGTCGCGACGGCGGTTCGTCTGATCGAGTCCGGAGAACTTATCACAGGGATTGCTGTTTCTTTTTTGCGCGTCGTGGCCGGGTTTTCGATCGCGGTCTTCGTCGGCATCACGCTTGCGCTTATTTCCGGCCTCTCACGGCTCGGTGAAGCTGTCATCGATCCGCCGATCCAGATGTTGAAAGCCATGCCGTTCCTCGGCCTTCTTCCGCTTTTCATTCTCTGGTTCGGTATCGGCGAAGCGCCCAAGATCGGTCTTGTTGCCTTTGGCGCAATCTTTCCGATCTATCTGACGTTACATGGCGGCATCCGCGGCATCGACAGGAAGCTCATAGAAGCGGGCCAAACACTCGATCTCGGCACCGCTGGCATTATCCGCCACATCATCATTCCAGGCGCGCTGCCGTCGCTTCTGGTCGGCATCCGCTACGGGCTGAGCGTCGCCTGGCTCAGCCTTGTGGTCGGCGAGCAGATCAATGCCTCGAGCGGCCTCGGCTACATCATCACCTATGCACGCGATTTCCTGCAAACCGACGTCATCGTCGTCTGTCTGCTGGTCTACGCGATGATGGGTCTTTTGACGGATGGACTGGTGCGGATGATCGAAGCTTATGCACTACGCTGGCGCCCGCAGGTGATCGCATGAGCAATCTTGTCGACATCAGACAGCTTCATCGCTCCTTTGGCGGACCGGCCATCCTGGACGGCATCGACCTGACCATCGCGCCGGGTGAATTCGTTGCGCTTCTGGGTCGCAGTGGATCGGGAAAATCGACGCTGCTGCGGGTGCTATCAGGCCTTGACGCTGCTCCTGCAGAAAAACTGGAGATTCCCTCGAGGCGTTCGGTGGTGTTTCAGGAGCCTCGACTTCTTCCGTGGAAAAGCGTCATGGATAATGTCGCGCTCGGCGTGAAGACGCCTGACTCCCGTTCGCGCGCCAGCCAGGCACTGGCGGATGTCGCGCTGTCTCACCGGCAAGATGCATGGCCTCTCACCTTGTCGGGAGGCGAAGCACAGCGGGCAGCGCTGGCGCGTGCCTTGGTGCGCGAGCCCGCTCTTCTTCTTCTCGATGAACCCTTCGCGGCCCTTGATGCGCTGACCAGATTGCGCATGCACGATCTGGTTTTTGAACTGTGGCGCAAGCACAAGCCCGCCGTGTTGCTCGTCACCCATGATGTATGGGAAGCCGTCGCGCTTGCCGATCGCATTCTTGTTCTCGATCAGGGGCGTATCGCGCGCGAAATCCGCATCGATGCTCCCCATCCTCGGCGCCGAAGCGATCCTCAACTGACGCTTGTCGAAACAGAGCTCCTGCAAGAGCTAGGCGTCGAACCGTCCCATGCCTGAAGCCAAACCTCACTCCCTAGCCGAAGCGGCAGACTGGATATTATGATGTTTACCAAGCGAAAGTTGTTATCCGCCCTCGTTGTAGCGGCGTCGGTGACGGGCCTTATCCCTGCGGCTCAGGCAGCAGACCAAACGATCCGCATCGGCTGGCTTCGCGGGCCGAACGATATTACCTTGGCCAAGTCGCGCGGCACCTTGGAAAAAGCGCTCGCCGAAAAGGGCATTAAAGTAGAATGGGCTGGCCCCTTCCCCGCAGCAGCTCCCGCTTTCGAAGCGCTCAACGCTGGCAGCATCGACATCACGGCAGGCAGCTCGACATCGGCGATTGCTGCCTTGTCGGCTAAAATTCCGCTGGTCATTTTCGCCTACCAGAAAATGTCTCCGGGTGCTGAAGGCATCGTGGTGAAAAAGGACTCCGGCATCGCCTCGATCAAGGATCTTGCCGGCAAGAAGGTCGCCGTCAATCGGGGTGGTACCGGTGAATATCTCCTGATGCAGGGTCTGCAGACCAATGGTGTCGACCCGAAAAGCGTCGAGCGTGTGTATTTGAGCCCAAGCGATAGCGGGCCGAGCTTCACCCAGGGTCACGTCGATGCCTGGGCGACATGGGACCCATTCCTGACCATCGCGGAAACCGCCTATGAAGGGAAGGTGGTTGCCGATGGGGCGGCGATCAAGTCGGACAATGCCGTCGTTCTGGTTGCCAGCAAGGAATTTGCAAAGTCGAAAGCAGACCAACTTCAATTCGTCTTCGATGTTATCAAGTCCGAGAACGCCTGGGCCGTCGCCAATAAGGAAGAAGCTGGCACGGTGTGGGTCAAGGAGATGAATGTCCCGAGCAATCTCGCGGCAAAAATTGGCGAGAACAACGCCGTGCCCACCACGTCCGTGACCGATGCGGACGTCAAACAGATTGGAGCCGTCGCTGAATGGTATGCCAAAAGCGGCATCATTCCAGCACTTCCGAATGTTAAGGACAGCGTCATTTCTCTCAAATGACGGCCGGCGGTAAGTGAGCCGCGTCTGTCGCGGCTCTTTCCACGAAATCCCAAATTCCGCACGACCACCTTTAGGCGTGACGCATCAGTCAGCAAAACCCGTCATCAGCTTGTCCAAGGTGATGGGGAGATCGCGAACGCGAATCCCCGTAGCGTTGTAAACCGCATTCGCAACGGCCGCACCGACCCCGGTTATACCAATTTCACCGATACCGCGCGCGCCCATCGGCGCTTGCGGGTCGGGCTTGTTGGTGTAGAGGATCTCGATTGCCGGGACGTCCATCTGCACTGGCACGTGGTAATCCGCTAGCGATGCGTTCACGACGCGCCCGGTCCGCTCATCGAAGTTGGTTTCTTCGGTTAGCGCGAGACCAATGCCCATGATGATGCCACCCTTGAACTGGCTGGTTGCCATTTTGTGATTGAGGATCTGCCCAGCGTCGAACGAACCCAGGAAGCGGGACACGCGGGCCTCGCCTGTCACCTCACTCACACGCACCTCACAGAACTGCGCGCCATAGGAATGCATCGAGAAGGCCTGCATTTCTGCAGGCGCGGGTGCTTCCGCCTCGCAAACGACGTCTTCTCTCCCAGCTCTTTGAAGGATCGATCGATAGCTTTCGAAACGGCTGCTGTCACTGATATGCGCCAGCCCACCATCTCTGGTCTCGACATCCGCAAGCGAAAGGCCAGCAAGAGGAGAGTCGTTGCCGGCGAGTTTGATCAACTCTTCGACAAAGACTTCGGTCGCCGCGATGATGGCGCCGCCGATGGATGCAGTCTGCGTCGAGCCCCCGGCGATCACGCCCCTTGGCAGTCGGCTGTCGCCATATTCAAAAGTGACATGATCGAGCGGGAGACCCAAGCGGGCAGCAAGGTGCTGGACCTGAGCGGTGGCCGTTCCCATGCCCATGTCATGGACAGCAGTCGAAACCGTAACATGGCCGTCCGCCGTCAGCCTGATCCGCGCCGCACCACCAGGAAAACGATGGTAAGGATAGGTCGCGGTCGCGCATCCCATGCCGATGAGCCACTCGCCTTCGCGTCTTTGACGCGGCGTCTGGCTTCTTTTACTCCAACCGAACTGCTCCGCGCCCTTCTCATAGGCTTCAATGAGATAGCGGGAAGAGAATGGCTTGCCAGTCGTTGGATCCGTCTCCGGTTCGATCCGCCGACGCAATTCGATGGGATCAAGCCCCAGTTTTTCCGCGAGTTCATCGAGGGCACATTCAAGCGCGAAAGTGCCGACGGACTCTCCCGGCGCACGCATGAACGTGTTCACCAGCATGTCCAGGTCTGCCACATCCTGTCCGATCCTGAAGTTTCTGGCGCCATAGAGATGGCGAGCAGGAAAAGTAAATTGCTCCGGACAGGAGTTATGTGGCGTCATCGCAGCAGTACCGGTGTGGATCAGCGCATCAAGCGTGCCGTCGCGCCTTGCACCCAATGCCACGCGCTGTTCAGTCACCGTGCGTCCGCCGACGATGCGGAACACACCCTCGCGCGAAAGGACGATGCGCACAGGCCGCCCTGCAAGTTTCGCTGCCGCGCAAGCCAGGATCTGATGATCCCACAAGCACTTACCGCCAAAGCCCCCACCAACGTAAGGCGAGGTCACATGAACCTTGCTGATATCGAGGCCGAAAATATCCGCCAATTGTCCCGTGGTCAGGTCAAGCAACTGGCTGGCATCGTGGACGCGCAGTTCGTCATCGTTCCAGACAACCGTCGCCCCATGCAACTCAATGGCGTTGTGGTTATGGCGTGGTGTTCGGTAGACGAGATCGACCTTGACCTCTGCATTTGCCAATGCAGCCTCGGCGTCGCCGATTTCGACAAGTGGGGGCTGACCGAGCAGGTTTTCGAGTTGCCTTGGCGATTTTTTTGCTTCTTCGAAGGACAGGACCGCGGGCATCAGTTCGTACTTTGCCTCAATCAGCGATGCAGCGTCATCCGCCTGCTCCTGTGTCTCGGCAAGCACCAAAGCAATCGGCTGACCGTTCCAATTGATTTCGTCGTTTTGCATCACAGGAAGATCGCTCGCCCCGGCGGCTGTCGGAGATGACATCATCAGCGAGGGTGCCTTCATCCTCGGCGCGTTCTTATAGGTCATGACGAGAATAACGCCGGGTGCGGCTTCGGCCGCACTGACATGCAATTCGATGATGCGACCGCGCGCAACAGTGCTGAATGCAAGAGCTGCGTAGCTGATGTTATCGTAGGGAAATTCCGCCGCAAAGCGCGTTTTTCCCTGGACCTTCATTGGGCCTTCGATGCGCGATACGGACTGCCCAAGCGATCCATGTTTTCGCAGAAGCGGGTCACTGGTAACCGCGGGTTGCCAGCGACCTTGTCTGGCTGCATCAGGTAGGATCTTGGTGTCGGAGCTCATGCGTTCTCTCCCTTCAATTCTTCAAGAACCGCAACGATGGTGCGCTTTGCCAACTCGATCTTGAAAGCGTTGTCTCGCAAGCCAATCGCATCTGCGAGTTCCGCTTCGGCGGCGGCACGGAAGGTATCGGCGGTAGCGCTCTGACCTTTCAGAATCGCTTCGGCTTTAAGCGCCCGCCACGGCTTGTGTGCCACGCCACCAAGCGCCAGCCTGACATCCTGCACTTCGCCAGCTCCGTTGATATCGAGGGCAGCGGCAACGGAGACGAGAGCGAAAGCGTAGCTCGCGCGATCCCTTACCTTTCGATAGGTGGATCGATAGCCAAAAGACAGCGGAGGAATTTCCACCGCGGTGATGAGTTCATCCGGATGCAACTCTGTTTCGATCTCCGGCGTCTCGCCGGGCAAACGGTGGAGATCCTGCAGACGCAGTTTGCGGGTGCCTGCCGGGCCTTGAAGTTGAACCACCGCATCAAGCGCAACAAGTGCGACACACATATCCGAAGGATGCGTCGCGACGCAGTTTGTCGATGCGCCGAGGATCGCATGGTAGCGATTGAACCGTTCCAGGGCATCACAGCCGGAATTCGGTTGGCGCTTATTACATCTGGCGGCATTGTCATAGAAGTACCGGCACCGGGTGCGCTGAAGAATGTTGCCGCCCACCGTTGCGACATTTCGGATTTGCGCGCTTGCACCCGCCAAAATGGCGCGGGAAAGGGCCGGAAATTGCGACCGCACTGCCGCGTGCGTGGCAAGCGCCGTGTTCTTTACTGCGGCGCCAACCAGAAGGCTGCCATCTGCCCGCAATTCGATCGTGTTCGAAAGCTGCGTAACATCGATCAGCGCGTCTGGTCTCTCGACCGTCTCACGCATGAGATCGACAAGGTTGGTGCCGCCGCCCAAATATTTCGCGTTTGTGCCGGCCTCTTTGAGCGCGACGGCCGATACACCGTCCGTTGGCTGGTGATAGGAGAAAATATTCATGCTGGTGCCCTCTCGCCGGCCTTCATCGACCTCTGCTCGATCAGTGTTTCCGAAATGGCTTCAACGATGCCGTTATAGGCGCCGCATCGACAGAGATTGCCGCTCATGCGCTCGCGAATTTCGGTTTCGTCGACGGTGATGTTGTCGCTTGCAAGATCGGCAGTGACGACGCTTGGGACATTTCGTTCAATTTCGCCCACCATACCGATAGCGGAACAGAGCTGTCCGGGTGTGCAATATCCGCATTGAAACCCGTCATGCTCTATAAAGGCTTTTTGCAATGGATGAAGGCTGCCATTCGCAGCAAGGCCCTCCACGGTCGTAATGTTGCGGCCTTGATACTGGACGGCCAGCGCGAGACAGGAGTTGATCCGCTCACCGTCCACTAGAACGGTGCATGCCCCGCATGCCCCCTGATCGCAGCCTTTCTTCGTGCCGGTCAAATGAAGATAGTTGCGCATGAGATCGAGCAGCGAGGTGCGGATATCCGCCTCGACCTCCACTGCCGTTCCATTGATGTTAAATCGCATTGCAGATCTCCTCATCGTAAGGTCCGCGACGAACGCGTCTTCACGGCCTGTGTGAAACTTCTCATTCTGTTTCGTCGTGGCGTTCCGTCGAAACGATCGATGCGACGGTTTGTGCCTTGCTTTAGTTGTGCGTCGAAAAGGATTGCCGGGTGGCGGCTATGTCGGCGATGACAGAAAGGGCCAGGGACTGCGCGTCTCTTGCTCCAGCGAAAATGCCGATCGGGGCCTTGATCCGCGCGATGACCTCAGCCGAATGGCCACCTTGCAGCAATCGCTCTACTCGTTTCTGATGCGTGCGCGAACTGCCGAGAGCGCCGATGTAAAACGGCGATGCAGCGAGCGCAGCCTCAAGGACAGGTATTTCTCGATCCAGGTCATGCTGCAGAAGTGCAACCGCACTGTGTGAATCAATCAGCGCGCGGTCGGGTGGAAGGCTGGCCGCATCGTCAAAGAAAATGACGTCGTATCCGGCAGCTTTTGCGACACTGGCCGCTGTTTCGACCTCGAGCGTATGCCCCGATAAAATCACGCGCGCTGAAGGCCGGTAACAGGTGACAAAGGCGTCCCCATCCCAACCGGTCCGACAGCGCTCTGTGGTGACCGAAAGTTGTTCATGGCGCGGGACGTAGTGAAGCCATGCGCTTTGACGGCTATCGACGAGGCTCATGGTGGAACGAAGCGGCTCGATGTCTTTGACAATGTGGATGGCAACCGTAATGCCGCCTCCACAGGGAAAAACGATATCGAAGACGCGCGACCCCTCACCCAGCATGAAAAAGCGATCATGTCCGCTTCTTATGGTCTCCAAGGCCTCAGAGGCGATGGCAGCTTCCGTGCAGCCCCCTGAAACATAGCCGCAATAACGACCGTCGTTAGCGACCGCCATGTGCGCGCCAAGCGCGCGCGAAGAGCCGCCACGGATGTCCACCAGGGTACATAATGCGACCTGGAGCCCCGCCTCCTTGCCCTCAATGGCAAAAGCGAGGATGTCATAGGCCGCATCTGTTGAGAAAGCCTTCTGCGTTGGCGGCGATGCAGAAATGTCGGCGTTAAGAGGCAACCAACGAGCCGCATCATCGTTGCCTCTGATGTTGATAGCCGATTGCGTCATGAGAGCCTCCGGAATCGTGACATGAAATGGATGGATGACAGCGAAGTTCCTATGGAGCTCTTTGGGTCATAGTCGCCCGCCATCGTCATTCTCGGCATGACATTCGTCTCTTGGTTGGTTTAAAAGAAACGAAGGGCGCACCGTTAAACGGAGGCGCCTCCGTTTAAACTAGTGACTTGCGATCATTCGTCAAGCAATTTCTTATGGAAGGGCTTTCTCGTGCCCAAGCAACGAGCGCCATCGGTTGAACCGTCGCCACTGCGTGCCGATGCGAAGCGGAACCGCGCAAAGCTGATCGAGACTGCAGCCCTGGCGTTTACGGAACAGGGCGCGGCTGCGTCGCTGGAAGATATAGCGAGGCGTGCGGGGGTCGGGATTGGCACTCTCTATCGGCATTTCCCAAGCCGCGAGCATTTGGTGGAAAGCGTGTATCGGCGGGAACTGGAACTTCTTGCAACATCCGCTCGCGCGTTGATGCAGGAAGAAGAGCCTGCAAAGGCGGTTGAAGAGTGGATGAACAGATTTGTCAGCTACATGGCGGCAAAACGGGGCATGGCCAGCAGCCTGAAATTGCTGTTTACATCGAATTCCGCGCTGTTTGCCGACGGCACCAGGCTCTTACATATGGCATTTGGAGAGCTACTGGACAATGCCGTCAAGGCCGACGCGGTCAAGGCAGATATCGAGGCGGCAGACGTGCTCAACGCGCTCTTTGGTATCTACTCCATCCCGGAAGGTCCGGATTGGCGTAATCGTGCGCACAGGATCGTCAGGCTGGTCATGGACGGGCTGCGGCGCTAGCGTCGCCTAGCGCAAATTGAACATGCTTTGATGATCCTCTCGCCCTAAAGTCCCATGCCTCGCTCCTTCGAATTCTACGCGAAGCTTATAACTCTCTGCCCACGCGTCTTGTATTAGACTTTACAGCCTTCGCACCGGGGGCAACTTGATTTGTTTGTCACAAGGGCGTCTCAGCAACAGGAACAACAGTGCGGGCTTTACGACGCAAGAGGGGCATCCAACGGAGACGTCCATTGGCGGTCAGAGGTTGTCATCCCTCGCTCTTATTTGCCGCTTCGGCGCTATGGCGGCCCCAGCAAGGGCGACGCCTCCCCCAATCACAGTGGCGCTCAGTCGATCCCAATCGACACCAAAAACTTCGCCACCTGCCAACGCGATCATCAACACGACTGTCGCAGTGATAGCAGTGGCGAGCACGGCATAGCGGGCCTGCTGCAGTCCGAATGCAGCCGAGGCCAATAAGGCTGCTGCAATGACCTTCACTATCGGTGAATCGATCGCCATGATAATGATCGTTGCGATCATAATGCCGAGTATGGTCCCGCCAATCCGCTCGATTCCACGGAAAGCCGTGTCGCGCAGGCCAGGTTTTAGGACGATCATCGCAGTCATCGGGGCCCAATATTCATGGATGATGTGAGCGCCTCGGCTGGCCAGCAGTGCCACGCCTATGCAGATTGCAGCCCGCAAGGCATGTAGCCATAGATCGATGGTTCGAACATTGTCTTCGGGTGTCGCCACCCGTTCCGGTGCATCGACAGCCAGTTTCATGAGCCGGACCATACCCATCTGGATACCCGTGCCCAGCGCGACCAATGTTGCCCGACTGACACCGTCCGTCAGGTCGCCGGGGTAGTGCGCCGCCAGGAGGAACGCGATGATAATCTGCAACCACACCCACCAGAGCGCGGTGTCCCAACGGATGAGAGCGCCACACAATCCGCCCATCAGCATTGTCACGATGAGTTCAAAAAAAGGGTCCTGGCCCGCCATGGTCCCCAGGATGCTGGCTGCCGTCATCCCGGCACCGGTAAGCAGCATCGCATCCAGACGTTTATGGCGGACACGCTTAGTCGCTCCGAAGCCCGTTGCGAAGGCTGCACCTGCCGCGATCGAAGCCTGAACATGAGCCTCACTGAGTACGCCGACAATCAGTAGCAGGAGCAAAGCGGGCGTGGCGACGACGGCGCCTCGCCAGTCGAAATAGAACGCTTTTCGCACAGTATCGCGGATTGCCGTCCGATTGTCGGTTGCCAACTCGGCTGCTCCTTTAAAAGACAGGTCGTCAGGTGAACCATGTGCGCGCCGGATTGCAATGCTCGGGCTACGTAAATCGGCGTTCACATCTGTATTATTAGCAGCATAAGCAATGCCTTGGACACTTATACACAGCGCATTTTCCGTGAGGAACCAATCCTTGCACGTAGGATTTATCCAGCGTCAGGAAGTTTTTTTATAGGAATTCGTTATGACGAGACGTGTAGCTGATGTGATAGTAGAAACCCTGTCCGCCGCTGGAGCAAAGCGATGCTATGGTGTGCCGGGCGACACATTGAATTACGTAACCGATGCCATTCGCCGAAGCGACATACGATGGGTGCATGTCCGGCACGAGGAGGCCGGGGCATTTGCCGCCGGGGCCGACGCTCTGTTGACCGGTGAACTTGCCATGTGTGCCGGATCGTGCGGGCCGGGCAGCCTTCATTTCATCAACGGTGTCTGGGAATCCAATCGAAACCGTGCCCCGGTTGTGCTGATCGCCAGCCAAATTGTGCAGGACGAACTTGGATTTGAATTTCCGCAAGAGGTCGATTTCAAATCCGTCTATGCCAAAGGAACTGTCTTCTGCGAAGAAATCCGTACGCCCGCGCAAGCCAAGCGAATGACAGCCATGGCTGCGCAAGCTGCACTATCGAAACGCGGCGTAGCGGTTCTGATCGTTCCCGTCGACGTGTCGCAAGCGGCAGCCCCCGATGAACCCGATTTCACCGTCCACCGTGCCCAACCGGTGATGCGCCCATCCGACGCCGAGTTGCAACAGATCGCGGAGGCACTCAACACCGGCAAGAAGATTGCTATCTATGGTGGCTCTGGCTGTGAGAAGGCGCATGGCGAAGTTCTCGCTCTGGCTGAGCGTCTGAAGGCTCCGGTGGCTCGTACAAGCCGTGCGAAGGACTTCCTCGAACATGACAATCCCTATGACGTGGGAATGACGGGGGTGTTCGGAACGGCGGGCGGTTACCAGGCGATCATGGATTGCGATACGCTTCTGCTGCTTGGCTGCGATTTCGCATGGCGGCAATTCTACCCGACCAAAGCGACAATCATCCAGATCGACGTCAACGGCACTCATTTGGGGCGCCGTCATCCAGTCGACATCGCGGCAGTCGGGACGATCGTGGACACGCTCCAGGCATTGATCCCGCTGGTTAAGCCTCGCGATGACCGCAGCTTCCTGGACCACTCCCTGTCACACACGCATAAAGCCGAGAAGGCCCTCGACGCACGTCAAACATCTGGTCATCGGGATGTTATCCACCCGCAATATCTGACCGGGCTGATTGGACAGCACGCCGCACAAGACGCTGTCTTCACTGCCGATGGCGGATCGCCGATGGTCTGGTGCCTTCGCCACATCCCTTCGACTGGCACAAACCGTACAATCGTAAGCTTGAGCCATGGCACGATGGCAAACGCGATGCCACAGGCGCTGGGCGCGCAGGCCGCCTACCCAGGCAGGCAAGTGATCTCCATGTCCGGAGATGGCGGCCTGACGATGCTGCTTGGCGACATGCTGACCGCGGTGCAGGAAGAGTTACCGATCAAGGTTGTCGTTTTCAACAATGGCACGCTCGGATTTGTCGAGATCGAGCAAAAAGTGGAAGGTCTACTCGATACCTTCACCGAGCTACAAAATCCAGATTTCGGCAGGATGGCGGAATCGATGGGCTGGTGGGGCCGGCGGATCGAGCATCCAGATGGCCTGGAGGACGCCGTTAAAGCGTGGCTCGCCGAACCGGGTCCCGCCCTGCTCGATGTCGTGACCGTCCGCGACGAATTGGTCATGCCCCCAAAAGTGGAAGCGGGACAAGTGTTTGGAATGGCGCTCTATTCGGCGAAGGGAATTCTCTCCGGCCCTAAACGTGCGGCGGGCGTCGTCGATATGCTCAAGAACACCCTTCTTCCATGAAGTCTGAACAGAGATAGCGATCTGCCTTTTGAGGCGGGGGCGACTATTGTACCCCCGCCTCTGCTTGTCCTACCCGAGTGCCGCGCGTTCTTTCAGACGCATCAAAGATCCCGTCGTCGCCGATCGACGCGTCGTCATTTTCTGAAAATCGATTCCGATCTTCAGACCGATGCCGGATTGGCTGGTCTAATGTTAGGTAGCTGTATGTCCCGATACAGCAGCCCTTCTTCGATGTACTCCACCCCTCTTTCGTAGTGGCGCGAAGGTCGCAACGACGACGAAACAACCGGGCGGCACATAACGGAGCCGACATAAGGTCCGCTGGCCAGGCCTTACTGCTCTCTTGCCGCTCACGTGGCTGGCTGCTCCGGGTTCCACAACAGGACCGGGCTCGTGCTCTCATACGCCATACCGTTCGGATAACTGATCGCCTCGAACTGCAAGCCCCAGGGCGCCTGAAAATATAGGATTGATTGGCCGGCGATCGGGCCGTCCTGAATAGGGAGGGGGCCTAGCCGGGTCTCAACGCCCATCTTGTCCAGATAGGCCTTCGCAGCGGCGATGTCTCGAACATAGAAAGCGATATGAAACGCACCTATGTCACTGTTCTTCTGCTTTAAATCCCGCTGGTCGGGTGCGGAGTATTCGAAGAGCTCGAGGTTCGAGCCGTTGCCGCAGCGGATCATGGCGGCACGTTCGATACGCGCGCGCGGATGAACGCCGAGTGCCTCGGTCATGAAACTCCCGTCCGGATCGCCGATAGGGCCGAAGGTGAGCACATGGATGCACCCGAGCACCCGGTCGAAGAAGTCGATAGCCTCATCGAGGTTCGGTACCGTAAGCCCGGTGTGGTCGTGGCCGACGAGGCCTGGAAGGCCTTTTTGGGTGGAAGCTGTCATGACACGTCTCCGATCAGGCTGCGGTCTTGTTCTGCGAGTTTAGATGCGGCTCTCACGCGGCTGGCTCAAGCACAGGTGGCGGCCGTGTCAGCCAGCCGTCATCGATCTCGGGAAGCGGGATGGCGTCAAGCAGCAGGCGCGTATAGGGCGTTTTGGGGGCATCAAACACAGGTCCACATCTCCCCTCCTCCACCACTTCGCCAAACCGCATGACTGTAACGCGGTCGCAGATCGCGCGGATGACCGACAGGTCATGGCTGATGAAGGCCATGGCGAGACCCATCTCCTGCGATAGCTCTTTCAGCAGATTCAACACCTGCGCCTGCGTCGAGACGTCAAGACCGGACACGACCTCATCGGCAAGCACGAAATCCGGTTTCATCAGAACTGCGCGCGCAATGCCGACGCGCTGACGCTGACCACCGGACAACTCATGCGGTGCACGTTCCAGCATCACGGCAGGCAGCGACACGCGGTCAAGAATGGCACGCACCTGACGCTCGGCATCGCGGCGGTCGCTCGCAAGACCATGCAGAAAGAGCGGCTCCGTGAGGATACGACGAATGGTATGACGCGGATTGAGAGATGCCATCGGATCCTGGAAGACCATCTGCATAAGCCGGCGCAAGGGCCGCATAGCCTCAGGCGACAAGGCGGTGATGTCCTGCCCATCGAAACGAATGGTACCGGCCGAGACAGGGACCAGTTTCAGAAGCGCACGGCCAAGCGTCGTCTTGCCCGAGCCAGACTCCCCGACAATGCCGACTGTCTCCCCACGCCTGATCGACACATCGACGCCGTGCAGGACACGAACGCCGGTGCGGCCACGACCAAAAAGCTCCTTGCTCGCCCCATAAGTGACTTCGATGCCCTTTGCTTCAAAGAGAAGATCGCTCATTTCACACTCTCCTCTCGGCGATGCCGATTTCAGCGCGCAATTGGCGGAACACAGCTTCGGGCACGGGCTCAAGCCCTGCATCTGGTCGATCGTAGCGGGGGCCAGCAGCGATCAATGCGCTGGTGTAGGCATGCTTTGGTGCCATCAGCAGATCACGGGTCTTGCCATCTTCGATCACTTTGCCTGCATATAGAAGTGTTACGCTGTCACAGATCTTTGCCACGACACCGAGGTCATGGGTCACGAAGATCACCGCGGTTCCATGAGCTTCCTGCATACGACGGATGAGACGCAGGATTTCCTTTTGTACAGTGACGTCAAGCGCGGTTGTCGGCTCGTCGGCGACAACGAGCTTGGGATTCAACGCAAAGGCCGATGCGATCAGAATACGCTGGCGCATGCCCCCGGACAGTTCATGCGGATAGGCGTTCAGCACCCGCTTTGGATCACGGATCTGTACTTCGTCGAGAAGTTGAAGTGCACGCTGATGGGCATCCGTCTTGCCCATACCAAGCCTCAGCCTTAGCCCGTCGGTCAACTGCGCCTCGATCCGCCGCGCCGGGTTGAGTGCCGTTTGCGGGTCCTGCGGGATCAGCGTGATGTCGCGACCCATGATATCAGCGAGTTCGCGGCGGGGCATGGAAAGGAGGTCACGCCCCTCGAAACGGATGAAGCCGCCGGTAATCTTGACGGTGAACGGCAAAATGCCGAGCAGCGCTTTGGCGATGGTGGATTTCCCAGCGCCCGATTCACCCACGAGACCGCGCACCTCCCCTTTTTTCAGGGTGAGCGAAACGTCGCGAAGGACCAGCGCGCCGGCGTCACGCGTGGAGATGGCACTGAGGCCTTGAATAGCAACAAACGACTGGGTCATCGGCGCATCACCGGGTCGAGCGCCGTGCGCAGACCGTTGCCCAATTGATTGAAAGCGAGAACGGTGACGAAGAGCGCGAGGAGAGGAAAGACGAACACCCACCATCCCTGGTGGATCATCTGGCGACCTTGGGCGATCATACCGCCCCATGTCGGGATGTCCGAAGAAAGCGACAGGCCGACGAAAGAAAGGATCGCTTCGACGATGACGGCAATGCCCATTTCAAGGCTGACAAGAGCAATGAGGACGGGCGCCACGTTCGGCAAAATCTCACGCCATAAAATATGGCTGCGTGAAAAACCGATCGTCTGAGCGGCCATCACATAATCAAGGCGTGCCTGCGCCATCGTCTCTGTCCGCACGACACGACAAAAGCGTGTCCAGTCGATAATGACGATCGCGGCGATGACCGAGTGAAGGCCTGAGCCCATGACCGCCACCAGCAGGACCGAAAGAAGCACCGGCGGGAAGGCCATCCAGATATCGACAAGGCGTGAGATGACGCGATCCGCCCACCCGCCATACCAACCGGCGGCGAGGCCAAGCAGCGTTCCTATGATGGCAGACAGGCTGGCGGCAACGAATGCAACGGTCAGCGCTATCCGTGATCCGTAGAGCACACGGGAAAGAACGTCACGGCCAAGGTCATCGGTGCCGAGATAGTAGCCGGGCTCTGCCCCCGGATAGTTTGCGGGTGGCATGTTGCCCAACATCAGATCCTGCTCAAGCGGGTCTTTCGGTGCGATGTAGGGCGCGAAAAGCGCGATGAGCAACAGGATGAGGAGGAAGCCGCCGGCGATCACCACCCGCGGTTCACGCAAAAGCGGTTTGATGGTCTTCATCGGCAGACTCCGGAAACGGAAAGCTGTGTCCACGGTGGTTGCGGTCTTTGACATCTCACCCATGAGCGGCGCTCCTCGGGTTCAGCCATGCCGCGATGAGATCGACCAGGATATTCACCAGAATGAAGATCGCGCCGAAGGTCAGCACGATGCCCTGGATCAGCGGCAGATCGCGGTTGATGACCGCGTCGATCGCCATGTTGCCAAGGCCCGGATAGGAAAAGATGCGCTCCACGATGACCGTGCCGCCAATCATGAAGGTGAACTGAACGCCTGTAAGCGTCAGCGTTGGCCCGACGGCATTGCGCAGTGCCTCCTGAAGCACCAGCCGAAGTGGCGACATCCCTTTCAGCCGCGCCAGCAGCACGTAATCCTGCACCATGGCTTCCGCGAGCGCTTCCTTCAGCGTGCGCACGACAATGGCTGCCAAGGGTAGGCCGAGCGCCAGCATGGGCATCACCATGTGGGCAAGGATGTCAGCGAAAGCCGGGAATTTGAACGTAACCAGGCTCTCGATCAGGTAGAAATCCGTGTGGAAGTCCGTCGTCAGCCCCGGATCGATACGCCCGGACAACGGGAAGACTGGCCAAAACACACCAAGTAAGAGGACAAGCGCCAGCGCCCAGACGAAATCTGGCACGGCAAGAAACAGCCCGTTGATAAAATCCAGCGCAGGATCGAGCTTTGTGCCGCGTGCGAGTGCGCCGAGAACCGCAATCATGCCACCGGTGAGAACCCCGAAAACAAGCGCGGCAAAGGCGAGTTCGAGCGTCGCCGGCAAGCGGCCACCGATCAGTTCCAGGACATCGCGGCGTTGCGAGATCGACGTGCCGAAATCACCCTTCAAGACATCGCCGAACCAGATGGCGAATTGCTGCGCCAGACCGAGATCGAGCCCGTAATGGGCGCGCAGCGCTGCAATGTCGGCGGGCGTCGCACTCGGCGAAATCATCATGGCGACCGGGTCGCCCGGCACGATGCGCAGCAGACAGAAAACGATGACGGCGACGCCCATGAGCGTCAGCACCGCCATTATAAGACGATTGAGAAGATCGGAAACGGTCATGATCAAACCTTCCTGTTGCCGTCAGCGTCGGCGGCTGCCAGACGCGCGGTCCTGCGAACAGGGGCGAGCAGCGCCACGACGAACGCGACGCAACGCTGCTCTATCTCGTCAGGCCTTGGAGACCAGCGTCGGCTGAAGCGCGCTCGAAACATTCGGCGTCACCTTCAGCGAAGACTTGAAAACGATGGGCTGCACATATTGCAAAAGCGGAATGACGTAACCTTGCTCGGCAATATACGTGTCAGCTGCCTTCCAACCGGCGATACGCTTGGCCTCGTCCTTCTCGCCCCACAGCGGACCAATGAGAGCGTCGACATCGTCACTTTTCCAGGCCGAGTGCGGCGACTTGGAGAACATGGCGAATCCGGTCGATGTCGTGGGGTCGCCGATCGCGTTGCCCCAATTGTAGAAAGCCGCAGGCGCGAGCTTGTGACCGGCGCGCAGCTCAAAGTGCTTCGCCACCTCGTAGACTTCGATCTCGGCCTCGATGCCAACCCTGCGCCACATGCCGACGATCGCCTGGATCATTTCGTAATCCTTGGGCTTGAGACCACGTGTCGTCTGGATCTTGAACTTGACCGGTTTGTCCTTGGAATAACCGGAAGCCTTGAGAAGCTCGGCAGCCTTCTGCGGGTCGTAGCCGACCTTGATCGAAGCGTCATAGGCTTCATATTCCGGGGCTTCCAATGTGTCGATCGGAACGCCGTAGCCACGCAGGAGCTTCTTGACGATACTGGCCTTGTCGATGGCGTGATGAGCCGCCAGTCGAACATTATTGTCCAGCATGGGTTCGACATTGGTGATGAAGATCATGCCGATATCCGAGATCGGCGATGAGACGCCCGCGAGGCCCTTCTTCGCCTTAAGTCGGTCGAATTCCTCATAGGGAATTTCGAGCGTGACATCGGAAGAGCCGGATTCGATTTCGGCGACACGGCTCGTCGGATCGGTGACGAATTTGAAAATGACGGTTTCGAAGGCGGGCTTGCCGCCCCAGTAGTTTGGGTTGGCCTTGAGGCGCAGGAAGGAGTTGCCCTCATAGGCGTCGAACATGTAGGGGCCTGTGCCGACAGGCTTCTTTTCAAAGCCTTCCGAACCGACCTTTTCGTAATAGGCCTTGGGCAGCACATAGCCGGTGAGGAAGGCCATCCACTTGAAGATCGTCGGATCGAAGTTGAGAACGTCGGCGGTGATCCGCTTGCCTTCGACCTTGTAGTTGCCGATGCTGGCCCAGACGCTCGCGACAGGATTGCCGCTGTCTGGCTTACCGGCGCGGGTCAGCGACCAGACGATATCTTCTGGGGTGAAGTCCGAGCCGTCGTGCCACTTCACGCCTTCGCGCACATCCATCCAGACCTTGGTCTTATCGTCGTTCCAGCCCCAGTCAGTCAGCAACCCAGGCTCGAAGGAAAGATCCGGCTTCTGGCCGATATATTGATCGTAAATTGAGCGATAGATCGCCTGGATTGCCGGGTTCACGCCTGATAACCCCACCGTCCCGTCGAAGGATGGCAGGTTGGAATTGAAGGCAATCGTCAGAGTATTCGTTTCTGCGGCCTGAACCGAAATTCGTCCGGCAAGAATGCCGGTCAGAACGGTAGCCGCACCTAGTCCCAGTACGCCACGACGCGTCATGTCAGTCATTTTGGACTCCTAAAGTTCCCCTTGAAGGACTTCCGGTGTTTCCCGGATTTGTTATTGTTTTAAACTTAAAATTAAAATCCCGATTTTGACAAGAGCCGGACCACCCATTTTCGAAAATAATATGAAAGAGAATATTTCTTGAAATTGCCCGACGGGTAGCATTCGTCGCGTTTTCGTTGGTATTTCTTGAGTTATCGTTCATTAAGGGCCCGGAAGATAGGGTAATCAGCGGCAAAAACATCGATCCGATCAGGAAAGATCGAGACGCTCCAAACCCCGTTTATTTTAAGCTTGATGCATTATCGAGAAAATGTATGCATACAGAAATAAAATCAAAACACTGGTGGAACGAGATGGCTGAATTCGATGCGGTGGTTCTGGGCGCGGGTCACAACGGGCTGGCAGCAGCGGTTCATCTGGCCGCGAAAGGCTGGACGGTCGCAGTGGTCGAGGCAAAAGCGAGTGCCGGTGGTGCGGTCAAGACCCAGGAATTGATTGAACCCGGCTTCCGTCACGATCTGGCAGCGATGAACCTTTCCATGTTCGCTGGTTCCGCTTTTCATCAAACCTATGCTCAAGAGCTTGCAGCGCACGGCCTGAAATTCGTCCCCGCGTCGAAGTGCTTTGCCAGCGTCTTTCCAGACGGAACCCATCTCGGCATCGGAACCGACCTTTCCATCAACAAGGCAGCGATCGCTGCCCTTTCGGAGAAGGATGCCGCGAGCTTCGCCGCCATGTCAGATGATTTTGGTGCCAAGGCTCCCCATCTCTTCGGTCTATTGGGCGCTCCCATGCCTTCGTTTCAAAGCGTCAAGACTGTCTGGAAGGCGTGGCGAGCCGGCGGCATTCCCCTGCTCACCGATCTTCTCCGCCTGCTCCTGTCGTCACCACGCGGTTTTCTTGATCGCCATTTTGACAATGAGAAGCTCAAGGTGACCATGGCGACCTGGGGCCTGCATCTCGATTTCCCCCCGGACGCTTCCGGCGGCGCGCTCTTTCCCTATCTGGAGACCATGGCTGATCAGGCCTTCGGCATGGTGATCGGTGAAGGTGGCGCGGATACCATCATCAAGGCGATGGTGAGCCTGTTGGAGAGCAAGGGCGGCGAGGTTTTCCTCAATTCTCCCGCCACCTCCTTAGACGTTTTCAGTGGCACTGAGAAAATCGTGACGCTGGCAGACGGACGCAGACTGACGGCAAAGCGCGCCATTATCTCCAACATTCACCCCAAGCTTCTCTTCGACGGTATCGTGAAGAACAGCCAGCTGCCTCCGAAATTTGTCGAAGGCATCAAGTCCTACCGCTCCGGACCCGGCGCAATGATGATCCATCTGACGCTGGACGGCTTGCCGGATTGGACAGCCTCTCCGGACCTGAAATCCTATGCCTATATCCACATCGCGCCCACTCTCTCGATGATGACGAAAGTCTATGACGAAGCCATCTCCGGTCTCCTGCCTCAAGAGCCGGCGCTTGTCGTCGGTCAGCCAACAGCACTTGATCCAACCCGTGCGCCCGATGGCAAGCATGTCCTCTGGGTGCAGGTGCGTGTGCTGCCGGCCGAGATCAAGGGCGATGCTGCAGGCGAGATCGCTGCTAGAGACTGGGCGTCGGTAAAAGACGCCTATGCCGAGCGTGTTATCTCGATCATAGAGAATTACGCACCGGGTTTCCGTTCAAAAATCCGCGGGAAGTCTGTCTGGTCGCCACTCGATCTACAGGCGGAAAATCCCAATCTGATCGGCGGCGATAGCCTGTCAGGGTCGCATCATCTCGACCAGAACTTCCTGTTTCGCCCTGTTGCAGGCTATTCGCGCTACAAGAGCCCGATCGACGGCCTCTACATGTGCGGGGCCGCGACCTGGCCGGGTGCGGGAACGGGTGCCGGCTCTGGCTTTATGCTGGCGAAGATGCTTGCCGGATAACTGGTGACGCCGGCTGAAGCAGCAGTTCAAGTCCGCAGAACGCTCAACACTGGCGCCAATTTGCTAGACGAATAGCTTTTTTTTAGCGAGCATCTCCGCCGACGCGGGATGCTGATCCTCGTCAATTCTTGAGGAGGCCACCCGCTGATCGAACGGCGTCTGGTGTGTCGACATCAATGAGCGAGGCATGACCAAGATCGACCAACTGTGTCTCCACTCCCGCATCCTGCAAAATCACCTTTGCCCCCTCATCGCCTTTCAGCTGCTTCAATCTTTCGAAGAGAGTAGCCGGGATCACTACCGGGTGCCCGGCTTTGCCTTTGTTTGCTCCGCGGACGACTTGACGACCGTCCAAAGCACGGAAGGTGGCTATGAGCTGATCAATATGCTGTTCGGTGATCCTCGGCATATCGGCAAGCATGATGAGTGCGCCCGCGCAGCCGTTCAAACTTTCATGTCTGAAACCGCAGCCAAGCGATGTTCCCATGCCGGATGAGAAACGGTCATTGAACACGACCGACAGAGGAAGGTCGTCAATCACGCGTTCGATTTCGGTCGATCGGTGTCCCGTCACGACAAGTACGGACGACAGCCCCGAGCGAAGCATTGACTCGGCGGACCTGCGAACCAGCGGCACCCCATCAAAGTCCGCCAGAAGCTTGTGATGGCCGCTCGTTATCCTGCTCGACTGACCCGCGGCGAGGAGGACTCCAGCAATCCTCATCACGCGTGAACCCTCCGATCCCATAATGCCATCGCGAGGGCACCGGTCCCTGCCCCCCCTCGATAAAGATGCATGGTTTCGGCTCTTCATGAAGGAAAAACTTCCAATCTTGCGGCAGCCACATCTGCCAACACAGAGAGTGCCAGCGACGCTGCATCGCGTGTTGGACCAAAAAGACCGATCGGCGCGCGGATACGATCAATGTTTTCTGAGGAGACGCCTGCTACCCTCAACAACTCGGTGCGCCGTCGGTGCGTGCGCGTGCTGCCCAGCGCACCAATGTAGAAGGCAGGAGACGTCAAGGCGCGCTCCAAGACAGCCGCCTCTAGATCAAGATCGTGATGAAGAAGCACCACGGCCGTGAATCTGTCGATTTCAATCGCGTTAGGGTCCTTCGAAGAGGACAGCAGCTGCACTTGGTAGCCGGAGGCGTGTGCCAGTCGAGAGACCGCGTCGGCTTCCGCCGTCTGACCGGAGATCACCACACATGTCTGAGGACGATAGACGGATACAAATGACCCTTCGTACCAGCCGGAACGGGGTGGAACAGTTTTACTGTGTGTCAGCGCCTGTGATTTTGGGTCGTGATTTAAGGCGACGGTTTGACGGTCTGCCAGCTGATCAAGAACTACCCCCAGCGGCTCTGCGGCGCGTAGGACATGGATCGCGATCGTCACGCCGCCTCCACACGGAAGGACAATGTCAAAAAACGGCGAGCCTTCGCCGTACTTTACAACGCGGTCGCGCCCCTCCTCCATGGCTTTCCAGGCTTCGGCCGCAACGGCAGCCTCGATGCAGCCACCAGACAGGTATCCGCAATAAAGCCCGTCTGATGAAACGGCGAGATGCGCACCAAGGGAGCGTGCTGCTCCGCCTCGGATTTCAACCAGCGTCGCGAGAGCGGCTCCACCGCCACCCAGGGCGTTTAAAGCAAAGCGAAGTATGTCCGCTGGATCATCGGAGTTGTTCACCCTTACGGGCACTGGCAGCGCAGTCGAAACGGAAGTGCTCACGTCATTCCCTCAAAATGGACCGGTGGCCAAGAGGCCACCGGTGTTCAATCACGCAAGTTCAGGCAACTTGTCGATGAGCTTGTCCAAGGTGACAGGGTAATTGCGAACTCGGATCCCTGTAGCGTTATAGATAGCGTTGGCGATAGCCGCGGAGACCCCGCAAAGACCGAGTTCGCCAATACCCTTTGCTTTCATCGGCGATGAATACGGGTCGGTTTCATCCATGAAAATCACCTCCTGATGCGGAATGTCGGCATGGACCGGCACCTCGTAACCAGCGAGATCGTGATTGACGAAGAAACCATGCCGCGTGTCGACTGCGAGCTCCTCGGAAAGAGCGCCGCCAGCACCCATCGTCATCGCGCCTATCACCTGGCTGCGTGCGGTAATGGGGTTTAAGATTCGCCCAGCGGCACAGACCGCCAACATGCGCCGAATCCGCGTCTCGCCAGTTGCAACATCGACGCCGACTTCGACGAAGTGACCGCCGAATGTAGACTGCTGATGTGTCTTCGTCAGGTCGCCCCACTCCATCGAGTCTTCACCGACAAGCCCACCTTCGCCTGCGGCTTCTGCAAGCGCAACAGTGCGATTACCTGAACGCACCTTACCGTCCTCAAAGACGACATCAGACGAGTTGAATCCAAGTTTACTCGCGACAGCTTCGCGGAGTTTGACGCAGGCCGCGTAAACACCAGACGTCGCGGAATTCGCACCGAACTGTCCACCTGAGCCGGCCGAGATGGGGAAATTCGAATCCCCCAACCGGACGACGACATTGTCTATCGAAACGCCCATCATCTCTGCCGCAGTTTGAGCGATGATCGTGTAGCTGCCGGTGCCGATATCCGTCATATCGGTCTCGACGGTTACCACGCCATCGCTGCCGAGTTTCACCTTTGCACCCGACGGCATGACGAGGTTGTTGCGGAAGGCTGCCGCAACGCCCATCCCAACCATCCAGTTGCCTTCCCGGCGCTCTGCAGGACCGGTTCGCTTATCCCACCCGAACGTCTCCGCGCCACGCTTCAGACACCCAATAAGGTCGCGGTAAGAGAAGGGTCGATCAGGATTCTCCGGATCGACCTGGGTGTCGTTCTTGATCCGGAACTCGATCGGATCCATACCCAGCTTCTCTGCCATCTCATCGACCGCGATCTCCAGCGCCATCAGGCCGGGGGCCTCGCCCGGTGCCCGCATAGCGTTGCCTTCAGGCAAGTCGAGAGTTGCCAGCTTCATCGCGGTCATCCTGTTTGCTCCGCCATAGAGCAACCGCGTTTGCATGACTGCCACTTCCGGCTGGCCGTCGGGCAGATCGCCGGACCAGCTTTCATGCGCGATCGCGGTGATCTTGCCGTCTCGTTCAGTGCCGATCCGGATACGCTGAATGGTGGCGGGCCGATGGGTGGTGTTGTTCGGCATCATCGGTCGAGGAAGCGTAACCTTGACCGGACGCCCCACGGACTTTGCCGCAATGGCTGCGAGGACGGCATCCGCTCTGAGGAAGAGCTTTCCGCCAAAACCACCACCAATATAGGGCGAAACGACGCGAACGTTCTCCTTGTCGACGCCAAGCGTCGTCGCCAGGTCGCCACGCCACCAGTCGATCATCTGGCTCGAGGTCCATACCGTGACCTTATCTCCTTCCCACGCACCGATCGAAGCATGGGGCTCCATCATCGCGTGAGACTGATCAGGCGTCGTGTATTCGGCATCCAGCGTTAGAGGCGCTTCTGCGAAAGCAGCGTCGAAGTCACCAGCCGCGCTTTCCGGCTCTGTCTTCGGATCGGGGGTCTCGGCATTACCCATTTCTTCCCGCAGATCGAAGCGACCCTTCGCCGGCGCGTAATCGACGCGAACAAGCGATGCAGCCGCGCGCGCCTGTTCGAACGTCTCAGCTACGACGATAGCGATCGCCTGGTGATAGTGCTGGATTTCGCTTCCGCCGAAGAGTTTCGCGGTGTTGTACTCACCTTTCTCGAGGTCCCCGACATCGAGCGTGGTGATGACGTCCAGAACACCCGGCGCGCTTTTCGCAGATGATGTGTCGATCGAGGTCACATGTCCTTTGGCGATCGCGGAACCAACCGGATACCCATAGGCATAAGCAACGCCTGGTTCATGCCACTCGTAGGCATAGGTCGCCTGGCCCGTCGTCTTCAACTGGCCATCGATACGGTGGATCGGCTTACCGACGACTCTCAATTGATCGATTGGGTTTGTGGTCGCTGGCTTTTCAAACTTCATCGCTTAAACCCTCGCCTCTGCAAGAACTGCGCCGATTGTTCTTTCGACGAGGTCAATCTTGAATGCATTCTCATTCGTCGGACGTGCTCCGGCCATTAGTGCCGCGGACATGGCCCGGGCGCCATTTGGCAGTTCACTTTCAGCGTCTTCCACCCGCCATGGTTTGTGAGCCACACCGCCAACAGCAACTTTGCCAGAGCCATCGGCCTTGATGACAGCCGCGACCGACACGAGCGCGAAAGCGTAGGACGCGCGGTCGCGCACCTTGCGATAGATTTGGTTGCCTCCCTCAGGCTTCGGCAAGACAACGCCGGTGATGAGTTCGCCCGGGCGAAGTTCCGTTTCGATGTGCGGGGTGTCGCCGGGCAGTCGATAGAATTCTCCAAGCGGTATCGAGCGCTCCGTTCCATCCGCTGCAACCGTCTCGACCTTTGCGTCCAGAGCGCGCAGCGCAACAGACATGTCGCTCGGATGCGTGGCGATGCAGGCGTCGCTCACTCCGATCACGCCAAGCTGGCGGGTGTATCCTCCGATGGCGGAACAGCCACTGCCCGGCTGTCGCTTGTTGCACGCCTGGTTGGGATCGTAGAAGTAGGGACAGCGCGTGCGCTGCAGAAGATTGCCTGCCGTCGTCGCCTTGTTTCTTAGCTGGCCAGAGGCACCGGCTACAAGTGCGCGTGACAGGAGTGGGTAGTCGCGACGCACCGTTTCACCCGCAGCCAGATCGGTGTTTCTGACGAGAGCACCGATTCTCAAGCCTCCCTCGGATGTTGCCTCTACTTGGTCGAGGCCGAGCCCATTGACGTCGATGAGGTGGGATGGCCGCTCGATTTCAAGCTTCATCAAGTCCAGGAGATTGGTGCCACCGGCAATAAATTTTGCGTCGTCATGCTGAGCAGCAGCCTCCGCTGCGCCTTTGATCGACGTGGCTCGCTCGTAGGAAAACTCTCTCATGCGCTTACTCCCGCAACATCTTCAATGGCCTCGAGAATGTTGGAGTAGGCGCCGCACCGACAGAGATTTCCGCTCATGCGCTCGCGTACTTCTGAGGGAGAGAGCGCGGCAGGCTTCGTCAGATCACCTGTCACATGGCTTGGAATATTCGCCTCTATCTCTTCCAGAACGGCGACGGCGGAACAGATCTGCCCCGGCGTACAGTAGCCACACTGGAAACCATCGTGCTTGATGAACGCCGCCTGCATCGGATGCAGATTGTCGGGCTCACCAAGACCTTCAATGGTGGTGATTTCATCACCTTCATGCATGACCGCAAGCGTCAAACAGGCGTTGATGCGACGACCATTGACCATGACAGTGCATGCACCGCACTGGCCATGGTCGCATCCCTTTTTGGTTCCGGTGAGATGCAGGTGCTCCCTTAGAGCGTCAAGGAGGGTGGTACGGTTATCGAGTGTCAAGCTTTCCGCTTTACCGTTGACCTCGAACGATACTTCAGTTGTGCTGTGCAAGGCTCTATCCTTCATGTCTGCGGCACAACAAAGTTGCGCCTCCCACCGCAATCGGTGCAGCCAACGGGACAAGCCATTTTCGACGTTAAAGTTCCAATCTGGATAGTGTTTTACTAAAGCAGCCGGTCTTCAGGGGAGGCTTGCTGACGGATTTTTCGCGCCCCGATCCAAGTCTTTCAAGCCTCAATCCGCTGTCGTCGGGCCATGACGTGCAGGATCAAAAAGATGCGCAGCAAGAGCCGCAATGGGTGGTCAACTCGCCCTGGCTAGGAACGAGGTCCTCATTCGGTCGCCGGATCATCAATACGCAGAGCCGAGGCTATTTCGTCGGACGAGACTTTCAACGACTGACGCCTGACAGCTTCAACGGATATGGCTGGAATCTCAAGATGGGTGGCGACTTTCCTGTAGGCCGTAAAACTGAGGCCTTCAATGAGTTCTTCGTCGACAACCAAGCGATACGTTCCAGCGTCGAGTGGCGCTACCAGGCTTTCGAGGTTGAATGGATGTCGAAATGTAATCAGGCGAACGGTCGTTCTCTCTGTCACTGGCAATCCCCTTTATTGATGATTACGCCCGAGAAGAGCCTGAGCCACGGTCTGGTGTTCCAGGACGAACATATGCCATAGCCCCGCCCTCATTCTCCCATGACTGCTCCTCCGCTTCGATTGGCGCCAATCGAAGTTTCGTGAGCGTACGGACGAAATGCCTCATGCCAGCCGGCAAGCCCTGGATGGCGTATTTGGCAAGCGACGTATGGTATGCCGGGTTATTGGGAACGGCTTTCCCCAGATTCCGCTTAAGTTGGGCGGATAGAACGCTCGGTGAGGTTTCTCCAGCGACGAACATGTTCATCACGAAAAAAGCAGCCCTGTTATATTGACGATAATCGCTTCTCAAGAGGTAAGCGTCATATCCAGCCGCCGCCAGCGCTGATTGAATGACAACCATATCACGGGGAGAAACGGCATTCGAGATTGGATCGGAAGACATAATGTCCTCCTTTGGTTGGGGCGAGGGAATCCGACCCTCAAAACAGCAGCGCCCGTGCGAAGGCTACCGACGATCCACAATGCGCCCGAATAGGACTGCACGCAACCTTTAATACGGATTTTCTGATCGTTGACGTTAAGCGCGAAAATGGCTCGGCGCGTGACCCGAGGCGATGAGGCAGCAAACGCAGAAAATCCGATTACATTCGGCAGCATCCTGACACTTCGATCATTCGCATGGCTTGACGTCTAAAACGAAAAAAGCAGTAAAGGCCAAAGTGATCGTAAAAAAGTTCGGCATCATGCAAAAGATTGTTTTAACACTCATAATCGCCTTCACGACATTCCCGGTCGCAGTCTCCTGCTTCCAAGTTCCGGCAGCATCGGCGGCCGATATCGGCCAAGAACACAGCTGGACGGGATTTACCGCTGGTATCCAGAGTGGTTATGCCTGGAACAATCGAGCTGATTTTATCAGCGGCAGTGACGGCAACATGTCCGCTGATTTCAACGGCAGCATCTTGGGTGGCTTTGCTGGATATAATCGTGATCTCGGCAATGGCTGGGTAGCGGGCCTTGAGGCTGATTTCGATAGAAACTGGGGGGACGGAAACGCGTTCCTTGGAATCTATTCCTACGGTCTCGATTGGCAAGGATCTGTCCGGGGCCGTGTCGGCCATGCATTCGACGGTGTTCTCGTCTATGGAACAGCGGGTTGGGCCTATGCACGAAGCTACACGGACGTCATGGGTTTGGATAAAACCAAGGAAACCTTCAACGGTTACACCATTGGCGTTGGTGCAGATTTCCTTATCACGGACATGGTTTTTGGTCGGATTGAGTACCGCTACACTGATTTCGGCAGTGAGACGTTTGCCTTCGAGATCGGCACGACCGATTCAGACATGGATCAACATGCAATCCGCGCGGGCCTTGGAGTTAAGTTCTGATTGCGATCAGAAACCGATGAAACGCCACCTGAAGGGAGAGTTGGGTGATGATGAGACGACTGAAGCGCCCTTCGCCAGGTTCGCGCGTCTACACCTCTGTGCAAACGCGTTGACCGTCTCAGGACGATGAGCCCAAGACGGCCAGCCTGCTGCTATGGAGATGCTTGAAGCGCGGCGCGATTTCTCAGATCCCTTCCCCCCAAACCGCTACGCACTTTTGCTTGTACCGTGCTTTAGAACTCGTCCCAGCCCGGTTCGACTGCCTGTCTCGCCTGCCCACCAACAGCACCTGCAATCTTCGTCACCATTCTGCGAGCAGGGGAAGCCACCGGCCGATCATTTGGTGTGGCGAGAGCGACCTGCTTTTGGCTTTTGGAGGCGGAACGATTTCCAAGTTGGAAGCCCTCGACAAGACCACGAAGGCGGGCAGTTTCTTGCGCAAGCGTCGCGCCCGCGGCATTTGTCTCCTCCACCATCGCAGCGTTCTGCTGCGTTACCTGATCCATCTGATTGACGGCGGAGTTGACTTCAGAAAGTCCGACGGCCTGCTCTTTTGCGGAGCTTGCGATCGCTTCCATATGCTGGTTGACCGCCGTGATGTTCTCGTGGATGGTTCGCAAGGACTCTCCCGTTTCGCTGACAAGCTTGACGCCGGTGCTCACCTCTTCGCTGGAATTTCGGATCAGGCCCTTGATCTCCTTGGCAGCCTGGGCAGAGCGTTGTGCAAGTTCACGTACTTCCTGTGCAACCACCGCAAATCCCTTGCCAGCTTCACCTGCGCGGGCTGCCTCGACGCCGGCATTCAGTGCCAGAAGGTTCGTCTGGAACGCGATTTCATCAATCACACCGATAATGTTCGATATCTGATTGGAGGAACTTTCGATGCGCGACATGGCAGCCACCGCATCCGCAACAACGTGGCCGGAGCGCGTGGCATTGTCACTGGCCGTGATCGCAGCCTGTCTTGCGTCATCTGCACGCCGTGAAGCGTTATTCACATTGACTGTAATTTCGTCCAGTGCCGCAGCCGTCTCCTCGAGTGACGCGGCCTGCTGCTCGGTACGACGGGAGAGGTCTTCCGCGCTTTGACTGATTTCGCGCGTACCCATGTCGATCTGGTCTGTTGAATGGGCGACCGCAGTCAATGTATTGCGCATCTGGCTGAGCGCGTCGTTCATCGTCCGCCGCAATTCCTCGAAGTCGGGTGCGAAGGGTTCATCAATGCTGAAGGAAAGGTCGCCTTGTGCCAGTTTTGTCAGCGCTGCACCAATGGTGTTGACGGCGTGCACGCGCTGCGTGACGTCGGTCGCGAATTTGACCACCTTGACCACCTTGCCCTTGGCATCAAGGATCGGATTATAGGCGGCATTGATCACGACCAGCTTGCCGTTTTTGCCGTAGCGCGTGAATTCCGCGGATTGAACCTCGCCTCGACGCAACGCCGCCCAGAATTCCGCATACTCGCGGGACTGAGCATAGGTTGGCTCCACCAACATTTTGTGGTTGCGGCCCTTAATCTCGTCCAATCGGTAACCGAGTGCGTTCAGAAAGTTCTTGTTGGCGGTCACGATTTCGCCGTCGGTGGAAAACTCGATGATCGCCTGGGAACGACTGACGGCCTCCATTTGCGCCGTGTAGTCCATGTTTTGGAGCCGCTCTTTGGCATTCGCCCATTCGACAGCAAAGCCGGTGGTCTTTCCATTCGCGCGCAATGGCGTCACGATCAGATCGAAGGCACGATGTCCAACCCAGATCGTCGCCCGATGCTGGCCTTGAAGCTGAGCCAGCATGTTGCGCTGGTGAGAGGGATTCTTGTGAAAGATATCGATATTGCTGCCGATGAGCTTTTCGAAATCAAACCGCGGCAATTCTTTTTTCAGGTCGGTCTCAGCTTCTTTCAGAAGCTCCTGCACGGCCTTGTTCATGTAACGAATGTTGAGACCGGCATCGGCGATCATGATGTTCGCCGTGATCTGATCCAGGGAATTGGTCTGCATATGGGTGGTGTTGGAGTAACCGAACATGCTGGTGTGCGTTCTAGCGGTTGTCAAAGCGGGGCGTGAAGCCTCCGGTCCTCTGGTGTTCTTTCTTGTCTGAAAATTCGGGGTATGCGTGCGCAGGTGCGGACCCGTGGTCTTCCCAGGGCGGCACGCGCTGTCGACGACAGTATAAAACCCTGTCTCTCAAACGTTTTGCGATTGGTTGTTCAGATTGCTTCCGGCTTTATTCGGAATACGTTCTTCAAGCCGTCAACGTGCCACGCAGAGGGGGGCCGGTTTTACTGACAGAAGCGGCGCAGAGGCGGAAGGCTGCCAATCGGTCTTGCCCCCGCGAGAACGTGAGCGGAATGCCCATCAAGAAGAGATGAAGCACCTGACGGATCGACAAGCTCGTAAGGGCATCATGGAACTGTAACCAGTGGGGTTTCGCTTGATGGCAGTCTGGCCGACGTGCACCATTCGAAAAATCGGCGACCAACAACAATGACGAGCCAAGGGCGAGCACGCCCGCAAGGCTTAGAGCCAGAAATAGCTCATCGATATGGTAGCCGTCATTTGCCCTGATAAGGGTGTCGAGCGCCTCACCGCCGAAGACGACGGCGCATCCAGAAATCGTCAACATGACGATCACCCGAAGAAGAAACATTACATGGCATCGAACATGAACACACCGCATGACACCCCCCGACACGGCTCGGCTTCATGCCGCTGCAGGCTCCTAGATTTAGGCCCCTTGAATGCGACGAAGTAACCGGCCTCGATCCATCGCAGCTCTGTGAAGCGCGATCCGGGCTATGAGCAAGAAGAGCGCGGAGTTGCAGCTAAAGCAGATGGTTACCTCTAGGGGAGGGCGTAACTCCAGCCCCTTCGTACGATTCCAAATTTAGGGGTGAAAGGTGAAAAAAACGTTAAATTGAATATCTGCCCCACATCATTTGCTCGCTAACAGAGCAATAGACACGCAATTTAGACTATGGTGTGAATTTTTAGGCAATATTTACGCGAATAAAGAGTAATTACACAAGTAAAGGATGGGAAATAAGTGATATTACTCTATGAGACCACGTCGGATCGCCTCAGCGATCGCATGACTGCGGTTCTTGGCGCTAAGTTTACGGGTTGCCGCCTTGATGTAACTATTCACCGTATCCGTCGTGAAGAGACATACTTCAGCAATCTCTTCACTGGTCTTGCCGCGACTTGCCCATCTTAGGCAATCAAGCTCACCGTCCGTCAGCTTCATCTCCTGAGCCGCAAACCTCTCCATGATCGGCCTTGTGATAATACTATGAAGCGTGCCGACAATTTCCTGTAAGAACTCAATTTCCTCGGTGGTGAATGGGGTCGCGCGGGAGAAGGTCACGGCTCCAAAGACCTTCGTGCCTCGCCTGATCGGAAAGAGGGTGCGGTTGAACACACCAAAGCTTTGCGCAAGATAAAGGACGCGCGGAGGCGGCGGATTTTCCGCATAAATCTCTTCTTCGATGACAACACGCGCCGCCGTTGAAGAAGCCTTGACGAATGGGTCTATGGCCAGCAGCCCGTCCCCATAATATGCGTCCAAATATGCAGGAGGCACGTCCGTATCGATAGAATGACCGGTTCCAAATCGATAGCCATCAAGATCCAAACCGGACACTGCAAAGAAATCGAAGGGCACGGCTTGTCGGAGCCGCTCAACAAACGGGTGGTAGGGCAAATGCCTACGCACCGGTAGAGAGCTCAGGTCAACGGCCTCGTCGAACGACAATGTCAGGGCAAGCGTTCGAGAAAAGGGCATAAGGTGCTCCGGCTTTGACCCCAAATTTCGAGACCAAAATCAATTAGACGTAAATCGGCCACCTCACTCTACAGGTGATCAGGCCGACTATGCACAGCAGTGGGTGCCGTCTCAACCGATAAATGACGGCGCGATTTCAATACGATACTCATGACGACACCGATGCGAGCTTTTGCGCTGCTTTGTACAACCAGTGCGGTAGAAGCCAGGGCATCTCCCAATCGCAGTGGCGATCGGCGTGTCGGTGACAGGGTGGGTCACAGCGTGATTGCTCCCCTTGAACTTCCTACAGGCATCGATGCGATCATGGGAGCACCAGCGTTTACATTTTGCTGAAAGTGATCACGTCGATCCCCTCGAAGCCCTTTTACTGTGAAAGATCGCTACGGTCCTCAGGACCGCTTCAAAGAGCCAACCCGCTTGCCCTGTCAAAAACATGAACCCGTTCGTGATTGATATTGGCCGCAAACATCGAATTCGTTCGTACCAGTTGTTCGCCATCGACCACCGCCGTCACCTGATGTCCGGCAAGATCGAAAACCACATGGGTCTGCGCACCCGTCGGCTCGACCAGCAATGTCTTGCCGGAGACCATGACGTCGCCTTCGCCGCCCATGGCAAAGTGCTCGGGGCGCAGCCCGATCGTCACCGATTGCCCGCGCTTGACGTTACGATCGCTTGAAATGCGAATGGCCGTGCCGTCATCCAGTCGCGCTGCTGGCGCGCCGTCCTCACCATCGACGATGCATTCGATCAGGTTCATGGCGGGCGAGCCAATGAAGGCGGCGACAAAGAGATTGGCGGGCTTCTTGTAAAGATCGAGCGGCGTTCCCTGCTGCTCGATGCGCCCCTGATTGAGGACGACGACGCGGTCTGCGAGCGTCATGGCTTCGATCTGATCATGCGTCACATAGATCGACGTCGTGCCGACCTTCTGGTGCAGCGTTTTGATTTCGCTGCGCATCTGCACGCGCAGCTTCGCGTCAAGGTTGGACAACGGTTCGTCGAAAAGAAAGACCGCCGGGTTGCGCACGACAGCGCGACCCATCGCCACGCGCTGACGCTGACCACCGGAAAGCTGCGAGGGTTTGCGATCCAGCAGGTTGGCAAGGTCCAGCATCCGCGCAGCCTCGGTGACACGCTCCTCGATCACCGCTTTTGGTTGCCCGGCGATCTTCAGATTGAAACCCATATTTTCGGCCACCGTCATATGCGGATAAAGTGCATAGGACTGAAACACCATGGCGATGTTGCGCTCCCTCGGCGTCATCTCGTTGACGATCTTGCCGCCAATCAGGACGTCGCCATCGGTAATTTCCTCAAGCCCGGCAATCATGCGCAACAGCGTGGACTTGCCGCATCCGGAAGGACCAACGAGCGCAATGAATTCGCCATCGGAGATCTCCAGTGAAATGCCGTGAATGACGCCAAGCGAGCCGTAGGATTTGCGAATATCTTTCAGTTCTACAGATGCCATTGTCTTCTCCCCTCAGGACTTGACGGCGCCGGCCGTCAGGCCCGCGATGATGTGTTTTTGCGCTAAGAAGAACACGATGATGGTCGGCAGGATCGTCATGGTGATGAAGGCCAGCACCAGCTGCCACTCGGTACCGAACTCGCCGCGATAGACCATGATGCCGAGCGGCCATGGGTATTTGGATTCGGAATTGAGCATGATGAGCGGCAGGATGTAGCTGTTCCAGCTGCCGACGAAGGAGACGATCCCGACTGTTGCGATGATCGGCCGCGAAAGCGGCATGGAGATATGCCAGAAGAATTTCAGGTAGCCGCAGCCATCGACGAAGGCTGCCTGAAAAAGTTCGTCCGGCAAATTCTTGAAATAGTTACGGAAGAGCAGGATGCTCATTCCGAGGCCAAAGGCCACCTGCGGCAGTACCACGCCCCAATAGGTGTCTAGCAGCCCCAGATCGCGGATGCGAATGAAGAGCGGAAGAATTGCAGTCGCAGCCGGAAACATCAGTCCCAACAGGAAATAATTGAGCAGAAAGTTGGACCCGAAAAACTTGACATGCGCGAAGGTGAAGGCCGCCATCGCCGAGACGACGAGCGTCAGGAAGACGGTGAGAACGGCGATGACAAGCGAGTTGAAAATCTGCAGCCAGTAGCGTTTTCCAAAGAGGATATCGCCATAGTTTGCCCACTGCCACTCGGTTGGCAAACCGAAAGGATTGACGCGCAGATCGCCAAGCGTCTTGAAGCCTCCAAGCGCCGTCGTTAGCAGTGGTATGAGTACGATAGCGGCAATCAGGGTCAGCGACACATAGAGGTAGATCCTCGTCTGGACGCTGACGCGAACGGATGTGGATGTGTCAGTCATGGCGCATGAAAATCCTTTTGTAACCGAAGGCAAGCGTGACGCAGATGATGAACAGCACCACCCCGACAGCGCTTCCAAGCCCGACCTGCATGCGCATGACGCCATATGTGTAAAGGAACGTCACCATGGTCTGGGTGGAATTGGATGGACCACCGCCCGTCAGCGGCATGATCATGTCGAAGAGCTGCAATGAGCCGATCACGGCAAAGAAGATCGAAAGCCGGACCGTCGAGCCGAGCATCGGCAGCGTCACGTAGCGAAACTTCTGCCAGCCTGAGGCCCCATCGATTTCGGCCGCCTCCAGCACGTTCTTGTCCACCGACTGCAGGCCGGCAATGAACAACATCATGTGGAAGCCGAAATACTTCCAGACGATGACGGCAAGCACGGCATAGATTGCAACATCCTTATCCGCCAGCACATAGGGATTGGCGAACCCGAAGAAGTTCGAAATGGCGGCAAAGAGACCGTAGTCGCCGTCATAGACAAAGCGCCAGATAAGACCGGCTGCGACATCTGCCAGAACATAAGGCAGGAAGAAGACGAGACGAAACCCCACGACGCCCGGAATGCGATGGGCCAACATCGTCGCAAGCCAGATTGCCAGCGGGATCTGTATGCAGATCGAAATGATGATGATGAGCGCATTGTTGATCAGCGCCTGCGAGAACGCAGCATTGCCAAACAGAACCTGAAAATTCTTGAGCCCGATAAACTCGCTCGGCGTGCCGTAGCCGTTCCAACGGTAGAGGCTGTACCAGGCCGCCTCCCCCATCGGCAAGATCACGAAGAGGGTGAACAACAACAGCGCCGGGGGCAGGAAAATCAACAAAGTCAGCGCGCGGTCATGCGCAACGGAGCTCTGCTTCCGCTTCGATTTTACGACCGGGCTTGTCAGCGCGGGCGCAGCGTTCATGGAAATATTGGTCATCTTATCCGCTTTCGTATTCACGCAATGGCGATGGGCGCCGCACCAGGCGGCACCCACCGTTCAGGCGGGATCAGCGAAGCTCGAAAGCATCCTGGATCTGCTGCGCGCCCTCTTCAGGCGTCATTTGACCGGAGACGATTTCGACGGAGATGTCGTTGACGACGCGGCCAACAGCGGCACCGAGCGTCTGGTCGAAGAAGTTTTGATGCCACGTGGACGCCGCAAGTTGCTTGGCGGAATCGGCCATCAGCGGATCTTTCACGGCTTCACTCGCACCGACTGCGACGGGTAATATCATGCCGGCTGCCGCGAGCTTCTTCTCGTTGTCGGCATTGGTGAGGAAGGTGGCGAAATCGATTGCCTCCTTCGAAGCATTCTTCGTCACCGCCCATCCATTCAGACCGCCAAGCGTGTCAGTGGCTTTGCCCGCACCGCCCTCGACCATCGGAAAAGCGAAGCGACCGAGATTGTCGGAGGAAAGACCCTTGCCGTCACCTGCATTCTTGCGCTGGTTGGCTTCGGTATTGTCGAAACCAAGGATCATCGCCGCCTTGCCGTCGCCAAAAACACCGAGTGCTTGCGGCCAGGTGGCCCCGAGATAGCCTGGCTGGAACGGTTCGAGTTTACCGAATTCTGCAAGCTGCTCGCCGGCCTTGATGATCGTCGGGTCCATAAAGCCTTCGCCCTCGCCCTTGCTTGCAGCATCGAAGACCGCCTGGCCTCCATTGCGCATGACGAGATAGCTCCAGTAGAAATGGATCGGCCACTTCTCCCCGCCACCACCGGCAATCGGCACAATCCCGGCATCCTTGATCTTCTTTACCGCGGCGCCAAGATCATCCCATGTCTTGATGTCTTCCGGCTTGACGCCGGCCTTGGAAAACAGCTGCTTGTTGTAGAAGAAGCTGACGAGGCTGACGCGATACGGCACAGCCCAGACTTTTCCATCGAAGGACAAGCCATCAATGGCAGCCGGGTTATAGGCGTTTCGAATCTTGCCGCCATCAGCATCGAAGATTTCGGTCAGATCCTTCAGAGCGCCTGTCTTGGACTGCTCCTCAAGCACGCCGCCGCCCCAGCTGTAAAAGAAGTCGGGAACGTCATTCGACTGCAAAAGGGTGGGAAGCTTGGCCTTGAAGGCTTCGTTTTCCAGAAACTGCAGCTGAATGTCGACATCGGGGTGTTTCGTCTCGTAATCCTTGGCAATCTCTTCCCACACTGCCACGGATTTCGGATCGAGTTCGACGTGCATCCACTTGACGACAGTTGCGGCAGAAGCGCTTGCTGCGCCGAGCATGAATGTAATGGCTGTGGTGGAGGCAAGCGTGATCAGCTTGCCGCCCAGGCTTGCGCCCGCGTGCATAAACGTCATGATGATGATCCTCCCGGGGACTTCCTCACATTTATTCCCCAATCCGAATTAATTCATATAAGAATACACTAACTGTCAAGGCGTAACTACTATTTTCCGCAACGCAGCTTGACATGGCGACGCATATTCGGGCTATTTAATCCGCGATCCGATATTAATCGGACATCCTGAATTGCTCTGCTCAAGCTCGTTGCGACTGGACCCATGAAGACTGCCGACCCCGAACTGATGCGTGCAATCAATCGCTTGAACGTCCTCGACACGATCCGTCGTCACGGCCCCATTTCGCGTGTGGAGATCAGTGAAAGGACGCAGCTTTCGACGACCACAGTGTCCGCGATAACGGCATCGTTACTGGATGATGGCCTCATTCTGTCGCGCCATCTGGGCGATATCCGAACGGAGGGCGCGCGCGGCCGCCCCCGTGTGATGCTGGAACTCAATCCGGATGCTGCCAGGGTGGTTGGAGCCAAGATCGCGGCCAACCGTATGGTCTTCGTCGTCACCGATTTCTGCGGCAACGTCCTGTCGTCCCTCTCGCTGCCAATTCGGATCGATCGCCAGCCGATCGGCGTCATTGCAGATCTGATCGAAGACGGTGTGCGTCGATGCGTCGTCGATGCAGGGCTTTCACTCGAAGATGTCGACCGGGTCTGTCTCGGTCTGCCAGGAGTGATCGAGCACCGCACCGGCAAGATCCGCTCCAGCCCGGTGCTACGCGAAGTCAACATCGATTTTGCCGGCGAAATGACAACGCGCTTTGGAACGCCCACTATCATTGAAAGCGACGCGCATGCCGTGACGCTTGGCCACCACTGGTTCGGCAAGGCGCGCGATCTTGAGGACATGGTGCTGATCTCGCTGGAGCAGACGCTAGGCTTGGGCGTGCTGCATAGAAACGACCTCTTCCGCGGCGCCGGTGGTCTCAGCCATAATCTCGGCGATCTCGTGCTTGTCGCGAGCCCGGAAGGCACCGTTCGGCTGGCGAGCCAGGCCGGCGAAAATGCGATCCTTGCGTCGCGGCCCGCTGACGGACGTTTCGCCGAAGCAATTCGGCTTGGCCGGGGCATTCAACATGCCCAAGCGCTGGTGCTGGCGCAGGACAATGATCTCATCGCCGCTGCCCAACGGGCGGGTGCCGCAATAGGTCTGACGCTCGCCAATATCGTGACCCTGTTTGCTCCGCCGCGCGTCATCTTCGTTGGCTCCAGCCTCGATCTCGGTGCCCCGTTCATCGATAGCATCAGGAGCGCCTACGAGATTTCCGTGCCGCCATCCCTACAAGGCGTGGCGGAACTGGTCTTCGACAACTCCAGCGACGAGCTCTGGGCACAGGGTGCTGCGGCCGTCGCGCTCTACGAACTTTACGAATCGCCTTGGAACACCACAGGCCCAGCTCTCTGAGGAGTGAGCGGGCGCAAGCATGATGGGAGAGTAGAATATGCAAAAGGTCGGCATCGGCATCATTGGATGCGGCAATATCTCGGGCGCTTACTTGAAGGCGATGGCATCCTTCCCGATCCTCGACATCAAGGGTGTCGCGGATATGAATGCGGAGATGGCCAAAGCAAAGGCCGAGGAATTTAACGTCGCCGCGCGAAGCGTCGACGATTTGCTGGCGGATCCGGAGATCGAGATCATCGTCAACCTGACGATTCCCAAGGCGCATGTCGAGGTGGGCTTGAGGGCACTGGACGCCGGCAAGCACACCTATTCGGAGAAACCGCTTGGCATTAACTTTGCCGAGGGCAAACGGCTTGCTGAGGCGGCGAAAGCGAAGAAGCTGCGCATCGGTGCGGCACCGGACACGTTCCTGGGCGGCGGTCATCAAACCGCGCGGACCCTCATCGATCAAGGCATTCTTGGCACGCCAGTCGGCGGAACGGCGACATTCATGTGCCCGGGACACGAACGCTGGCACCCTAACCCCGCCTTCTACTACGAAGTCGGCGGCGGACCGATGCTGGACATGGGGCCTTATTACATTACCGACCTCGTCAACCTCTTTGGACCCGTCGCCAAGGTGGCAGGCTTTGCCTTTTCGCCACGTACCGAGCGCCTGATCACCAGCGAGCCTCGCAACGGCGAGAAAATCCCGGTCCATGTGGCGACCCATGTCGCAGGCGCGCTTGCATTTCAGAACGGCGCGATTGTTCAGGTCGGGATGAGTTTCGACGTGGCTGGACACAAGCATGTCCCGCTCGAACTCTACGGCACGGAGGGGACCCTGCTTGTACCAGATCCCAACCACTTTGGTGGCGAGGTCCAGCTTCTGAAAAAAGGCGGCGAGTTCGAAACCCAGGAACTGTCGTCGCCCTACGCGGATGGCAACTACCGATCGATCGGCCTCGCGGACATGGCCCATGCTATCCGCTCTAATCGCCAGCACCGAGCCAATGGCGATCTGGCGCTGCACGTTCTTGAAGTCATGGAAGCGTTTCAAACCGCATCGGACACGGGCACAACCGTGTCCATCACCACCGTCGTCGACCGCCCGGCCCCGCTGGCCGAGTCACTTGTCGACGGCCGGATCGGTCAATAATTCTGAGGAGGAATAAAATGCGTGAAGCACTGATCGTATGGGGCGGCTGGAGCGGCCACGAACCCGAAGAATGCTCGGTCATCATCAAGGATCTTCTCGAAGAGGAAGGCTTCAAGGTCTATGTCGAACATAGCACCGAAGCCTTCGCCGACCCTTCGGTCCATGATCTCAGCCTCGTCGTACCGATCGTCACCATGTCCAAGATCGAAAAGGAAGAGATCAAGAATCTCGCGACCGCAGTCGAGAACGGTGTCGGCATCGCCGGATATCACGGCGGCGCCGGTGACAGCTTTCGCGAGTGCGTTGAGTACCAGTTCATGATCGGCGGACAATGGGTTGCCCACCCCGGCAACATCATCGACTACACCGTCAACATCACCAAGCCGGAAGACCCGATCATGGCCGGGATCACCGATTTCCCCTACACGTCCGAGCAGTACTACATGCATGTCGACCCGTCGAACGAGGTTCTCGCGACGACAACCTTTACCGGCGATCACGCCTGGTGGATCGACGGCGTCGTCATGCCGGTCGCCTGGAAGCGCAACTACGGGAAAGGTCGCGTCTTCTATTCGTCACTCGGTCACCAGGCAAAGGAATTTGCCGTACCGCAGATGCGGGAGATTTTCCGCCGCGGCGCCAACTGGGCCGCGCGCTAAAGGCGTTAGAATTCTAACCTGATGCAAAGCCGCGTGTATCTGCACGCGGCTTTGCACAATGGCTACCGAAATGGGATTCAACTGATAGCGACCGGCCCAACAGCTTGTTTGGCTGTGAGCGTTTCAACCAAATGGTCTGCCAGTCGCATACTGAGTGCGACTGCGGGCATGGTCGGGTTTGCGTGCCCGCCCGTGGGGAAAACGCAACTTCCCGCAACGAAAAGATTGCTGACGCCGTGAACCTTGCAGTCACGATCGACAACGCCCTCTTCGGGCGAAGCGCTCATCCGCGTCAAGCCGATCTGGTGAAAGCCGTCATAGGCCTGATCACGGAGTGCTTGCAGGCGGGCGGATGCCGGGTGCAGGTAATCGAGCCTCCCCATCCCTCTTTCTTTCAGCCATCGATCGAGAACAGCATGCGACCTTTCTATCGATATGAGGTCCTCATTCCGCACGCGATAATCGATCGCAACCGCTGCAACTTGTTCCTCCTGCGTCGATGGCGATGGCATGACGGTGCTGGACATGTCGGGAGCCTGTTCGGCATGGTAGCGCAGCAAATAGCGCCGGGCGGGGTTGACGATCGGCACTCTCCGATCGCGGCGCCGCAGCAATTGGCCGATGGTGCGGCGAATATCCTTCAAGACTGACGCAGAGGGGACGAGATTGCGAAGATGATCCCGGTATCGACGACCTCTTCGAAGCCGCGAGCCAGCAGCTTTACCATTGGCAAAAAAACGGTAGAGACCCGTCAGTTGAAGGGCGAGAAACACCGCGGAAAGTCCAGCCGAATGGTGGAGGGCATTCGAGATGGAGATCGTGTCGAGCCAGAAGACGCAATTGAGTAAGCCGAGGCGCTGTTGCGCATCACCTGAAAGCTGGAAACGGCGCCGAAAGATGCCTCCCCCTTTGGTCGCTTGAAATGACAGTGCATCGACGCCAACGTCGTCTTCTAGTTCCACAATGGCGATGTAACCCGTCAGATGTCCTTGGTAATAGCGCCCAAGTGCAGGGGAAAGAACCCCGGGATGCGCCGTGTGCAATTGGTGGAGCAATCGCACGTTCCCGATGCCACCGGCGGCAAGCACCAGCCTTTCAGCGGGAATTCGCAAAGTCCCCGCCTTGCCTTGAAGCTGCAGATGAGTGACGGCGTGGTTAGAATCGAGCTCGATCGCGCTGAGAACCGTGTCTGGGAGAAAATGGATCAGCTTGGATTGATCGATACGGTCGCGGTACTGCAGTCCGAGGTTGGGCTGAGAACTCCACCACTCTATGGCGTCGAGGTGAACCTCATCGGAATCGCCGTTTATTTGCTCATCACCTAAATCGATGTCGGCGACATTCAAAAACTTTAGCGCGTCTCCGTAGTAGCGACTTACCTCCTTATGGGAGATCGGCCATCCGGAGTTCGGAACGCATGGGCGCTGAAGAAAATCGATGTCGTCAAAGGCGACGCATCGCCCTCCCCATAGCGATGATGTACCGCCAAGCCCACTCGCCGTTGCAGACATCAATGGAGCGTGATGTTGATTTGCGACACTGACGTGGCGTCCTGCATCGCCGTTCTCACCCGCTTCAACCAGGAGAACGCAGATACCCTGCTCTTCCAACCTGCACGCAAGAGCGAGGCCAACCGGACCAGCCCCGACAATGCAGACCTGAAACGGTATCGGTGTCGCGTTGAGCGCGTCGTGAATCATGGCTTCTCATTTCTGCAAACCATGAACACTAAAAGGCGATCCTGCACTCGTTACAACGACCAGATCTTGTCCTTCACTTTATATCCGGAAACTGCCTAAAAACGGATGACCGATCCGTCGCCTGAGATTGATCGAACCCGCAAGCAAACGCCCAAATCCGTCTCAACGCAAATCCCCTCCTAAACCTGTTAAGCGCGCCGTCTATAAAAAAGTCCTGGTAAAAAAACGCACCTTCCAGCTGCACCGCAAAGGAGTACCAAGGCGGCGGGATCTACAGGGAAGCATCTGATAAAGGAGAGGAATTTGACAAAACTGATGAGATTTTTTGTTTGTCTGGCGTTCACTATGGTCCTGGCCCCAGTTGCTTGGGCGCAATCTGGAGAAGAGGATCACGGTGCTGCGGTGGAGAAAATGAATGCTTATGTCGGCTTCATGAACCGCGCGATCCGCGCGTCGGACTCGCTTTCCCGATACGAAAGCTGGGTAAACATGAAGAAGGGTCCGACTGGTAAGGAACGGATCATTTACGGGCTTTACGCACCTTATGACGTTCGCACCGAAATTGCCAAAGCGGAAGAGGCAACAGGTGCCGAGCCAAAGATGCCTGATCTCGACGCAGCCATGACGCGGTTCATCGCCGTCTATAAGGAACTTGCGCCGGTTCTGGAAAAGGCTAGCAAATATTACGACCGCTCGGACTACAAGAGCGACAAGATGCAGGGTGGCAAGGAATTTCACGCTCAGATCATCAAGTTTGCGGATGAATTTTCAACGGCACGAACCGAGGCCGACACGCTTCTGGCCAAGGAGAAGCGTCAAATCGACTTGCGGGAATTGGCAGCGCTGGAGAAAGCCGACGGCAAGAAATCCCGCTGGCAGGTGCGTAACATCATGATCAAGGCGCAGGCCGTCATGGAGACATTGCCGAGCGGCAATGAGACAAAAGTCGACCTCGGCGCCTATGACGCGTCGCTTAAGGACTATGCCGAGGCGGTGAAGGTGTTCGATGACTACGCGACTGAACATCCCGGCTCGTTCCACGTCTTCGAATCCAGCCCAGGAGCGCTTCTCAGCAAGCTGCGGGACTTCCAGGAAAAACTGCAGAAGGCCAAGGGCGATGCTCGCAAAGCCGCCAACGATCTGGAGTGGATTTACAACGACTACAACATGATGGTTTCAACCTCTCAGAGCGCAACGACGTTCTCAAATGATTGATCTATCCTATGGTGCAAATAGGATTTTCGGCGCGGCGGCCTTAGAACGCCGCGCGTCATCTTAGACGCATCAGAACCGTACGACGTCCTTTTTGCCCACACAGCGTACAATTCAAGATCAGTCCAGATGTCGGGTCCGACGAGGCGTGGCTGCCAAGGTCAGAGGAAGCTGCATCCACCGGAGGGCCGAGCCTATTGATCTGTATTCACGCGGTTACCGTTGCTGTCAAAGACGTGGAGCCTGGCTTCCGGCAGACCAACGCTGATCGAAGCCCCGGGCTGTAACAGTGCACGGTCGGAGGAAAACAGCTTGAAGGGAAGCCCGTGTACCGTGAGGTGCAGGATAATACCGAGACCAGTCGGCTCGACGAGCTCCACCTTGGCATCGACACCACCCGTCTCCGGTGAGACAACAACATGCTCGGGACGGATCCCGAGGGTCATGGCCTCGCCATCTTTGAGCGGAATCGTTCGGCCCAGGGGAAGCTGGCTACCATCTGGCAAGGACATTGCGCTTCCATACGGCTTTTGAACACAACGGCCTTCAAGAAAGTTCATTCCTGGCGAACCGATAAACCCCGCGACGAAGAGATTGGCCGGACGATCGTAAAGATCGAGCGGCGCGCCGATCTGCTGCACATATCCCGCATTCATGGCGACGATGCGCGAGGCGAGCGTCATCGCCTCGATCTGGTCATGGGTGACGTAGACGGAGGTAGCACGTAGATCGGCATGCATCCGCTTGATTTCCGCACGCATCTGTTCGCGCAGACGCGCGTCGAGGTTGGACAAGGGTTCGTCAAAAAGGAAGGCTTTGGGTTGGCGCACAATGGCGCGCCCCATGGCAACGCGTTGACGCTGGCCGCCGGACAGCGCCTTCGGGCGCCTTGCAAGATAGGGATCAAGACCGAGCTTACTCGATGCTGACGAAACGGCCGCAGTAATCGCCTCCTTGGGGCTGCGGCGAAGCCGCAGGCTGTAGCTCATATTGTCAGCGACGCTCATATGCGGGTAGAGCGCATAGGACTGAAACACCATGGCGATGTCACGATCCTTGGGCTTGAGATTATTGACGAGTTGCCCATCGATGGAGAGCGTACCGGAGGTGATTTCCTCCAGACCGGCGATCATACGCAGCAGGGTGGATTTGCCGCAGCCGGAGGGGCCGACGAGAACGACGAACTCGCCATCGGCAATGGAGAGATCGACACCGTGCAGGACAGGATGATCACCATAGGACTTGGCGACGCGGTTCAGCTCGATGGAAGCCATGGATTTATCCTTTCACTGCACCGGCCGTCAGGCCCTGTACGAGATATCTTTGGATCAGCAGGAAGAAGAGGCATGCGGGAATGAGCGCCAGGACGCCAGCTGCCATCATCTGCCCGAAATCGACGGAGAATTTTGAGACGAATGTCAGGAGGCCGACCGGGAAGGTCGCGCTTTGATTTCCAGAAATCAGCATCAGCGCAAAGAGAAGCTCGCTCCAGGCCGCGGTGAAGACGAAGCCAAGCGTCGCCGCAATCCCAGGCAAGGTCAAAGGCAGGATGATCTGGCGGAAGGCGGTAAAGCGGCTTGCGCCGTCGATCATGGCGGCCTCCTCCAGATCCTTCGGAATGCCGTCGAAGAACGACTGCATAAGGAACGTGGCGAAAGGCACGTTGAACGCGGTGTAGACGATGACGAGGCCGGTCAGGCTGTTGGTCAGGCCGAGCGGAGACAGCATCTTGAAGATCGGTGCCACCAGCATGACCAGCGGGAACATCTGGGTGATGAGCATCAGGGCGATGATCCAGTATTTCCCGCGGAACTGGAAGCGTGAAAGCGCATAGCCGGAGAGTGACGACAGCACCGTAACGGCAAAAGCCGTTGATCCCGCCACGATGACGCTGTTCTTGAAGAACGTCGGAAAAGCGCTGTTTTCTATGACGAAGCGATAGTGGTCGAATGTTGCGCGCGATGGCCATAGCCGCACACCCTCGCTATAGAGCAAGTCGTTCGGCGTCACCGAAACCTTGAGCAGCCAGAACAGGGGAAAGAGGGCGAAGGCGATGTAGACGAGGATCGCCAGGCGATGCGCGACTGTCAGAAAAATTCGGCCGGTCACGGATCAATCCTTCTCGATGAGGCGCTGGCGCATGATGACGATCAGCATGGAGTAGGCGAGCAGAAGCACGAGCAGAACCAGCGCGATCGCCGACGCATAGCCAAAGTCCAGCCGCTTGAAGGCCTGGGTAAAAATATAGCTTGCAACGATTTGCGTGCGGTCAGCCGGGCCACCATTCGTCATGACGATGATGAGATCGGCGAAGTTGGCAATCCAGACGGTACGCAGCAGAACGGTGATCGCAATCGTTGGAGCCAGAAACGGCAGGGTGATCGAGGTGAACCGCTGGAGCGGGCTTGCTCCATCGATAGAAGCCGCCTCGTAAAGGTCGCGCGGAATAGCCTGCAAGGCGGCCAACAGAGTGATGGCGAAGAAAGGTATGCCCCACCAGACATTGGCAATGATCGGTCCCCACATGGCAAGATGCGGATCGGCCAGAATGTTGTTCGGTGCCGAGAGCATGCCGAGCGACGTCATCCAGTATGGCAGCGGCCCGATCACCGGGTTGAACAACCAGGCCCAGTTGAGGCCGGCCAGAAAGGTTGGAACAGCCCATGGAAGAAAGACCAAGGCCTGGGCTATGCCGCGACCGGCAAAGGGCTTGTCGAGCAGCAGCGCAAGGATAAGGCCGAAGAAGAATTGAAGGAACACCGAAGCGCCCGTCCACCACAGCGTGTTCTTGAGAGCGCGGTAGAAGGCGGCATCCTGAGACAGTGTCTTGAAATGCTCTAGGCCGATGAAGCCCCCGGAAAACGGATTGAGCAACTGGACGTCGCGGAATGCGTAGGAGAGCCCGAGCACCAGCGGCACCATCATCACCGTGACGATGAGAACGAGGACTGGCGCGCTATAAAGCCATGGCTCAGCCGAGGTGGCCAGCCTTCGCAACATAGGTTTGCGCGACATCGCAGGTGCGGCGCTTGAAAATGACGACATCAATTGCTCCTCAGCGTAACGAAGTGTGGGCCGGAGGCCACGCGCTGATCTCAACTTCACGGCAGGTCGCACAAAGGTGTTCGAGAACTTTGCGGTAACGACATGCGACAAAACAACGGCTTGAAGCGCGCTGATCAACAAGCTCGCGAAGCGCTTCAAAGTTTGTTCCAGCAGGAAGGTGGCGTACCTTGAAAGATACGCCACCGGTTTCCATCACTTGGACTGAAGGAACTTCTGCTGCGCCTTCGTCATGTAGTCCGCCCATTGCTTGGCGAGGTCTTCAGGTGTGATGTCACCCAGAAGAGCTTCCTGAGAGGTCTTGATCACAAGCGAATCCTTGAAGTAGGCAAACTCCTGAAGGTAGGTCGGCATGGTTGTCGGCACGGCATTCTTGTCGGCCAGTTCCTCGAACCATCCCTTGAACTGCTCGCTTGCATAGAATGGGTCCTTCTCGGCGGAGGTGTGAACTGGAAGAGCACCGGTCTTCTTGTTCCAATCGATGTTGCCTTCAGGTCCTTCCAGCGTTTCGATCAGCTTCCAGGAAAGATCCTTGTCCTTCGAAGACGCCATCATCGACCAGCCGGCAAAACCGATCGTCGGGAAGGTCTTTCCATCAGGACCCTTCGGCATGGTCATGACGCCGAAATCTTCGCTTTTCATGCGCTGGGCGATGGCGATCAAAGCGTCCGGATCCTGATCGAGGAAGGCGCAGGTGCCGGAATAGAAGCCAGCGACGATTTCGTTGAAGCCCCAGTTGACGCTGTCCTTCGGCGCGTAGCCGTTCTTATAGAGATCGACGACGTAGGTGAGGCCCTTGACCCAGCCAGGGCTGTCGAATGTCGACTTGCCGTCCTTGGTGAAGAACTCGTTGGAGCCGGCCATGGATGCGCCGAACATCACCCAGCCGTTCAGACCTCCGGCGCCGCCGCGAAGGCAATAGCCATACTTGCCGGGAATAGCGGAAATCTTCTTCGACGCGTCGGCAAATTCGTCCAGCGTCTTCGGCAGTTCCTTCACGCCAGCCTGCTCAAGCAGCTTCTTGTTGTAGAACATGGCGCGCAGGTAGAAGCCGTAGGGTAGCATATAGGCGGTGTTCTTCACATCGCGGCCAAGCTCCAAGGCTCGCGGCGTCAGATCCGACGTGTACTGCCACTTTGCCAGATAGGGCTCCAGGCTCTCGAGCATGCCGTTATTGGCATAAAGCGACAGCCAGGTGTCAGGCATTTCCATCACGTCTGGAACATCGCCAGCTGATACCATGGTGGCAAACTTCTGGAAGGCCTCGTTCCATGGAAGCGAAATGATCTCGACCTTCGTACCGGGATTGGCGGCCTCGAATTTACCGACGAGGCTTTTCAGCGTCTCGGTGCGCTCGGGGCTGGTGATGACCTCCACCAGTTTCAGGGTCGTGTCGGCAAGTGCCGTTCCGGCCATCATGGCGGTGAAGAATGCTGCTGCTACCAGTTTTTTCATGTCGTTCTCCCTTTTTGTTTTCGTCACGATGCGTCAGGCCGCGGCAGATGCCGCTCTGATTGCCGGTTCGAGGTCGTTCCAGAGGGCTTCTGTGCCCTCCAGGCCCACATGCAGGCGCACGGAGCGCGCACTGATACCGAAAGTATGTGCTGAATTCGGTTGCGCCTTCTGCTCAAGCACCACCTCCCCTGGGACGATCAGGCTTTCATGTCCTCCCCAGGAAACACCCAGTTTGAAAAGCTGAAGCTGGTCGGCGAAGGCCCGTACATCCACACCTTCCCGGAAGATGAAGGAGAAGAGACCGGACGTGCCGTTTAGCCCAGGCGGAAGACGGTTTGCAAGTCCCGGATGGCAAACAGCCTCCACCACGTCGAGCGCCTGCAAACGCGATGCGATCGCAAGCGCCGATTCCTGATGCGCCTTCATGCGGATGGGAAGCGTGCGCAGCCCTCGGATCAACAGCCATGCGTCGAAGGGCGACATCTTGCCGCCAAGATAGGGGTAAGCTTCCGCGCGAATACGGTCGATCATCGCCTTGGAACCGGCAACAACGCCCGAAACAACGTCGCTGTGACCACCGAGATATTTCGAAGCCGAATGCACCACCATATCGACGCCAAGTGCCAGGGGCGTCTGGAAAATCGGGCTGGCCCAGGAATTGTCGATGACAGAGATCGCGCCGTGTCGCTTGGCAATCGCTGCCAAAGCACCGACATCATGCGCCTCCATCACCCAGCTTGTCGGGCTCTCCATGTAAAACAGCTTGGCGCCGGGCATCGCCTTCTCGACTGCGGCCTCATCGCGACCGTCGACATAGGTCACGTCAATCTTCATCCGCTTCATCAGGGTACCAAACAGACGGAAGGCATCCGGGTAGACGTGGCGGACCACGACGATACGATCGCCGGGAGAAACGAAGGACAGTACGGTGGACGAAATCGCTGCCATGCCACTGGCAAAACCGAGTGCGTCTTCAGCACCTTCGAGCTTCGCCAGCATCTCTTCAAACATGCGAACGGTCGGGTTTAGCCCGCGTGTGTAAACAGGACGGCTCTTTTCGCCACGATAGGTCGCGACCATTTCGTCATAGCTTGAGAAAGTGAAGAGCGATGTCTGCACCAGCGGAGGGACCACGGCTTCGAAAGCGTGCGTTTCGTCATGCGCGACAATGAGCGATGCTGCATCAAAAAAATCAGAGCCTTGGCTCATTTGGACATGTCCTTAATATCTTCCTCGACGATCGCGAGGATTTTCAATGTTTCCTGCCGCGCCGCCGACGTGTCGCCAGCCACAATCGCGTCGAACAGGGTGCGGTGAAATGGAAAGGAGCGAGAGGCGAAATCGGGCCTGTCGAATGGCTTGGACCAGAAGCGCTCGAAGCCTTCGCGCATCTGCTCGAGCAATTGCTTGAAAAGCGAATTGTGAGTGGCGTCGTAAATCGAGAGGTGGAAGGCGAGGTCCGCCTTGCCGGACGTCCCCTCGGCGAGATGAACGCGCTCCATCTCTTCCAGCCGAAGACGCATCGTTTCGATATCGTCCTCGGTGCGACGACGAGCCGCCGCCATCGACGCCTCAACCTCGATCCCACGGCGCACTTCCAGCGTCATCAAAAGCGCGTCTCGAAGGCTCTGCGCCTCAATGGAAATCGGCATATGGACAGTCGCGGTGGAAATCGGCTTCAAAAGATAATTGCCGCTGCCCTTGCGAGAGTCGATAATGCCGAGCGCCTGGAACTTTCGGATCACCTCACGAATGGTGGAGCGCCCGACACCAAGAGCTGACATCAACTCACGCTCGGCAGGTAGTCGGCTCCCCGGTTTCAGATCGGCCCGTTCAACAAACTCGACAAGCGCGCCTTCGACCTGCCGTACCCGGTCTATGGCCGGTAGCGGAGTCATCACATGCTTTTCGAGTGTCTGATCCATTTGCCCTCGCAACGCCAGCACCTTGAAATTGGTCTGACATCTTACCGATTAACATAATCTTGATTTTTAGAACCCGTCAAGCTGGGTGTCCAAGTTTTTAAGCAGCTCCGAAAATTGCAGAGCGCCCGGCCTGAAAAGTGAAACGGCGATGCCGATCAGATCATCGGCAAAGCATCGCCCATGCCATCGTGGACTAGGACTGTGCGCGATACGCGAAAGAGGAGACGTTCCGTAGGTCCGCAGGTGCGGAGCCTAATCCAGTCAACGAGGACGCTTACCTGCTAGGCTGATCTTTAAGCTCTATCCAGACCGGTGCGTGGTCGCTGCTGTGATCCCACGCTCGAACATGGTTGTCGACATCAGCTGCGATAAGGTCGCAAGCGGCTTCCGGACTGAGAAGGAAGTGGTCGATCCTGAGCCCGGCATTTCGGCCAAAAGCGTTTCTGAAATAGTCCCAGAATGTGTAGATCTGCTCGTCGGGATGAAGATGCCTTAAAGCATCCGTCCACCCCTGCTCAACAAGCGTTTTGAAGGCGTTTCGCGCTTCGATGCGGAAGAGTGCGTCGTCTTTCCACCGCTCCGGTTTGTAAACGTCGAGTTCTGTCGGCATGACATTGTAATCGCCGATAAGGATCGATGATACGTTCAGTTCGAGAAGCTCGGCTGCGTAGGCGCGCAACCGTTTAAGCCATCTGAGTTTGTAGTTGAATTTCGGTCCTGGATAGGGGTTGCCGTTCGGGGCATAAAGACAGCCGATCAGTATTCCATCGACAATTGCTTCGATGTAGCGGCTCTGGTCGTCTTTGCTGTCGCCTGGCAGTGCCTGTCTGGTGAGATGAGGTTGCTGCGACTTAGCCAGGATCGCCACACCATTCCAGGATTTCTGCCCGAGCCAGACAGCGCCGTAGCCAGCCGCTTCTATTGCTTTGATAGGAAACTTGTTCTGCGGGGCTTTCAGTTCCTGAAGACAAACAATGTCGGGCGACGCTTCATCCAGCCACCGGATGAGGTTTGGCAGCCGCCCGTTTACGCCGTTGACATTGTAGGTCGCAATTTTCAAGCGTTTACCCCGTGGATGACGCACGGATGCGGAACGGCGCATCCGATCTAAACTGTTCGCAGGCTGATCGTGAGGCGCTGCGGACTTGAACGAGCCGACGGCGAAAGACCAAGCGTAAGAAGCTCGGTCTTGTCATCTCAAATTTAGCGATCAGCGGCCGAACTGAGCGCGCGGTGTGGGGCTATTTCTGAACGTCCGGCGTCTCAGGCGCGATCGGTATCGCCGTTCTGGAACGTGCGGCGACCGTCACCTTTTGGCGGATCGAAGTCTTCCACCGGAGACGGTACCGGTTCAACCGGATCATGCGCGACACCGTCCGCAGCGGGCCAGTCATTGGACGGCTCGTGCACCTGCTCTTTATCGACCGTTCCGGTCGATGTCGGCGGAGAGACACCCCCGCCATGATCAGCCGACCATGTCTGCGGTGTCGCCTTTTTGTCGTCATTGGATGTGTTGGTCATGGCTTATCTCCCAAGTTGCCAAGGCTAACACAGTGGGACGGCTGTTGTTCCGAACCACAGAAAAATGCGCGCCACGTCAACCTCGGCAGCTGAATGCCATCACAACGGACGTCAACTCTCAGCCACGAGGTGGCCTTTAGACACTTCACGAAAACGAGCAGGCATCACCTTGTACTCGACCGGGCGTATGGGACTTTTCAGTTCCTCGACAACAGCTGCGCTTTTTACGCGTCTGCGTTCCGGGTCTGGTACCGGCACGGCAGACATAAGCCGCTTGGTGTAAGGATGCTGCGGGTTCCCGAAGACGGCAGCGCGAGGGCCGATCTCGACAATCTCCCCCAGATACATGACGGCGACGCGGTGGCTGACACGTTCCACCACGGCCATGTCGTGGGAGATGAACAGGAAGGCGAGGCCAAGGCTTTGCTGAAGGTCGAGCATCAGATTGATCACCTGCGCCTTGATCGACACATCCAGTGCCGAGACGCTTTCGTCCGCAACGATGACCTTTGGCTGGAGCGCCAGTGCACGTGCGATACAGACACGCTGTCTCTGCCCGCCGGAAAACTCGTGCGGGTATCGACCCGCCATATCGGGTGTTAGGCCCACTTTCGTCAGCATGTCGGCCACGACATCTTTCGCCTCTTTCGCACTTCCCATTCTGTGCTCGAGAAACGGCTCGGCGATGGCCGCGCCAACTGTCATGCGCGGATTGAGCGAGGCAAATGGATCCTGGAAGATCATCTGCACGGATTTGCGCATCTCGCGCATATCCTGCTTGCTCAGCGCCAGCACATCGCGGCCCTCAACAATAACGGAGCCGCTATCGGGTTCGATGAGCCGCATGATGGCACGGCCAGTCGTCGACTTGCCGCATCCCGATTCGCCGACAAGGGAGAGCGTCTCCCCTGCCTGGAGATCGAAAGACACGTCTTCCACGGCATGCACGCGGCCGGTGAGCGTGCCAAAGAGGCCGGAATGAATATCGAAGCGCTTGGTGAGATTGCGAACTTCCAGCACCGGCCGGCCTTCGACGACCGTGTCCTTCACTTCAACAGGCACATCGGACTGACCTGTCGTGACATCCACCACCGGAAAGCGCAAAGGTCTCTGGTGGTTTTGCATCGAGCCAAGCACTGGGACAGCGGACAAGAGCGCGCGGGTATAGGGATGTTGGCCACGATGGAAAATGTCGGCGGTCGGGCCGGTTTCCACCTGCTCGCCCCGATACATGACGACCGTCCGGTCGGCGATCTCGGCGACGACCCCCATGTCGTGGGTGATGAACAGAACCGAGGTACCTTCCTCCTCCTGCAGCATTTTGATCAGGTCGAGGATCTGTCCCTGAATGGTCACGTCGAGCGCCGTGGTCGGCTCATCGGCGATCAGCAACGAAGGCTTGGTTGCAAGCGCCATCGCAATCATGACGCGTTGGCGCATGCCACCGGAAAATCGGTGCGGATATTCATCGAAGCGAGAGGCTGCGGAGGGGATGCGGACTTTTTCCAGAATGCGGATGGTTTCAGCCCGCGCATCAGCCCTGCTTATAGGCAAGTGTGAAAGCAGTGCCTCGGAGATCTGATCGCCGATGGTGAGCAAGGGGTTCAGGCTCGTCATCGGCTCCTGAAAGATCATCGCGACATCATTGCCGCGCACCTTGCGCATCTCGTGCTCCGGCAGCGCAAGAAGATCACGCCCTCCCAGCATGACCTTGCCTTCGATCTTGCTCATGTCAGGTTGGAGCAAGCGCATGATGGAGAGCGAGGTGACCGATTTGCCGGAGCCGCTTTCGCCGACGATCGCGACCGTCTCGCCAGGCATGACCGTAAAGGAGATATCGCGGACCACCGGCTTCCAGGCACCATCGACAAGGAAGGATGTTCTGAGATTTTCAACGGCAAGAACCGGGCCGGTGGCCGGTGCAGTCGCGGTCTTGTTCAGGGCGTTGGACATCATCATCGTCGTTCCTCGTCAATTGGTTGGAGTGGCAGGCTATGCGGCCCCTCCGGGCCGCACGCTTGCTCAGTCGGGCCAGCGCAACGCACCATCAAAACGATGGCGGCTCAAATCCTCGAACGGCGTGGCGATGACTTCGTTCGAGGCACGCGCCTTATCCAGCTCTTCCGCCAGCCGTGCCGCGACGATGCGCTCCTGGCCGGGGTGGAGATTGCAGGGATCGAGGTAGAAGTAGTGGTGCTCTACCTCATGGTCGCGCACGATGATCGGTGCCGGGCCGCTGCGAAGGCGTGCGGCAAGATCCCAGGCCGTGATGTGAGCCTCCTGGGGAGAGACAATCACCCGCATACGATCCAATGGATTGTTCGTCGGGTCTGGCTCGATCAATGCGGTGATGCCGGGCCGATCGGAAAGCGTCTCCTTCCACAGGTTCAGATAGCCGGTCTCGCGCTCGCGTATGCTCACATGGTCACGCTTTTCCCAAGCTTCCAAGGCCGCCATCACGCCGAAGATGCTCTCCTTGCCCACCTTCATGCCGCGACCAATTCCCATGTTCTGGAGAAAGGCATTGCGCACGAGCTCCTTTTTGCCGGCCACGATGCCGGAGGTGGGGCCGCCCAGAAACTTGTGGCCGGAATAAAGCGCGATATCGGCACCCTGTTCCAGGAAGAGTCGCAGATCATATTCGGATGCAGCATCAACGATAACCGGCACGCCCTTGGCATGCGCGATCTCAACAAATTCCCTGAGATTGAGGAGACCATAATCGACAACGTGGTGGGAAACGACATAGACAGCCGCTGCAGTCCTGTCGGTAATCGCGTTTTCCATGTGATAGCGATGGGTGGACGTTGCCTGGCCAATCATCACCACCTTGCCGCCCGCAAGCCGGATCGACTGATCGACAGGCGCGCCATAGCTGACCATATGCCCCATTTGCACCAGAACTTCGTTCTTTGGCGTGGACGTTTCCGGCAGTCTCTCGATTGCCAGAAGATCTGGCCCTGTGATGGTGCCGGCCACCGCGAGACTAATACCAGCGGAGCAGGAGGCCGTAACAAAGCCGGCTTCACCGCCCGTCAGCCGAGCGATGACTGCACTTGCCTTGCGCTGCAGATCATTGATCTCCACGAATTGCGGGAGGATCGCCGCCATAGCCTCGATCGCTTCGGGAACCACGATGGACGCGCCAAGGCTCGTCATCGTGCCGGAAACGTTGATGACTGGCCGAAGGCCCATCTTCGTGCGGATATCGTCTGACATTCTCATCTCTCCAGTTTGCCAGCCTGTCTGGCGCATGATTTCTGTTGCCCCGCGTCAGGCTATGCCATAATAACGCAATAGGTTCTTTGATGTGCGGGAGCGTGAATTGGATATGACATCTTCATCTGGTGAAGCCCTCGAGCTCTCGTCTTCCGAGGAAGGCAGCAAGGCGCGGCGCTCGCGCGTCAGCGGCATCGACCGCGCCATTCAGATCATTGATCATCTGTACGAAACGGGGGCTCCGGCCGGTGCCTACGCCATTGCCAAGGCGGTGAAGGCACCGCTTTCGACTATTTATGCGATCATTGACGACCTTGTGGAAAAGAACATGCTGGCCCGTAACGACGATGGCAGCATCTGGCTTGGTGCGCGCCTCTATCATTACGGCCTCGCCTATGCCCGCTCGCTTGATTTCATGAGCGTCGCGATGCACGAAATGCATGATCTTTGCCGCGCCGCCGGTGAAACGGTGCAGGTTTGCGGACGCGACGACGAGCATATGCTGGTCCTCGCCATGGCCGATGGCCCCAGCCATTTTCAGGTCGCCTCGAGGGTTGGTACCCGCGTACCCCTGAACTGGACGGCGTCTGGACGCCTTCTTGTGGGCCACATGCCGGAAGAGCAACGCATCGACCTGTTCAAGCGCGGAGCCCGAATCTCTCCAACGGGGCGCGCTACCATCGACGCCAAAAACCTTTCGGACGCTGCGCGCAAGGCCTTCGAAGAACGTCTGTCGATCCAGGCGGGTGAATCCGACTACTCGGTTGCCTGCATCGCCTCGCCCATCGTCGATAACCGCGGAGACTGCGTTGCGACGATTTCCATCGTCCTTCCCGAGCAGAAAGTCATGGCCGACAAGACCGGCTACGCAGACCGCGTGAAAGCGTCGGCCGCAAGGATCGAACAGCTGATGGGATGGCGCAACCACTAATCGTCTCCTTGCCGGTTAATCCTGCAACGCAATGATTGCTTCGATTTCGACGGTGATGTTTCCCGGAAGCGAGCCGAAGCCGACAGCGGAGCGGGCATGACGACCAGCCTCGCCGAAGACGGCGTTGAACAGGTCCGAGCAGCCGTTGATAACCTGCGGGTGGTCCTTGAAGTCCGGTGAGGCATTGACCATCCCCAGCAGTTTCACGACCCGCTTGACGCGGGAAAGATCGCCGAGCGCCTCATTCATCACCGCCAGAAGATTGACGCCGGTCAGCCGCGCATCCTCATAGGCCTGCTCGACCGAGACATCCACGCCCACCTTGCCGGTATGCATGAAACCATTCGCCTCGCGCGGCCCCTGCCCCGAAAGATACAACATGTTACCTTCGACGACATGTGTCACGAAATTGGCGATGGGCGGTGGCGCCGGTGGAAGGTCTATGCCGAGTGCGGCAAGCCGATCGCGCGGCGTCTCTGCTTTCGCTTCGATCTTGATCGGGGACTGTGTCACGCAAACTCCTGTCATCTTTTCATTCATTCCAGCGGCGACCCGCCATCTTATCGGTACGAGTAGCCGTGGCTGTGGCGCACAAGCTTGCGCGCGCGTGGTATGTAACGGCTCGCGGCAATGGCTTCCCCGCCGATGACGGCATAGCGAGGCTCAAAGAGCTGCTTCAGCACCGAGACATCGCCATTGGAGTCGGTTGCCTCCAGATCGGAATCGACCAGATCGAAAATGGTGAAATCGGCGCGCGCTCCGACGGACAGCCGGTTTAGCATGTCGAGCTTGATGACCTCTGCCGGCGCATGCGTCACAGCATTCACCACCTTGTCGAAAGGCATTCCGACCGACAGAAGCTTCGACATGGTCGTTGCGAGATCCCAAACCGGGAAATTCATCGAATGGCCGTGCAGGTCGGTCGAGATGGAATGGGGCAGAAGTCCACGCGCAATCGCCGCCTCTGCCACTTTGAAGGAGAAGGACGCGCCGCCATGGCCGATATCGAGCCGGACCCCTTCGGATGCGCAGCGTTCAGCGAGGTTGAACAAGTCCTCGTCTTCCATGATTGACGAGCCGGATTTGCCGTTAAAGCAATGGGTCACAACGTCGCCGGGGCCTAGGATTTCCAGCACCTCATCATAGAGTGCCGGTGGCTCGCCGACATGAACCATCATCGGCACCTTGAGAATCTTGGCGATCTTCTTGCCGAGCTTGACCGGTGTCACGCCCCAGGAGCCGGTGATGACATGGCTCGCACGCACTTTGATGCCGACAATATGCTCGCTGTTTTCCGCATAGCATTCCAGGATTCGGTCGAGATCGATATCTCTGATGTCGCGCAGTTCCGCAACGCGGTTGCAGGCGACGAGACCGATCGAACCGAGATTGAGGAAGGCCTTGATCCGCTCTCGGGACGGCTCGATGATATATTCGCGGAAGCCATGAAAGTTCGCTTCACCCGCAGATCCTGCATCGACGAGCGTCGTGACGCCGCGCTCGGCACCGCATTCGGACGGACGGATCGAGATGTCTGTGCCTCCGTGCCAGATATGGACGTGCAGATCCACCCAGCCCGGCGATATCCAGGCACCCTTGCCATCGATCACCGTTGCCTCATCCGACGCAAGCGCCTGTCCGGTGGCGGCAATGTTGCCGTCGCTGTTCACCAGAATGTCGGTGACGGCATCTTTTCCGCTTCCGCCGAAAGCCATGGGCTTGACGTTCTTGATGAGCAGCGGCTTCGCCTGTTGGCCGGTCATATTACAAATCCCTTCGCAGTCTTGGATCGAGCATGTCCCGCAACCCGTCGCCGACCATTTGCAGCGAGAGAACGGAAAGAATAATGGCGAAGCCGGGGAAATAGGTCATCCAGTCGGCTTGCCCGATATATTGGCGGCCAGCGGCAATCATCGTGCCCCAAGTCGGAATTTCCGGGCTGACACCAAGCCCAAGAAAAGAGAGGCCCGCTTCCGCCAGCATGGCGCTGGCAAACAGGAACGAGGCCTGCACCAGGATCGGCGACAACAGATTGCGCAGCACATGGCGCGTCATGATGTGGAAGGTCGATATCCCAAGCGCCTGGGCCGCCTCGACATAGGGAAGCTCCCTGATGACAAGGGTCGAGGCGCGCACGATGCGGGCGAGGCGCGGCGAATAGACGATGGAAAGCGCGACGATCACGGTGGTGAGCGATGGTCCAAGGGCTGCAACGAGCGCAATGGCGAGAAGAATATCCGGGAACGCCATCATTGCATCGATCAGGCGCGCAATCGGTGTGTCCAGCCGCTTGAAGAAACCCGCCAGCAGACCAAGCGTCACACCGATGATCGCGGACAAAGAGACGACGGAGGCGCCCACAAGTAGCGACAATCGGCCTGCATAAATGGTGCGCGAAAAGACGTCGCGGCCAAATTCATCCGTGCCGAACCAGAAGGTTTCGCTGGGCGGCTTGAGGCGATTGACGATGGACAGCTTGGATGGCGAGTAAGGTGCAATCCAGGGCGCGAGCGCGGCCAGAAGTACGAAGATGATAAGCACGATCAGGCCGAAGGCCACCGTCTTTCGTTTCAGAAACCGTTTGAAAAACTTCATGCCTTCGCTACCTGACGGCGTCGGCGTAGTTGTAGCAATATCCGTCATCGGTTCCCGCCCCCTTTTAGTAGCTCACGCGCGGATCGATCAGCAGGTAGAGCATGTCGATCGCGAAATTGATGAGGACGTAGAGCGCTGCAATGACGAGAAGCGCACCTTGAATGACCGGATAATCTCGTCGTAGAACCGCGGAAACCACGAGACTGCCAACGCCTGGAAGCCCGAAGACCGTCTCGGTGACGACAGCGCCTGAAATGAGTACCGCAGCCGTCAACCCGAGAACGGTGAGGATGGGGATGAGCGCGTTCTTTAACGCGTGCTTCATCACCACCCGCCGTTCGACCACACCCTTCGCCCGAGCGGTGCGAATATAATCGTCGCCAAGCACATCAAGCATTGATGCGCGGGTGAAGCGGAGGATCAATGCCGACGACACCAATCCGAGTGCGAAAGCCGGAAGCGTGAGGTGGTACATGCGATCGAGGAAGCTTGAACCAGGACCACCATAGCCCGACACCGGGAAAAGATTGAGCCGCACCGCAAAGAACTGCATGAGGATGAGGCCAAGCCAGAAGCTCGGAATGCTGGCCGCAAGCATCGCAACGGTCGTTGCAGCCTGGTCCACGAAGGATCCGCGGCGATAGGCGGCGTAAATGCCAATGGGCAAGGCGATGACACTGGCAATCAGCAACGAAAACAGTGTGAGAAAGAAGGTCGGTTCAGCGCGATCAAGCAGCGCCGTCGTGACGGGCATATTCAGGAAGATCGACTGCCCAAGATCGCCTTTCAGCATCTGGCCGATGTAGTAGAAATATTGCACGGCCAGCGACTGATCGAGCCCCAAACGCGTTCTCAAATCAGCAATGTCTTGTGCCGACGCATCCGGGCCGAGCATGACGGCTGCCGGGTCGCCCGGGGTGACGCGCACGATGATGAAGACGATCGTGACGACGAGAAACATCACAACGATCATGCCTGCGAGGCGCTGGAGAATATATCGTATCATGGGCTTGGCGTTCCCTTGCCGCAGGGTAAAGGAGTCTGCTTGAGTATGCGTTGCTGGATTGCGTGTCGGTGTCGCGCCACCTCTCTCTGAGTCCCGTTGGACATGAGATGAACAATGGCGCGACGACGCTCGCTCGATGGACTACTTCTTGATGGAAGCGTTCCAGAAGTAAGGCCAAGGTGCCGCCTGGATACCCTCGATCTTTTTCGACTTCGCAGCGACCGCATTGAAGTCACCGATCTTCATGTAGGGGATCTCCTCATACATGGCCTTTTGAACATCAGCCCAGAGAGCGATACGCTTTTCAGGATCGGATTCGGCCGAGAACGCTTCAACTGTCTGCTTGCGCAGCGGCGTATCCCACCATCCTGGCGATGTCGGCGCGAGAGAGCCGATCAGAGCTGGCTCTGGCAGGAATGGGCTATGGGTAATGTAGATGTCCCATAGCGCCTTGTCTGCGCGGCGTTGGGTAAGCGTTGCCCAGTCCACCACCTGCATGTCCACCTTGAAGCCTGCAAGCTTCAGATACTCGGCAGCGACCTGCGCCATCTTGTAATGGAACTCGTATTGACGGCTTGTGAGGATGCGGATGGGCTTTTCGCCGTCATAGCCTGCGGCCTCGGCGGCTTTTGCAGCGCCTTCCGGATCGGCAATATTGTAATTGCCCTCGACGCCTGCATTCGTGTTCCAGATAAAGTTCTTCGGATAGATATCACCGTCAAGCGCATAAAAATCCGTGCTGCCAAAGGCGGCTGCCAGCATGTCTTCCATGCTGAGCGCCTGGCGGATTGCCTTGCGCATCGCGACATCCTTGGCAAGCCCCTGCGCCGTATTGAAGACGAAGACCGGGTAGCCGAACGGCTTCAGGACAACCGGCTCTGTCGCCGAAGAAGACTTGATCTTGTCGAAGGATTCGACCGGGATCGAGTCGATGTAATCATATTGACCGGAAACCGCCGCCTCGACGCGGGTGTTGGCGTCAGGCACGGGGACGAAGCGGATCTCGTCGAGATACTGATGCCGCGCGCCACCATACCCATTGCCGTCGCCTTCACGGGACTTATATCCATCGAAGCGGACGAGCTGGATATATTGGTCGGCCTTGCGCTCCTTCAGCATATAAGGGCCGGTACCGATAAACTCCTTCATCGGCTCTTCCTGCTTTTCCTTAGGAAGAATGATCGCCGCGGAGTTGTTGAAGGCAAGAAGCGAAACGAGCGGCGCATAAGGCTGCTTCAGCGTGATCGTGACGGTCAACGGGTCGGTGGCTTCGATCTTGTCGATAAAGGACGCGGCCTGCTTGCCGCGCGATGCAACTTTGATCCACCGATCGAGGGAAGCAACGACATCATCCGACGCCATGTCGGAACCGTCGTGGAACTTGATGCCGGCGCGCAGCTTGATCGTGTAGGTTTTTCCGTCTGCGCTGATCTCCGGAAGACTTTCCGCCAAAAGCGGTGTCGTCTTCCACTCCTTGTCGAAGGTATAAAGCGTTTCGAAGATGTGCTGCGTGACGATGCCGACGAGATCCGCGGTTGATGCCATTGGATCGAGCGTTGGCGGCTCACCGATGGTTGCGACATTGATCACGCCACCACGATCCTGCGCAAAGAGAACCGACGGGCTGACGATCAGTGCCGTGGCGAGAAGGAATGCGAGCTTCAGTTTCATATCATACTCCCAGCTTTATTGTTCCGTTATTGTGTTATATAAGCTTTTATAAGAGAATATCGGAAAGGGAGTTGCTGTCAATCACGTTCTTTATGGTGAGTTAGGACGTGCTGAAACGCAGGGCGATTCATTGTCACCTTCCACTAGAGGGGAGCGGCACGCTTGGCTGAAACTGGATGAGGCGAGATGACGGGTTATAGAGTTTGACCGGGGTCGGATTTCTCGCTGGTGCGCGAGTGCGATCTGTAATGATCGGCAACCTCGCCAAAGGACAGCGGGATTCCGCCACTGTCGAGATGGTGTCGATCAGAGATTTAAGCAGCGATGTCACATGTGGCGGGCGCTTTTAGACTTTTACCGTCGAGTTCAGCTGGCCTGGAACGCCTGATAAACTCCGGCTAGCCTGGTCGAGGCCTCACCCGTGAGACGCCTATTTATCGCGCTTCAGTTGATATCGGTCATCATCTGTGACGAACCCGTCGTTCGTTGGAATCAGCGAGTAAGCGTAGTCTTCGCCACCGACGAACACGAGCTTGATCTCATCGATCTGCCATCCGTCCATTTTCTTCTTTTTGACACTGGCAGCGCAGTCGCCACTGATCTGCAGGCTCTTGGTGTCGTCACCCCTGGTGGAAGCGGTATCCAGCAAAGACAGATGGCAGAGCGCTTTACCCTTCTTGTCGGTTAAAACCCATTTACCGATAGCGTCCTTCTCCGTTGCGGCACGGTCCATCTTTCCAGGCTCAGGAACGAAATAAATACGGGGTGACCGCTCGATATCCGTCACCCATGGACCAACCTCCCGTTCGCCGAAACCGATGATCTCTTTTCTGGTCGCGTCGCGCAGGACTATCCCTGGACCGGCGAAATCCCAGGCAGCGATCTGATCGTGCCAGGGTGCGCCGCACGTCTTTCCTTCCGTCACGGCTCGGCCGCCGATCGTCTTGTCTTTCTTCAGCGTGATGTGACAGCCGAGGCTTCCGTCCTCCGACACGATCAACCAGTCACCTACCGTCGCGTCTACAATGTCCTCACTGACCTCCTGAGCCCGACCGACACCGCTCGATGCCAGCATGATAGCAAAGCTTGTCAGCACGCTCCGAACTACTCGCATCATCCACCCCCCAGATACGATCTTGTTCCTATTGGGCTCCGCTTCCGGTTTTTTATCAAGACCTATTTGTGAGGTGGCGGTCAGGCTGCCATTCGCCCGCAACGACGGCTGGCGGCGATAACGTCCTGATTTGCTTCGTCAAGATGATGAATTGCAAGTTCCCGTGTTGACCATATCCAACGCGACCACCACTTCAGTATCTATGGCGAAAAAGAAATCCAACACCGTGCCGCTTCTGAAGGAGTCCTGGACGCTGCCGCCCGCGGCAACGCTCGGCTCATCCGTCCGTGCCAAGGGCATCTTGATGGAGTTGCGCGCCAAATTGCCTTTCGCCGTCCGCAGGGATCTGGATATCGCAGGCATGGTTTTGACCCTCGCGGTTCCAGAAGACGACGAGGACGAATTCAAGACGGCGCGCGCCAAGGTCTCGAAATTGCTGGAAACCATGGAAAGCCTGCCGGTGCTGCCGCGCGAGATCGAGGATATCCTGACCATCTCCACCACAGAGCGCCGACGCTGGCTTGAAGATGGTCGCCTGCCGAGCGGCGGCATCAGGACGGTAAGACTGCGTGGCAGGGCGAAACGGATCACCTTCCACGTCTTCGAGCCGAAGGTCATCGAGGAGCTTCTCAACAGTGGCGCCATCGACGAATGGCGAGAACATGATCTCGCCGCGAAGGCAGAGAACAGACGGCGCGCGGCGCATCAAGCCAAGCTGACACGTTCGCTCAAAAAGGCGAAGTCGGCGCGTCCGCCTGAGCGTAGTTCGGCCGAACTCTCCGGTTGGGAAGAGTTCGACCGCGATGGCCTTCTTCGATAGCGCAAAGCTACGCTGTGGCGCGGGCGCCGAGCGGGCCTTGATGGACGACAATCCGAGCGTGGTATGGCACGCGCTGGTAAAGATCGATCACGTCCTGATTGACGAGGCGAACACAGCCCGAAGAGGTTGCCTTGCCGATCGACTGCCACTCCGGCGAACCATGGAGACGGTAGAGCGTGTCCTTGCCGTCCTTGAAGATATAGAGCGCGCGGGCACCAAGCGGGTTCTTGATCCCCGGATCCATGCCGCCATTCTCGACGGAGAAGCGTGCCAGTTTTGGTTGACGAGCAACCATCTCAGCCGGAACCTTCCAGCGTGGCCAAGGCTGGCGCCAATGAACGATCCCCTCACCTTCCCAGGCAAAGCCGTCGCGTCCAAGGCCAACGCCGTAGCGCATCGCCGTTCCGCCAGGCTCGACCACATAGAGGAAGCGGTTTGGCGTATCGACGACCACGGTGCCGGGCTTCTCGCCTGTAGGGTCTAGCACGCGCTGACGGTAATATTTCGGATCGATCTGCTGGTAGGGAATTGCAGGGAGGCTGTGTCCGCCATCCTCCAACGCCGCGTAGCGCTGCTGCAACTCCGCCTCATCCGGCGGCACGATAGGCCGCCGAGCGGCTTGCGGCACCACTGCGGGTGTGGAGTTTGTCTGGCAGCCCGCAAGCGCTGCCGTTGCCGAAAGCGTTCCGAAGATAAAGCTGCGACGAGATACGCGCTGAAGAAGTGTCATGTGGGAAATCCATAGAAATTGCGCCTCCTTCTTGCCCATCGAAAAACGCATGGCAAGCCGGAGAAGATCACATCCATGGCATCGGACTAATATACACTGAGGGCTGCGCCAAAAGTGTCACGGTCATCGCGAATGCGCGTTGATGACCTCAAGAAAGGCGTCGCCGAAACGCTCCAGCTTTGAAGGCCCGACGCCGGAAATATCCAGCATCTCGTCTTCGTCGGATGGCCGTTCGGTCGCAAGCGCAACCAACGTCGTGTCGGGAAAAACGACATAGGGCGGCACGCCGAGATCCTTGGATATGTCCATGCGGACAGCGCGTAACGCCTGAAAGAGCTCGAGATCGGCGCCTTCCAATCCAGACTTCGCATTTGCTGAACTTGCCGAGGACGATCGGGACGCCTTGCCCGTCGTCGGCCGATCCTTGCGGAAGCGGACCTCGCGTTCCTTTTTGAAGACGGCGCGCGATGCCGGCTCCAGCTTGAGAGCTCCATAAGCGCCATGATCGACGCTGATCAGTCCCGCGGCAAGAAGCTGGCGATAGACCGATTGCCAGGTCTTGGCCGGCAGGTCCTTGCCAGCTCCGAAAACCGGCATATCGACGTGGCCGAAGCGGGTGGTCTTGTCAGTCTCGTTGCCGAGCAGAACATCGACGAGGTGTCCGGTACCGAAGCGCTCTCCCGTTCGATAGATCGCCGCCATCGCCTTGATCGCGGCATCCGTCCCATCCCAGGTTTCCACCGGTTTCAGGCAGGTATCGCAGTTGCCGCAATTTCCACCATGGGCTTCGCCGAAGTGCTTGAGGATCGCCTGCCTGCGGCAGCCGGCCGTCTCGCAAATGCCAAGCAGCGCATTGAGCTTGGCGCGCTCGACACGCTTGATCTCTGGGCTTGAATTCCCCTCATCGATCATGCGACCGCGCTGGATGACGTCAGCCATGCCATAGGCCATCCACACGTCCGAGGGCAGCCCATCGCGCCCCGCACGCCCGGTTTCCTGATAATAGGCCTCAACCGATCCCGGCAAATCCAGATGGGCGACGTAGCGCACATTCGGCTTGTCGATCCCCATGCCGAAGGCGACCGTTGCCACGAGGCAAAGTTCTTCCTCCTTCAGGAACGCGTCCTGATGGCGGTCGCGCATCTCCCGCTCCATGCCGGCATGATAGCCAAGTGCCCTGATGCCCTGCGTGTTCAGCCACTCCGCCGTTTCATCCACCTTGGCGCGGGAAAGACAATAGACGATGCCGCTCGACCCTTTGTGGCGCGACAGGAAGCGCAGCAATTGCTGCTTCGGTTGATCCCGCTCGACGATTTCATAGCCGATATTGGGCCGGTCGAAGGAGGTGGTGAAAACACCAGCGGACTGAAGTTGCAGTCGTTCAATGATGTCATCACGGGTATGAGGATCGGCCGTCGCCGTCAGCGCCATGCGCGGAACGCCGGGATACTCTTCTGCCAGACGGCCAAGTTCGCGATATTCAGGCCTGAAATCATGGCCCCACTGCGAAACACAATGTGCTTCGTCAATCGCAAACAGCGCGATTTTCGTGCGCCCCACGAGATCCTTGAAGCCTGACGTGACAATGCGCTCAGGTGTCACATAGAGTAGATCGAGCTCACCGCTATGGACCGCGCTGCGCACATCCATGAACTCTTCGCGCGACAGCGACGAGTTGAGCGCCGCTGCGCGAACACCAAGTTGCTTCAGCGCTTCGACCTGATCGCGCATCAGCGCGATCAACGGAGAGACCACGATCCCAAGCCCATTCCTGCAAAGCGCTGGAACCTGGAAACACAGCGATTTGCCCGCGCCGGTTGGAAACAGCACAACGGCATCGCCACCCGCCATCACATGGTCGACAACCTCTTTCTGTCGGCCTCTAAAAGAGGCGTAGCCATAGACGCGTTTCAACAGCGAAAGCGGCGTTTCGCTTCCGCTCTCGGCAAAAAGACTTTTGGTAGGACTGTGGGACTGCGGCATGGAATCGCTCGTTAGGCTAAAGGCACTCTATGCCATAGAGCGCCGACAAGCGCGAGCTTTGTACGAAATCGGATAGCGAGTTCGCGCAATTGCGGGCAGACCAAGCGATTGTCGATGCAGCCCAGCGCACCCAGACAGCTTCCATGACGGAGTGGTTGATGAGGAACCTTAGTCACGGGACGGCGTTTCTCGTTTTTGCTTAGGAGCGCAACTTTGACAGCCCAGCCCATCCGCTATTCCGCCGATCTGGAAACCGTGAGAGACAAGGAGCCGGAAACCATCTCAGGCCTCATCGAACAGTTCGATACCATCCTCGAAACCACGGCCAAGAATTACGGGCACGCGGTTCGCTCCGTCCACGCGAAAGCGCATGGCATCATCGAAGCGGAGATGGTGGTAAAACCCGGTCTGCCGCCGGAACTGGCACAGGGCCTATTTGCCACCCCCGGCACGCACAAGGCCTTCATGCGCCTCTCCACCAATGCAGGCGATATCCTTCCCGATGCCGTGTCGCTTCCTCGCGGAATGGCGTTGAAGGTGCTGGATGTCCAAGGGCAGCGCTTGCCCGACGCGGAAGGTTCGACGCAGGACTTCGTCATGGTCAACGGTCCGGTCTTCCAGGCACCGAATGCGGAGAAATTTCTTTCCAGCCTCAAGCTGCTTGCCAAGACGACCGACAAGATGGAAGGCACAAAGGTGGTGATGTCGAGCGTGCTTCAGACCGTCAATAAGGGTCTTGAAGCGGTGGGGGTCTCTAGTCCCGCCATCCAGTCGCTCGGTGGCGCACCCGATGTCGATCCGCTGGGTGAAACCTACTTCAGCGTGACGCCTTTCCGCTATGGCGACTATGTCGCCAAGTTCCGGCTGAAACCCGTTTCGCCCGACCTGACGAAACGCACCGGAACAGAGATCGACGTCAGCGTGCGAGAAGACGCCATTCGCGAAACGGTCCAGGCAGAAATGCAGGAAACCCATGGCGTTTGGGAGTTTCAGGTCCAGCTCTGTCGCGATCTCGAAAAACAGCCAATCGAAGACCCTACGGTTGAGTGGAAAGAAGACGATGCACCATTCGTTACCGTCGCGACAATTACGGCACATCCACAGGATAGCTGGAGTGATGAGAAGGTGCAGAAGGTGGACGAAGAGATGCGGTTCAGCATCTGGACAGGTCTTACCGATCACCAGCCGCTCGGCAATATCAACCGGGCGCGGAAGGACACCTACCGCCACTCAGCCGAGTTCCGGGCGAAATTCAACGGCTGTCCGTTCCATGAGCCTGCCGCATAAGCGCGCCCAATGATTGCTGAAGGCGCTCCGTTTCCGCGGAGCGCCTGCTCCTTTTTTGAATGGAAGACATCATGACCGACACCATCCTGAACCCTGAATCTGAAGGTCCCTCTGGCGGTTGGGGATCGGTGAAATCGATTGCGCGAATTCTGGGTGACGACAAACCCTCGCCCATGGTGCTTGAGGAATTGGCACGGCAAAACAAGCCCGGCGGCGTGATGTGCGTCTCCTGTGCCTGGCCAAAACCGGCCAACTATCATCCCTTCGAATTCTGCGAGAACGGCGCCAAGGCAACGATCTCCGACCTGACCAGCGCGCGATGCACGCCGGATTTCTGGTCCGATCACACGGTCCAATCACTTCGCGGCTGGAAAGACTACGATCTCGAACAGACGGGCCGGCTGACGCACCCACTTCGTTATGACGAAGCCAGCGATCGCTATGTCGAAGTCTCGTGGGATCAGGCCTTCGACGATATCGGCCAAACCCTGAAGTCCCTTCCACGCGAGAGTGTCGTCTTTTACTCCTCTGGACATGCGGGCCTGGAGGCTTCCTATCTCTACGCGCTGCTTGCCAGAACCTACGGCAACAATAACCTGCCCCAAAGCTCGAACATGTGTCATGAGACGACCTCGGTCGGCCTGCAGAAGGTCATCGGCTCGCCTGTCGGTACCGTCGTCTGGGAAGACCTTGAGAAAGCCGATGCGTTCTTTTTCTTCGGCCAGAACCCCGGTTCGAACAGTCCCCGTTTCCTTCATCCTCTGCAGGAGGCGAAAAAGCGCGGTGCCAAGATTGTCACCTTCAATCCCGTGGTCGAGCAAGGGCTCGTCTCCTTCGTCAATCCGCAAAGCCCGGTCGACATGCTGACGGGACGTGAAACGCAGATCTCGGACGAATATCTTCAAGTGAAGGCTGGAGGTGACATAGCCGCCATCCTCGGCCTCTGCAAGGTGGTGATCGAAGCGGATGATGCGGCCGTCAGCACGGGGGCAGCGAGGGTCCTCGATATTGCATTTATCGAAGAGCATACGGTTGGCCTGGAAAGTTTCATCGATCTCGTGCGCAGCACCGACTGGTCGGTCATCGAGAAAGAAAGCGGCCTGACAGAGACGGCAATCCGCCGCGCCGGCGAACTCTACATCCAGGCGGAACGCGTCATCGGTGTCTATGGAATGGGCCTGACCCAGCATTCGCAAGGGGCACTCAACGTTGCAATGGTGGTGAACCTACTTCTGCTACGTGGAAATATTGGCCGTGAAGGTGCTGGATGCTGTCCTGTACGCGGTCACTCCAATGTCCAGGGCCAGCGCACCGTGGGCATTGCTGAAAAGGCAAAGCTGATCCCGATGGACAAGCTGAAGGCCCTCTTCGACTTCGATCCGCCGACAGAGGATGGGGTGACCATTGTCGACGCCGTCAAGGGCATGATGTCGGGCCAGATCAAAGCGACGATCTCGCTTGGCGGCAACCTTGTGCGCGCCGTTCCAGACCAGAAGGCCATGGAAGAGGCATGGGCGAGCCAGGATCTCACGGTCGTCGTTTCCACCAAGCTGAACCGAAGCCATCTCTTTCCGGGAAAGAAAGCTTACATCTTGCCTTGCCTCTCGCGACTGGAACGAGACGAGCAGGCATCCGGTCCGCAATCGGTGACGACCGAAGATAGCTTCTCGCATATCTCGGGCTCCGTCGGTAAACGCACGCCAGCATCGAAGCATCTGAAAAGCGAACTGGCGATTGTGACGAGCATCGCCAAGGCGGCTGTCGCGTCCAACCCGAAACTAAAATGGGACGAATGGACCGCCGACTACAGCCTCGTCCGAGACCTCATCGAGGCCACGTATCCAGATCAGTTCAGGGCTTACAACGATCGTATGTTCGAACCGAGCGGCTTTTATCGTGGCAATTCGGCCCATAACCGGGTCTGGAAGACGGAGGAAAAGAAAGCGGTCTTCACCACGCCGAAGCAGCTCAATGCTCTTTCGTTCGATGATGCGGAAGGCCGCTTCCGCCTGATCACCATGCGCTCCAACGACCAGTTCAACACGACGATCTACGGCTATTCGGACCGCTTCCGCGGCATCGAAGGAACGCGCGACGTGCTGTTGATGTGCCGTGAGGACATCCACTCGGCTGGTCTTTCGGAAGGCCAGGAGGTTAAGCTCGTCAGCGACTTCAACGACGGCGTGCGACGTGAACTCGCTGGACTGAAGGTCAGGGAACACAATCTCCCGCGGGGAACGATCGGCGCCTATTACCCGGAAGCCAACGTTCTCATTGCCATCGACCATCACGACGAACTGTCGAAAACGCCAGCTTCGAAGGCCGTACCCGTTCGCATCGAGGCTTGAGACCTGTGAAGTGCACTGGGTCTTAATAAGCCGCGAAATCGAAGATATGGCGTTGGCCGGCCCGGGCTTTATGATGTCCGGCCAGCGAACTGTGGGGTTTTGCCATAGGAGAGGCAAGGCTCTGACATGAACAGGCGTTCGGCAAGAAAATCGACGAGAACGCGCACCTTCGGCGACAAATGCCGACTGGATGGCCAGAGCAGGTTGAACTGACCGGGCGCGTCGAGATGATCGAGAAGCAGGGGAACGAGATCGCCGGAACGGAACGGACCCTCCGCCAGAAAATCCGGCATGCAGCCGATCCCCAAATCGCGCATCACTGCGCCACGCAATGCTTCCATATTGTTGCAGGTCAGCACGTAGCGAAGCCTCGGTTCCGGTTCACCTTCTGGCCGGCGCAGCGGCCACGGCTGTATCTTGCCGCTATTGGGGTAGCGGAAGCCGATGCTGGCATGATCGGCAAGATCACGCGGACAGCCAGGTGTGCCGTGGCGGGCAAGATAGGCAGGCGTCGCCGCCAGCAACAGGCGGAAAGGCCGGAGTGCGCGCACCATCAACCGGCTGTCCGGCAACTGGCCGCTGCGAATAGCGACATCCACCCCTTCCTCGATCAAGTCAACGATGCGGTCATTGAAATCGAGATCGAGCGTGATGTCGGGATAGAGGGCCATGAAGTCGGGGATCACCGGCAACAGCAGATGATAGGCGATGATCGGGCAGGACATACGGATGACGCCGCGCGGCGCTTCGCGGGTGCGCATCAGGCTTTCATGCGCATCGTCGAGGTCGTCGAGAATATGCCGACATCGTTCGTGAAAGGTCCGTCCCTCCTCCGTCAGCCGAAGACTGCGGGTGGTCCTTTGGAAAAGCCGTACCTGGAGTTGAGCTTCCAGCTTACTCACAGCCTTCCCGACGGCTGAGGGCGACAGGCCCAGTACCCGACCGGCTGCGGCAAAGCTGCCAAGATCGGCAGTTCGAACAAAGGCCGAGAGGCCCGCGAGACGGTCCATCAAACACTCCTATTCAAGACTTTTATTCCTGATTGATCGGATATGATTGGAGCTTATCGCACATTCGAGCGCAAGTATATTGGTTGGCGACGGTTTCACCCGTGATCAATGACGCCTGTTTTTCAGGAGGATAGTTTATGCAACCCCGTATCTCTGCGCGCCCCCACACGCATCCCTACCTTGCTTTGCTTGCCGTCTGCCTGGCAGCCGCAGCCATGCCACTCACTTTCACCGGCACGGCAGTCGCGCTTCCATCGATCGCGCAAGCGCTTGATGCCTCGCCCGTGGCAACCGCGTGGGCCACCAATGCCTTCATGCTGACCTTCGGTTCAACCCTGATGGTGGCAGGCGCACTGGCCGATAGTCTCGGCCGCCGCCGCGTCTTCTTGTTGGGTGCGGCAAGCTTCGCGCTCTTCTCGCTGGCGCTCACCGTGGTGCCTGATATCTTGCTCTTCGATCTGCTTCGCGGTGGCCAGGGTCTTGCGGCCGCGGCCGCCTATGCCGGCGGCGCCGCAGCACTTGCACAGGAATTCAATGGAGCAAGCCGCATGCGGGCCTTCAGCGTCCTCGGTACAAGCTTCGGCGTCGGTCTTTCCCTTGGTCCGGTGGTTTCGGGTGCGATGATTGAAAGCTTCGGCTGGCGCAGTATCTTCCTCGCTGTGGTGCTCCTCACCTCGCTTTCCTTCCTGATCGGTTACAGGGTCCTGAAAGAGAGCCGCGACCCCGCTGCGGGAAGATTGGACTGGCGGGGTGCGCTTGGCTTCACCACCATGCTCACCCTGTTTACCTACGGCATGCTGCTGGTTCCCGAACGCGGCTGGAGCGACGGCCTGGTCGTCGGCGCCTTGATTGGCTCTGCGGTCTGCCTCGTCCTGTTCATCCAGATCGAAAGAACGGTAGCGCGGCCAATGCTCGATCTCTCGCTCTTCCGCTATCGCCGTTTCGTCGGTGTCCAACTGCTCGCGGCAGCGCCTGCCTATGGTTTTGTGGTTCTTTTGGTTCTGCTGCCGCTGCGCTTCGTCGGCATCGAAGGAATGGGAGCCATTGCGGGCGGTGGATTGATGATCGCTCTCTCCGCGCCGCTTCTGATACTGCCGATCGTCGCTGGTTGGCTAACACGCTGGCTGCGTCCCGCCACTTTATGCGGCACCGGACTGATCTTGACAGCCTGCGGCCTGGGCTGGCTTTCCACCTTGCCATCCGGCACCCCGGCGGCTCTGCTCCTATTGCCGATGTTGATGATCGGCACGGGGATCAGCCTGCCATGGGGTTTGATGGACGGTCTTGCCGTTGACGTGGTTCCCAGCGAGCGTGCGGGTATGGCGATGGGCATCTTCTCCACCGTCCGGGTTGCCGGGGAAGGAGTGGCCCTTGCCGTCATCGGCGCCATTCTCTCGTTGTTGATCGCCGGACGCCTCAGTGCTGCAGGTCTCCAAGGTTCGGCACAAACGGCAGGCCAAAACCTTGCCATCGGCAATCTCGAAGGCGCGCTTGCCGCACTGCCCGGCTCCACGGTCAGCCAACTCCAGTCGCTTTATAGCCAGGCTTTCTCGTCCGTGCTGATCCTGTTGTCGGCCATCACCACCATCACTGCCATCGTCGTTTTTCTGTCCCTGAACCAGGCGAAAGACGAGGCAGTCGCGGCAAAGGCGTTATAGTACCTCTACCGGACAACGCCCCACGGCCAATGACGGCGCGCAACTTCGCACTTGCGCGCCTTCTTCTATCTTGGGAGAACACCATCGACACCCCGTTAGAGGGCACCACAGGTCGAGTACATCATGGCAATATCCCATCATCAGTTCCCTGCGCCGGAAAATCCCTGGGACAACGGCCCAGCCATTCGTAAGGAACGCATGACCATTCTCGGCAGCCTGGACACGAAAAGCTTTCTGCCCTGGATCGACCGCCATGCCGCCAAGCTCGGCCTGAAGCAGCGCATCTCCCATGCCGACCAGGCACGCATCGAACTGCTCCTCGCAGGGCCTATAGAGCTGATCGACGCTATGGAAATGGGCTGCTCCTTGGGACCCATTACCGTCTGGGTGGAGGATATTCAGCGCGCTGAAGCTGTAGACGATACCGTCTAAACAGCCGGTGATGGAAAAGCAGAGATAGGCATCAAAAAGAGTGTTTGCGTAAATATCAGCCACAGTTGCAAGTGCGAAAATTTTATGCAAACGTGCCCAACATGTCGCGCGGCTTTGCCCGCTGACGCCTTCTCTGTGCAGGGGCCAAGCCTCTCAAATCACTCGGAACTTTGAAATGCCTCAGAATATTGCCCCCGCCTGGATACCGGTCGCGTTGTCGACGGATTTGCCGGTGGCATCGGTCATTCCCGCTCGTCTTACATCTGCATCCCTCGCGATTTGGCGCGCTCAAAGCGGCGCTGTCTCTGCGGTCGCCGACCGCTGTCCACATCGCGGCATGCGGCTCTCGCACGGTTTCGTTCGTGGCGAAGCCTTGTCTTGTATCTATCACGGCTGGCGTTACGGAAAATCCGGCAACTGTCTTGCCATTCCGGCCCATCCCAGCCTGACGCCGCCTGAGGCAATCCGCGTCGCGACCTATCGGGCTGGCGAGCGGGACGGCGTGATTTGGGTATCGGCAGAAGAGGTCGCGGCCGACATGCCGTCGAATGAGGGCTTCGTCGGGCTGCGCAGTATCACGCTGTCAGCGACAGCCGAAACGCTTGCCGCCTGTATCGGCGCCGACCTTATAGAGGACGCCATCGATTGGGCGATCGACGGAATGAAGGCACGCCTGCTGACTGCGCCTTCGGGAGAGGATGGCGCGCTGCTTGCTCATCTATTGGTCGACAGCAGCGCGACGAAAGTACAGAAAATTGCCGCATCGACCGCATTGGAAACACTGCGCCGTCAGGCCGAGGCCGCTGCCAACCGGGGAGAAGCCGCATGAGCCGCGACGCGATGATCGACCAATGGTATCCTGTCGGCTTGATCAGCCGGCTCTTGTCCGACGGGCAAGAGACGCTGCTGATGGGCGAAACGATCCGTGTCTCCCGCAACGGCGAAGGTAAGGCCGAGGTCGCGACGGCCGATGGCCGCGCTCTTCCCGTAACAGAACGATATGGTCACGTCTGGTCTTCTCTAGGCGTGCCTGAAAAACCGCTTTTCGATATTCCGGAAGCCGAACAGCCCGGCCGTCGTCTGGTCGATGTCGGTGTCGTCCGCGTTCGCTGCTCGCCGCTGCGCGCCGTCGAGAACTTTCTCGACATTGCCCATTTCCCCTTTGTCCACACTGACATTCTTGGCTCCGAACCCCATACGGAAGTGGAAAACTACAAAGTCGAAATCCGCGAGGACGCGGACGAGGTTTGGGCAACGCAGGTGCAATTCTATCAGCCGCAGGCAGCAAAGTCGGCCAGCGGTGGCATCACGACGGAATATATGTACCGCGTGCCCGCGCCCACCTGCTCCGTGCTCTACAAGACCTGCCCACCGAAGCCTGGCGAATGGGACGTGATCACGCTTTTCGTCCAGCCGCTGACGGAAGAACTCTGTGATGTGTGGCCGTGGATGGCGCTTTACGACGATGAGACGCCAATGACCGATCTCATTCACTTCCAGCAGATGATCTTCCTGCAGGATCGCTCGATCCTCGAAAACCAGATCCCGCGCCGCCTGCCGCTCGATCCCGGCATGGAAATTCCCACCCGCGCGGACCTCACCTCCGTCGCTTACCGCCGCTGGCTGAAGCGCCACGACTTCACCTATGGCGCACAGCTGGTAGCCCAATGATCCTTTACGACTACATCCTCTCGCCAAGCTGTTACAAAGCGCGCCTCATGGCAGCACTCACCGGCCTCAAACTGACGCTGCGCGCCGTCGATTTTCATCCGGGCGCGGAACATCGCGGCCCGGAATTGCTGGCGCTGAACCCGGCAGGCTCGATCCCGATCCTGGTGGATGGCGATCTGGTTCTGACCGAATCCTCTGCGATCCTCGTCTATATCGCGGGCAACGCTGCCCCCGCATGGCTTGGTACCGGCGAGCCTTCCACAGCCGCCCGTATCCAACAATGGCTCGCCTTCTCAGCCCGGCTGACGGCCAGCCTTGGTGGGGCGCGCTTGCATGAGATGCTGCATCGTCCGGGCGATATCGACACCTTGCGCGCCTCGGGCGTGATTGCGCTTCGGGAACTGGAAGCCGCCCTCTTCGAGCAAAGGCTGAAAGGAGAGGCTTTACTCGTCGGCAACACGGCAACCGTCGCCGACATCGCCTGCTTCCCCTATGTGGCGCTCGCACCCGATGGCGGGGTATCGCTCGATTCCTACCCCTCCATCCGCCTGTGGATGCGTGCCATCCGATCGCTGGAAGGCTTTATCGAGATGCCAGGCATCCACCGTCTGCATGAGCTGAAGCCGGACCCGCATGAGACGCCAGCGTTGACCGAAACGGCAGAGGCGTAAAGCGTATGGCCGGACATCTTTTAAAAAACTGTGCTGCTGTGATCGTCAATGACGGCACCGGCATGTCCGTACGCCGCAATGTCGATCTCCTGACGGACGGTCCCGCAATCAAGGCCATCGGCGAGAATCTTGCGAGCGGACCGATCCCAGAGGGCACGGAAATCACCGATGCCAGCGGCTGGTTCGTTTATCCGGGGCTCGTCAACACGCATCACCATTTCTTCCAGTGCTTCGTGCGCAACCGCGCCGATCTCGACTGGACGAAGCTTTCGGTCATCGAGTGGCTCGATCGCATCTATCCGATCTTCTCGCGGCTGACAGAGGACTGCTTTTATCACTCCTCCGTCACCGCCATGGCCGAGATGATCAAGCACGGCTGCACCACTGCCTTCGATCATCAGTATAATTTTCCTCGTCATGCCGGTAAGAGGCTGATCGACCGGCAATTCGAGGCCGCCGATTTGTTTGGCATGCGCTTCCACGCCGGTCGCGGCGGCAACTCGCTGCCCAAGTCGGAAGGGTCGACCATACCCGACGAGATGCGCGAGACGACGGACGAATTCATCGCCGACTGCGCCCGGTTGATCGAGACCTATCATGAGGCCTCGCCCTTCAGCATGCGCCAGGTGGTGGTCGCACCCTGCCAGCCCGTCAACAGCTATCGCGAGACCTTCGTGGAGTCTGTTCGTCTTGCGCGTGACAAGGGCGTCCGGCTCCATACCCATGTCGGTGAGGGTGAGAGCGACGTGATCCTTGCCCGCCACGGGCTGCGCACTGTCGATTATCTACACGAGATGGGTTTTGCCGGACCGGACACCTTCTACGCCCATTGCTGGGAACTGACCCACGACGAGTTGCGCACCATGGCGGCGTCGGGAACGGGCGTGGCCCATTGCCCCGAGCCGGTCTATCTCGTCGGCGCGGAAGTGACTGACATCCCGGCCATGAGCGCCTTCGGCGTGCCGGTGGGTCTCGGTTGCGATGGCGCTGCCTCCAACGATAATTCCAACCTCATGCACTGCATCCATTCCGCCTATATGCTGCAATGCCTGGCGGCCTCGACACGCGCTCATCCTGTGCCAGCACCAGCAGACTTCCTCGGCTATGCGACCACAGGCGGGGCGCAGCTTCTCGGCCGCACCGACATCGGTCGGCTTGCACCGGGCATGGCCGCCGATCTTTTTGCCATCGATACCCGCCGCATGGATTATGTCGGCACCCGACATGATCCCTTGAGCCTGATCGCCAAGGTCGGCATCGGCGCGCCGACGGATATGACCATGATCGATGGCCGTGTGGTGTGGGCAAAGGGCGAATTTAGCGGTCTGGATGAAGGAAAACTTTTTGCCGACGCAGAAGCGGCGCTTGCCACCATTAATTTCTGAAACAACACAACCGACAAGGGGAACCATCATGATCAACGCACTCAATCGCCGCACGCTGCTGAAGGGCGTCGCACTCACAGGTCTTGCCAGCGCCGTTGGCGCGCGTGCCACACTTGCAGCGGATAAGCCGCTCGGCATCGCACTTGTCGTGCCCTCGCCCATTGGCGACGTGGGCTGGGGCCATGCGCTCGCCGCCGGTCTTGAGCCGGTCAAAGCGGCCTATGGCGACAAGGTGAAAGTCACCATTCTGGAAAACATTCCCGAAGGTCCCGATGCCGACCGTATCATGACCAAGACCGTTGCCGATGGAAACAAGTTCCTGATTGCCGGCTCCTTCGGCTATCAGAACGGTGCGCTGCAGATCGCCCGTCGCAACAAGGACGTCAGCGTGTTGCACGCGTCCGGCTTCCAGGTCGCACCGAACTTCTCGCCCTTCGCCGCCAAGTATTTCCAAGGCACCTATCTGATGGGCATGGCGGCTGCCGCGCTGACGAAATCCGGCAAGCTCGGCTCGGTCTCGGCCTTTGCCATCCCCGAACTCATCACCTCCATCAATGCGTTTACGCTGGGTGCCCAGTCCGTCAAACCAGATATCGAAGTTTCCGTTGTCTGGGTGAACTCCTGGTTCGATCCAGCAAAGGAACAGGAAGCCGCCAAGGCGCTGATGTCGCAAGGTTGCGATGTGATCTTCTCCAACGCGCAGGACACACCATCCGTCATCTCCGCCTGCGAGGAAGCCGGCGTCTACGCCTTCAACCTCAATTCCTCGATGAAGAGCTACGCGCAGAAGACCTATCTCGGTTGCGTTGCGACCGACTGGTCCCCCTACTTTCTGGCGCAGGTTAAGGCGCACATGGACGGCACTTTCAAGGGCGCGAATGCCTTCCTCGGCATGTCGGACAAAGTGGTCAAGGTCGTGGACTGGAACCCCAGCGTTCCGGCCGACACCATGACGAAAATCAACGAGACCGAAGCGAAGATTGCCGATGGCAGCTTCTCGCCCTTTACCGGCCCCATCACCAAGGCGGATGGCTCGGAAGGCGTTGCAGCCGGCAAGACGCTGACGGACAAGGAGATCATGGCCATGGATTGGCACGTCAAGGGCGTCACCACGCCTCTGCCGAAGTGATCGCTCATGGCTGAGACGACCCTGCCCGCATCGGCAGACAGTGAACGGGCAAAGGCACCCCTGCTTTCGCTGCGTGGCCTGTCGAAAAGCTACGGCCAGATCCGCGCCAATCAGGCGATCGATCTGGACGTGGCGGACCATTCGATCCACGCCATTCTCGGCGAAAACGGCGCGGGCAAATCCACGCTGATGAAGCTGATCTATGGTGTGGAAACGCCGGATGAGGGCACTGTGACATGGCGAGGCGAGCCGATCCGGCTTGCTTCGCCCGCCGAGGCCCGCCGCCAGGGCATCGGCATGGTCTTTCAGCATTTCTCCCTCTTTGAGACGCTGACGGTGGTCGAGAACATCTCGCTCGTCGTGCCAGGAAAGAAGAGCGATCTCGTCGAGCGGGTGCGCTCATTGGGACGCGACTTCGGCCTGGAGGTCGATCCGCTGGCCCATGTGCATGCGCTCTCGGTCGGCGAGCGACAGCGGGTCGAGATCATCCGCTGCCTGATGACCGACCCCAAGCTCATCATCCTCGACGAACCGACCTCGGTGCTGCCGCCGCAATCGGTCGAGAAGCTTTTCGAGACGTTGAAGCGCCTGCGAGATCGCGGCGTCTCCATCCTCTTCATTTCCCACAAGCTTGAAGAAATTCGGGCGATCTGCGACCGCGCCACCATCTTGCGCGGCGGAAAAGTGACCGGCCACGTGGATCCGCGTGAGCACGATGCCCATGATCTTGCCCGTATGATGATCGGGCGCGACATGCCGGAGATCAAGGCTCCGACGGTCGTGGCGACCGGCGAAAAGCGCCTCGAACTGATCGGCCTCGACTACGAGCCGGACGATCCCTTTGCTGTGCCGCTAAAGCGCGTCACGCTGGAGGTGAAGGCAGGAGAAATTCTCGGGCTTGCCGGCATTTCTGGGAACGGACAAGCGGAACTCTCGTCTATCATTTCGGGCGAAACGCGTCTTGGCCGTGAAGCGAAGGACCGCATCTTCATGATGGGCGAGGATGTCGGTGGCCTCGATGCCGCTGCCCGTCGCAGGCTCGGCTTTGCCTTCGTGCCGGAAGACCGCCTCGGCCGTGGTGCGGTGCCAGAGCTTTCGCTCACCTTGAACGGTCTCCTGACCGCCCATCCGCTCGGCCTGCTGAAGCACGGTCTGATCGACCACACCGGTGCCAAGACGTTCGCCGAGACCTGCATTCGCGATTTCGATGTGCGGACACCTGGACCAGACGCAGAGGCCGGCGCGCTTTCAGGCGGCAATCTGCAGAAATTTATCGTGGGCCGGGAGATCATGCTGGGGCCGAAGCTCCTTTTCGTCGCTCAGCCGACGTGGGGCGTGGATATCGGCGCCGCCATGGCGATCCGGCAAAGACTGATCGCGTTGCGCAATGCCGGCATGGCGATCCTCGTTATCTCCGAGGAAATCGAAGAGCTCTTCGAAATCTGCGACCGCATTCAGGTGCTGAATGCCGGTACGCTCAGCCCGTCCCTCGTGACGTCCGAAACGCGTATCGAAGATGTCGGCCGCTTTATGATTGGCGCCGACGCTGCCACTCCTTCCGAAAACCCCGCTGCTGGAAAGCTGTCCGCATGAGCGCCTTCCCTCATTTCGTTCGGCGCGAACGTGCCTCGCTGAAGGCGACCATACTGGCGCCGCTTGCGGCGCTCGCGATTGCCACGCTCATCAATCTCGCGCTTTACGCCGTCATGGGTAAAAGCCCTGGTGCCGTGTTCCATGCCATGCTGCTGGAGCCGTTCCTCTCCTGGGCAGCCTTCTCCGAAGTGCTTTTGAAAATGGGACCGCTGCTCGTGATCGCGCAGGGGCTTGCCATCGGCTTTCGCGCCAAGGTATTCAATATCGGCGCCGAAGGACAGTTCATTCTCGGCGCAATCTTCGCCTCCGCAATCCCAATCTATTACCCGGAAGCAACCGGCGGCTGGATCTGGCCAGCCATGCTTCTCTGCGGCGCCATCGGCGGCGCGCTCTGGGCCGCGGTTACCGCTTTCTGGCGGGTGCGGCTCAACGCCAACGAAATTCTCGTGTCCTTGATGCTGAGCCTGGTTGCCGCACAGGTACTCAACTATCTGCTGCTTGGCCCCTGGAAGGATCCAAACGGCTTCAACTTCCCGCAATCGGTGATGTTTCAATACGACGCCATGGTCCCGACCCTGATCGAGGGCACCCGGGTCAACTGGTCGTTTCCGCTCACCATCCTCTTTTCTCTGGCCGCTTATGTCTTCATGCAGAAGAGCTTTCTCGGCTACAAGCTGCAGGTCGGCGGCCTTGCCCCCCGCGCGGCCGACTATGCCGGTTTCAGTCAGGGCCGCGCCATCTGGCTCTCGCTGCTGATTGGCGGCTTTGCAGCGGGTCTTGCGGGAGCGGCAGAAGTGGCGGGCCCGATCGGGCAGTTGCAACGCTCGATTTCCACCGGCTACGGCTATGCGGCCATCATCGTCGCCTATCTCGGCGGACTGCATCCGATCGGCATCATCCTGTCTTCGCTCGTCATGGCAGTGATCTATATTGGCGGTGACAATGCCATGGTCTCCGCCGAACTGCCGATTGCAGCAGTGCGCGTCTTCCAGGGGAGCCTGCTCGTTACCTATCTCATCGCGGTCGCCTTCGTCCGCTACCGCCTCGAATGGCCGAAAACTGCAGATCGGAAAGTGGCATGAACGCGGTCGATTTCATCCTCTCCGGCATGCTGGCGGCGGCAACGCCCTTTCTGCTGGCGGCGCTGGGCGAACTCGTTGTCGAACGCGCAGGCGTCCTCAATCTGGGTGTCGAGGGGTTGATGGCACTTGGCGCCGTCATCGCCTTTATCGTCGTCTATCACGGCGGCGGTCACATGCTGGCTTTCATGGCGGCGGGCTTTGCCAGCGTGGTGCTATCCCTCATCTTCGCACTGGTTGCGCTTGGCTTCCGCGCCAACCAGGTCGCAACCGGCCTTGCCATCGGCATTCTGGGCCAAGGTCTTTCGGCGCTCTTCGGCAAGACCTATGAAAGCCTGACGGTCAGGGGACTGCCGAAACTTGCCATTCCCGGCCTGTCCGATCTTCCCATCATCGGCGGTCTTTTTGTACAGGATATCGTCGTCTGGCTGTCGCTTTTCCTGACACTTGCCATCTGGGCGGGATTTGCCTTCAGCAAAACCGGCCTCGTGATCCGTGCGGTTGGGGAAAATCCGAAAGCCGCACATGCGATCGGCTATTCGGTCATCGGTGTCCGTGTCGCGGCGATCGCCTTCGGTGGTCTTCTGGCAGGCTTCGCCGGCGCCTATGCCTCTGTGGTCTATACGCCGCTTTGGGCGGATGGCATGATTGCCGGACGTGGCTGGATCGCGATCGCGCTCGTTGTCTTCGGCACATGGCTGACGGGACGCATCTTCCTCGGAGCATGCCTGTTCGGCGCAGTGTCGCTGATGAGCCTTGCGGCACAGGCAACCGGCGTGGAACTGCCGTCGCAGTTCCTCTCCAGCCTGCCCTATCTCGTCACCATCATCGTGCTCGGCATCATTTCCGCCAACAAGCGGTTGTTGAAACTGAACGGTGTTGCCTCGCTTGGGGAGCCTTTCGAGCGATAGTCTGAGCGCCCAGCTCAGACACTGCCTTTGGCAAGATCGCGTAGACCTCTCGGCAGGTTGTTCATGCATTGCGTGCCGTTCGGCGTGACCAGAAACTGATCCTCGATCATCAGCGCTCCAAAATTCTGGCCGTAAAAGGGCGCTTCCAACGCAACGACCATATCCGCCTCGATGATCTCCGAATTGCCTGAGGAAAAGAACGGCCATTCTTCAATACCCACACCGCCACCGACGGAGTGCCCGAAGTGTCCGCGATAATATTCGCCGAAGCCATCGCGCCGCATTGAGCGGAGCATGGCGTCATGCACCGAGCCGAAAGTGTTGCCGGGGGTGATCTCATCCAGCCCCGTGTGAAATGCGGTCTCAAGCGCCTTGAAGATATCCTGCGCCAATGGCGATGCCGGACCATAGGTTACGGTGCGCGCGCCATCGGACGAATATCCATCAACGAGGGTGCCGACATCAGCCTTGATCAACGCGCCAGGCGTCACCTTCGCAGCGCCATTCGACAAGTCCGGCCCGACAGAGATGTAGTCCCACTGTCCACTCAGCGAGAAGCCACCTGTGGCCGCCGCTTCCTGCGCGCCCGTTTTCCACGCTGCAGAGAGGCTTGCGACCGAAGTTCCAAGCGAGACGGCTTCCATCATGCGCATGAGGCCAGCCTCCGCCGCCATGGCCGCGTGCCGGAGTCGTTCGATTTCACGGGGCGTCTTTATGGCGCGCAGGCGCCTCAAAACCAGGGAGCCATCGACCCAGCGGATTGAGGGAATAGACGTTTTCAAAGCCTCGAAATCGGCAGCGGGCATGAACTCGAGATCGACCCCGATCCTCGCAGGGCGGAGACCCTTCTCCTGCAACAGATCGGCCAAGAGATGGAAGCATGCAGCCCGATCGAAGGTTTCCGGTCTCGGCCCCCCAACGCCTGAACCTCGATACGCGCCATCGATGCCGGAAATCGTGTCTACGCCCGACAGATCGACCCCATCGATCCAGATGCGATGTGTGCGGACGTCAACGTCTGGAGCCCGCTGCAGTACCACGGGTGCCGCATGATCGCTGACGATCGCCGCAAGCGAAAGCTGTGCATCACTCGGCACCAGTGCGATCGCAGCCCCCGCCCTGCCCCACATGGTGGCGACACCCGCAGTTGCTCCGATCGCATATTGAAACGCTTCCGGCTGGAAAAGAACCAATGCATCAAGGCCAGCTTCGCGCATCAACCGCTCCGCCCGTTTCCTGTCCAAATCGCTCAACGCTGCCTCCACGAAAATTCAATTCGGTTTAGCCAAGGCCAGTGGATGGCGCCAGTCGGATTTACGATTGCTCGGCTTATGCCGGGTCGAAAATGATGGGCTGTGGACGAACGAAGGTTCTTCGTCCGGCCTTCCAACCCGCAATCGCAGATGCCGACGAGCGGACAGCATGACGAGGATCGTCAGCGTCCAGAATGACGATATCGGCGGGACCCCCAATCCGTAATTGATGATCAATACCCAGAATAGAAGCGGCACGGGAGCTCACCATGGCAAAAACCTGGTCGATATCGTCATCCCGCGAAAGCTGCATCACATTGGCATAGAGATTGGCCATCCGCACAAGCGAGGCATCGCCGAAAGGCGTGAACGGGTTGAGCACATTGTTGGTGGCTACCGCGGTGCGGACGCCATCTGCCGAAAGGAGATGAGCCGGGGTGATACCACGCGGAATATTTGTCGTTTGCCCCCGCCCCATGAGAAAAAGATCCGTCGCCGGCAGGACGACCAGCGCGATGCCGGCCTCGGCAATTTGTCGAGCTATATGCGACCGATCCTCGGGCTCAAGAGCGGAGAGATTAGTGACATGCCCGATCGTGACGCGGCCCGCATAGGCGTTGGCCTTGGTTGCGGCAATCACCGCCGGAAGATCCGTCTTGGCGGGGTTGAGGCTGAAATCCAGATGGAAATCGACATCGACGTCGTGCTTCCTTGCGAGATCGAAGATGCGACGCACATGCTCCTCCGGGCGAGGATCAGTATAGGGACATCCGCCAACGAGGTCCGCACCGGTGCGAAGTGCTTCATCGAGCATGGCTTCCGTCTCTGGCTCCTGCGTCAATCCTTCCTGCGCGAAAGCGCAGATCTGGATATCGATGGCGTAGGCATAATGTTCGCGTACACGCTTGATCGCCGCGAATGACCGCATGCCCGCACGTGGGTCGATCTCGACAAAGGTTCGCATGCGGTTCGTGCCATGCATGATGGCTTGGCGCACGACGGAGCTTGCCCGCTCGAACACATCCTCCTCCGTGAAACGAGACTTAGCTTTCGCCGTTTCCCGCACGGCCTCCTCCAAAGTGCCTTCACAGATCGTGCAGCGCTCCAGGATGCAGGCCTTGTCCAGATGGACGTGACTATCGGCGAAGCCGGCGAAAGCAAATCGGCCTTCGAAATCCTCCTCTTCGACGGCGTCGCAGCGAATGTCGTGGCGCATGTCGACAATCAGCCCGTCGCGAATGGCGATATCGATGACGCCGGGCTGGTTGGCCGTCTGAACGTTTCGCAGAAGGAAATCGGCTCGCATGTCTTGCTTATACTCCCACTGCGCAGCCGTCGCTGCGCGGATCATGCGCACCATCGATCCACCCATCTTCACCGATCTTGATGACCCCTGCCTGACCCGCAAGCGCGCTGAGTTCTGGAATGGCGACGACACCATGGCCGTAGCTTGAAAGCGTATCGATCACGTCGGAGCCGACGGATTGCTCGATCTTGAGATTGTCCCGGCTGTCTGAAAAGGTGCGCCCAAGAAGAAAGCGCGGCGCCGACAATGCCGAAAGCGGATCAAGGCCGTGGTCAATCAATCGGCTGAGGAGCAATGTCAGCGTTTGCGGCTGACCATCGGCACCTTGCGTGCCGTAGAGGAACGCCGGTTTGCCATGGCGCAACGCGATACCGGGATTGAGCGTGTAAAAAGGCCGCTTGCCCGGCGCGATCACATTGGGGCTCTTGGGGTCTGTGCTGAATGCCGCGCCGCGGTTCTGCCAGAGGATGCCGGTATCCTCCAGCAGCACGCCGCTGCCCCAATCGTAATAGGTGCTTTGAAGCACGCTGGCAGAACGGCCTTGCGCATCCGTCGCCGCAAGAAAGACCGTGTCGCCAGTGCGGAAGGGTGCAGGCCAAGGCAGGGCGACATTGCGATCGATCTTCCGGGCCTTGGTGGCGAGAAAATCCTGCCCAAGCCAGGCGGCGCAATCCTGCTCGATAAACGCCGGATCGGCGATACCGCCCCGCTCCAAAAAGGCTTGTTTGATGGCTTCTGCGCAGAGATGATAGAACTGCGACGTATCCGGAGCGATGTCCTGCATTGCGAAGTTCGACAGGATGCCCATGATCGATAGGGTCGTGACGCCCTGGCTGGGCGGCGGTGGGGCCAGAAGCTCGACATCGCGATAGGCGAGCGACAGGGGCGCGGCCAGTGTCGCGAATGTCTTTTCCAGATCGCGCTTTCTGATCGGGCTTCCGGCGGCCTCAAGCCCGCTCGCAATCCGGTCAGCCACGTCGCCCTCGTAAAATGTCCTGTAGCCATGAAGGGCGATCTCTTCCAGAACAGCGGCCAATTGCGGCTGATGCTGGACACCTTCCTTCACGAAGAACCGGGAAACGCCCGGCCATCCATCGATTTCGTCTTTGCGAAACGCATGCCAATGCGCCTGCGACTGGCTGGCGGGAAAGCCGCCCGCCGCAAATTCTATGGCATCTCCGAGCAGGCTGGCAAAGCCTTCGGTGCCACCCCAATGGGTACGAGAATAGTCAAGCGCCTTACCCCAACTGTCGACCAGTGCCGCGGTCGTCAAGGTGGAGAGCGGCCCACGAGTGGGGATAACATCAAGCTTCGGCAGCGCCTCAGCCGCTTGCCCGATACCCATGATCGCGTCGCGTCGCCCTTCGCTATCGGCCACGATCCAGATGGCATCTCCGCCCAGCCCGCAAAAATGCGGATAGAGAACCGTCAGTGCCGCCCCCGCCGCAATCACGGCCTCGATCGCCGTGCCGCCCCGCCGCAACACCTTGGCACCCGCTTCGCTTGCAGCGCGATGTGGCGTCGTGACCATGCCATGACGCGACCTCGCGGCATGCGTGCTCTGCGGCAAAAGAGTGTTCTCGTTCGTCGCCATTCCGTACAGCCCTTACTCGGAGGCCGAGATGTAACGGCTGAGGATCTCGCTGATATCCGGACCGTCCTCCTCGTCATCCGCCTTGGCGCGATCTTCGACCGCATGCAGATGATGATCCATGATGTCGGTCGCAGCTTTCACGTCGAGGTTTTTCAGTGCCTCGATCAGCTGAATGTGCTCGTCGATACCGCATTCGGCCGAGTGCGGCCTGCCGAAACGCGCAAGGATGAGAGAAGACCGGGAGACGACCTGGATGATGAATTCGATCAAGAGCTTCGAGCCGGTCAACTCCGCCAGCAGAATGTGAAACTCGCCAGCCAATCGGATGGAACGCGGCGAGGATGCCCGCAACGCTCGCTCTTCTTCACGCACATGGCTGACCAAGGCATCGATGCCGTCCTTCGGCATACGCTTGCAGAGCCTGTCGATCACCTCTCGCTCCAGGCACCGTCGAAGCGCAAAGACTTCCACCGCCTCCTCCAGCGTCGGCATGGCGACGGCAGCGCCGCGGTTCGGTTTGATCTCGACAAGCCCATCCGAAGACAGCCGGACAAGGGCGTTGCGCGCGCTCGTGCGGCTGACGCCGAAGGTATCGCCAATCGAATCTTCCGGCAGCTTGGTGCCTGGCTTCAACGCTTGCTCAAGAATGGCGCGACGGAGCGAGGCGTAGATCGCATCGCTTCTGGTCAGATTGGTGGACATCGCTGCGAGACCCTGTTCGTATACATTTTAGAGGCATATTGCACAGAATTTGTATTTTAACCAGTCGATTTTATTGCATACAATTTTTAGCTTGATATTGCATACGAAGTTTCCTAGGTTGCCTCAAAAGCCGCACAGAACGGCCTCTCGACACGCTTTATGTCGCCAAATTTGGCCATACTTGAGAAAATCGTATGCAATAGAGGGAAGAATTTTGCTCGGATTGCATTCAATAAAAGGGGATCATCATGATAAGCAAACGCATACTGTTCGGGACTGGATTAGCGCTTCTTTCGCTCACCATGCCCGCCATGGCCAACACGCTGAAATGGGGCGCTTCGCGAGACATCAGCTCACTCGACCCATACTCCTACGGAGACAGTTTCGCGCTCGGCGTGCTCAATCATGCCTATGAAGGCTTGATGCGCTACAACCGCGATCTTAAGCTGGAACCGGCGCTTGCCACCTCATACGAAATCATCTCGCCCACCACATGGCGTTTCAAGCTTCGTGAGGGCGTCAAATTTCACAACGGCGCCGAGTTCACCGCTGACGATGTCCAGGCTTCGCTTTTGCGCGCCACCGACCCGAAGTCCCCACTGCGCGGCAACATTCCGGCCTACAAAGGGTCGCGCGTCATCGATCCACACACCATCGAGATCGATGTCACGGCCAACTACCCGCTGCTCCTGAACGACCTGACAACCATCTACATCTTCAACGCCAAATGGCTGAAGGACAACAAGGCGGAAGCCCCGACGGATGTGGGCTCCGGCACTGAAGGTTACGCGACCTATAATGAAAATGGCACAGGCCCGTTCAAGGTCGAAAGCCGGCAGCCCGACGCCAAGACGGTCTTCGTGAAATATGATGGCTGGTGGGACAAGCCTGAGCACAATATCGACCGGATTGAATTGACGCCGATTGCCTCCAGCGCAACCCGTGTCGCAGCACTGCTCTCCGGCGATATCGATTTTACCGATCAGGCGCCGGTCCAGGACCTGCCACGCTTGGAAGCAGCCGCATCGCAGGTGAAGCTTCTGGAAGGCACTGATCTTCGCACCGTGATGATCGGCTTCAGCCAGCGCGACACTCTGCTGTCCGGCGCGCCAAACCCGATGAAGGATCTGCGCGTCCGTCAGGCCATGCAGCTTGCAATCGATCTGGACCTCATTCAAAAACGCGTCATGCGCGGCAAGTCGCGCAATGCCGGCACACTGGTCGCGCCGCAGATCCCCGGCTATGACGCGGCACTCGACAGCCCAGTCAAGGCCGATCCAGAGAAGGCCAAGGCCCTTCTCAAGGAAGCCGGTGCAGAAGGCTTCGAATTCGATTTCAACTGCTCGGACACGCTGGTGAATGAAGAGCAGGTCTGTCAGGCGGTTGCCTCCATGTGGTCACGCGTCGGTCTCAAGCCGAAGCTCGATCAGGGGCCTCGCGCCGTGCAGACACCGAAGCGCTCGTCCGGCAAGGTCGATGTCTACACGCTCGGTTGGGCAACACTGCCGATGCTCGATGCCTACAGCCTCACCTCGCAGGTTCTCCACACCAAGGAAGGTTCCTTCGGCATATTCAACTGGGGTGGATGGTCAGACAAGGAGTTCGACAAGGTGACAGAAGCCTCGGCTGTGGAACTGGACCGGACGAAGCGCCTGGCCCTTTCGGCCGACGCCCTGAAGATTGCCAAGGACCATGCCCTGATGATCCCGTTGCACCAGCAGCCGCTGGCCTGGGCAACCAGCGCGAAAGTCAAGGATTTCCCGCTCTTCTCGGATAACCTTCCACGCCTCTGGCTGGTGAAAATGTAACAGCGCACGGCCCTCGCCGCGCAAAGCCGTCGCGGGGGCCAGCTTTCTTTCTTCCGACAAAGGACAGGGTGTCATGCTCGCCTTCCTCATCAAGCGGATCGGCAATGCCGTTCTCGTGATGCTCACGGTTGCTTTCTTCGCCTTCCTCATCTTCCGCTTCCTTGGCGATCCGGTGGAGATCATGGTCAATGAAAGCGCCACCCAGGTCGAACGCGACGAGCTGCGCGCCAGGCTCGGTCTCAATGACGGATTTCTGGTTCAATATGTCCGCTTCGTCACCAACGCAGCGCAGGGCGAATTCGGCCTGTCCTGGCGCAACCAGCAATCCGTGCTGACGCTGATCGCAGAGCGTTTCCCGGCCACGTTCGAACTGGTGCTCATCGCCACCTTCCTGTCGCTTGCCATCGGCATTCCGCTTGGCGTCTTTACCGCCATCGGTCGCGGGCGCTGGTGGGCCGAAGCCTTGCAGTTCTCATCGATCGTCGGCGTTTCCCTGCCAAGCTTTCTGGTGGGCATCCTGCTCATCCTCACCTTTTCCGTTACGCTTGGCTGGTTGCCGGGTTACGGTCGGGGCGATGTGGTGCGCATCGGCTGGTGGTCCACCGGCCTTCTGACCCCCTCGGGACGCGCGGCCATCGTCTTGCCGGCACTGTCGCTGTCGCTCTTCCAGATCACCCTGGTGATGCGTCTGGTGCGTGCCGAAATGCTGGAAACGCTGCGGACCGATTTCATCAAGTTCGCCCGGGCCCGCGGCGTCAAAAGACGCGCACTCTGGTTTCGCCATGCGTTGAAGAACTGTCTGATGCCCGTGGTCACGCTGACGGCCATGCAGGTCGGCAATCTCATTGCCTTTGCGCTCGTCACCGAAACTGTCTTTCAATGGCCCGGAATGGGCATGCTCTTCATGCAGGCCGTGACCTTCGTCGATATCCCCGTCATGGCGGCCTATCTCTGCATCGTATCCTTCATCTTCGTCACGCTGAACACGTTCGTGGACATCGCCTACGCGGTCATCGATCCACGTCTGCGTGCAGCATGACCAGGAGACCATCATGACCGCCATCGAACAGACCGCCACCGTTTCCCGTCCATCTCGCCTGTCGAGGGCTCTCCAATCCGATCTGTGGTGGAGCTTCAAGCGACACCCTTCGGCGATTGCTGCAGCCATCCTGCTTCTGATCCTGATCTGTACGGCCTTCTTCTCTCCGCTGATCACGGTGCAGAACCCCTATGATCTCGCGTCACTCGATCTTCTGAATGCAGAGATCCCACCGATCTGGATGCCGGAGGGACAGTGGCCCTTCATTCTGGGCACCGACGTGCAGGGCCGTGATGTGCTCTCGGCCATTCTCTACGGCTCGCGTGCCTCGATCATTATCGGTGCAAGCTCGGTTCTCGTATCGCTCGTCATCGGCACGATGCTTGGCCTCGTCGCCGGCTATCATGGCAAATGGGCCGACGGTCTGCTGATGCGCACGGGCGATGTTCTCCTATCCATGCCGACCATGCTGATCGCCATCCTGGTTTCCGCGCTCGCCAGACAGGCGCTACCGCCATCGCTGCGGGAAGCAGGCGCCTCCGGCGTCATCGTGCTTGCGATCTCGCTATCGGCCTGGGTCCAATATGCCCGTACTGTGCGCGCGCAAACCATGGTGGAGCGCAACAAGGAATATGTTCAGGCCGCCCGGCTGATCCGCCTGTCGAAATGGAAGATCATGCTGAAGCATATTCTTCCCAACACCACGACACCGCTGCTCGTCACGGCAACATTGAACTTCGGTCTCGGCATTCTCATCGAGGCGACGCTCTCTTTTCTCGGTGTTGGCATGCCGCCCGAGCAACCGTCGCTCGGCACGCTGATCCGCATCGGCAACCAGTATCTCTTCTCTGGGCTCTGGTGGATCGTGCTCTTTCCTGGGCTGCAGCTCTGTCTGCTCGTTGTGTCGATCAACGTGCTCGGCGACTGGCTGCGCGATGCCCTTAATCCCAAACTGCGCTGAAACCGTGCGGAGACATTTCACATGAGCGATCTTCTGATTACCAATGCAAGACCGATGGGCGGCGACACCGCCGATATTCTGATCCGCGACGGTCGTATTGCCGAGATCGGTAAGGGTCTTGAAACAGCGGGCCTGCCTGTCGAGGATGCCGGTGGACGTATCGCCATTCCGGGCCTTGTCGACGCCCATACTCATCTCGACAAATCTTTGCTGGGCTACCCCTGGTACGTCAATGAAGTCGGCCCGCGTCTGATCGACAAGATCGACAATGAGCGCAAGGTCAAGCGCGACTATGGGTTGGACGCCCATGTCCAGTCCATGCGCCAGGCGCTGCAATCGGTCGGCTACGGCACGACCCTCATCCGCAGCCATGTGGATATCGACACGGACCAAGGATTGATCGCCCTGGAAGGCGTTATGGAGACCCGCCGCCAGCTGGCTGGCATTGTCGAAATCGAGATTGTCGCCTTCCCCCAATCGGGACTGATGCGCCGCCCCGGCACAGCGGAATTGATCGATGCCGGCATGGCAATGGGGGCTGATCTCGTCGGCGGTCTCGACCCCTGCGGCATGGACCGCGATCCGAAGGCTCATCTCGATACGATCTTCGCCATTGCCGAGAAATACGCCAAGGGGATCGATATCCATCTGCATGAAAACGGAGAGCTCGGTGCTTTCTCGATGGAACTGATCTTCGAGCGTATCCGTGCGCTCGGCATGCAAGGCAAGGTCGCCGTCAGCCACGCCTTCTGCCTTGGCGATCCGGACTGGAACATGACGCAGGCTCTGATCGATACCTGCGCCGAACTCGACGTGCCGATTCTGACGACCGCCCCGCCCTCGCGCGAAGTGCCGTCTCTGCGCCGCCTGCGCTCCGCCGGTGTCCGCTTCGGTGCAGGTGTCGATGGCTTCCGCGATACCTGGGGTCCCTATGGCAATGGCGACATGCTGGAGCGGTCCATGTTGCTCGGCATGAAAAACAACCTGCGCCGCGATGATGAGCTCCTCTGGGCGCTGGATGTCTGTACCACTGGCGGTGCTCAAGCCATGGATCGTGCAGAACATTCGCTGACGATTGGCGGTCGTGGGGATGTCGTCATCGTCGAAGGCGAGACCGTCGGCGAAGCGATAGTCACGCATCAACCTCGCAAGCTTGTGGTGACCGCTGGCAATGTCGTTGCGCGAGACGGCAAGAGCCTGAAGGAGCGTCCATGAACACGCGGTCTTCCTGGTCGACGCTTCCCCTTGGAAAGAGGCCGCCGGGGCGCTGGGCGCTCAAAGCCCGCTTCGTCATTGCCGATCTGCCGGAAGGACGATGCCTTATTCCGAATGGCGAAATCGTCATCGAGAACGACACAATTCTCTGGGTTGGGCGCGATTTCGAGGGCGACGTTTCGGCGCGCTATCACATGGGTGACGCCCTAATCGGTCCGGGCTTTGTCGATCTCGACGCCCTTTCCGATCTCGATACGACCGTGCTGGCCATGGACAACCAGCCCGGCTGGAAAAAGGGCCGCGTCTGGGCCGCAGATTACGCACCCCGCGCCTATGAGATGTATAGCCAGGCCGAACTTGCCTTCCAGAAGCGCTACGCCTTTGCGCAGCTTCTCTTGAACGGGATTACCTCGGCACTTCCGATCGCCTCACTGTTTTACCGAGCCTGGGGCGAGACGGTCGCAGAATTCGAAGCAGCAGCAGATGCAGCCGAAGACCTCGGCATACGCGTGTGGCTCGGTCCCGCCTATCGCAGCGGTGGGGTCATCCTTGATGAGAACGGCGCCATGAAACCTGTCTTCGATGAAGAGCGGGGATTGGCCGATTTGGCTGAAGCAGCGTCTTTTGCCAAACGCATTCACGGCAGAGCCAACGGCCTTATTTCCGGCATGTTCGCGCCGGACCGCGTGGAAACCTGTACCGAAACGCTGCTCCGCCAGACCTTCGCCCATGCCGATAATATGGATATGCCTGTTCGCCTGCATATGGCGCAGGGCGAGATGGAATTGCAGACCATGCGCCGCCTGCATGGTGTCACGGCACCGGAATGGCTGGACCGCCTTGGCCTTCTTTCGCCTCGCCTGATTGCGCCGCACGCAACCGTCGCGACGGAAGACGATCTTGCGCGCTACGGCGCCCATGGCGTGACCGTCGCTCACTGCCCGCTCGTTTCGGCTCGCCATGGCTCGGCGCTCAAATCCTTCTCCCGCTTGAAGGCGATGGGGATCCGCATCGGCATGGGCACCGATACCGCCCCTCCCGATATGGTTCTCAACATGTCGGTCGGTCTGATGATGAACCGGCTTGCCGAGGGCCGCGGGGATGCCGGTTCCGCCGCCGATTTCTACGATGCCGCCACCATTGCCGGCGCCGATGCGCTGAAACGCCGTGATCTGGGCCGCATCTCTCCGGGCGCGAAGGCAGACATCGCCGTCTTCGACATGGCCGACAGCTTGATCACGCCACGGATCGACCCGATCCAGACCCTTGTCTATGGCGCTACCAGTCGTGTCACCCGCGCAACCATCGTCGATGGCAGGATTTCGATGCGCGACGGCGCGGTTGCCGGTATCGATCTCGTCGCTGCACGAGAGCAGGCGCAGCGCCAATTCGATGGTCTTGTCGCCAAATATCCGGAACGAACATTCCGCCATCCGCCAGTCGAAGACATTTTCCCGCCGAGCTATCCGCTCTCGCATCATATCAGCGAGGTCTCGCGATGATCACCCCCAACCAGACATCAGCCACAATCCCGGCCCTGGAGGTCAAAGGACTGTCCGTCGAATTCCCGACACGCAAGGGCATCCTCACCGCCCTGTCCGATGTGTCGCTCACCGTCGAGCGTGGCGAAATCCTGGGCGTCGTCGGTGAATCCGGCGCTGGCAAATCAATGACCGGCATGGCGGTGCTGGGCCTGCTCGAACCGCCGGGCCGGGTTGCGGTGGGCGAGATTCGTATCGGCGGAACGCGTACCGACAATCTCAGCGAGCTCGAGATGAGTATGGTACGCGGACGCATGGTCGGCGCCATCTTTCAAGACCCTCTCACATCGCTCAACCCGCTCTTTTCGGTTGGACAGCAATTGACCGAGACGATCCGCCTGCACTCCGATCGCAGCCGCGCAGACGCACGCGCTCACGCGATCGACCTGTTGAAACAGGTTGGTATTCCGGGCGCAGACGAGCGTATCGACCATTATCCGCATCAGTTTTCAGGCGGCATGCGCCAGCGCGTCGTCATCGCGCTCGCACTGGCGGGCGATCCGCAATTGATCATTGCCGACGAGCCGACAACGGCGCTCGACGTTTCCATTCAGGCACAGATCACCACGCTGCTGCGCAAGCTTTGCCGCGAGAAAGGCGCCGGCGTCATGCTCGTCACCCACGACATGGGCGTGATTGCCGAAACAGCCGACCGCGTGGCCGTCATGTATGCCGGGCGGGTGATCGAGGTTGGCCCGGTGGACGAGGTGCTGCGCAACCCCAAGCACCCTTATACACGTGGCTTGATGGGCTCCATTCCGGCCCTTGGCGCCCGCGTCGAGCGACTGACACAAATTGACGGTGCCATGCCACGCCTCAATGCCATTCCACAAGGCTGCGCCTTCAATCCGCGCTGCCCGGATGTCGGCTCCCGCTGCCGAGAGGTCAAACCGGCGCTGGTACGCAATGATCACGGCAGCGTCGCCTGCCTCATTCACGATGGAGGCGTCGCATGAGAAGCCCTGACAACGCGCTCGAAGTAGATCAATTGACGCGCGTCTTCGACGTTTCCGCGCCATGGCTAAACCGCGTCATCGACCGCAAGCCGAAGCGCTATCTTCGCGCCGTGCAGGATGTGACTTTCACTGTGCAGAAGGGAAAATGCCTGGCGCTTGTCGGCGAATCCGGTTGCGGCAAGTCCACTGTGGCCAGGCTGGTGACGGGACTTTACGATCCCAGCGAAGGTGCCATCGTCTTTGCCCCAGCCGAAAAGGGCGCGAACCGCGGCAAGCCGCTCGAAGCCCAGATGATCTTTCAGGATCCGCATGCCAGCCTCAACCCACGCTGGCGTGTCGGCAATATCATTGCCGAGCCGATCGAGGTGTTCGGGTTGCGAGATGGCAGACAAGCGATCGACGCACGCGTGGCCGAACTATTGCGCACCGTCGGTCTGTCGCCGGACGACGCCAATCGTTTTCCGCACGAATTTTCCGGCGGCCAGAGACAGCGCATATCGATTGCAAGAGCGCTGGCCAGCGAGCCCGAATTTCTCGTCTGCGACGAACCGACCTCGGCACTCGATGTCTCCGTCCAGGCGCAGATCCTCAATCTCATGCGCAGGTTACAGGACGAGCTTGGCCTGACCTATCTCTTCATCAGCCACAATCTCGCAGTCGTCCGCCACATGGCCGACCGTATCGCGGTTATGTATCTCGGCCGTATCGTGGAGGAGGCAGAGACCGAGGCTCTGTTTGCCAATCCGCAACACCCATACACACGGCTTCTGCTGCAAACGATCCCCGATGTCGCGGCGCCTAACCGGGACCGCGCATTGATGGGCGGAGAACCGCCAAGCCCGCTCGATCCGCCAAAGGGCTGCGCCTTCCATCCGCGCTGTCCCATCGCAACAGAGCTCTGCACCATGGTCGCACCCGAGGTCCGCAACCGGGATGGCGGCGGCAAGATCGCCTGCCACCTGGCGCCACTATAAACACATGCCGTGATGAGCAAGCGCAGGCTGACGCCTCACGAGAATGAATACGAAAAGGAATCCCAATGACCACCACAACCATCTTCACCAATGCCAAGCTGGCCGACGGCTCACTGCGCAACATCACCGTGGAACATGGTCGGATCACAGCCATTGAAACGGCGGGGAGTTCAACGCCTCCCGGCGCGGCATCGACCCCGTCGATCGACCTTTCCGGCGATCTGCTGCTTCCTGGCTTCGTCGAGGGACATATCCATCTCGACACCAGCTTTTATGGCGGCAAGTGGGTGCCGCATCGCCCATGCACCAACGGCTTTGATGTGCACGAGCGCGTCGCCTTCCAGGCCGAGAACATGGCGAAAGCCGAGCCGATGGCGGAGCGCGCGCGCAATCAACTCGATCTTTGCATTTCCAAAGGCACGACCCAGATGCGCAGCCACGTCATGGTCGATGGCTCGGTCGGGCTAAAGTCTCTGGAAACCATCCTCGCTGTCCGCGAAGACTATCGCGACAGGATCGACATCCAGCTGGTCGCCTTTCCACAAAGCGGCATCCTGAAAAGCCCGGGAACGCCAGAGCTTCTCGATGCCGCCATCGGTCTTGGCGCAGACCTCGTCGGTGGTCTTGATCCTGCAAGCTTCGACCGCGACGTCAACGGCCATCTCGACGTGGTCTTCGGCGTGGCCGAAAAGCACGGTGTCGATATCGACATCCATCTTCATGACGCAGGTTCGATGGGTGCTTTCACCATCGAGGAAATTTGCGACCGCACCGTCGCACTCGGCATGCAAGGACATGTCGCCGTCAGTCATGCCTATGGGCTCGGCGACCTCGCACCCGACGCGGCGAAGAAGATTGCAGCCCGGATCGCGCGAAGCGGCGTCTCGATCATGACCAATGCCCCCGGCAACCACAATTTCCCACCGGTCGCTCTGCTGCGCCGCGAGGGCGTCACCGTGTTCAGCGGCAGCGACAATATCCGCGATTCCTGGTGGCCCTATGGTGATGGCGATATGCTGCACCGGGCCGAGATCATTGGCTACAGATCAGGCTTCTACACCGACGATGAACTGGCAGCCGCATTCGACATTGTGACAGCAGCGGGCGCGAAGGCCTTGCGGCTTGAGGGATATGGCATCGAAGTGGGCGCGAAGGCGGACTTCGTTTCTCTGGCAGCGGACCACGTGCCGGAGGCCGTGATTGCCTTCCCAACGCGGCACAAGGTCTTCAAACAAGGACGTCTGGTTGCCGAAAACGGGCGCGTGACGCGCTAATCGTTGATCCCGCATTTCAACGATCGTGGCTGGGACGACCTGACAACTCGCCCTCGACACGCTTGGGTGCTCTCACCGTCGTAAAAAGCGGGGAGGCCAGCAGATAAAGTCCGGCCCCCACCAGCCGAGTGGTACCGATCCAGCTCGCCTTGGTCGAGAAGAACAAGGCAGTGGTCAGCACGGGTCCGACGGTACTGGCGAGGCTCATCAGGCTCGCCAGTACCCCTTGTAACTGACCCTGTTGCTCATCGCTCACCCGGCTTGTTGCAAGCGACTGGAGCGCTGGCATCGCGACACCGCCGAGTGCGAAGAGCGGCGCTACGGCATAACCCATCCAGCTTTGGGTGGCGAAGGCCATCAGCGTATAGGCGAGCATGTCGAAGGCGACGCCGATCATCAACGTGCCAAGGTCACCGAAGCGGCGCGACAACGGCCCGACGAGAAAGGCTTGAGCGAGCGCGCCACTGACACCGAAAACCGACAATGACAGCCCGAGATGAACGGAATCCCAACCGAACCGCTCGGCGCCGTAGAGAACCCAGATCGTCCCGGGTATTGCCGCAACCAGGCCAAAGACCACGAAGACTGTGACAAGCGGCAGAAGGTCTTTAAAATTCCACAGCCAGAGCAGAGGTCGCAACGGGTTGAGTTCTTTCAGCTCGAACTTGTCTTGGCTCGTCGACCGGCTTTCCGGCAGTGCGAAAAGCGCAACGAGAAGATTGAGACCATTGAACAGCGCCGCCGCCAGGAAGGGCGAGCGAAGCCACCAGGCACCCATGACACCGCCGATCACCGGGCCGATGATGAAGCCCGTGCTCATCACCGCGCCGATTGTGCCAAAGCGCTGCGCACGCTGAGCGGCTGGCGTGATATCTGTTATGTAGGCGCTCGCGACGGCCATATTGGCGCTGGTTATTCCCGCAACCGCTCTTCCCACCACAAGCACCCAGCCGAGCGGCGAAAGGCCCATAACAAGGTAATCGATGAGTGTGCCCGCAAGAGAGAGCAGCAAAACGGGACGCCGCCCGAACCGATCGCTGAGCGCGCCGAGAACGGGTGAGAAGACGAATTGCATGATCGCAAATACAGACAGCATGAGCCCGTACAGGAAGCCGAAATCGTCTCCGCCCGTCACCTCGCGCAACAGATCCGGCAGGATGGGAAAGATCAGACCGGCGCCAATCGCGTCGAGCGCAACGGTGGAGAGAATGACGATGAGGGCCTTGTTCATGGAGAGATATCCTCATAGACCTTATCAGCGATAAATTTATCAGTGATAAGCTACTTTATCACTGATAAGTCAAGAGGTGTTTTTCCATGGCGATAGGACGAGAGCGCATCATCGATGAGGCTTTGCTGCTGTTAAATGAAGTGGGGATAGACAAGCTATCCACCCGGAAGCTTGCAGAACGGCTTGGCGTTCAGCAGCCGGCGCTCTATTGGCATTTCCGCAACAAGTCTCAGCTGCTGGATGCGATCAACTCAGAAATGCTGCTGCGCTATCATGACGACCGCGTGCCAAAACCTGGACAGGACTGGGTGTCGTTTACGCTTTCCAACGCCCGCAGCGTCCGCAAGGCGCTGCTCAGCGTGCGTGATGGCGCGCGATTGACCGCAGGCACGCGGCCATCGGTCACCGATTTTGCCGATACGGAAAAGGTTTTGCAGCTCTATGTCGATGCGGGCTTTTCAACCAAGGAAGCGTTTGGGATCGCCATCTGCGTGACACGTTATGTGGTGGGGTATGTTCTCGAAGAACAGGGCGAGCAAGAGCGAGACCGGATCGATCAAAACGGCGCCAAAGTCGACTTCGACGCAGAACTTGCTCCCCTCCCTCTGTTGACCGAAGCCCTGGAAACCTTTCGGCAGGTTGGAACGGTCAACACGGAAGACGTCTTCGAGAGCGGTCTTGGATATCTCGTTTCGGGCCTGCAAGACGCATTGCGGCGAAAGCAGTCGAATTAGCCGCTGCTCTCATCCACAAGCGCTGCCTCGCTCAAACATGACGACACGGCCGCGTCGTATCCGAGCGGCCGTGTGTTTTCCAGCTATGTTGCGGACCTCAAATATCAAGGCTTGTGAGGACCGCCCTCCGGTCCACGGGGACCACCTTCCGGGCCGCGCGGCGGCTTGCCGGCCGGGCCGAGCGGATTGGTCTTTCCATCCTCATGAACGATGTAGCTACCGTGAAGGAAGCCGTCATCGAAGCGGCCCTGAACGGTAACGACTTCGTCCTTGTTGACGAGGTTGCCGCCTCTACCTTCCCGGCCCGTTTCTACGAGAGCACGGCCACTTTCATCCTGAATGATGAACTTGTTGCCAAAGATCTCAACCACCTTGCCCTTGATGCTGGTCAGGCTGTCGTCCGGCATGGCGGAAATGGCGACGGGGACAATCGGCGCAAGCTCTGCTTTGGGCTGCGTCAGCTTCATGGCGCCGGCACCGCCGGCAACGCCGACGGCCAGAATGGCAATGGCACCGACCGCGAAGGCCGCCACAGACCGCTTCTTCGGATGCGGGTGGACGTGGTTGACGTCGTCGTGGTGCTTGGTTTCGGTTTCAGGTGTAATAGACATGTCTGGTCTCCTTTGTGATTGGAATGACGCCTTTCTATCAAAGCACCACCACCGCCAGCCTGAACCATCCCGTTCAGCTTGAGTTAAGCGTCCAGCACCATAAGAAAGCCCGATCCCACGGAGTAGAATTCCCTCATGCGTGTCCTTCTTGTCGAAGACGATACCGACCTTGCAGGCCGGATTGCCGGCAGTCTCAGAAACGAAAACTTCGTTGTCGATGTCGCGCGCAATGGTGAAGACGGTCAGCACGCGGGCCTGACAGAAGCCTTCGATGTCGCGGTTCTTGATCTCGGCCTCCCCAAGATCGATGGCGTTTCGGTGCTCGCCTCCTGGCGAGATGCAGGCAAGACGTTTCCTGTACTCGTACTGACGGCAAGAGACGGCTGGCCAGACAAGGTGGCGAGCTTCAAAGCGGGAGCCGATGACTTTCTCACCAAACCCTTCAAGGTCGAAGAACTGGTCTTGCGGCTGCGCGCTTTGGTTCGGCGCGCCAACAACCATGCCAGCGCGACCGTGACCTGTGGATCGATTACCTTCAACGCCCAGCTTGGAACATTCGAGAAGGACGGTGTTCCCTTGAAGCTCACCGCACTGGAGTGGCGTGTGCTCTCCTGCCTGATCTTGCGCAAGGAGATCATCGTGGACCGGAGCGAGTTGATGGAGCGCGTCTATGATGGCGACGCCGAAGTGGATTCCAACTCCATCGAAGTCATCGTCGCTAGGCTGCGCCGAAAGATCGGCGCCGAATATATCGAAACCGTGCGTGGCAGGGGTTATATGATGACGGCTGCATCATGAGATGGCCGCGCCTTTCCCGCCCCACCTCGATTGCCGGACGCCTGACGGCGTTCTCCGCCGCCTTCGTGGCCGGGGCTATTCTCGTCGCGTCCGTTATTCTCTGGTTCATCGTTGCCGGGGTCGTCCGCGAGCAGATTGACCAGAGGCTGGATACCCAGATCGAAGGTGTGCGCAGCAGCTTGACCGCCAGTGAAAACGGCCAGTTGACGATGGCTTCTCAACTGGACGGACCGCCCTTTGATCGACCGAATTCCGGGTGGTACTGGCAGGTCAGATCAGAGAAATCGACGCTTTCGTCCCGTTCTCTGGAGCGTCGCGCCCTCAAACCCGGCGGTCGCCAGGCGGACTGGCGCGATCTTGCATCCGCACGACCGCGGCCAGGTGAGATGGAAGACGGCAATGGACGCGGGCTTTACACGCGTACCCTGTCGACACGCATCGACGGCCAGCTGGTGCAGATCACGGCGTCTGCGCCTGAGGCCGCGTTGACCGATCCGGCCTTCCGGTCCCTCATGTGGCTCGTGCTGGCCATGGCGCTGCTCGGTATAACTCTCCTCATCGGAACGTATCTACAGGTGCGGTTCGGCCTCAAGCCGCTCAAGCGCTTGACGACCGATATCGCAGAGGTATCAGCCGGCAATCGCTCAACTCTGCCCGAGGGAGAAGTCGACGAGTTGAAGCCCGTCGCGACGGAGATCAACCGGCTGATCGCGTTGAACGAAAGGCGACTTGAGGAGGCGCGGATCCATTTTGCCAATATGGCCCACGGGCTGAAAACGCCCGTCGCCAGCCTGACGCTTGGATTGAACGACGACAACGACCCGAGTGGCGGCTTGAGAGATCTCGTCCTGCGTATCGATCGTCGAATCCGGCATCATCTTGCCGATGCGCGAAAGTCTACGGCAGGACAGCCTTCCGATCGGCACGTCTTGCTTCGCCCCCGTCTCGATGACCTCATTCTCGTTCTCTCGAACATTTATCGCGACAAGGCTTTGTCGGTTCGTTGCGAAGTCGAGGACCGCGTCGGCATTCGCTGCGATCCGGAGGACGTGGATGAAATTCTTGGCAACCTGCTGGACAATGCGTTCAAATGGGCTTCTACCTCCGTAACAGTCACTTCCACGCGGACAGGCGGCCTTGTCGCGATCACGATTACCGACGACGGCCCTGGCATTGCCGAAGACAGGATCAACGAGGCTTTCCAGCCGGGTATGCGGCTGGATGAGAGTGTACAGGGCAGCGGCTTCGGTTTGGGGATATCAAAGGAAATTGTCGAACTTTATGGCGGTACCGTTACGCTCCAGAATAGCAAAAACGGTTTTCAGGCCATTGTAACGCTTCCGGTCTCCCGAACTGGATCGTCATAAGAAATTTTTCACCGGTGCAACCGAAAGCCGGTCAATCTCGTTGTTCGCATGGATTTGAAAGGCTTCGACGACAACGGCGCAGGATAAGGCGACAGAAGCATCGAAGTTTGTTTAAGAATTACGAAAATGTAAGTTGCCAAGTACCATTGTGGTATCTGAGTATGAACTGAAATATTCCGGGTGCGGTGACAGCCGATCCTCTCTTGTTTTGAACTTAAGCTATTCATTTTGCAGCGCATCAAGGCATTCTTGAAATGACGAGTTCCCTTCCCGAACCTTTAATCCCGACCACAAAAAACAAGTCAGATACCGGCACGCCTCATTTGAGCAAAATGTTGGACGCTGCTCCTGGAGCGCCCGGCATCGATGCGCGCTGGACATCAAGTGCTAAAAACGGCATTGGCACCGCACTCTCCAAACATTCGCGTGTCTGGTTCACCTTGAGCCACGGCGTTCTCAACGAAATTTACTATCCCCGCGTCGACAGCGCCTGCACACGCGATTTCGGTTTCGTCGTCACCGGCAATGACGGTTACTTCTCCGAGGAAAAGCGCGATTGCGAAACGGAAACCGGGACAATCGCCCCTGGAATTCCTGCCTTCTCCATCATCAACACCGCGCGAGATGGGCGCTACAGGATCGAGAAGCAGGTGGTGACAGATCCGTCTCGTGCCTGCGTGCTGCAGCGTGTCCGCTTCACGGCACTCAAGGGCGAGGTGGGTGACTACAGGGTCACCGCCCTGCTCGCTCCCCATCTGGTCAATGCCGGACAACTGAACTCGGCTTGGATTAGCGAGTTCGAGGACAAGGCCGTGCTGTTCGCCACCGGCCGCTCACGTTATCTGGCGCTCATCTCCGACACGCCATGGCGCGCTGTCAGCGCAGGTTTTGTCGGCGTTTCGGATGGCTGGCGGCAGTTGAAACAACATGGGCGCATTGCCGATCAATACCAGCGTGCCGATGACGGCAACGTGGCACTGGCAGGTGAGATCGATTTCACCGGTGCGTGCCAGGAAGCGACGATGGCCATCGGTTTCGGTCAAACGGAATTCGAGGCAGCCGCAGCAGCAGCGGGCAGCCTCAAGGACGGGTTTGAAAAGGCACAACAGCACTATGTTGCCAACTGGCAGGCCTGGCAGCAAAAGCTCGTCCCGCTGGATCGCCAGGAGCAGGCCGGCGTGAATGCCTACCGCGTATCAACCGCCGTTCTCGCCTCGCACAGGGCAGCGGATCGGGCGGGCGCCGTGGTTGCCAGCCTCTCCATTCCGTGGGGCTTCTCCAAAGGCGATGACGACCTTGGCGGCTATCACCTCGTTTGGCCGCGCGACCTGGTGGAGACGGCTGGCGGATTTTTGGCCGCAGGTGATACGGAGGAAGCGATCGCAATCCTCGACTATCTGCGCCATGTTCAACAGCCTTCCGGTCGCTGGCCGCAGAATCTATGGCTCGATGGGAAACCCTATTGGCCAGGCATACAGATGGATGAGTGCGCCTTTCCTATCCTGCTCACCGACATGCTGCGACGGCTGGGTCATCTTGATGCCAAGGCACAGAAGCGCTTCATGCCAATGGTGCGAAACGCGGCGAACTACATCCTGACAAACGGTCCCACTACCTGCGAGGATCGGTGGGAAGAGGATGCAGGCTATAGTCCCTTCACTCTTGCTGTCGAAATCGCCGCGCTGCTTGCAGCGGCCGATTTGCTCTCGCTTGACGGCGACGATGTGGCTGCCAATCATCTGCGCGAAACCGCTGACTGCTGGAACGAACAGATCGAACAATGGACCTTTGCCGGCGAGAAAAATTTCTGCGAAGCCCTTGGAATCTCAGGTCATTATGTCCGCATCGCGCCGCTAGCCACGACGGATGAGGCAAGTGCCTCAGGCAACACGGAAATCCGCAATCAGACGCCCGACCGGGCACTGTTGCCGACAGCCGACGTGCTCAGTCCTGATGCCTTGGCTCTCGTCCGTTTCGGCCTGCGCGCGCCCGACGATCCGCATATTCTCGACACCATCCAAGCCATCGATCACAGCCTGCGCGCCGATCTGCCACAGGGATCGCTCTGGTATCGCTACACCGGCGATGGCTATGGCGAGCATGAAGATGGCGCCCCCTTCGATGGTACAGGCAAGGGCCGGCCTTGGCCGCTATTGGCTGGCGAACGCGCGCATTACGAACTTGCTGCAGGCCGGCGTGAAGCCGCCGAAGCGCTTCTGGGAACGCTCGAGAAATCGGCGGGCTATGGCGGGCTTTTCCCGGAGCAGGTCTGGGATGGACCGGATCTGCCCGAGAAGGAGCTCTGTCTCGGTCGCCCGTCGGGCGGCGCCATGCCACTCGTCTGGGCCCACTCCGAGCATATCAAGCTTCTGCGATCGCTGAAGGATGGCACCGTGTTCGATATGCCGCCGCAGGGCGTCGAGCGCTACATCAAGAACAAGACAGGGTCGCAGTTACGCATCTGGCGTTTCAACAACCGCCTGTCATCGATCCCCGTTGGCAAGATGCTTCGACTGGAAACCGAGACGAGCGCGGTGGTGCATTGGAGCGCGGACGGCTGGGTCAGCACTTCCGATACGCCAATGGTACCATCGGGACTTGGCACATTTTACGCCGACCTGCCTGTCCAGCATGAAGGCGCAGGAAAAACGATCGTCTTCACCTTTTATTGGCCATACAGCGGAACGTGGGAAAACACCAACTTTACCGTTCACGTCGTGGATGAATCAGGTGATTCAGCCCGCATTGAAAATGGAGAATGAGATGCAAATTGCAATGGTAGGCCTCGGCCGTATGGGCGCCAACATGGTTCGCCGCCTCCTCAAACAGGGTCATGACTGCGTCGTGTTCGACGTCAATGCGGACAATGTCGCGGCGCTCGTCAAAGAAGGCGCGAAGGGCGCTTCTTCGGCTGAGGATCTCATCTCCAAACTCGAAAAGCCGCGCGCCGTGTGGCTGATGCTGCCGGCAGCCATCACCCCGAAGATCGCGCGGGATTTTGCTTCAAAGCTCGAGAACGGAGACGCCATTATCGATGGCGGCAACTCGCTTTATCATGAGGCGATCAATCTCTCCGCGGAGTTCGCACCATTGGGCATCGACTTCATCGACGTCGGGACATCGGGTGGCGTCTGGGGCCTGAAGCGTGGTTACTCGCTGATGATCGGAGGCCCGAAGGCCGCCGTACAGCGTCTCGATCCGATCTTTGCTTCTCTCGCACCGGGTGCCGGGCAGAACATTGCGGAGGATCCGGAAACCGGCACAGCTCCAAGAGGCTATCTCCATTGCGGTCCGGCCGGCGCCGGCCACTTCGTCAAGATGGTGCATAACGGCATCGAATATGGAGTCATGGCAGCTTATGCCGAAGGCTTGAACATCCTGAAAGCCGCCAACGCCGGGAATAGCGAGCGCGAGGTCGATGCAGAAACGGCGCCGCTCGCCAATCCACAATATTATCGTTTCGATGTCGATCTGCCTGCTGTGACAGAAGTTTGGAGACACGGTTCTGTCATTGGTTCATGGCTGCTGGATCTGACCGCAGAGGCGCTGAAGCAGGACCCACACCTCGAACACTATGACGGCCGCGTATCGGATTCCGGCGAAGGCCGTTGGACGTTGCAGGCCGCCGTGGAAACGGGTGTACCCGCCCCGGTTCTCGCCTCGGCGCTCTTTGAACGCTTTTCCTCGCGCGGTGAGGCACAGTTTGCTGGCAAGGTGCTATCGGCCATGCGCCACGCCTTTGGCGGCCATCTGGAAAAAGCCAAGTAAGGCGGGAAAAAAAGCCATGGCACAGGAACAGTCCGACGTATTGGTGGTGTTCGGTGCCACCGGTGATCTCGCGCACAAGATGATCTTTCCCTCGCTCTATGCGATGGTGAAGCGCGGCGCACTCAACACGCCCATCATCGGCGTGGCCTTTGACGACTGGACGCGCGATCAGCTGATCGCGCGTGCAAAAGACGCCGTGTCGAAACACGTTGACACCATCGATGAGGCTGCCTTCTCAAAGATGGCGGAGAAGTTGTCCTACGTCTCCGGCGATTACCGCAGCCAGTCGACATTCGACAAACTGAAGCAGGCGCTGGCGGGACATCAAAACCCGCTCTACTATCTCGCCATCCCTCCGTCCCTGTTCGAGACAGTCGCCGATGGTCTTGATCAGGCCGGCATCGCCAAGAACGCCCGGCTGATGGTGGAAAAGCCGTTCGGGCGCGACCTTGCTTCGGCCAAGAAGCTGAACGACGTGCTGCACAAGGTGTTCGAGGAAGATGCGATCTTTCGCATCGACCACTTCCTTGGCAAGGAAGCCATTCAGAACCTTCTATATTTTCGCTTTGCCAACAGCTTCCTCGAGCCGGTCTGGAACCGAGATCATGTGGAGAGCGTGCAGATCACCATGGCCGAGGATTTCGGCATTAAAGGGCGCGGCAAATTTTATGACGAAGTGGGCTGCATCCGCGATGTGATCCAGAACCATCTCGTCAACGTCCTCCTGCTCCTCACCATGGAGCCGCCGGCTTCGGGTGCCTCCGACGATCTCGTGGACGAGAAGGTGCAGGTGCTGAAAGCCATGCCACCGCTGTCCAAAGAAGACGTGGTGCGCGGCCAGTTCGAAGGCTACACCGACGAACCCGGCGTGGCCCCGTCATCGCCGACGGAAACCTTCGCTGCCGTTCGCTTCCGGGTTGCGACGTGGCGCTGGAATGGGGTGCCGTTCTTCATCCGCGCCGGCAAGAACCTGCCCGCCCACGCCACCGAAGTGGTCGTCCGCTTCAAGCGCCCTCCCGTGGCGCTCTTCGATGACGTTACTGATACACCGGCCAACTATATCCGCTTCCGCCTTGGTCCGGATATCTCCATCGGCGTCGGCGCGCGCCGCAAGGCGGCCGGCGAAAAAATGAAGGGTGAGGCAGTCGAACTCACGGCGCTTGATGACGGCATCGGCGATATGGCCCCATATGAGCGGTTGATCGGCGACGCCATGGCCGGTGATCGGCAACTGTTTACCCGGCAGGATGCCGCGGAATTGGCGTGGAAGATCGTCGAGCCGATCCTGGACGACAAGACCATTCCACCGATCTACAAGCCGGGGACATGGGGACCAACCGAGATGGACAATTTCGCGCCGCCTGGAGGCTGGGTGGACCCCGCCTGACCATTGGAGAAAATATATATGACACAAGGTATTTCAGAGACCAAAGATCGTGTTGTCCTGTCCATCGATATCGGCGGCAGCCACGTCAAAATCCTTTCCAGCGCAGGTGGTGAGGAAAAGAAGGCGGAAAGCGGAAAGACCATGACCGCCTCCGACATGGTCGAGGCCGTGAAGGCCATGGCGAAGGGCATGAAATACGACGTGATCTCGATGGGTTATCCCGGCCCCGTTGTCCATAACAAGCCGCTTCGCGACCCTGCGAACCTTGGCGATGGCTGGGTTGGGTTCGATTATGAGGCCGCCTTCGGTCATCCCGTTCGCATCGTCAACGACGCGATGATGCAGGCAATCGGCTCCTATAAAGGTGGCCGCATGCTGTTTCTTGGCCTCGGCACCGGGCTTGGGGCGGCGATGATCGTGGAAAACGTCGCGCAGCCGATGGAGATCGCCCACCTTCCCTATCGCAAGCGCAAGAGCTACGAGCATTACGTCAGCGAAGCCTACCGCGAAAAGAAAGGCCACAAGAAGTGGCAGAAGCGGGTGTTCGATGTGGTCGAAGCTCTGACTGACGCCCTTGAGCCGGACTATGTGGTCATCGGTGGCGGCAATGTGGAGAAACTCGATTCACTTCCCCCAAACTGCCGTAAGGGCGACAACACTCTGGCCTTTGAGGGCGGTTTCCGTCTTTGGCGAGACAAGAAGCTTATTGCGTAATGGATTGGTGCGCGCACCAGAGAAAGGTGCGCAACACGCCCTCAGCGCAAAATTCTGATTGGCTTCGGTACGAGGGACCGGAAAAGCACACCGGCTCTCTCCATAGCGCGTCCTCCCTGAATAGCAGCGGTCGAGCCAAGCTCGCATAATCCGGTTTCGACAGGAGCCGCGCGGGCAGCCAGGCCAAAGTCCGGCGTGCTTGACATCTCACGCTCTCTCGCCGGTTTTCAGACGATCCCGCCCGAGCCGCCACGCTGTGACGGGCGCTCAGCCGCGACCTGCTTGCGATAGCCGCTGGCCCTGTAAGTTGCGATTGGATCTATTGCCGCACCAGCCTTTTTGCGGGCTTGCGCAAGAATGGCCTCGACATCCGTGCGATAGGCGCGCTTCAGCGTGTCGGACGCCATGAGCGCATCGTTTTCCTGCTGGAAATTTTCAAGTGCTGGGCGATCGACAAGCAAGGCCTGTGCGTAGGCCCGGCGGATTTCGTTGGCACTGGAGATGAGGCTTTCGATCGGGTCGGTGACGTTATGCGACTGGTCGATCATATGCGCCGGATGGAAGTGCTTCACGCCGCGGTGCTCTGCATCCACCAATTCATTGAAAACAAGGAAAAGGCGATACGGCTCGATGGCGCCGGCATCAAGATCGTCATCGCCATATTTGCTGTCGTTGAAGTGGAAGCCGCCAAGTTTGCCGAACTGGATCAGGCGAGCGACGATCATTTCGATGTTGGTGTTGGGTGCGTGATGACCAAGATCGACGAGGCAGAAAGCCTTCTCACCGAGCGTGTTGGCGATCAGGTAATTGGTGCCCCAGTCCTGTACGACGGTGGAGTAGAAGGCTGGCTCGTACATCTTGTGTTCGGAGAACAGCCGCCAATCATCCGGCAGTGCCTTGTAGATGTCCGCCATACCGGCGAGGTAGCGCTCGAAGCTTTTGGTGAAGTTGCTCTGGCCGGGGAAGTTGGAGCCATCGCCGATCCAGACCGTCAAGGCTTTGGAGCCGAGTGCCTTTCCGATCTCGATACATTCGATGTTGTGATCGACCGCCTGCTGGCGCGTTGCAGCATCCGTATGGCTCAGGGAGCCGTATTTGTAGGAGTGCTGCTGATCTGCAGCATCCGAAAAGGTGTTGGAATTCATCGCGTCGAAGCCAAGGCCAAGCGCGTCGGCGTGTGCCTTCAGCCTTGCAGGATCTTCCTTATCCCACGGGATATGAAGAGAGACAGTGGGTGTGGCAGCCGTCAGCTGGTTGATGACAGCGCAGTCATCCAGCTTGTCGAAAATACCGCGCGGTTCGCCGAGACCCGGAAAGCGGGCAAAGCGTGTGCCGCCGGTTCCAACGCCCCAGGATGGAACGGCCACATGGAACGCGGCAACCTTGGCCGTGATCGCATCGATATCGATGTTGCGGCGTGACAGATGGTCACCAAGGGCCGCATAGTCTGCTTCATGCGCCTTTGCGCGCTTCTCGTTCTCGTGATCGACCAGATCCGCAGCAATTCTCAGTTCCGTCATGTCATCCTCCCTCTGCACCACGTCCTCTTCAAGCCGTCCTGTAACCATCTCATCTCAGTGAGTGGAGAAAGGGCTTGATCGTGGCGATCTTTCTCATTTTGCAATCACCAGCACCTGACCTGCAAACTGCCCACGGCTGAACACGCGGGCGGTTTTTGCCTCAGCGTGTGAAGCTCTGGGCGTTGCCGGCGTCGACGTTGATGATATTCCCCGTCGACTTGGCAGATGCGTCTGACGCCAGAAAGAAGATTGCTTCGGCAATATCTTCCGGGAAGACGTTCAGCTTCAGCATGGAACGCTTGCGGTAATGTTCCTCGAGATCGTCCACCTCGATCTTGGAGGATGCCGCGCGCTGTTCGCGCCACTCGCCGTTCCATATCTTGGAGCCGCGCAGAACCGCATCGGGATTGACGGTGTTGACGCGAATACCGGCATCGGCACCTTCAAGGGCGAGGCAACGAGCGAGATGGATTTCAGCAGCCTTCGCGGTGCAATAGGCAGATGCATTGGGCGAAGACGCCAGGCCGTTTTTGGATGCGACGAAGACGACATTGCCGCCGAGCTTCTGACGTCGGAACAGGCGGAAGGCTTCCCGCGACACGAGGAAATAGCCCGTCGCCAGAATGTCGATATTCTTGTTCCACATGGCAAGCGTGGTGTCTTCGACCGGTGCAGATGACGCAATGCCCGCATTGGAAACGAGGATATCAATGCCGCCAAACTCGACGCTCGCCTCGGAAAACGCGCCAAGAACGGCATCTTCCTGGGTGACATCGAGCTTGACGGTACGAACAGCGTCAGCGCTGAACCTCTTTTCGAAATCACCCTTTGTGTTTCCGAGTGCGGCCTCATCAATATCGGCAAGCACGACGCAAGCGCCCTCGCTTGCCAGCCGCTCCGCTGTAGCGCGTCCGATACCTCCTGCACCACCGGTAATGAATGCAACCCTCCCGGCAAGGCTCTTCGGCTTCGGCATGCGCTGAAGCTTCGCTTCCTCCAGCAGCCAATATTCGATGTCGAAGGCCTCCTGTTCCGGCAGACCTTGATACTCCGACACCGCCGATGCACCGCGCATCACATTGATGGCGTTGACGTAGAACTCACCTGCGATACGCGCCGTTGCCTTGTCCTTGGCGAAAGAGAACATGCCGACGCCGGGAATGAGGAAGATGACCGGGTTGGGATCACGCATCTTCGGCGAATTAGCGTGCTTGCAGCTCTCGTAGTATCGGGTGTAGTCGGTGCGGTAGTCTTCAAGCGCCTGATCGAGGCCCGCAAGCAATGCGTCAACATCCGGTTTCGACGTATCCAGATCGAGGATCAGGGGACGGATCTTGGTGCGCAGAAAGTGGTCAGGGCAGGATGTGCCAAGCGCGCCGAGCGGCTTCAATTCCTTCGAGTTGACGAACTCCAACACGGCATCCTGATCGTCGAAATGACCAAGCTTGCGCTCGTCTTTCCCGATGCGTCCGCGAATTTCGGGCATCAGCCGCGCAGCAATGGCCCGGCGATCTTCCCTGGGCAGGGTATTGGCGACGGCACCGCCAAAAATAGTCTTGCCTTCAGTCTTGGCCGCAAACCATTCAATCGCCTTGTTGATGATCGCAAGCGTCAGCTCGTAACAGGCCTTGGCATCGTTATCCCAGGTGAAGAGACCATGGCTTTCCAACACAACGCCCTTGGCATCGGGGTTTGCCTTGACGAAGGCTTCAAGGTCGAGACCGAGCTGGAAGCCCGGGCGGCGCCAAGGCAGCCAGCCAATCTCACTGCCGAACACGTCTTTCGTCAGTTCCCGTGAATTCTTCGAAGCGGCAATGGCAATGATTGCGTCCGGATGCATGTGATCGACATGATCGAAGGGCACGAAACCGTGCAGTGGCGTGTCGATGGAGGCCGCGCGCGGGTTGAGATTGAATGTGCAATGGGGAAGAAAACCGACCATGCGGTCTTCGTCTTCCACACCGCGATAGATGCCCTTGAGCGCTTCAAGCTTTTCCATGTAGAGGGTGGCGAAGCCGTCTAGCTTGATGGTGCCGACATCGCCGCCAGATCCCTTGACCCACATGACGCGGACCTTGTTGCCGGTGAGCGGGTCGGTTTCCCAGACCTTGGCAGAGGTATTGCCACCACCGTAATTGGTGATCCGTTTGTCAGCGCCCAGAAGGTTGGAACGATAGAGCAGCTTTCCCGGCCCATCCAGCGTTGCTGCATAAGCGTCGTCCCAGCGATTTTCGAGAAGACGGGATTGTCCCATCGCAGTATCCTCCCACGGCAATCATTGCGAGTCCCAGGTGAACTCGCCTCCCATTGAGAGCAGATATCGCGCATCTAAAAGCACCATGTCAATCAAAAACGATCATAAATTTTCATTGTGCGCCGCAACATTGATATTTTTGATCGAACTTGATTGACAACAATCGAAGTTTACGAAAGATTGCGGTCAGGAGGACCCCATGTACGAGAGCGAACGCCATCGCATCATCTTGAGCGCCATTCAGGAAAAGCCTGTGGTGACGGTGCAGGACATTGCCGAACTGACCGATGCGTCCGAGGCAACGATCAGGCGTGACATCGCATCTCTTCACGTACAGGGGAAACTGCGCCGTGTGCGCGGCGGAGCCGAGGCGGTGCATCCGCCACAGCTCGGCAACCTGGCCGCACGTCCCTTTCGCGTCTCGGAATCGGTCAATATCGATAAGAAACGCGCAATTGCACGCAAGGCCGTCGATTTGTGCGAGGAAGGTGACGCCATCATTATCAATGGCGGTACGACCACCTTCCAGATGGTGCATTTCATGTCGGCCCGGCGTCTGCAGGTAATGACCAATTCTTTCGCCATTGCTGAGCATCTGGTGAAGCACTCGAAATGCAATGTCAGCGTACCCGGTGGCGCGATCTATCGCGACCAGAGCCTCATACTGTCTCCTTTCGAAAATGACGCGATCCGCAATTTCTATGCGCGGCGCATCTTCATCGGAGCACAGGGAGTGGGCGCGCTTGGCATCATGGAATCCGACGCAATGGTGATCCAGAGCGAACAGAAGCTGATGCGGCAGGCAGAGGAGCTGATCGTCATGGTCGACTCCTCCAAGTTTCGCAAACGCTCCAGCCTTATCCTGACACCCCTGGATACGGTTTCGACGATCATCACCGACGAAGACATTTCAGACGAGGCCGCACGCATGGTGGAGGCCGCGGGAGTGACGCTGGTCATCGCCGGAGCGGCGGCCGCGCAGGCGGAGGACAAACCGCCAACAGAGGAGGATTCCGCTTCGGTTGCTTGAGGAGCGCCGAAGGGAAGGTTTTAACGGGAGGAAAAGGGAATGAAACTTACACGCAGAAAACTCACCCGCGCGCTTGCGCTCGGTGTAGCGCTTGGTGTTGCCGGTATCGGCAGCGTCGCCCAGGCGAAAGACATGAAAATCGCACTCGTGGTCAAGTCGCTCGGCAATGGCTTCTTCGAGGCGGCCAACAAGGGTGCGCAGGAAGCAGCCAAGGAGCTTGGCGGCGTGGAGATCATCTATACCGGCCCGACAACGACGACAGCAGAAGGCCAGATCGAAGTCATCAATTCGCTGATCGCCCAGGGCGTCGATGCGATTGCGATCTCGGCAAACGATCCGGACGCCGTGGTTCCGGCACTGAAGAAGGCCGCACAGCGCGGCATCAAGGTTATCTCCTGGGATTCGGGTGTCGCACCGGCGGGCCGCATCCTGCAGCTCAACCCGTCCTCCAATGCGCTGATCGGCAAAATGTGCTTGCAGCTTGCGGCTGATCATCTCGAAGGCGGCAAGGGCGACTTCGCCATCCTTTCGGCCACAACCACCTCCACCAACCAGAATATCTGGATCGAGGAGATGAAGAAGCAGTTGAAGGACTTCCCCGGGCTCAATCTGGTCAGCACCGTCTACGGCGACGACTTGGCCGACAAGAGCTATCGTGAAGCGCAGGGTCTCCTGACCTCTCAGCCGAACGTCAAGGTGATCGTTGCCCCGACGACAGTTGGCGTCTTGGCTGCGTCTCAGGCTGTGAAGGATGCTGGCAAGATCGGTCAGGTCTATGTCACGGGCCTTGGCCTTCCGTCTGAAATGGCCGGCGCCATCAAGTCGGGTGCGACGAAGGAATTCGCCATCTGGAACCCGATTGACCTGGGCTATTCTGCGACCCAAATCGCCTACCACCTCGTCAAGGGTGATGCCGACGGCAAGCCGGGCTCCGAAATCGAAGCCGGCCGCATGGGCAAGATCAAGGTTGGCGAAAACAGCGAAGCCGCAATGGCCGATCCGTTCGTCTATGACGCGAAGAACATCGATCAGTTCTCCAAGATTTTCTGATCTTTGACTTCATCTCCCGGCGACAACATCCGCCGGGAGATGTTTCCAACATTCCCTCAGTCGACGTCATCCTCGAGCTTGAACCAAGCATCGATCATGCTTGCCGGACGGTTTCATCGGCAAAAGCATCCGGATGCCGTCGAGTGAAGGCTTCGCTTCTTCTGCTCAACAAAGAGCACGCAGGTTCGTAAGAAAAAAATGGCGGTAGAGACAATGACCGAAACGGCGGCGCTTTACGCACGACAAGAGGACCGCTTGAACCCCGTTCTGGAAATGCGCGGCATCAGTCAGATTTTTCCAGGCGTGAAGGCACTGGATGATGTCGACATCCAGCTCTATTCCGGCCAGGTGACGGCGCTTATAGGTGAAAACGGCGCTGGCAAGTCCACGCTGGTAAAAATCCTGACGGGTATCTATCGCCCCAATGAGGGTGAAATCCTGCTGGACGGCACACCGGTTCATTTTCAAAGCGCGCAGGATGCAATCGATGCAGGCGTCACTGCCATTCATCAGGAAACCGTTCTGTTCGACGAGCTTTCGGTTGGCGAGAACATCTTTCTCGGGCATGCGCCGAAGGGCCGCTTCGGGCTGATCGATTGGAAAACCATCAATGATAAATCCCGCGCGCTCTTGGAGCGGCTGGAAAGCAAGATCGACCCCACAATCCGGCTCAAAGATCTCTCCATTGCACAGCGCCATCTGGTCGCAATTTCCCGTGCACTTTCGGTCGAGGCGCGCATCGTCATCATGGACGAGCCGACAGCAGCTTTGTCACGCAAGGAAATCGACGATCTTTTCCGCATCGTCGAAAACCTGAAGCGGCAGGGCAAGGCGATCCTGTTCATCAGCCACAAGTTCGACGAAGTCTATGAAATTGCCGAGAATTATGCCGTCTTTCGCGACGGACGCATGGTCGGCGCAGGGAAACTGACTGCCACGCCCCAGGACGATATTGTCCGGTTGATGGTTGGTCGCGATGTAAAGGACGCCTTCCCCAAGCAGGCCGTGAACATTGGCGGCACCGTGCTCTCCGTGGAGGATTACTGCCACGAAACGGAGTTTCGCGGCATCTCCTTCGATTTGCGACAGGGCGAAATTCTTGGGCTCTATGGTCTGATCGGCGCCGGACGGTCGGAGCTCTGCCAATCCCTGTTCGGCATGACCCGTCCCGCATCCGGAACACTGAAGCTGAACGGCAAAGCGGTAACGATCCGCTCACCGGAAGACGCAATTCGGGCCGGGATCGCCTATGTGCCGGAAGAGCGGGGGCGTCATGGTCTGGCGCTGGAAATGCCCATCTACCAGAACATGTCCCTGCCCTCTCTCTCCCACACATCGCGCAAGGGCTTCCTGAAAGCCGCCAACGAATTCGCATTGGCGCGCACATATGCAACGCGCCTTGATCTTCGTGCGGCGGCACTTTCCGTGCCCGTAGGAACGTTGTCTGGCGGCAACCAACAGAAGGTCGTGATCGGCAAGTGGCTGGCGACAAAGCCGCGGGTTATCATTCTGGACGAGCCGACCAAGGGTATCGATATCGGCTCGAAAGCTGCGGTCCATGGTTTCATCAGCGAACTGGCGGCGGAAGGTCTGTCCATCATCATGATCTCATCCGAACTGCCGGAGATTCTCGGCATGTCCGACCGCGCGATCGTGATGCGCGAAGGGTTGGTGGCAGGCCGGTTCGAGCGGGCGGAGTTCTCGCCGGAAAAGCTGGTGCGCGCCGCCACCGGAAATGCGTGAGAGGAAATGCGCATGAAGACACTTCTGAAGAACCGCGAATGGCTGCTGGCCGGCATCATCATTCTGCTTATCATCGGCTTCTCATTGCGCTCGCCGGGCTTTGAGCGCCCTGCCAATCTTGTGAACATCTTCAACGATACGTCGATCCTGATCATTCTGGCGCTGGGACAGATGACGGTCATCCTCACCAAGTCGATCGATCTGTCGGTCGCAGCCAATCTCGCCTTTACCGGAATGGCAGTAGCAATGACCAATGCCGTGTTCCCCGGCGTGCCGCTTCCCCTTCTCGTCGCAATGGCAGTTGGAATTGGTGCGCTGCTCGGTTCGATCAACGGTATTCTCGTGTGGTGGCTTGGCCTTCCTTCAATCGTGGTGACACTCGGTACACTCACCATCTATCGCGGGATGGCCTTTGTTCTGTCGGGCGGCGCTTGGGTCAACGCGCACCAGATGTCTCCGACATTTCTCAACGTGCCCCGCACGTCCATCCTCGGCATGCCGGTTCTGTCCTGGGTCGCGATCCTCGTTATCGTCGCTGCATGGATCATCCTGAAGCGAACCGCCTTTGGTCGTTCGGCCTATGCTTCCGGCGGCAACCCGAGTGCTGCGATCTATGCCGGCATCGATGTCGGCCACACGCGCTTCCTCGCCTTTGTCCTCTCCGGCGCGCTTGCCGGACTTGCGAGCTATCTATGGGTGTCGCGTTACGCCGTGGCCTATGTGGATATCGCTCAAGGGTTCGAGCTGGATAGTGTCGCGGCAAATGTGATCGGCGGCATCTCGATTGCGGGAGGTATCGGGTCGGTACTCGGCGCCGTGCTCGGCGCGCTCTTCCTTGGCGTCATCAAGAACGCGCTTCCGGTGATCGGGATCTCTCCGTTCGCGCAGATGGCGATCTCCGGCATCGTCATCGTATTGGCCGTCGTCTTCAATGCGCGCGCAGAAGCGCGCAAAGGGCGCATCATCCTGCGTGACAGGGCCGCCACAGAACAGAGCAAGGAGGCTGCGGCATGAGCATGGATCAATCCCAACCGCAGGCGTCACCCCGCATCATTCCGGACAAGCTTGGCACGCCTTTCCGCCGCATCATGGCAAGCTGGGAAGTGCTGCTGCTTGGCGTCGCAATCCTGATCTTCATCGCCAACTCGCTGGCCTCCCCCTACTTTCTCGACGCCTGGAACCTCTCTGACGCCACCTTCAACTTCACCGAAAAGGCGATGATCGCCTTTGCCATGGCGCTCCTGATCATCGCCGGTGAAATCGACCTTTCGGTTGCAGCGATCATCGCGCTCGCCTCGACCGCCATGGGTTACGCGGTGCAGATGGGTGTGGGAACGCCTGGACTTGTGGCGATCGGTATTAGCGTCGGCCTTGCCTGCGGCGCTTTCAATGGGTTTCTCGTCGCAGGGCTGAAGCTGCCTTCTATCGTCGTCACCATCGGCACGATGAGCCTGTTTCGCGGTATTTCCTATATGGTGCTGGGCGACCAGGCCTTTGGCAAATATCCAGCAGACTTCGCCTATTTCGGCCAGGGCTATGTCTTCTGGGTGATTTCCTTCGAATTCGTTCTCTTCGTGATGATGGCGATCGTCTTTGCGATCCTCCTGCATGCGACGAATTTTGGACGGCAGGTCTATGTCATCGGCAACAATCCATTTGCCGCCCGTTTTTCCGGCGTGCCCGTGGAGCGCGTGAAGTTCATCCTGTTTCTTCTCACGGGCCTGATGAGCGGCATCGCCGCCGTATGCCTCACCTCGCGGCTCGGCTCCACGCGCCCGTCGATTGCTCAAGGGTGGGAGCTGGAGGTTGTGACCATGGTCGTTCTCGGCGGTGTGTCGATCCTGGGTGGCTCGGGCACGATCGGCGGCGTGGTGATTGCCGCTTTCGTCATGGGACTCGTTACTTTCGGTCTTGGTCTTCTCAACGTTCCGGGCATCGTCATGTCGATCTTTGTCGGTTTTCTGCTGATCATCACCATTGCCATTCCAATCGTCGTGCGCCGCCTGAAAGCAATGAGGTAAGTGATGCCAGAGCTTGAAAAACACGCCTTCAAGATGAAGCTCTTTGCGGGCAAGCAGGCGGAGTACAAAAAGCGCCACGACGAGATTTGGCCGGAGCTCGTCGACCTGCTGCACGAGGCCGGCGTGACCGACTACTCGATCCACCTTGACCCAGAAACCAATACTCTTTTCGGTGTCCTGACACGTCCGAAAGATCATGGCATGGCGGCGCTGCCCGATCATTCCGTGATGAAGAAATGGTGGGCGCATATGGCCGATATCATGGAGAGCAACCCGGATCATTCCCCCGTGGCAACCGATCTCATCACCGTCTTTCATCTCCCATGAGCAAGCCGATCCGGACCGTTGCCGTCATCGATATCGGCAAGACACATGCCAAACTGATCGTTGTCGATGCTGAGAGCGGCAAGGAGTTGGCGTCACGCAAGATTGCCAACAGGGTCGTAGACGGCCCACCCTATCCGCATTATGATACGGATGCGCTGTGGCGCTTCATTCAGGAAGGGCTTGCCGAGCTCGACAATGTGCCGGGCTATCAGGCAATCTCGATCACCACACATGGCGCAAGTGCAGCACTTCTGAACGCGTCGGGCGAGTTGGCGATGCCCGTTCTCGATTACGAGTTCACATTCCCGGATCAGATCGTTGAAGACTACGAGGCAATCCGCCCAGAGTTTGCAGAGACTTTTTCGCCACGCCTGACGGGTGGACTTAATCTCGGTGCGCAACTCCATTATCAGCGTGCGTGCTTTCCCGAGGCGTTCGCCTCCGTCTCGACCATCCTGACCTACCCGCAATATTGGGCGCACCGCTTAACCGGTATCGCTGCGAATGAGGCCACCTCTCTCGGCTGCCACACGGATCTGTGGCGCCCCTTTGAAGGCGGCTATTCAAGCCTCGTCGCGCGTCTCGGTATTGCCGATCTCATGGCGCCCATCCGCTCTGCCTTCGACGTTCTGGGACAAACGACGCCGACTATCACTCGGCAACTCGGCCTCGCTGCACCCGTTCCTGTCTATTGCGGGATTCATGATTCCAATGCGTCGTTGCTCCCGCACCTCGTCGGCCTTGGCCTTCCTTGCACGGTCGTATCGACCGGCACGTGGGTCGTGTGCTTTGCCGCAGGCGGACAGGCGGACGATCTTGATGAGAACCGCGACACCTTGGTCAATGTCGACGCATTCGGCAAACCCGTGCCTTCCGCCCGTTACATGGGCGGCCGCGAATGGGAGATCATTACCAAGGGTCTGGAGCAGGTTGCACCGGACGCGGAATGGATCGCGGTAGAAGACGTCATAGCCCAAGGCCAGATGCTGCTGCCAAGCGTCGTCAGCGGCACCGGCCCGTTCCCCGGCGCCACGGGCGGCTGGCGCAACGAGCCGCAAACGGATGAAGGCCGGCGCGCGGCTGCCAGCCTCTACCAGGCCTTGATGACCATGACCTGCCTCGACCTGATCGGATCACGCGGGCCAATCGTGGTGGAAGGCCCCTTCGCCGCAAATAGAGTCTTCCGGGCAGCGCTCTCCACCCTGTCCGGCCGAGACGTGTATGCCTCCGCCTCTCACACAGGCACATCGCTGGGCGCCAGCTTTCTCACCGGCACGAAATCGAATGTTCCTGTCGAGCTGGTGACCGAGAGGATTGCGGATCTGAACACATACGCCAAAAGGTGGCGGGAAACGGCGGAGTGAAACCCGACACACCCCGCCCCTCTTATGGCTTCAGCTCTGCTTGACGAATTCACCGCCCTTGATGATGTACGGCATGTGTTTGCCCTGCCCCGCCAAGACCGACAGATCCTTGAGAGGATTGCCGTCCACGACGATCAGATCGGCATAAGCGCCCGGGGCCACGGTTCCCAGTTTGCCTTCAAAGCCAAATGCCTTAGCCGCATCCAGCGTTGCGGAACGGATCACATCTGCGGCCGGTAGATGCTGCCCGCGCAGAACGAATTCCTCCGACTGGTGCTCATGCATCTCACCCAGCAAATCCGTACCATAGACCATGGTCACTCCCGCCTTGTGGAGCACTTTCAGCGCCTCGAAACCGGCGCTGCGCACATCCTCGATCTTGGCGACAGAGACCGGCGGTAGGCCGAGCGAAGCGCCATCCTTTGCCAGGCGGTCATAAACGATGTTGGTCGGCACGACGAAGGCACCGCGTTCCTTGGCAAGCTCCGCGGTTTCCGGCGTGATCAGGTTGCCATGCTCGATCGACCTGACGCCGCACTCGATCGCGCGGCGGATTGCGGCATCGGTATAAAGATGAGCGGCCACATAGGTTTGCGCATTTTCCGCCTCTTCGACGGCTGCAAGTACCTCTTCTGTCGAAAAGCCGAGGTTGGCGATTGGATCGGTCGGCGACGATACACCACCATTGGCCATGAGCTTGATGAACTGGGCGCCGCCCTTGACCTCCTCACGACATGCCTGGCGAACGGCGTCAACGCCATCACAAATTCGACCGAGCGCACCCAGTTGATCGGGATAATGCTCGACGGAACGGCGGTTGAAGCGGCCACGGTAATCGGTATGGCCGCCGGTCTGCGACAGCGCCTTGCCACAGATGATCAGCCGCGGGCCGACAATCGTCCCCTCCTGAAGCGCTTCGACCAGACCGTGATCGGCGCCGCCAAGGTCACGGACCGTGGTGAAGCCGCGCATCAGCATCGCCTTCATGATGTTTGCTGAGCGCAGCGCCACTAGAGAGTTGGGCAGATCGGCATTGGCCCCGAGATCGAGCTTGGTGGCGATGACATGCACATGCCCATCAATCAGTCCTGGCATCAGGATCTTGCCATCCAGATCGACCACCCGGTCGGCGGTCTCCGAGATCGACTTGCCCACGTCAACGATCAGATCGTCGCGGATGAGCACATCCGTCGGAGCGGTGGGTTCGCCCTGCGATCCATCAACGATGCGGGCGTTTTTGAGAAGAATTGAACTCATAGCATTCACTTTCAGTCGATGTTTTTAAAGGCGTACGCCAAGATTCAACTTTGTTTGGCGGCAAGCAGGAAGTAAGGCACCAACCACGGTGCCAAAGCCTCGGCGCGGTCGAGATGGCGTTCGTCATAAACACCGGCGCGATGGGTGAGATTGATCGTTCCGATGCAGACTCCGTCGAAGACGACGGGCACATTGATCTGCGTGCCGCCACCAAGACTTGAGATGAGCTCATGATCGAAGAAGGCCCATTTGATGCCGTCCATATCCTTGGCGAGAAAGCTTTTATGTTGACCAATGACATGGCGGCCCCAGGGCGTGTCGGTCATAGGCTTGCGGCCGGACACCGGATAATGCTCGGGGTCTGAGGAGTAGATGCGAACGACCTCACCCCCATCGACCGCCAACAGGGTAAAGAGGACGTGCCCGATCTCGCGCTGCAACAGCTCATCGAGAGCCTGGAAGAAGGGTGCCGGCTGATCGGGCTGCTTCATGGCTTCGTAAAGGCTGATCTCATTGTGCATGTGTCGATCCTTTTTGCTGATGAGGGAGCAGCAGTTGCCGCTCCCTGATGGGCGTGGATATCAGCGCGCGGCAAACTCTTCCGCTTCGATTTCTTCGAGCGACCGGTTCTTTGTCGGAATGCCGAGGAAGAGAACGGACGTGGCGCCGATGAACAGGATGACGGTCGTCATGCCGAACACACCAGCGAAACCGCCGATCGGATAGACAGCACCCACGAGGATCGGTGCGGCAATCCCGCCGATGCGGCCAATTGCCGAGGCCGTACCGACGCCGGTCGCGCGAATGCGTGTCGGAAACACCTCCGGCGTATAGGCGTATTCTCCGGCTGCAACGCCATTGATGAAGAAGGAGAGCGTCATGGCAAGCGCGATGACCTGCGTGTCACCGGTGGCAAAGGCAAGCGAGAGAGCCGAAACAGCGGCCAGCGCCATATAGAGCACGATGGTATAGGGACGGCCAATCTTCTCGCAGAACCAGGCGGCTGTGAAGTAACCCGGAATTTGCGCCGCATAGATCAGGATCGAGAAAGAGAAGCTTTTCGTCATGGTCATGCCACGCTCGACGAGCAGGCTCGGGATCCATGTCATGAAGGCGTAAATACTGAAGGTCACCGACACCCAGAGGAGCCAGGTCATGATGGTGATGCGCAGGAAGCGCGGCGACAGCAGCGTTTTAAAATTTGCCATCAGCGAGGTATTCGGCGTTGCAGAGACTTGCGCAGTCGGTTCCGGCGCGGGCAGAACGACGCCGCGGGCCTCGTATTGCTTTTCGATGCCGGTCACGATGTCATTTGCTTCCTGATGGCGACCCTGGCTCTCCAGCCAACGCGGCGATTCCGTCAAGCCGCGGCGCCACCACAAAACCACCACGACCGGCATGGCGGTGATGATCAACGCGTAACGCCATCCGTCGTCGGAGGCAGGCACAAGCAGATACCCGAGGACCGCGGAGATGACGAAGCCGAAGGAGAAGAAGGCTGCGAGCGAGGCCGTGAAGCGGCCGCGATACTTCGCGCCGACAAATTCCGAAAGGAACGGCGCGATGATCGCTGCTTCGGCCCCCATGCCGATACCACCAACGACACGCAGCGCGAAGAACTGGTGCCAATCATTGACGGCAGCGCCGGCGAGACTTGCCAGGCAGAAGAGCACGAGTGCCCAGAGCATGACGTTCTTACGGCCATAACGGTCGCCGATCGCCCCGGCAATGAGCGCGCCGATGAGGAAGCCGACATAGGTACTGCTGGCGAGATAGCCGACCTGAAGGCTGGTCAGTTGCCACTGCGCCCGAAGCGCGGGAAGCAGAAAAGCGATGATGCCCGCGTCCCAGGCCTCGAACATGTAGCCCAGCCCGCCCATCATCAGCAGCTTGTATTGAAAGCGCCCGACGGGCAGCCTCTCCAGTCTTGCAGCAGTATTATACATTCGCAGTCCCCATCATTATAGTGTGTCACCTCCGCCGCTTTGCGGATGGTGTGCGCGTCGTTTCGTCGCGCAACATTTTTTGCACAGGAAGATTTGTGAATGCAATATGCAAAAAACGCTGCAGGTGATTTTGCAGGCACGCTTGAAGACTGGCTGCGTCATCTCGATGAGAAATTTTCTCTGACGCCGGCCGCGCATGAAGTCGTGCAAGCCGTCATCAACGATCCACGGCACGCCTCTTTTGCATCCGCTGCCGAACTCGCGCAAAAGGCCGACGTCAACGTCGCGACGATCACCAGAACCGCCCAAAGCCTTGGTTTTTCAGGATGGCCTGAGCTGCGGCAAGAAATCCGTACACGCTTCATGAGCAAGCTTTCGGCGCCTGAGGTCAGCGTCGTCCATCAGCAGGAAACCGGCAATGAGCGCCCGTTCGACGCGGCCATGAACCGGCAGATGGAGCAGCTAACGGCTCTGCGCCGGCGTACCGACCGCAACTCCGTCAAGGAGATTGCAAAACTTATTGCAGGGGCAAAACGCCGAATCGTTCTTGGATCGGGCAGTTTTGCATCGATTGCCAACATCCTCGCACACCACGCCACGCTCTGCGGCTATCGCATGGAGCTTGCAACCGACGGGGTGATGATCGCCAATGCTTTGGGCGATGTGAAGGAAAACGATGTCGTCATCATCTTCACCTTCTGGCGCCTCTATAATTCTGCGATCAGGGCTGCCGCTCAGGCCAAGGCCAAGGGCGCAACGACCTGCGTGATCACCGACGCTGCTGTGGACGCACTGGCAAAAAATGCCGATTATCTGCTGCTCGCGCCGGCAGAGAGCACGTCTTTCTACGCAACCGTTGTTCCGGGCATTGGGCTTGCGGAGGCCATCTCCGCAGAATTAGGCGCGCTCAACCCGGAGATGAGCGCGCGTTCCATCGCTGATTTCGAGGAGCAATGGCAACACCAGGATCTGCTCTTCACCAAAACAGCGCCCATGGCTGGAAAGCCTTTTGATCAGCTATAGACCGTGAGCACTTTCACTCGCTACAGCACAGCCAGCATGCCGCCATCGACATAGATGATCTGACCGTTGACGTAGTCCGAGGCTGCGGAGGACAGGAAGACTGCCGTGCCGATCAGCTCTTCCGGCTTGCCCCAGCGCTTCGATGGCGTGCGACCCTTCACCCAGGCGTCGAATTCGGGATTATCGATCAGCGCCTGGTTCATATCGGTCAGCATGTAGCCGGGACCGATGGCATTGGCCTGAATGCCATGCTGCGCCCACTCCGCTGCCATGGCCCGCGTCAGCATCTTGATGCCACCCTTGGCCACGGTGTAGGGCGCAACAGTCGCACGGGCGAGTTCGCTGGTCAGCGAGCCGATATTGACGATCTTGCCGTAACCGCGGGGGATCATCCGCTTTGCCGCTTCGCGCCCGATGACGAAGGCGCTTGTGAGGTTGGTATCGATCACCCGCTGCCAATCGGCGGTGTCCAGCTCAACCATTGGCTTGCGATATTGGATGCCGGCATTGTTGATGAGAATATCGACGGCTGTCCCCGCCGCGTCCAGATTTTCGAAGGCCGCTTTCACCTCTTCTTCAGACGTCACGTTGAAGGACACAGCCTCTGCTTCATGGCCTGCGTTCCGCAACTCCGCGACAGTCTCTGCCACGCGGGACGGGTTCGTTCCGTTGATGAGGATGCGGGCGCCGGCAACGGCCAGACCCTCCGCCATGGCGCGACCAAGGCCCCGCGACGAGCCGGTCACGAGAGCGGTGCGACCCTTAAGATCAAAAATGGAATGGCTGCTCATCGTTTCCTCCTCAAAGCGTGCTGCGGCGAACCGTGAGGTCCGAGCGTTCGAAAACCTGCGGCAGCAGCTCTGTGCCGAGGCCCGGTCCTTCCATCGGCAGGACAAATCCGTTTTCGATCACCGGAACATGGGTGACAAGCTCTTTATACCAGCCGGTGTAAAACGCCCGGACAGATTCCTGGATCATCGTGTTGGTCTGGGAGAAGGACGAGTGAACGGCGGCCGCATAGGCCACTGGCCCCGTGCAGTCATGCGGAGCGTAAGGGCGGTGGTAGGTATCCGCCAGTGAGGCTATCTTGCGGCCTTCGGTCAGACCGCCGGTCCAGACCAGATCGGTCATGACAATGCCGATGGCGCCTGACTCCAGCATATCCTTGTACGGAAAGCGCGAACCGAGTGTTTCGGAAGCGCAGATCGGAACGCTCGTCGACGCCGCAAGCTCCGAGAGTGCCGAGACCGAATTCATCCGGATCGGATCTTCGTACCACGTCGGGTCGAAGGCTTCCAGTTCACGGGCGATCTTCTTGATGGTCGGCAGGTTCCACAGACTATGAAACTCCACCATGATCTGCATCCGGTCGCCGACCTGCTTGCGGATCTGCTCGAATGGCTTGATGGCGGCGCGTAACTGCTCGGCCGTAATATAGCGTCCGTCATTCTCGATCGCGGCTGGATCGAAAGGCCAGATCTTCATCGCCGAAATACCCTGCTCCAGCAGATTTTCTGCGAGCGCCCCCGCATTCGTCATGAAGCCCTTGAGGTCTTCATACGGACCCTCTGAATTGTCGCGGAAATTCCAGGTATCGACCGGCTTGATCTTGTTGGAACGAACATAGCCGTAACCCGCGCAGGTATTGTAGACAGGGATGCGATCATGGCAGAGGCCACCCAACATCTGGTGGACCGGCTGGTCGCAGAGCTTCCCGAAGATATCCCAAAGCGCAAGGTCGATCGCCGAGGCAGCACGATACTCCGCACCGGTTGACGCCTGCGCCATCGGCAGATTCACGAGCTCGCGCGCGTGGGCCTCGATCCGCAGTGGGTCACGCCCCAACAGCCGGCCTGCAAGCACGTCGTGAATATGCGCCTCGACCGAGCCCGCGCCGTAAAAGGTTTCGCCGAGACCGATCAGTCCGGCATCGGTATGGACGCGGACCCAAAGAACATTGGCAAACTCTTCCGTTCGTAGTGTCTCGATAGACGTAATCTTCATGCATTCCTCCCGACGACATCGTTCCACGATCATCAGCAGGATGCCGTGGCGAACCTCCAAGCCGCCTCTCGCCAACACTTGTAATGCCACTGGTAAAATATCACAACATGTTTAAAGCCAAAGAGTATAAGATATTCATCGCCTCGGCTGGAGGAAACGAAAATGGCACAGAAGAAAACAAAGCCCTCTCTCGTCACGGAAGACACGAAGCCGAAGCGGGCCAACCGGATTAATTTCTTCGAACTTGCCTATGAGAGAATCGAGGCGCTGCTGATCAATTGCGAATTGAGGCCAGGCCAGCAACTCACATTGCAGGAATTGCAGATTTCGACCGGTTTGGGACGAACGCCCGTTCACAACGCTGTCAGTCGATTGGCAACCGATACGCTTCTGACGGTCCTGCCCCGTCACGGTCTCAGGGTAACACCCATCGATCTTGCGCGGGAACGCCTGCTTCTAAAGCTGCGTCGCGACATGGAACGCTTCGTTGTAACGCTGGCTATCGACCGTGCCAGTCTCTCCCACCGTAACCAAATGCTCCATATCGAACATGCTTTGCGCGAACGCCGCGACAAGATCACGCTTACCGATTTCAACGTGCTGGACCGGCGGATCGATCAGCTATTGCTCGCTGCTGCCAATGAACCGTTTCTTGAGCACACGCTGCGACCGCTTCACACGCTCTATCGCCGCATCGGTTTTATTCATCACACGGTCACGGGCGGAAGGGCCGATCTTTCAACCACCATCGACTGTCATCTATCGGTACTGAATGCAGTCGCCAATCGACATCTGGAAACGGCTCTCTCCGCCACCGACACGCTGATCGGTTTCGTCGATTCCATGTTCGCCGAGATGGAGACCGGCATCGACCCGCAGCTTCTGGATTGCAGCATCGAGCCGATATTCAGGTGAAATAATAGTGCAGAGAGGTGCCCCTTTCTCTCAAACGACTATTATTTCTTGCCGCCCCAGCTCTCGCGATAGCGTGGCAAATCTTGGCAGTCGCAAACGCTTTAGTGCAATGATGGCATGCTATCAGAGCCCCTGCACGACCGGCGTGACCGACATTGCGCGGAGTAGCGGCGTCAATTCCAGCCAGTATTTCTCCAATGCCTTCGATAAACGTTTCGGTTATTCAACGAGCCGCTGTATGCGACTGTAGAAGGACATCATCGCCAATCCACTCTCAGCTGTGTCTGCGGATCAAAGAGATTGAGACTCGCGACATCGACAGCAAAGCGGATGCCGTCTCCTCGCTTCCCTGAAAAGCGGGGCTCTACACGCGCAACAACCGTCTGATCACCAATCAGGGCGGTCAGCATCGTATCCGGTCCTGTCGGTTCCACCACATCGATCCTGCCCGGAAATGGTGCCACCTCATCGCCGCGCGCAATCTTGAACTCTTCGGGTCGCACACCGAGAATGACGTCTTTCTCAGACCAATCGCTATCGGTAGGACCCAAATCAAGCGCAACGCCTTGCGCCTCGAACCGCCAGCCTGAGCCATGCTTTACTAGGCGGCCGTCGATGAAGTTCATGGCTGGCGAGCCAATGAACCCAGCAACGAACATATTGGCAGGGCGCTCATAGATCGTACGCGGATCTGCCAGTTGCTGGATATGTCCACCTTTCATGATCGCCACTTTTGTCGCGAGCGTCATGGCTTCGATCTGGTCGTGGGTCACGTAGACGATGCTCGTTCCCAATCGCTCATGAAGCCGTTTGATTTCGGTCCTCATCTCGACCCTAAGCTTCGCATCAAGGTTGGAGAGCGGCTCGTCGAACAGGAACAAATCCGGATCGCGGACGATGGCCCGGCCCATTGCTACACGTTGGCGCTGGCCGCCTGAGAGATTGGCGGGCTTACGGTCCAGGAGGTGGCTGACCTGCAGCATCTCTGCCGCACGTTTCACCGCGTCACGGCGCTGATCTGCCGGCGTTCCGCGCATCTCCAGACCAAAGCCGATATTCCGCTCCACCGACATGGTGGGATAAAGCGCATAGGACTGGAAGACCATAGCAATGTTACGGTCCTTGGGCGGCAGGTCGGAGACCGACTGCCCGCCTATGGCGATGTCACCGCTGGAGGTTTCATCAAGTCCGGCAATGATGTTGAGCAAGGTGGATTTGCCGCAGCCGGACGGGCCAAGAAGCACCAGAAATCCACCATCCTCCAGCTCGATATCTATGCCATGCAGAACTTCGAGTGCACCGTAGGATTTGCGGACGTTGTTGAGGGAAAGTGTTGCCATGAAACTGTTCCTTTAGCCCTTGATGGCCCCGGCCGTCAGGCCTTGAACCATTGCGCGCTGAACGATTGCAAAGAGGAGCATGACGGGAAGAATGCTGAGAATGCCGCCCGCGGCCAGAACGCCCCAGGGCAATTGGAATTCCCCGACCATCAATTGAAGGCCGACAGGCCAGGTTCGAGACCCCTGCCCCGTAGTCAGCATCAACGCGAAGATGAATTCATTCCACGCGGCGATGGCGATGAAGACCGAGCTTGCGACAAGGCCGTTTCGCGCCAGCGGCAGAACGATGCGGACCATGGCGCCAAGACGCGTCGAACCATCGATACGTGCTGCGCTTTCAAGCTCCTTGGGCGCGGCATCGAAGAAGCCTTTCAGCATCCAGACGAACAGCGGCAGCAGGAAGCTCGTATAGGCCAGCGCCAGGCCAAACCTGCTATCGACCAACCCCACCGTCCTCATCATGACGTAAAGCGGAATGATCATCATCACTGCGGGAAACATGCGGACCAGCAGATATCCCAGCATAATGTTGTTGCGCCCGCGGAAGGTGAGGCGCGCGAAGGCGTAGGCCGCCAGCGTTCCCGCCACCACACAGATCGCGACCGTAATGGTGGTGACGATCAAGCTGTTGGTAATCAGCACTGGAAAATTCGACTGGGTCCAGATCGCCACGTAGTTTTCGAATGTGACGTGCCGGGGAATATACTGCATCTCAGAGGTAACGATATCGGCCTCCGGCTTCAAAGACGTCAGGAACATCCAGACCATCGGCCCAAGGCAAAACCCTGCCAGGGTAAACAGAACGACGTAGGTCAGAATGTCGCCCGCCACGCGCCGTTGGCGTTTGCTTTTAAACATCGCTCATTCCCTCGTAATGCGCGCCAGGCGGATGTAAATCGTTGCAAAGACCATGAGGATGAAGAACATCACCACGGACAGAGCCCCCGCATAGCCAAAATTGAAGTCGCGATACGCTGTCTGGAAAGCGTAGAGCGAAAGGACTTGCGTGGAATTGCCAGGCCCTCCGCCGGTCAGAACCAGCAGAAGATCAGGCGAGTTCACAAGGCTGATGACACGCAGGATCACGGCAGCTGTGATGACCGTCTTCAACATCGGTACAGTGATCAATCTGAACTTGGTAAAAGCGCCTGCGCCGTCCACCGCGGCTGCCTTGTACAAGTCTTCCGGAATACCTTTAAGGCCCGCGAGAAAGAGAAGCGCGAAGAACGGGAAACCGTGCCAGGCCTCGACGAGGATCGTTGCGGCCAATGCGGTATTTGGATCTGCAAACCACGCCTTATAGGTGCTCAAAATACCGAGCCGGACCAGAATATCGTTGATGACGCCGAGACGGGGGTCGAGAAGCAGCGCCCACATATGTCCGGCAACAACATTGGGAAGAAAATAGGGGAGAAGAATGAGGATGCCGAAAATCTTCGTTCCTGGCAGGTTGCGGTTCAACGCGAGGGCTGCAACGAAGCCCAGAGCCATTTCGATCGTGACCGCTGCGACCACCCAGATCGCCGTATTCTTCAGCGAAATCCAGAAAACGCGGTCCGACATCATCGCAGCATAGTGCTTCATCCCCACCCAGCCGTTAAGGCCTGGTCGTGTCAGACGCATCTCGCGCACACTGATGAAGAAGCCATAAATCGTCGGATAGGCGACGACGAGAAAGAGTAACAGAAGGCTCGGCAGCAGAAGAAGATACACCCAGTATCGCGTCTCCGAGATTTCTCCGAGGCTGCTGAGAAACGGGCGTCTGGAATGTGAGGTCATGAACATGCAGCTTGGACGCCGTCCCTGCTTGGCGCGCGGTACGCTTGGACGTACCGCGCCTGAAGGCGATTAGCGAAGGGCGGCTTCAAGCCCCTCTATCATGCGATCGACAGCCTGATCTGGCTGCAGTTGCCCCGTCAGAACCGCCTGGAAGGTGGGATTGACGACGTTCTCAGACCATCCCGCAGCACCCACGAAACCGTTCGGCAGGCGGCCGAAATCAAGCGTCTGTGTTGCCGCGCCATAGATCGGATTTCCTGTTATTCGCTCATCCTTCAGCGCGGCTGTGGATGCGGGAAAATAGCCGGTGGCTTCAAGAAGGGCGATTGCCGCGTCGGTCTGACCCCAGAAACTGATCCACTTCCACGCCGCCTCGATATTGTCTTCCTTGAAGATGCCGTTACCCGCATAGGCGACGCGTGCAATGTGCGCCTTCGGCCCCGCTGGCATGGGCGCCGTGCTGAACTGTACGCCGGGCTTAAGAGCGGTCGAAATCTCGATCAGCGAGCCCGTATGATGCCAGATCATCGCCGTCTGGCCGGTTCTAAAACCTTCCATGATCTGGCGGTAGCTATCGTTCGGCGCACTTGGTGGCGCGACTTTTTCCTTACGGAACAGATCGGCATAGAAGGTGATTGCCTCCACGGCCGCCGGCTTGTCGATGGCCGCCTGACCGTTCTTGACGATCGGCGAGCCGAAGGCCTCCATCACGTCGATGACGTATTTGAACGCACCCGCACCACCGCGCATACCGAAGGCATAGCGGTTCTTGGAAGGGTCCGTCAGCTTGCGGCTAACCGTCAAGAATTCCTCGAAGGTCTTCGGAGGATCGGCAATGCCCGCCTCCTCGAAATAGTCCTTGCGGTAATACATCCAGTCAACAAATGCATAGGCCGGGACCGCGTAAATCGCGCCTTCATGCGACATGCCCGCCCAGCGGTTTTCCGGGAGATTGGCTTTACCATCCCACGCGTTGACGCGCTCGGAAATATCGACGAGGGCGTCCATCGCCGTCAAGTCGGCAATACGTTCGGCGATCACCATGCCGGTGTCCGGTCGGCCGCCGGCAACAACCGCCGAAGACACTTTCGCCATGTATTCGGAATTGGGGATGTTCTCCTGCGTGACCGACACATCGGGATGTGCTGCTGCAAAGAGTTGAATGATTTTGGCCAGCCCTGCCATCTCCGACTGACTGGCGAAATGATGCCAGTAGCTGATGGACGTGGCGGCATTGGCGTTACGCAGGCCTGCGGCCAGGGCCAGCGCCGCGCTCGCGGCCAAGAATTCGCGTTTGCTAAGTTGCATGAAAACCTCCCAAAAGATCAGACTCCCGTTCTGATCTATCAGTCGAACCTAGCACCCTTCTTTGAGGTAAGCAACACGGGACAGTCCCCACCGCCCTTATTTCGCGATGGCAAATCAGACCAAGCCGAGGTTACGCTGCATGGCTGCCTGGAAATGGGCATAAAGAGCCTTCTCCGCAGCGTCTGGATTTCTCGTGCCGCAAGCCTCGAGAATATCGAGGTGCTCCTTGAGCGTTCGGGTCATGATGGGTGGCGTGACCTTTCGCTCCAGACGCAGCAACCTGAGATAATTGTGCATGCGTCTATACGCGCTCTCGATCAACGGATTGCGCAACGCCTGGATGATCTGCCCATGCAATTCCATTTCCAGGGCATCCATCTCCTGTATCTGCTCCGGCCCGATCCCGTCGCGCTCGACACGGCGCAAAAGCCTGGAATGCCGGACTTCCAGCGCATTTGTGACATTTTCATCCCCTTCCTCGGCAAAGACCCGCACGGCGGCGCGCTCCACAATTGATCGGAACTGATAGGTGGATCGTGTCAATTCAAGTCCAGGCCGGATGAACTGGATGCCAGACCGGGGATGGATTGTCAGAATGCCTTCCGTCTCCAGCACCCGCAGCGCGTCACGCAGCGGGGCGACCGGCACATCCACGATCGCACATAGTTCATTTTGCGAAATGAACGCTCCCACCGGCACCCTTCGTTCGAAGAGGCTTTCGAGGATACGCTCATAAGCGACATCGCTCAGGCGCGGAGCACCCGACGTCGCTCCGTTCGAACTCGCACTTCTTCGCTCCGGCATGTTTTTCATGATGACAAAATTTTTCCTTCTGATAGATCAGTAAATGTCATTAAACGATCAAAGAGCGCATCATGTCTATTTCTCAATTCCGTATAACGCGATTTCAGTTTGCCCGCGACAGAGTAATTGGCGATAGTCAGGTTCGCATCGACGATACCAATGTCGCCGCCCTGGAACTGGTCTCCGAAAGCGGTGAGATCGGACTGGGGTTCATTCAGTCGCTATTTTACCCCCTGCCCGATCAGGCAGAGATTGACACGGTCTTCGAAACCGAAGTTTGGCCGACGATCAAAGGGCAAAAGGCCATAGGTCTCGTGCATCGCGTCAATAGACCTCGTGGCGGAAATCAGCGCGCCTTTTCCTTACCATTCCACGAGGCGTTGCAGGTTGCTCTTTGGGACCTTGCAGCAAAAGAAGCGGGCCTACCGCTTCACCAGCTTCTTGGAAGCAGACGAGACCGCGTTCGCGCCTATGCAAGCGGACTTGATTTTCACCTCAGTGACGAAGCCTTCCGCGCTCTGTTCTCCTATGCGGCCAGCGTTGGATACACAGCCTTCAAGATCAAAGTCGGCCACCCGGACTTTCAGCGGGACCTGAGACGACTGGAGCTTTTGAGGGAATCGGTACCGGCCGGGTCGCTGGTCATGATCGATCCCAACGAAGCCTGGAATTCAAAAGAGGCGCTGGTCAAATTGACAGCCATTCGAGATGCGGGCCACGATCTTCTCTGGGTCGAAGACCCTATTTTGCGTCACGACTTTGAGGGACTGCGGACGTTACGCCACGCCGTCAACTGGACTCAAATCAACAGCGGCGAGTATCTCGACATGCCGGGAAAGCGCATCCTTCTCGAGAACCACGGTACCGACCTTCTGAATGTTCATGGCCAGGTCACGGATGTCATGCGTATCGGCTGGCTCGCCGCAGAAATGGGCATCCCCGTCAGCCTCGGCAACACGTTCCTGGAAGTCGGCATTCATATGGCCGCAGCTCTGCCTGAAGTGGAATGGCTGGAATACTCCTTCCAGAACTACGATCATCTGGTGGAAACGCCGATCGAAATTCGCGATGGCTATGCTTACGCACCCAATCGCCCCGGCCACGGCCTCGTTCTCTCGGAAGACGCGCGGCGGGAATGGGCAAGGCCCGTGCGCCTACCAACGTCAAAGCTCGGACCTGCGCCGAAAAACGGCCGTCTTCCCATTCCTCAAGACCTGTTCTAAGCCAAGAATAGGCAAAGTGAGTGGTGTCGCAAGCGCCGCTTACCATCCGACAGGCGTATGGTCTTCATGCACCACTTGGTGCATCGACAACAAGGAAGAGGTGCGCCTCAGAGATCTTCGATTTGTCGGTCCATCTTGTGATCCAGACCGAGCCATTGGTAGTATAGTTATGAATACGATGCGAGGGAAACGGCATGTATCGTGATTTGGAAGGCTACTATCGACAGCAACCCGAACCGCCGCCACGGAAACCGGAGTATCGGCAACTTTCTGAGCGCGAGCAGAAGGTTCTGATTTGGGTGCTGGTCTTCAACGCCGTGTTGGCGCTCGTCGCGCCGATCGGTGGCGCGACGGTGATCTCAGCGGTTTTGGCGCTATTTCAGGGCTGAGTGCCTAAGTTATTACGCGTTGACGGTGAAACGTCCGAAGGCACCGCGGGCAAAACACAACGGGTCGCCCTCACGATGGGCGGCGCGAAGAACGCGACCGATGATGATGGAGTGGTCTCCAGCATCGTGAACTGACGCCTGGGCACATTCGAAGCGGCTCAACGTCCCCGGAATGATCGGCACGCCTTCTGAATTTCGCTCCCAGTCCAGTTCCTCAAAGCCGCGGCCGCCGCGGGTAAAGCGCGAGCAAAGAGCATCCTGTTCGGCGTCCAGAACATGGATGGCGAAATTTGTCGCGCCGATGAAGAAGTCGTGGCGGGTTGAGGTCTTTGCTGGAGACCAGAGTACCAGCGGCGGGTCCAGCGACACGGAGGAGAAGCTGTTGACCGTCATGCCAAGGGGCCCGTTGGCCGTATCGGCCGTCACCACCGTCACACCCGTTGGAAAGTTTCCAAGCGCATTGCGGAAGCTTCGCGCGGTCGTCGCGTCTGGAACAAAGAGATGCTCGGTCTGCGTGTTCACACTGCTCATCGATGTCATCAGGGCACCTCACGACCATTTGCCAGCGTATAGAGTTCGAACCATGTCTGGCGGTCCATTTCGACCTTTTCGGCATCCGAAATGGAAGCGATACGGGCCAGATTGTTGGTTCCCATCACCGGCAGGATCTTCGCAGGATGGGCCAGCAGCCAAGCCACAGCAACGGCGGCCGCATCGACATTATTCTCCTTGGCGATGCGCTCTAGCGCGTCGGACAATGGACCATCTTTGCCCATCAGCGACCCGCCACCAAGGGGCGACCAGGCCATTACCGGCAGCGCGCGCTCCTGGAGATAGGCAAGATCGCCGTTGGTGAAAGCCGACGTTTCAGCAAGGCTGATCTCGATCTGATTGGTGACCAGCTCTTCCGTCATGTTGGATTGCAGCAGCGAAAAATCCCAAGGCCGGAAATTCGATACGCCGACACTCCTGACCTTGCCGGAGGCTACCAGCGCATCCAGCGTCTCACCGGTCTCCTCCGGATCCATCATCGGGTCCGGACGGTGGATCAGGAGCAGATCGATACGATCTGTATTCATGTCGCGCAGCGAGGCTTCGACGGACGCGTTGATGTGCTTCGCACCTGTGTCGTAATGCTTGACGCGGGCAGCGGAATGGCGGCCGGCGGGAGCAACGATGCCGCATTTCGTGACGATTTCGATTCTGTCGCGCAGCGATGGCGTCTCTCTAAGCCCATTGCCCAGAATGGCTTCCGCTGTATAGCCGCCATAAATATCGGCCTGATCCATGGTGGTGATGCCCTGTTCCAGGCAGGCCTCGATCTTCGCCTGCACATGGCGCGGTGAGGTGTCGGTGTCATCGCCGATCCGCCACATGCCGTAAACGATGCGGCTGAAGGAAAGGCCAGTGGTGATATCGATGCGTTGCATTAGTGGCGCTCTCCATTGCCAAGGGGTGTTGCAGGGGTTTCTGCAGGAACCCGGCCGCGCGCATGCGGCAACGAGCAGGTCTTCATTTGCGGTAGAACCTTACGGCCAAAATGCTCGGCCTCGTCAAGATGCGGATAACCGGAGAAGATGAAGGCGCGAATGCCCATCTTCTGATATTCCTCAATTTTCGTCAGGACCTGATCGGTGGAACCGACAAGTGCTGCACCACATCCCGAACGGGCGCGCCCGACACCGGTCCAGAGATGCGGCTCGGTGTAGCCGAACTGGTCAGCCTGTTCGCGAGCCTTTGCCTGATGGGCGACGCCTAGCGAGATGCTGTCATGCGCGCGGGCACGGATCTGACGTCCATATTCGTCATCGAGCTTCGAGACGAGATGTTCGGCGTATTCCTGCGCTTCGGCTTCCGTGTCGCGGACGATCATATGTACACGCAGACCGTAATCCAGCGTGCGGCCATGGGCTTCGGCACGTGCATGCACGGCGCGCATGCGCTCGGCCAGTTGCTCCTTCACCTCAGGCCACATCAGGTACACGTCGCATTGGGCACCGCAGAGTTCCAGCGCATCCGGCGAATAGCCGCCGAAATAGAGCAGCGGTCCACCATTCTGTTGATAGGGGCGCGCCGGTTCGGTCGTGACATTCTTGAACTGGTAGATTTCGCCATCATGGTTGATTTCATCACGCGTCCAGGCCTGACGCAGGATTTCTACCACCTCGTGGCTGCGCTTGTAGCGATAGGCACTGTCGGCGACCTCACCTGGAAAGTCGGAGCTGATGACGTTCAGCGTCAAACGACCTTTCAGCATGTGATCGAGCGTCGCGACAGTGCGCGCCAGCATGATGGGCTGCATCTCGCCACAGCGGATTGCGGCGAGGAAGTTGATCTCCTCAGTGATCGGCGCGCAACCGGCAACGAAACTCAGCGTATCCTGTCCTACCTGATAAGAAGACGGGCAAAGAATATTGCGAAAGCCAAGCTCTTCGGCCTTTTTGACGATGGAAGAGCAATGATCCCAGCTGGAGCGCAGGCGGCCATCTGGCACACCAAGAAACTCATAGTCATCGGAACAAAGAGCCGAAAACCAAGACACCTCGGCAGCATCGAGGTCAGCTGAGGTTACGGGCACAACGGTCATAAAAATCCTCCCAAAACGTCCAATGCCTATTTGAATATCATCGGCCTTGATGTAAATCAATGATGTATCAATTTTTTATGTCGCAGGAGGAAAGGCGTTGAAAATGAAGAGCTCCAAGGGAAGTCTGCCCATGTATCTCCAGATCGCCGAGACATTGGTGCGTGATATTGCGGCGGGGCGTTTGATCGATGGCGAGAAACTGCCGCCGGAAAGAGACATGGCAAAAGAGCTGGGGATTGCCGTCGGCACCTTGCGCAAAACGCTGGCCGAACTGGAGAGCCGTGGCCTGCTGGAGCGCATTCAAGGCTCAGGCAATTACATCCGCGCAATCAACGATCCGCAGAGTGTCTATGCCCTGTTCCGGCTGGAGTTGATCGAAGGTGGCGGCTTGCCAACCGCCGAGATTCTAAGCGTCAGCCTTGAGACGAAAGATCCAAGCCTTCCTCCCTTCGGCAGGTCATTGCAGGGGCATCGCATTCGCCGCCTGCGAAAGATTGGGGGCAAGGTTGCCGCCATCGAGGAGATTTGGCTCGACGGTTCCTATGTCGATTCGATCGTACCGGAAGATCTGTCCGAATCGCTCTACCTCTATTACCGCACGAGATTGAACCTCTGGATCGCCAAGTCGGAGGACCATATCGATCTTGGCCACGTCCCTGATTGGTCGCCTGCCACCTTCCGCCCTGCAAGCGGCGATCTGTTGCCGCATGTCCTGCGCATCAGCCACTCGCACAATGGAGAAAAGGCCGAGGTGTCTCACACATGGTATGACCATACCGTTGCCCGCTATGTCAGCAGATTGCGGTGAGAACTCCGGTAAAGACCGATATGCCTATGCTGCACCGGCATAGCGAAAATTATCTCGCAAAATCAACAAAAACTGGAACGAAACATCCGCACGGGAATAAAATTGATACACTATTGATTTCTTTTTTTTCGCAGCTATGATTTTTGTCAAGGAACTCGTCGGCAATGACGAGCTTGGGAGGAATGAATGGCTTCGATAAGCCTGCGCAAACTGGAAAAGAGCTATGGCTCGCTTTGCATCGTCAAAGGCATCGATCTGGAGATTGCCGACGGCGAGTTCGTAGTCTTCGTGGGTCCATCCGGTTGCGGCAAGTCCACGACGCTTCGTATGGTGGCCGGGCTCGAGAGCATCAGCGGCGGTGAAATCCGTATTGGCAATACGGTTGTGAACAATCTGCCGCCGCGTGGACGCGACATCGCCATGGTGTTTCAAGACTACGCGCTCTACCCGCATAAGACCGTGCGCGAGAATATGGGCTTCAGCCTGAAGGTGCGAGGCGTCGCCTTGGACGACGCCAATAAGCGCATCAATGAAGTTGCGGAAATGCTTGGCATCGCTCATCTGCTCGACCGGCGCCCCGGCCAGCTTTCCGGCGGCCAGCGCCAGCGCGTGGCCATGGGCCGGGCGATCGTCCGCCGGCCGCAGGTCTTCCTTTTCGATGAGCCTCTATCGAACCTCGATGCCAAACTGCGCGGTCAGGTTCGCACCGAGATCAAGCGTCTGCATCAGCAGATCGGCACGACGATCATCTACGTCACCCACGACCAGGTGGAGGCGATGACTCTCGCCGACCGGATCGTCATTCTGAAGGGTGGCGAGATCGAGCAGGTCGGCACGCCGGACGAGGTTTACAACAAGCCGCAGAGCGCCTTCGTCGGCGGGTTCGTCGGCTCGCCGGCGATGAATTTTGCCCGCGCCCGAATGTCGGGAGGCAAGGTTCTCTTCGGCAATGGCGACAGCCTCTTCAGCAATGGACTTAATCTCGGCAAGGCAGGTGCGCTGGATGGGCAGGAGATACTGGTCGGTATCCGTCCAGAGCACTTTGGTGGCGTCGTCGATGATACTGCCGTGATGTCGGCGGAAGTCCAGGTGGTAGAACCGCTGGGTTCTGACACGCTCGTCCACTTCAAGATTGGCGACGATATGCTGACGGCGCGCATGGCGCCCGACGCACGACCCATAGTGGGCGAGACGATCCGCATCGGTATCGATCCATCGCGAATTCATCTGTTCGATGCACAAAGCGAGCGGGTCATCAATTAAAAGCAGGACGATAAAAAGGTCCGCGCATTCAAGGTTCAACGGGAGGATGGAATGACAATCAAGATTATCACGGGCGCACTGCTGGCGCTCGGCCTGACGACATCTCTGGCATCTGCCGCAGATCTTAAGGTCTATATTTCAAGCCAGCATCAACCGCAGGTCTGGCGCCAGGTGCTCGACAAATTCGAGGCGGCCAACCCAGGCACGAAGGTCGCGATTGAAACAGGCGGCAACACGTCGGAAGCCCAGGCGCAGTATCTCAACACCATCATGTCAGCCAAGGACCCGTCGCTTGACGTGCTGATCCTCGACGTCATCCGCCCCGCGCAATTTGCCGCCGCAGGCTGGACTGTGCCGTTCGAGGGCAAGGACATGTCGGCCTATCTGCCTGCCTATGCGGAGGCCAATACCGTGAATGGAAAGGTAGTCGCGTTGCCTGCCTTCGCTGACTCCATGTTCCTCTATTATCGCAAGGACCTGCTGGACAAATACGGCATCGCCCCGCCAAAGACCTGGGATGAGCTGACGGCCGCGGCCAAGAAGATCGCTGAAGGCGAAAAGAACCCGGACCTCCAGGGCCTCTCCTTCCAGGGTAAGGCGATCGAAGGCGCCGTCTGCACCTTCCTTCTGCCCTATTGGAGCCAGGGCAAGAACCTTGTGGAGAACGGCAAGCTGACCTTTGACAAGACGGCAGCGGTCAATTCGCTCAAGCTCTGGAAGAGCTTCGTCGATCAGGGTGTAGCGAAGAAGAATATCGCCGAAGTCGCGACGGACGATACGCGCAAGGAATTCCAGGCCGGTAACGTCGTCTTCGCCGTCAACTGGTCCTACGCCTGGGCCCAGTCTCAGGGCAAGGATTCGGCGGTCGTCGGAAAGGTCGGCGTTGCCCGCCTTCCAGCTGTCGCTGGTGGCGAACAGGCAACCTGCCTCGGCGGCTGGGAATGGGGCGTTTCAGCCTATTCCAACCACAAGGACGAGGCACAGAAGCTGGTCGAGTACCTCTCAAGCCAGGGAACGTCCACCTTCATGGCGGTCAACGGCTCGCTGCTGCCAACATACCCTGCTGCCTATAAGGACGAAGCCGTGCTGAAGGCGGCACCCTGGTTCGCCGATGCGCTGCAGGTGGTCGAGACCGCCAAGCCTCGCCCGGTCACCCCGCGCTACAACGAGGTAAGCGAAGTAATTCGTACGACTGTCAATGCCGTCCTTGCTGGCGTTACCACGCCTGAAGATGGCGCTGCGCAAATCGAAGCGCGCCTGAAGCGTATCATCCGCTAAGGTTTTGGGGAGTGCCGCGCAGTTGCCGGCACTCCCTTAGACATCAATTCACATTCGTTTGGGAGATGCGACGGTGATGACCTCGTCTCTGCACGTCACGCATGGTGCGGAAAAACCCGCTCCTCGCTGGACGAACTGGCTCGATCTTGGCGATCGCGCGCTTGCCGTCCTCTTGCTAGCGCCTGCAGGCATCCTGCTTGCGCTCATCATCGTCTATCCGGTGCTGAAACTCGGCTACACGAGTTTGTTCAGCCTTTCCCTGACGTCCGGCCTGCCGGCTGAGTTTGTCGGCCTCGATAACTACCGCCTGATGCTCGAAGATCCGGTCTTCTGGGAGACGACCTGGAACACGGTGCTGATCACCCTAATTACCGTTCCAGGTGCGCTGCTGATGGGACTGGCACTGGCGCTGCTTGCCAATCTTCCCTTCCGCACGCAATGGCCTATTCGCCTTTCGCTTCTCATTCCTTGGGCGCTGCCACTTTCCTTCGCAGGTCTCATCTTCGCGTGGTTCTTCCATTCCGAGTATGGTGTCGTCAATGATGTGCTCAACCGCCTTGGTTTCGAAGGGATCATCTGGTTCAACTCGCCCAACTGGGCGTTCGCGGCCATTTGCCTGACGATCATCTGGAAGACGTCGTCCTTCATGGCGTTGATCATTCTTGCCGGCCTACAGACGATTCCGCGCTCGCTCTACGAGGCAGCCGACGTGGACGGTGCAGGCAGAATTCGTCAGTTCTTTGAAATTACCCTGCCCCTGTTGAAGCCGGCCATCGTCGTTGCGCTGATCTTCAGAACCATTACGGCCCTCCAGACCTTCGACATTCCATACATGATGACGGGCGGTGGTCCAGGCACATCCACTGCAACGCTGGCCATGTATATCCACCAGAACACGGTGTCGTTCCTCGATCTCGGTTACGGATCGGCGTTGGCTGTCGTGATGTTTGCACTTTCCATGGTGGTGACCGTCATCTATCTGCGCGCCATCAGGACGAAGGACTGAGCCATGAGCACTGTAACATCTCCCGGTCTTTCCTCCTTGCTCGCGGGCCGGCCGCTTCGGCTGTTCGCTGCAGCCGCACTTCTCATCAATGGCATGTTTCCGGCACTTTGGATTCTCTTCACCTCACTGAAGAACGAAGCAGAACTGACGGCCAAGCCGATCACATGGTTGCCGCACGCGCCAACACTTGCAAACTATATGCAGGCATTTTCCGACCAGCCATTGCACATCTTCCTCTTTAACAGCTTCATGGTCGCTCTGCTCTCCACCTGCCTAACGCTCTTCATCTCGGTGCTGGCGGCCTACGCGCTTGCGCGGCTAAACCTGCGTTATCGCGGCCTGATCCTCTCTGCCATCATTGCTGTCTCCACCTTTCCGCTGGTGACGCTCTTGGTGCCGCTCTTTGAAATCATGCGCACGCTGAATCTGTTGAACACCTGGATTGCGCTTGTTCTTCCCTACACCGTGTTGTCGCTACCCGTTTGCACCCTGATGTTGGTCTCTTTCTTCGAGGGTATCCCGCGTGACCTCGAAAACGCAGCGATGATCGATGGCTGCACCCGTATCGGCGCACTGTTCAAGATTGTCGTTCCGCTCTGCGCGCCGGGGGTTTTCACCGCAGGCATTCTCGCCTTCGTCAATGCGTGGGACGAGTTCCTGTTGGCGCTGTCCTTCAACTCGAATCCGTCGCTTCGAACCCTGCCGGTGGGTATCCAGCTCTATCAAGGCGAGTTCGCATTCCCGTGGCCGGTTATTTCCGCAGCGCTCGTCGTCGGTATCGTTCCCGTTGCGATCCTCATCGTGATTTTCCAAGAACGCGTCGTCTCCGGCCTCACCGCAGGCGGTATCAAGGGATAGTTGCCGCAATGTCATCCGAGAGAGCGCATGCAAGCGCTCGCTCCAGCGTCCCTAGCGCTCCATCATCGAGAGAGTTTGCCATGCATTTCCAAAAGACAGCCAACGGCTTCGAACTGGCCATCAACGGAAGCACCGTTCTCCGCCACTCGACCGATGCCCCTTGCATCTTCGTCGGTAAGGGCGAAGAGCGCATGGATATGTATCGCGGCAATTTCGATATCGAAGATTACGTGGTGGAGCGCGTCGCGCTAAGCCAAGCGGACGTCGAGAGCGACAGCGTCACCCTCTCGACGGGAGAAGGTCAACCGCCGAGGCTCCGCCTGACCATCGCAGACAACAGCATCAGGACCCAAGCACTCGATCCATCCATCAACCGCTTCTGGTTGCGAGTCGCCGCCGAAAAGGACGAATGCGTCTGGGGCGGCGGCGAGCAGATGTCCTACTTCAATATGCGTGGCCGCAAGTTCCCGCTCTGGACATCGGAACCGGGCGTCGGCCGCGACAAGACTACTGAGCTGACGTTCAAGGCAGACGTCACCAGCAAGGCGGGCGGCGACTACTACCACACCAACTACCCGCAGCCGACCTATGTCTCCTCGCGTCGCTACGCGCTGCATGTGGAAACCACGGCCTATTCTGTTTTCGACTTTCGCCGTGATGGCTTCCACGAGATCGAGGCCTGGGCCGTGCCGGAGCGCCTGGAGTTTTTCGCAGCCGACAGCTTCAAAGCACTGGTCGGTCAGTTGTCTCTGCGCTTCGGTCGTCAACCAGAACTTCCCGAGTGGATCTATAATGGCGCGATCATCGGCCTCAAGGATGGCGAGCACTCTTTCGCGCGGCTTGAGAAGATCCGCGAGGCCGGTGTGAAAGTCTCCGGACTGTGGTGCGAAGACTGGGTTGGCCTGCGCCACACCTCTTTCGGCGCAAGGCTCTTTTGGGACTGGAAAGCCAACGAGGAACGCTATCCGGCACTCCGCCAGAAGATCGTTGAGCTTGCCGATAACGACATCCGTTTCTTAGGGTATGTGAACCCCTATCTTTGCGTCGATGGCTCCTTCTTCCCGGAGGCCGAAGCAAAGGGTTACTTTGCCAAGAACGACGCCGGTGAAACGGCGCTGGTCGATTTTGGCGAGTTCGATTGCGGCGTGGTGGATTTCACCAACCGGGAAGCGATGGACTGGTTTGCCGAAACGATCATTGGCCAGAACATGCTCGATTATGGCCTCTCCGGTTGGATGGCGGATTTCGGCGAATATCTCCCTATCGACATCCATCTCTCCAACGGCGTGGATGCCAAGCTGATGCATAATGCCTGGCCGACCATCTGGGCGGAGGTAAACGCGAAGGCAGTCGCAAGTCGTGGCAAGACCGGCGAGGCACTGTTTTTCATGCGCGCAGGGTTCACCGGGGTCCAGGCGCATTGCCCGTTGCTGTGGGGCGGAGACCAGTCGGTGGATTTCACAAGGCATGACGGCCTTGTCACGGTCATCTCCGGCGCGCTGTCCTCAGGCCTGCTCGGCAATGCCTACCACCACTCCGATATCGGGGGCTACACCAGCCTTTTCGGCAATGTCCGCACAGCAGAACTCCTGATGCGTTGGGCCGAAATGGCCGCCTTCACCCCCGTCATGCGCACCCACGAGGGCAACCGCCCGCGCGACAATCTACAGATCGACCAGGACGAAATCGTCCTCGCGCACTTTGCCCGCATGACAGCGATCTATGTTCACCTGGCGCCCTACCTGAAGTCTCTCTCCAGGCAAGCGGCCGAAACCGGCCTGCCCGTGCAACGTCCGCTTTTCCTACATCACGAAGACGACCGCAGAACATATGACATCCAGGACGCCTATCTTTACGGAGAAGACCTTCTGGTCGCACCGGTCTGGCAAGCGGAGCAGAACGAGCGAACCGTTTACCTGCCGCGAGACGCTGAGTGGGTGCATGTGTGGACCGGCTCGACGCATGATGGCGGTCAGGAAGTCACGGTCGGCGCACCAATCGGGAAACCGCCGGTATTCTATCGCACAGCCTCGAAGAACACTGAACTCTTCGCTGGGCTTCGGGATATCTGAAAGCAGAACGTCGAGACGGCAGGTGCCCGCTTACATGGAAGCTGATCTTCCCTTACGCGACCTATCGAGAGCGACTTTTCATCCAGTGGGTGTCGTGGTGGGTGCTCGTGCTGTCTTGCCGCGCGCCAGCAGTGTGAGGAGCACCATAGCGCCCTTAACGCCTTTGGTGCCGCAAACTGGATATCGCTTTCCCTGCGTCGATCCATCGCGCCCTGGTTCAGGGATCGTTCCGCGGCACATTCAACTCTTGCTGTACGATCCAGCAACATTCGACTTACCAGCACCCCACCTGGAGACGCTCTAAGCGAGTATTCGACGAATGCCGCATCCCCTGGTTACTACCATAGATTTAAATTGACTGAGAAGATCGTCATACTGTGGGGATATTCGACCTCGAGTATGCATCAAGACTTGACTCTATTACTCATCTTTGAGATTGCGGACATGCGTTTGTAGTTGCTCTCTGGGACGGAGCGGCACGGCGCTCTCAAGGAGTATGCATGTATGTCCAGCAGTAGAGTTGAAGTCGAAACCCAGCACGCGAGCCGCTATCTGCAGCAACTGTCGAAGCACTGGGCACACAAATTCGAGACGGAGTTCACGCCGCTTTCATCGAAGATCGCTTTGCCGCTCGGTGAGGCGCGCCTCAGCGCAAACGATACAGACTTGGTCATCGAGGTCACAGCGCACAAAAGCGAAGACCTGACGGTTCTACAAGATGTCGTCCAGCGTCACATCGAACGCTTCGCGTTCAAGGAGTCGCTCGCGTTTGTGTGGCGCCCGCTCGCCTGATGTTGGCTGCTCCAACGACGAATAGTTTAAGATTTTTGGATTGAGGGGACTGGGGACAACATGTCTGTTCTTAATTATGGCGTTCGAATGAACAGCTATGGCTTCGCTATACTTGCAAGTGTATCGCTCCTTGCACTGGAGCCGGCATTGGCACAGGGTCAGGACGCAGGGCCCGTTCAAAATGGGTCGACGACGCCAACGGTATTGAAGCCGATCGTCATTCGAGGCGCGCGCGACGGCAAGCCGGCCACGGCGACCATCGGACAGACAGCGGCTGACTTCAGTGGCGGTCAGGTATCGACCGAAGCCCGGCTCGGCGCACTCGGCAACCGCCCGATCAAGGATACGCCTTTCAGCATCACCGCATACACGGCCAAACTGATCCGCGATCAACAGGCGCAAACCGTCGCAGACATCACGCTCAATGATCCTTCTGTTCGGGCGGATGCGCCTCCCTTCAGTGAGCGTGACTCGTTCCTGATCCGTGGCTTCCCCGTCGTCAATCTGGACATTTTCTATGACGGGCTTCCCTATATCGCCAATCCGCGCCGACACTTCCTTGAGGGGATTGAACAGGTTCAGGTGCTGAAAGGCCCAAGCAATTTCATCAGTGGCGGCATCGGGCGTGTGGGCGGCACCATCAATCTCATTCCAAAGCGCGCGGCAGATGAGCCTTTGACGCGGCTGACGACCGGATATCGCAGCGATTCACAACTCTGGACCCATGCTGACGTTGGCCGCCGTTTCGGTGAAGGCGATGAGTGGGGCATCCGCGCCAACGGCTCTTTCCGGGGTGGTGAAACCAGCCTCGATCATAATGATACGCGGATCGGTGTGGCGTCTCTCGGGATAGACTATCGCGGCGAAGACTTCCGTGCGTCACTTGATCTCAGTCACTCGACACAGAAGCTGGACTCGCCGACATCTCTGTTCAATAGCGCTTCAGCCGGATTGAGCCCCATCCCCCGCGCGCCAAACGGCAGGATCAACACGGCAAACCCGTTCGAATATCTCGACAGTTCCTACAACATGGTCTCTGGGCGCCTTGAATACGATGTCTTGGACAACACGACAATCTATGCGGCGGCGGGCGCTAGCAGGTACAGGGAAGATTTTCTGACATCGTCTTACACGATCTTGAATTCTAATGGGGATGCCAGCGTTGCGTTTGGCTACAACCCCCAAGAGATCATCGGATACTCTGGCGAGACTGGCATCCGCTCGGAGTTCGAAACGGGAGAGATTGAGCACAAGCTCAACGCGTCCTTATCCATGTCACTGAGCCAGAACAACCGTGGCTACTTTAATCCAGCGGCCCTCGGTTTTCCGACCTATACAACAAACATCTATGACCCAACCTACATATCAAGCGGTTCCGTGAATACCGCAGGGCTACCACGTTCTAGCAATCTAGGAAGGTTTGCCGAGCTACTCTCTACCAGCATATCGGTATCAGACACGATGTCGTTCTTCGACGAGAGGTTGGAGGTGACAGTCGGAGGTCGTTATCAAGATATGCGGTCGGAAGGCTTCAACACGCGTCCGGCCGCGGGACCGGCTGGGTTCCGCAATTACCTTTACCAGGAGGCGAGATTCAGTCCTGCCGTCGCTGCTAATTTCAAACTGACAGACGATCTTTCCCTTTACGCTAACTACGTTGAAGCGCTCACAGAGGGGGGTGTCGCCCCAGCCAGCGCCAATGGAAATGCTAATCAAGTTTTTCCTCCTTTCGTCAGCAGGCAAAAGGAGATCGGTGCAAAGTACGATACCGGCTCAATTATGCTAACTGCGGCTCTTTTCGAAATCAGGCAAGCAAATTCCTATACATACAGACAGCCGAATCCCGCATTTCCAGCCGATCCTTTGGCATCGCCCATGCTGAGCTATTTCTCAGTTGATGGCGTTCAGGTAAATCGCGGGCTGGAACTCTCCGCCTACGGCGAACCGCTTGATGGTCTTCGTTTACTTGGCGGCGTAACATTTATGGAGCCAACACTTCGGAATTCCAGAACACCCTCAGGAGTGGTCGTTAACGGAAACACCGCGCCGGGAGTTCCTAAGACGTCAATCAGTCTGTATGGCGAGTACGACTTGCCATGGGCCGAAGGGCTGACGGCAACCGGCCGAGTGATCTACAGCGGTAGCACGTATTATGATCCAGCGAATACCCAGAAGGTCGACAGCTGGACACGTGTTGACCTGGGTGCGCGGTACAAATTCGAGCGCGAAAACGGCAAAGCTGTTGAACTGCGCGCCAATGTTGAGAACGTCTTTAACCAATACTATTGGGCCTCATCCGCTCGCGGATGGCTTGCAGCGGGTGCTGCTCGCACCTTCATGGTTTCGGCGTCGTTCGATTTTTAATCGCTCGTCTTTGCCCTGCGATAACGGCTACATGCAACTCGTCTTTGAGGTAACCACATGAAATTGCTCTTGCTCTCGGCTCTCTTGGCCATCACCTCCTCCGTCTCATACGCGCAGGCAACCGATGTCCAAACCGCAAGAGGCGTTGTGTCTATTACTAAGAAGCCTGAGCGTGTGGCCGTGTTCGACATGGCTGCGCTCGATACGCTTGCGAGTATCGGAGTGAAACCCGTCGGTGTTCCGGAAAAACTTTACCTCGAAACGCTTGAGCCTTTGAAGCGGGGAGCCGAGATTGTCGGAAACATTTTCGAACCCGATCTCGAGGCCCTTAGTTCTCTTGGTCCAGACCTCATTATTCTCGGCGGACGATCGTCTACCAAGGTCGATCAGACAGCAGCAATCGCGCCGACAATCGACATGACCATGCTGGGAGATGACCTCGTCGCTCAAGCCAAGGAGCGTCTGGCGACCTATGGTGCCTTGTTCGAGAAGCAGAACGAGGCACAAAAGGTTTCGGCGGATCTGGATGAACGTGTCCGTGCTGCGCAACAGGCGGTCAAAGGCAAAGGAAAAGCTCTGATCGTCATGACCAATGGGCCGAAGGTCACGGCCTATGGTCCGGGCTCCCGGTTTGGCTGGGTGCACGCGACATTGAATCTTGAGGCGGCCGTGCCGGACATCAAGGCCGCCAATCACGGTGAGGCGGTCTCTTTTGAGTTCATCAACAAGGCGAACCCGGATTGGCTCCTGGTGCTGGACCGCGGCTCGGCGATCGGATCGGGCGAACAGGGAGCAAAGACGACCCTCGACAATGAGCTTGTCGCTCAGACGACGGCGTGGAGAAAAGGACAGGTGATCTATCTCCCGGCTCCCGAATTCTACATTGCCGCGGGTGGCGTTCAGTCGACGAGCAAGGTTCTTCAGGTGATCACCGACGCCTTCAACGCTGCGAAATGATCGATAAAGGCCATAGGGCTTTGTGGCGACCGACGCTTATATGTGGAGGTGTTCTCCTCGCCTTAGCGGTGGCCAGCCTGTTTATCGGCGTCTCAGACAGTGGGACGGTTGAACTTCTCATGGTCAGCCGGTTGCCGAGAACGCTAGCGGCCATCCTTGTCGGCGCGAGCCTGGCTCTCGCCGGCTTGGTCATGCAGACGCTTGCTCGCAACAATTATGTCGAACCGTCCACGACAGGAACGTCACAAAGTGCCGAGCTTGGCGTGCTTGCCGTGACGCTGTTATGGCCATCGGCGAGCCTGCTGCTGAAGAGCGTTGTCGCGACCGCCACGGCTCTCGGCGGAACTGCTGTCTTTCTCATGACAGCCCATCGCCTGCCGCCGACGCAGCCCTTCCTCGTGCCGTTGTTCGGCATCGTTTATGGTGGTGTGATCGGTGCGGCGGTGACATTCGTCGCTTGGCAGGCAGACCTTCTTCAGTATCTCGCAATCTGGACCAATGGCGAGTTCTCCGGCGTCCTGCGAGGTCGCTACGAGCTTCTGTGGATCAGTGGCGCAATGCTGGTCATTGCCTGGCTTGTCGCAGATCGGTTGACGATCATGGCTCTCGGTCGCGACACCAGTGTGGGCCTGGGGATCGATTACGCCCGGATGCTCCAGCTTGGGCTGGTGATTGTTGCCGTGATTTCGGCGCTCTGTACCGTCATCGTTGGCGGCATTCCGTTTGTTGGCCTCGTCGTACCGAATATCGTCTCACGCTTGGTGGGAGATCACCTGCGTGGCACCATGCCCGTTGTTGCGATTCTAGGCTCCACCCTCGTCTTAGGCTGCGATATCCTCGGGCGAACCATCAATTTTCCGTACGAAGTTCCTGTTGGAACCGTGTTGGGATGCGTCGGAGCCCTCATCTTTCTCTATCTTCTCATTCATCGGCCGAAACATGCTTGATCGAAAGCTGCTGTTCCTGGCTCTACTCGCCACGGCCACGATGACTGCCTATCTGACGATTGGCCTCAAAGGCAACATTGGCTTCGTCATCGGGCTGCGCGCCACCAAGCTCATCGCTCTCATCGAGGTGAGCGTCGCGATCGCCGTCTCCACCGTGATCTTCCAGACCGTAACCAACAATCGAATTCTGACCCCGTCGATCATGGGGCTCGATGCCCTTTACGGGTTTGGTCAGATGCTGCTCGTCTTCGTCTTCGGCGGCCTCGGCTACGCGTCCCTGTCTCCTCACCTGAAGTTCGGCGGAGAGGTCATTCTGTTGATGGCCTTCGCCAGCGCCATCCTCCTGCCGATGCTCTTGCGACGGATCGATATGAGTTTGATGCTGCTCGTTGGGATCGTCATCGGTATTCTGTTTCGCAGCCTCCAGTCGCTGCTTGCCCGGCTGATAGACCCGAATGAATTCGCAGTCGCTCAGACCGCCGGCTTTGCGAACTTCAACGGTGTGCGCACCGATCTCCTGACTGTTGCAACGATCTTGACCACAATGGCCCTCGTTATCGCATGGCGGTCGAGACATGTGCTCGACATCGTCGCTCTCGGACCGGACAGCGCTACAGGTCTTGGTATTTCGTGGACAAAAACAACAGCAGCTTTGCTGGTTCTGGTTGCAGCGCTCGTGGCAGTGTCCACAGCCCTGGTGGGACCTGTGGCGTTTCTCGGTCTGCTGGTGGTCGCGCTTGCCGAACGCTTCGTCAACACCAGGCGGCACGCGATACTGCTGCCTGCCGCCGCCCTCGTTGCTGTCATCGTTCTTGTTGGCGGCCAGGCCTTGCTGCAGCACACCCTCGGGAACAGTTCGACACTAAGCGTGGTGATCGAGTTTGTCGGCGGCATCGTGTTTCTTCTGCTTCTCATCGCAGGAAGTCGCAAATGATCACTATCGAAAACGTGTCGGTCGGCCATTCGGGAGCGACCATTCTTAAGAATGTCTCGCTGACGATCCCCAAACACGGCGTGACGGCGCTGATCGGCCCAAATGGGGCGGGCAAATCGACCCTTCTTTCTCTGATTGCACGCCTGCAACCGCTTCAATCGGGAAAGATCACTATCGATGGCCACCGATTGGGTGGAACCAACGATCGGGAATTGGCAAAAATCATCGCCATCCTCCGACAAGATTCAGTCGTCACGAGTAGGTTACGGGTAAGGGAGCTCGTCAGCTTCGGACGTTTTCCCCATAGTCGCGGTAGGCTGACGGACATGGATCGGGACATTGTCGCGAAGTCCCTTACTCGTTTTGCTCTCAGCGATCTCGCAGACCGTTTCATCGACACGCTGTCGGGCGGACAACGGCAACGCGCGCTGGTGGCCATGACATTCGCGCAGGAGACGGATTACATTCTCCTCGATGAGCCGCTGAACAATCTGGATATGTATTTCGCGCGCGAATTGATGCTGCATTTGCGTGCGCTCGCCGATGAGGAAAACAAGAGCATCATCATCGTTCTGCACGACATCAACCAGGCTGCAGCCCATGCAGACAGGATCATCGCCATGAAGAACGGCGGCGTGGTTGCGGATGGCCCTCCCCGGGAGATTATCAAACCCTCCGCGCTCGGCGAAATATACGGCTTCGACATGCGCGTCGAGGAGATCGACGGCACGCCGGTCGTTTTGCATTTCAAGTAAGACGCCACCAGCGTTTTCGCGCGAGTCCGGTTTTCCGAACCCACTTTCGGGATGAAAAAAAAGGAAAAAGCCCGCCACATGGTGGCAGGCTGATTATCTCAAGAGCGTCAATCCATGCTCAGACGAGCTTAAACCTCTCAGGCCGGAAGGTCGCCAGCATTGGATGTTCAGCGCCACTCGCGACCTCATAGGCCAGCAATTCGCCGACGATGAGACCGAGGGTCGCGCCGCTGTGGCTGAAGGCGACATAGTAGCCTGGTATGTCTTTCATCGCCCCGATTACCGGCTCGCCATCGCCAGGGATCGGCTTTCCGCCGACACCGACGGAGGCAACCTCGAGTTTGGGGTTACCCTCCATCACTTTGGCAGCTTCGGCCAGTAACTCGGTAATCACACTCTCGTGGACCTGGTAGCTACCGTCTGCGCTAACGCTCACACCCTCGTCGGCCGCCCAGTCTGCATCGAGCGAAAATGTGCCGCCAGGCGCTGGACGAACAGCAACACGCGGTGTGTTCAGCACGGCACGCAAGGGATGAGCCAAGGGCTTGGTCTGAACTAGAAGGGCGACCGGTGTGTCGTCGCCGATGGTCTGGCCATTCTCAGCAGCCATTTTCGGCACCGCCGGACCGGTCGCGAGAACAACGGTGTCCGCGCGATGTAGATCGCCCTTGGCGGTTTGCGCCCCGATTGCGCGCCCGCCTTCGATCACCACCTTGGCAGCACCTTGATCCGTGACGACAACGCCGCCGAGTTCGGAAAACTCCTTCAGCAGCAAACCGATCAGCGTAGGCAGATCGACCCAGCCTTCGCCGGGATTGAAGATCGCGCCTTGCGCGGTAATGCCGCTGGTGTCGAGACCGGGCACGACGCGGGAGACATCCTGCGCCGAAAGCCGCTGTGCGTCATAGCCAATTGAAACCTCGTGGCGATAGGCGGCGTCGATTTCGTTTCGCTCGTCATCGGCATCCCAGGTCAGCCCACCGTCAAAGCGCAGCCAGTCTGCGTCCGGGTTCTTTGCGGCGAGCGTGCGATAGCGATCGATGCCCGCCACGCGCAACCGGTGATACGGCTCGGAGCGCATGCGCGCCGAATTCAGCCAGGAGAGCGAGCGGCCGGAGGCGCCGTTGGCAGGTGGGCCGTCATTGAGGATCGTCACATTGACGCCACGGCGCGCCAGTTGGACAGCTGTGGAAACGCCAAAGATACCGGCGCCGATGATGACGGCTGTCGAAATGATATTGTCAGTCATGGGATAGGCTTTCATTCGATTGTGATGATGGGTGTAAGAACCGCCTCAGGCGTCTTCCCAACGACCGCTGGTCGCGGATCGGAAGAGCGCGTCGATCGCCTTCATGTTTGCGATCGCGTCGTCGAGTCCCGTCTCGAGTGGCGTGCCGGAGAGCACCGCTTCGGCAAAGGCATCGACCTGTTCGCGGTACTGATCGACAGGCTCAATCACGATCTCCTGGCGACCGCCGCCTGCGAGGTCCCGCCCGTCGTCGAAGATCAGCACGGTTTGTTGATCGGCCGGTGCATTGAAGGGGATGGGGATTTCCAGACGACCGCGCGTTCCAAGGACCGTCACCTTCTGCGTAAGCGACAATTGCGTGGAGCAAGTGAAGGTAAGCTGCCTTCCTTCCGGAAATGTCAGTAATCCGCTGGTCAACCGATCCGTGCCGAAAACGGGATCCTTCTCCATCAGCGCAATAGCCCGTAGCGGCTCGGCGTCAAACAGGAAGCGCGCCGTGTTGATGGCGTAACAACCGACGTCGAACAGGCCACCGCCGCCAATATCGGCTTGGTTGCGGACATTCTTCGGATCGTCGAGATAATAGGCAAAGATCGTCTGGATGGCCCTGACATCGCCAAGGCGTCCTTCCGCAACCATCGCCCTCGCCTTCTTCCATTGGGGATGGTGACGAACCATGAAGGCTTCTGCGACCGGTAGGTTGGCGGCCTTTTGCGCCTCCGCCAGTTCGCTCGCCTGCGCTGCATTGAGCGCGATCGGCTTCTCGCACAGCACCGGCTTGCCATGCTCCAACGCCTTGATGGTCATGGGAACGTGGAGATGATTGGGCAAAGGGTTGTAAATGGCGTCAATGTACGGATCGGAAAGCAGATCCTCATAGCTGCCATAGGATTTTTCGATGCCGAAGCGCGTCGCCATTGCGCTTGCCTTTTCGGCATCCCGCGAGGCAATCGCTGCAACGCGCCCTAAACGGCTGGACTGGATGGCGGGAATAACGGCCTTGGCAGCGATCCCTGCGCAGCCCAGCACGCCCCATTTGAGTGTTCGTGTCATCTTATTTTCTCCTGATACTCAGAGCACTTCCGCGAGGAAGCGCTGAAGGCGCGGGCTCTGCGGGTTGTCGAATATCGCCTCCGGCGGGCCTGCCTCTACCACGCGTCCCTCATCCATGAAGACAACCTGATCAGCGACGCGGCGGGCAAACCCCATCTCGTGCGTCACGACGACCATGGTCATGCCACGCATTCCGAGATCTGCCATGAGATTGAGCACGCCCTTGACCAGTTCCGGATCAAGCGCACTCGTCACCTCATCAAAAAGGATGACTTCAGGTTCCATGGCCAGCGCACGAGCAATGGCGACGCGCTGCTGCTGCCCACCGGACAGACCGCCCGGGCGGTGATGCTGGCGGCTCGCAAGGCCGACCTCGGCGAGCTTCGCCTTGGCGATACGCTCGGCCTCGGCGGCGGGCAGACCCTTGATCTTCGTCAGAGACAACATGACGTTTTCGAGCGCCGTGTGATCGGGAAAAAGATTGAAGTGCTGGAAAACCATGCCGACCCGACGGCGCAGCCTCTCCGGCTTCATGCCCAGAATGCTTTCTCCGTCGAAGAGAATATCGCCGCTCTTCGGCTCGACGAGCCGGTTGATCCCACGCAACAGGGTGGATTTCCCTGAGCCGGAGGGACCGATGATGCAGGTGACGCTGCCCGGCTTTACCGAAAGATCGACGCCCTTCAGCACATCGAGATCGCCATACGCCATCCCAAGATTGCGCACATCCAGGCCGCCGCCCTTGAAGACGGTGCCGGTGGCGCGGGACGCACCATCGAGCTCACTCACTTCCTCAAGGCCACTGGTGATGGTCGAAGGACGCTGCTTGCCAAGCCGCAGCCGATTATCGATCATATTGACGACGTGGGTAAGCGGTACGGTCACGATCAGGTAGAACACACCGGCCATCAGCAATGGAGAAAGATTACCAGTCACCACCGCCTGGTCCTGTCCGACGCGAAAGATCTCGCGCTCGGAGGCCAGAAGGCCGAGGAAGTAGACGAGGCTCGAATCCTTGACGTTACCGATGAACTGATTGACGAGTGCCGGCAGCACGCGGCGAACACCCTGCGGCACGACGATGATGCGCATGCCCTGACCATAGCTCATCGAAAGGGCGCGGCACGCTTCCATCTGGCCACGATCGACGCTCTGAATACCGGAGCGGAAAATCTCGCCGATATAGGCGCCGGCGATCAGGCTGAGCGCCAGAATGCCGAGCGGATAAGGGGATGGACCGAAAAGTTCGCGGCCGATGCGGGCAAAGCCCTGCCCGATCAACAGGATGGTAACGATCGCCGGAAGGCCACGAAAGATGTCTGTGTAGAGCCGGGCGGGAATGCGCAGCCAAGGCGAGCGGGAAATGCCCATGATGGCGAGCACCATGCCAATGACCACCCCAAGCACCGTAGAGGTCGCAGCAAGTATCAGCGTATTTTTCAAACCAACCGTGATCATGGTTGGCAGCACTTCGGCCATGGCGTTCCAGTCAAGGAAGCTGCGGCGCAGGTTTTCAAGCCAGTTCATCAGAAATCCCTAGAGCATGTCGCCCAAAAGTGGCCACCGGTTTTGCGGTAACGACATGCGACAGAAGAAGAACCTAAAGCGGAAGGAGCGAATTCAAATGATCGCCACACACTTTAGAAAGAAAGGCCGGTTCGACCGATAAAGGCCGAACCGGAAGGTGGCATTACTGCTTGGGAAGATATGTCGCAGGCATGGGCGTTCCCGGGAACCACTTTTCGTGGAGCTTCTTCCAGGTTCCGTCCTGCATCGCCTCTTTCAGCGCCTTGTTGATCGCCTCGCGCAGGGCGTCGTTACCCTTGCGGATGACAAAGCCGGCAGGCGCATCGAAGCTTGGAATGTTGACGGCGATCTTCAGTGCCGGATAGCGGGTGGAATAGTCCTTTGCCGCCTCGAAATCGAGGAAGTGGGCATCGACCGTGCCGTTATTCAGGGCCGAAACGGCAGAATTGTTGTCCGGAAATTTCACGAGATCGGTGCCGGCGAAGTTCTTCTCGGCATAGATTTCCTGAAGCGTGCCCTGGACGACGCCGAGGCGCTTGCCCTTGAGACCCGCAGCATCCTTGATATCCTCGGAGGTCAGGACGCTGAGGAAGCCGGCAAGATAACCGTCAGAGAAATCAACGGTCTCCTTGCGCTTGGCCGTTGTACCGATCGCGGCTGCAGCGACGTCGAAGCGGCCGTTCGCCACTGACGGCATCAATGCCGAGAATTCCTGACCCGTAAAGATCACCTGGTCCTTTTTGAAGCCCATGCGCTCGGCAATATTGAGAAAGAGCTCGATGTCGAAACCAGTGAAATTGCCGTCTGCCGTAGTGAAAGCGTAGGGCTTGGCGTCGCCCATGGTCCCGACGCTGATGGTATTCTGGTCGATAAGGCCTAGCGGATTATCGGCAAGCGCTGGCGCGGCGGCGGCGATCAAACCGAAGGTGAGCGCGACGGCCGCGGCACGCATCTTGGTCAGTGGAGATGTAAAAGCTTCAGTCAGTCGCATTGGCGTCATGTCCTCTGGAGTTGTTGTTTGCGATGTCGTCAAGGCGCACGGGTCCCATCCGGAAGACGGCGCGAAGCCACCAATCCCGGCCCATGCAGTTTCGAATGCTGAAAGTCTTCTTATTGGATTGATACCGGTCTCATTTAAAAAGAGACCGGTCTCTTTCATATTTAGCAATTGTTAGCTTCGCATTTGCCAGTCGTCAAGTTCTCTTGTAAGGCTGTCATTTATGGACAAAAGCCCGCCCAAGAACTCTTCCGTCACTGTGGCCGACGTCGCGCGCAAAGCCGGCGTCTCGAAGGCAACGGCCGCGCGTGTTCTAGGCGGATACGGAACCGTCAGCGACCGCGTGCGTGAGGTCGTCACGGCGGCAGCCCGCGCCCTTGGTTATCGAACGAACGAGCTTGCCCGCAGCATGACCACCGGCCGCTCGGGTTCGATTGGTGTCGTGGTCGGCGATATCGAAAACCCGTTTTTCAGCCTTGCCGTTCGCGGTATCACCGACGTCGCACGACAGGCTGGCTTTACGGTCATTCTCAGCAATTCCGGTGAGGACATCGATGCGGAGAAGGCAGCCATTCGCACCTTGCTCTCCAAGCGGGTGGACGGTCTCATCGTTTCGCCAGCCAGGGATGATGACGTCGATCATTTGCACGAGGCTGTGCGTTCGGGGTTGCCGCTGGTGCTGCTCGACCGTGGCAGCGATACTCTTGCTGTTGACACCGTGATTGCTGATGATCGGCATGCTGCGGAGAGCATTACGCGGCAACTGGTTTCACTCGGCCACCGCCGCATTGCCTATGTTACCGCCTGCGACACACCGGACCATACCTTCCGCACGCTTCAGGATATCAGCACCGCTTCCGTGCGGCGGCGCATAGAAGGATATCTCCGTGTCTGCGAAGAGGCTGGCCTGAGCGATATGGGGAAATGGGTGCGCGTCGGTGCCGTGACACCCGACCAGACCCGGCGGATCGTCACCGACATGCTTCAATCGCCGCAACGCCCAACGGCCATTATTGCCTCGGACAGCATGATCGCGCTCGAAGCGTTCAAAGTCCACCGCCAGTTGGGTCTTACAATCCCGGACGACGTGTCCCTTGTTTCCTTCCACGACGCGGACTGGACATCGGTGACGTCGCCGCCAGTGACGGTGGTGCGCCAGCCTGTTTACGATCTCGGCGCGACAGCGGCTGAACTTCTCGTCAAGCGCTTGAATGGCGCAACGGAAACCGCGCGTAAGGTTGTCCTGAAAACCGAGATCGTTGAACGCGCCTCTGTGCGAGCGGCACTTTAAGTTTTTGGTCTGTTGGACGAGTTGCCCGAAAGATAAAAGAGCGAAAAAGCGTTAGAGGGGTGGCGTAAAGCAACGCCACCCCTCTTATGCATCTGTCAGGGAAGATCGCGCACCAGCGGTTCACGATCCCAGTGGCGCTTGGCGCCGACCTTCAGAAAATCATCGACTGGGACGACACCTTCATCCATTTCGACATTTGCTTTGTCGAGCAGTGCCTTGGTGGCAGGACAGTAGCCGATCGTCTTGCAGTGACCATAGGCATCCATGAACCACTGGATCGCCGCAGCCTCTTTCGTCAGCTTCTGCGCAGCCTCCGGAGCGAGGATGGAAACGACCGCGTCGAACAGGAAGGAAGGCGATCCTGCAAGCTGACCGTCTGCGGGCATCGTACCGCCATTGAGTTTGACGCCGCCGACTTTCCTGGCAACAACAAAGGGAGTTCCACCTTGCTGCTTGATCTCTTTCAGGAGTTTATCGACCGCGCTCTTGTTGGAGCCATCATCGATCAGCACCCCAATCTTTCGGCCTTCCAGGGCTTCCAGAGCGTTCTTCTGGATCGACAAGGCGTCTGAGACCGGCATGTCGATCGGCTCTTTTTTCGGCGAGGACTTTGCGGGAAGATCGATGCCCAGACCATCCGCGACCCGACGCGCCAAGTCTTCCTCGATGTTACGCAGGTTCGATACGACGTTTTGCCGAACATGCGCGAGCTGCACTTTCGAGAGTTCGAACACGATCGCGGAGACGATATGCGTTCTTTCGCTCTCCGTCTGCGAACGGAAGAACATGCGAGCCTGGCTGTAGTGATCGGCAAAAAGTTCGTCACGCTGGCGAAGCTTCTGGGCCGGATTGTTTCGCTCGTCGTTGGTCTCGAATGTCGAGAAGCCGGTCGCGACAGACGCGCGTGGTCCGCTGTCTTCGCCTGCCTGGCTCAGGCTGTTCGGCTCGTAGTTTGCCCTTCCCTTGGGAACCAGCGTCTGCATCATGCCGTCGCGCTGGAAGTTATGGAAAGGGCACTTCGGCGCGTTGACAGGGATTTGATGGAAGTTCGTCGTGCCGAGCCGGGACTTCTGGGTGTCGAGATATGAGAACAGTCGGCCCTGAAGCAGTGGATCGTTGCTGAAGTCGATACCTGGAATGATATTGCTTGGCAGAAACGCGACCTGCTCGGTCTCAGCAAAGAAGTTGTCGACGTTTCTGTTGAGCGTCATCCGACCGATGATCTCGACAGGAATGTCCTCTTCCGGAATAAGTTTGGTGGCGTCCAGCACGTCATAGGGCTGCTTCTGAGCCCATTCTTCATCAAACACCTGGATCCCTAGATCCCACGAAGGGAAATCGCCCTGGTCGATGGATTCGAAAAGATCGCGGCGTTGGAAATCCGGGTCGGCACCGGCAATCTTTACGGCTTCGTCCCAGGTGGTAGACGCCAGGCCAAGATTGGGCTTCCAGTGGAACTTGACAAACTTGCTCTCGCCCTCAGCGTTCACCAGACGGAAGGTGTGGACGCCGAAGCCCTCGATGTGGCGGAAGGACCGCGGGATCGTGCGATCCGACATTGCCCACATGATCATGTGCATCGATTCCGGCATCAGGCTGACGAAATCCCAGAACGTATCATGAGCCGAAGCCGCTTGAGGGTAACCCCGGTCCGCTTCCATTTTGACACTGTGGATAAGATCCGGAAACTTGATGGCGTCCTGGATAAAGAAGACCGGGATGTTGTTGCCCACCAGATCCCAATTGCCGCTTTCGGTGTAGAGCTTCACCGCGAAGCCTCTGACATCACGTGGCGTGTCTACAGAGCCGGCACCACCGGCGACCGTCGAAAAACGCACGAAAACAGGACAGCTCTTCCCTTCCTCCTGGAAGATAGACGCCTTGGTCAGGTGTGGTATGGCCTTGGTGCATTCGAACACGCCATGCGCGCCCGACCCTCTGGCATGCACGATCCGCTCGGGGATCCGCTCGTGGTCGAAATGAAAGATCTTTTCGCGAAGGACAAAATCCTCCAGCAGGGTGGGACCTCGACTCCCCGCCTTGAGGCTATTCTGATTGTCCGAAATACGGTGGCCGAAATTGTCGGTCAGATAGGCTGCGCCTTCCCCACCGTCCGCACCAATCGTCTGCTGCAGTTCGTCGCCTTTGCCACGCTGCTCTTCAAAGCTTGCCTGGCCGGAGCCGGGCGTAAGCTCATGAAGAGAATTGTCAGTGCTCGGCGAATGGTTCCCTTGCTTACGCTCGGTCATAGCCAAATCCTTTGTGGTTTGATGAATGGAAGAACTGCACGCGTGCGCGCTGCAGAGGCGTTGGCGAAGCCAAGCTCAAAGCTACAATGGACCCAGCGAAAGTCGGTTCCACCTCATCAACCATGATATTCGCTATTAGGCGCTTTCGTACCCTTTCGAACCAATGGAAGGTCGCGGCAGGTGGTGCAGAGGTTACGATGGATGAAGGCTCAGCGAACCATGCAAATCCGTCTCAAAACTTTGGGAAACAAATATAAATAATTCAACAAAAGTTGGCGCGTGGTAATTCAGGCAAACAATTCAATTCCTCGATACCGACCTTTATTGATATCAACCCGAAATTGATGATCTTTGATGATTTTAGTCTTCAGATATGACCGCTATTGCGCAGAAATCTCTAAATATTACACTTATATTTCGCGCAGCTAATACTGTGTTTTCGTTGGAAAATAAAGCATCTTCCTGTTGAAGTATCACGATTTTGCACTAATGATTGAAGATACGCCGGGCAGGCAAACCCTCTTGGCAGTAAAACATAATTTGGAATGATCGAAGTGCCTTCAATACAATCTGAACGTGTCTTGACGTGCAGCTGCGTAAGATCGGAGTAGAGGTCGGTTTCGTTCTTCGCAAGGTTTGAAGAAGTAGATCAAGCTTGCGGCCTACATGTGCTCTGCGGCACTCGATGGGGACAAGCGCAAACTGAGTTAGAGGCTTCGGCATGGTACAGGAGCGTCAAAAACTGAACTCTTGAAAGATCACAGATAATCAGCATGGGGCAGAACGGGGTGTAAAATGGGTTTTAAAGAAGCGGTTCGGACGGTTCTTAAAGAGAAATATGCCACCTTCTCTGGCAGAGCCAGCCGATCTGAATTTTGGTGGTTTCAGCTTTTCTACTATCTCGTGGGGTTCTTCTGCTTGGTGATCATGGGATTGCTTTCACTGGGCCACAATCAAGAAGAAGGTATTCCATCCTCCGTCATCGTAATGATGATAGTATCGGGGCTACTGTTCCTCGGAATGTTTCTGCCGCAGATATCCCTTACTGTTCGCCGGTTCCATGACAGGAATCTTTCCGGCTGGTGGTATCTGGGCTTAATAGTTGCGAGCATGATCCCCCCCATCAGCCCTATTATAGGTCTTGCAATACTTATACTCGTTCTCCTTCCCGGAACAAAAGGTCCCAACAAGTTTGGCCTAGACACTTTGAACCCGCAGTCCTCCGCAGAGGTGTTCGCCTGAAACGCCAGTTGAAGCCATTGTTGTGGCTGGCTGTCTTATGGTCGGTTGCCACCGCTCCGGTGGGAGCGGTGGCTCAAGAGCCGTTGGGGAGCGCCGAAAATTACAAGGCACAGTGCCTACAAAATGGAGTGCGCTGTACGCTGACCTATCCCGAGGGGCCGACCCAGGCGAAGCCGGAGGCCCCTAGGCCTTCCGAGGTGCCACCGGCGGTGTCGAGCCCGCCCGCCCTCGGCGGCTTTCTGGGTGTGCTTATCGTCCTGATCGTCCTCGTTGCCATCATCGTCCTGTGGATGTTTTTCGGCAATGGCGGTGTCTTGTTGTCGCGCGCACCGATGGCGACGCAGCCGAACCGAAGCGAGAAACCGGAAAACTGGCGAAGCACCACACGTGACGCCAACGAAAAGCCGCGCGATTTCCTGGCACACATCGCCGCCATGCCGGATCGAAGGGAGGCGCTTGTGCAATTGCTGAGACAATGCCTGCTTCAATCGGCCAAGCGGACGGGAACGCATGTCTTACGTTCGGATACCGAACGGACGGTGTTTGTTAGACTGCCCAAGAAGATGGAGCATCGGGATGAGTTGCGACGTCTGCTTTTACAGACTGAACTCGCCCATTATGGAGGGAAGGTCCCTGCGGAAAGCGATTTTTCGGAACTGTTGCAGGTAGCACAGCCTCTGCTTTTCAGTGGAGATTCGGCTCGTGTTTAGGTCCCGCTTGATCCTCCTTTTGGTCGTGCTGTTCAGCACACTGGCGCATGCCGGCGCAGGAATGGCTCAGGAGAACGCAGATTTTGATCGCTCCCCCACCGGCTATAGGGGACTGGAAGTCTGGCTGCGGTCCTCGGGCATCCAGGTTGCGCGCACCGACCCGTCGACCAATTCGCCAGTCTCGCGCGCCTCGCTCCGCATCGTGCCGCTGCCTTGGTCTAGAGCCGGTCGGATAATAGGCGATGGCGACAGACGTACGCATTCAGCGGTCTTCGGCGACAAACCCAGCATCACCCCAACCCTGATCGTATTACCAAAATGGCGAGCCGATCGTCTTGAGCAGGGCGTTGCCCGTGAAGACGCTCTGATACCGTCATCCGACGTCGACGACGCCCTCGCCCGGATCGGTATCCCCAATCTTCACATCAAAAGGACGGGACCGCGTTTCAGGCAGGCGCAACAATCCATTCTAAGACACCGTGTCGAGACGATTAGGATCTATCAAGCACAGGTCTTTTCCCGCGACCAAACCCCCTCGAACTGCGAGGAAATGGCTGGGCTTCAAGCGGGCCCGCTGCTGCTAAAATGTACTTTCGACTTTGAGTTCTATGTCCTTTCTGATCCCGATCTCCTCAATAATCATGGGCTGGCGCTCGGCGAAAATGCCGATTTTGCCATCTCCATGATCGACGAGTTGCGCGGCCTTTTCGGCAGGCGCCCCGTCTATCTTGCGACAACTGACGCAGTTGCGTCCAACCCCGCTGATCCAGATCGTTTTCTCGCATATCACTTATGGTTCATCTGGGGTGCCATCATTCTCGTGGCTGCGGTCTGTTTCTGGCGCGGCGCGGTCCGTTTCGGCAAACCGCTGACGACCGAGGCGACATCCGATCTGTCAAAAGCTGCGGCCACCGAAGCGACCGCCCGGCTTTTGCGCCTGTCCGGCAATGACGGACGTATGACCGCGCAATTTGTTCATAACCTGCTTGCCGACAAAGCCGGCCTCTTGTTTGGACCACATGCAGCCAACGACGCCGGTATCGAACGAATGTTTCGCCATCTTGCCTTGCGCGACCGTTCCAGTGCCGAGGCTTTCGAAGCGATATCGAAAGAACTTATGAACCGCGGCAAAGCCATGACCCAGCCCGATCTGCATCGGCATCTTGAAACATTTAAAAAACAACTAGGGAGCATCAAGCTTGAATCTAGATGAGTTTCGCAATCTGGTTGTCGCGATCCGCGGCGAGATAGCCAAGACCGTGCAGGGGCAGGACGCCCTTATCGATATGATCCTGATCTCGATCTTTGCGCGCGGCCACTGCCTTCTCGAAGGACCACCCGGCACCGCCAAGACCTTGCTCGCGCGTTCGGTCTCGGCCGTCATGGACCTGCAGTACCGGCGCATTCAATTCACGCCGGACCTGATGCCGAGCGATGTTCTGGGCGTGAATCTCTTTAACTTCCAGACCAGTCAATTTCATCTGACCAAAGGGCCAGTCTTCACCAACATCCTGCTTGCCGATGAAATCAACCGAGCGCCTCCAAAGACCCAATCCGCCCTTTTGCAGGCCATGAATGAGCGCATGGTGACGATCGACGGCACCGATTACCCACTCGGCCTGGACTTCTTCGTGCTCGCCACGCAGAACCCCATCGAGCAGCATGGCACCTACCCCCTGCCGGAAGCGCAGCTTGATCGCTTTCTCTTCAAACTCGTCATCGATTTTCCCAATCGTGAGACAGAAATCGCCATCCTGAAACGTCATGCGGGTCAACCGATCCAGACGAAACTGAACGAAGTGGGCATTCGGCCGCTCGTCACCAGCTCCATTCTTGCCGAGGGTCGGGCGCTGATCGACAGCATTCATCTCGATGACAGCATCCTCACCTATATCGTCGATCTCGTCCGGGCGACGCGCTCCGATCCGGAGATCCTTCAAGGCGCCTCGACACGCGCAGCCGACGCGCTATCGGCAGCGGTGCGCGTTCGGGCAGCTTTCGGGGGACGTCAATACGGCCTACCGGACGACGTTCAGGCACTGATAGTGCCAGCCTTGCGCCATCGCATCATCCTCTCTCCCGCAGCGGAAATCGATGGCCGGACGACCGAAGACGTGCTTCGTACCATCCTGAACCGTATGGATGCACCGCGATAGATGCGCCCCTCTTCCTCCCTCATTGCTCTCGTTCTGATCATGACCGCGCTGACGGTGCTGACAGCCGTGTGGTGGCCCGGTGTCGATATCGTGATCGTGGGTCTTTGGGGCATCGTGGGAATAGCGGTCTTGCTCGATATTGCGCTGTCGGTCTGGTCGAAGCGGATCGAGATCGCCTTTGATCTGCCGAGCCGAGGTTTCGTCGGCCACAATGTGCAATTGTCGGTAGAGCTTTCGCCGCATCGCGGCGCCTTGCCCTTAAAGATGGAAGCCCGGCTTGATCTCGAGCCCGAGCTTGTGGCCCAGGACGTCACCACTTTCGATCACGGAGCCAACCGAAAAGCGACAACCACGTCGTCAATGGATATCCGCCTGACGCGCCGCGGGGTGTTCAAGGTCGAAACGATCTGGCTGAAATGGACTTCACGGCTAAAGCTGCTTGAAGTCGTTGTTCGCGCGCCCATCGCCCGCAAGATCACCGTCGCGCCCGACATTTCGCCCGTGCTGTCGGGAGCGATCAACACACAGATCCTGCCGCTTGAGGCTGGCAGCAAAGACATGAGGCTGAGTGGACAAGGATCTGAGTTTCACCAGTTGCGCGAATTTGCAGTTGGCATGGATACGCGCAGTATCGACTGGAAGCGCTCCGCGCGCATGCGCAGCCTTGTCGTGCGGGACTTGACGGCCGAGCGCAATCAGCAAATCATTCTATGCGTCGATTCCGGGCGCCTGATGGCCGAAAAAATTGCCGGTATCGCAAAGCTCGACCGCGCCATCAATGCCGCACTGGCAACGTGTTGGGCAGCCGGACAGGCGGGTGATCTGGTCGGCTTCTACAATTTCGACAGCCGGCCTCGCCTGTTTCTGCCCGCCACACCAGGGCGCGCCGCTTTCACCAGGGTGCAATCAGCGTGTGCGACATTGCGCTACGAGGCGCACGAAACCAACCATACGCTCGGCCTTACCTATCTCGCCGGTCAATTGAGGCGGCGCTCGCTCATCATCATCTTTTCCGACTTCGTGGACAGTACGACGGCCGAACTGATGGTGGAAACGATCCGCACCTTGGCGAAGCAGCATTTCATCGTCTACATCGCGCTGAGTGACTCCAGTATCAAGACGCTGATCGAACCCGACATCTTGACGCTGGACAGTGTCGCACGATCGGTTGCCGCCCGCCAGATTTCGCAGGAGCGACGAACCGTCCTGGAAACGCTTTCCCGTCTCGGTGTGATGTGCCTCGACAGCACGCCTGAAGCGCTCACATCCGATCTGATTGGCCGCTACATCGAAATCAAATCTCGCGAGATGCTATGACCGGGCCAAATGTCGACCTTAATGTCGCAATGCCGAGCGTGCCCACACAGACACCGGCACCGTTGGACATGCTGCGCTCGGCGCGGTTTCGAGCCGAGCGGGAGGCACAATGGCGGGTGCTCGACCAGCTTGTGACACGGGTCGAAAAGCGCGGCGTGGCCACACTCAACTATGATGAGGTGCGCTCGCTCACCTCCGGCTACAGGCAGGCGATGAATTCGCTCAGCGTCGCGCGCGACATCTCGCTGGACAAGGCGCTGATATCCTATCTCGAGAGCCTGTGCGCCCGCGCCTATCTCGTGGTCTATGCACCGCAGGAAAGCGTGAGTGGCCTGATAAGCCGGCTGTTGATCTGTGGTATCCCGCAGGCCGTACGACGGTCCTACCTCCCCTTGTTCATCGGCTTTTTCGCAATGATCCTCGGGGCCGCCGTTGGGTACAAACTCTATCTCGACGATCACAGCTGGTTTTATGCGCTTGTGCCGGCCGATCTGGCGGGTGATCGCACGCCCTCCGCCTCGGCAGACCTGCTTCGATCTACGATCTATGGAAATGAGGGGAACGCCACCGACGAGTTGGCGGCCTTTATGGCTTACCTTTTTTCCCACAACACGACGATTGCCGTTTTGATTTTCACCCTTGGCATCTTCGCCGCCATTCCAAGCTTCGCACTGACCTTTTATAATGGCATGATACTGGGCGTATTTTTCGCCATGTTCTCCCAACACGGGCTGGGCTACGACGTGTTCGCCTGGCTTTCCATCCACGGCGTCACGGAACTTGCGGCAATTGCGATTGCTTGCGCGGGTGGCGCGCGTCTCGGGCTCGCCGTCCTCCTGCCCGGCGCGTTGCGCCGCAGAGATGCCTTGCGGCAACAGGCCCACGATGCCGTCAAGCTCGCCTTCCTTGCGGCCATCATGCTCATTGCTGCCGCTTTTCTGGAGGGTTTCTTGCGCCAGACCATTCAAGACCCATTGTGGCGGATCGCGATCGGGTGGGGTGTGGGGGCTCTGTGGGTGGCTTGGCTGACCTTGTCGGGCCGCGACAGGACGCCATCGAAAGAGACCGAGCGATGAGCCTGATCTTTCGCGACGGCAAGCGTGTAGAAGAACTGATGCCGCCGGAAGGCGTTGCGCTTCACCTTGACATCGCGTCTGTCGCATCGCGGCTGGGCGCGCAGTTCATCGACTTCGTGATGACCTTCGTCGTCGCGCTCATCTGCATCATTGTGCTTTCGCTGAGTGGCGCATTGGAGGAGAGCGCCAGAGCAACGGCGATTGCGCTTTTAGGATTCCTGTTGCGGACGCCCTACTACATTTTGTCAGAACTGATCTGGAATGGCCGCACGCTGGGAAAACGGATCGCCGGTATCCGCGTTGTGAATGTCGAAGGACGCCGCCTGACGCCGCATCAGATTGCCACACGAAATCTCATGAAGGAGGTGGAGATATTCACGCCTTTAGGCCTGTTATTTTCAGAGTCACCCGTCTGGTTGACATGGACAACCCTCTTCTGGCTCGTCATCGTCGTGGCCGTCACTTTATCCAGCAATCGGCGGCAACGGCTCGGCGATCTCATGGCGGGGACCCTCGTCATTGAAAATCCCCGCTCAGTCCTCCTGCCCGATCTTGCAGCCGCCGCATCCACCATCAAGGCGACCCAGGCTGGCTTCGAGTTCAGGCCGGAACATCTGGATATATACGGAAGCTATGAGTTGCAGACCCTGGAAGGCCTGCTCAGAGATCCAAACACGCGTCTTCGCGACAAGCAGGCCATTGAGATCGCCCAAGCGATCATCAAAAAGATCGGTTACCCCGAAGCTGTGACGCCAGGCAAGGAACTGGAGTTTTTAAATGCCTTCTACATCGCGCAGCGCGAGCATCTTGAAACGTTGCGGCTCTTCGGCAAACGCCGCGAGAACAAGTTTCACAACGCCGGCAAGGACACCACCAGCCCGTGAGATCTCAGTGCGTCTCTGACCACGCAACCGTAATCTGAGAGGACGTCGCGTCAAAAAAACGAGGCACTCTCAGGATTCTTTTGCGGTGCAACTTTGCCCGGAACTTTTAAGTTCGTCTTGCGTTCAGGTCGAATATTCAGCTTATTTTTAGAGGCATATCGTGGTTCAAGCTCAGCGCGCCGTTTCCGAGAACGAAGCGAAGCAAAACGGCGATCCGCAGGATCGCGAGCTTCAGACAAAAACCGACGGTCAACAACCAAAGCACGAAGACAAGAAGCCATCGGTGATACGCCGACATCCCTATTGGGCGGCGCTCATCATTGTTGGTCTGATTGGGCTCGGGATCGCTACCTACTTCGTCTGGCTCGTCTATTTCTATCCTTATGAGACGACGGATGACGCCTTTGTCGATGCGCGCAGTTTCGCGCTCGCGACGAAGGTCTCCGGTTATCTTGAAGATGTCGCCGTTACTGACAACGCCCACGTCGCGGCTGGCGCCGTGATCGCCAAAATAGCCCCGCGCGATTATCAGATCGCCGTGGACCAGGCCGAGGCCCAGGTGGAAGCGGCCAAGGCATCGATTATCAATGCGACGGCACAGATCGATGTCGCGTCGGCTGCGATCGATGAAGCAAAGGCGCGTGAGGCCTCATCGGGCGCCGCTCTGCAGTTTGCGAAAGACGATGCCAACCGACAGCGCCAATTGCAGCAGGGCGGCGCTGGCAGCCTGCAGACATCCCAGCAGGCAGAATCAAACCTGCGCCAGGCTCAGGCGGCATATGCGGAAGCCCAGGCCAACATCAGTTCGGCAATGAAGAACAAGGTCGCCGCAGAAGCACAGCGCACCAGCGCTGAGGCGAGCCTGAAGCAGGCAGAGGCCCAGGAGGAAAGCGCCGACCAGAACCTCGACTACACGACGCTAACCGCCGCGCAGCCTGGTCGCGTGGTAAAGATCAGTGGTGCGAAAGGACAATTCGTCCAGGCGGGCCAGGCCATCGCCATGTTCGTGCCGGATGAGATTTGGGTCACGGCCAATTTTAAGGAAACGCAACTGGCCGACATGCGCCCCGGCCAGCCGGTGGAACTCACGATCGACGCCTATCCGGATCACCTTCTGCACGGCAAGGTCGACTCTGTGCAGCCGGGTTCCGGCACCGCCTTCTCGCTGCTCCCAGCAGAGAACGCCACAGGCAACTATGTGAAGGTCACCCAGCGCGTGCCGGTGAAGATCACGGTTGATAATTGGCCGAAGGATGTCTCCATCGGTCCGGGCATGTCGGTCGAACCCACCGTGACCGTTCGCCCCAGAGGCTAATCCACACATCAGGATCGAGGACCGGATATGGCAACCGCGACAGCGACAGGCGGAACCGGCGCAATGGCGAGTGGCCAAAGCACCAATCCCTGGTTGGTGGCGGTCGTCGTGGCGCTCGCCGTGTTCATGGAGGTGCTCGACACCACCATCGCCAACGTCGCTCTGCGTTATATTTCCGGCGGGTTGGCCGTCAGTTCCGACGAGGCGTCCTGGGTCGTCACCACCTATCTCGTCTCCAACGCCATCGCGCTGATCGCTTCCAGCTTCATTGCCCAGCGCTATGGTCGCAAGCGGTTCTACCTCGTTTGCCTTGCCATGTTCACGGTCGCCTCCGTCATGTGCGGGCTGGCATGGGATCTGCCGTCGCTTCTCGTCTTTCGCATGATCCAAGGCTTTGCCGGCGGCGGCATGGTGCCAGTGTCCCAATCGATCCTCACCGACGCTTTTCCTCCGGCAAAACGCGGTCAGGCCTTTGCGATTTTCGGCATCGCCGTGGTAGTCGCACCCGTCGTCGGCCCGACACTTGGCGGCTGGCTGTCCGACAATCTCTCCTGGCATTGGTGTTTCCTGATCAACGGGCCTGTCGGCATTTTTGCTTTCCTACTCGTCTATTTCCTGGTCAACGATTCCGACGACCAGAAGAAAAAGCGCGAAGAGATGCGCCAATGCGGCATCCGTTTCGATATTATCGGTTTCTTGCTGGTCGCGACGTTCCTCGGATCGCTGGAACTCATGCTCGACCGCGGCCAGATCGAGGATTGGTTCGACTCGACCTTTATCATCGTCACAGCGATGATCTGCTTTGCCGCTCTGGCGGCATCGATTCCTTGGCTACTGACTGCCAAGAACCCGGTGCTTGATGTGCGACTGATTGCAACGCGGCAGTTCGGCTCGTGCATGATCGTGATGCTGGCAATCGGCGCCATCCTCATCGCCACCACCCAGTTCGTGCCGCAGGTGCTTCAGGAAAATTATGGCTATACCGCCACATGGGCGGGCCTGGCGCTATCCCCAGGCGGTCTGGTGACCATGTTTATGATGTTCATGGCAGGCCAGTTGACGTCTCGCATCCAGCCAAAATATCTGATCGCCGTTGGCGCGACGATGGTTGCCCTCTCCATGTACGACCTGACGCGCCTCAGCCCCGATGCGGATTTCAGCTTCTTCGTCTGGTCCCGCTGCATTCTGGGTCTCGGCCTGCCGCTGATCTTCATCCCGATAACCGCCGCCTCCTACGACGGTCTGCGACCAGACCAGACCGACCAGGCCTCCGCCCTGATCAACGCAGCCCGCAACACCGGCGGCTCGATCGGCGTCTCAATCGCCTCCAACGTACTGGCTCACCGCGAGCAGTGGCACCAGAGCAGACTGGTCGAACACGTCAATCCCGCGGATCCGGCCTATCATCAAACCATGCAGAACCTGCAGGGCTTCTTCGCAGAGCGCGGCTCCTCTGTGGTGGACGCACAAAACCAGGCCATGGCGTTCATCGGCCAGCAGGTCGGCGCTCAGGCGAGCTACCTTGCCTATATCGACGTGTTTTTTGTCCTGGCGGTCATTTCCATACTCGCGGTTCCGCTGGCACTGATCCTGCGCAACGTCGATACGAAGGCTGGCGGTGGCGGGATGCATTGAGCTTTCCTAAGCAACCCCTAAGCATTAAAGCCATACAAGGCGACGCGGTGGCAAATCTCTTCCAGCTTGTAGAATGGTGCAATGGAGCTCCATGTGCCGCTGCCGACATCTAAACCAGAGACCGCTATGTACGCCGAAGCGGCCTAATCAAGGTGACCTATAGCCGGCGAAATAACAAAAATATGGCCACTAATGCCGCGACGCCAAACTTCCATAAGCATCGTTGAATAAAGATAACCAAATTTTGTACGATACTTCAGCCAAAAAGATAAAAAGACAGTACGAAACGTCGTTTTAATGAGAAAACCCGCCGAATAAATCGACGGGTTTTCCAGCTGGATGGACGATTCTCGCCGTTGCGAATACGTCATCTCGACAAGATCAAGCAAACAACCAAGTGCTCGGAGCAGAACTAATCAAAACATCGTCAAGTATGATCTTCTCACCTGAGTGCACGCCAGAACCATTGTAGGTGATTACGGTGCTGCCGTCGTCAGCGGCAAATCCCCAATCGCTGGCGCTAGTACCTTTCAGGTGGAGCTTGTCTGCAGCGGCGTCAAAGCCGTAAATTACATCTGCTGTATGCGATTTTTTTCCCATGTCGCCGAGGTTGAACACAAATGTATCCGCTCCGCCGCTGGCGTACATGGTATCGACGCCCTTCCCACCGATCACCGTGGAAGACTTCAGCGTGACTGCGCTAAGGTCGATCGTATCGTCCCCGTCGCCAGCATTAATAAACACAGCGGCGTTAGATCCGTCTGTAACGCCGTTCCCACCGTTAGTGGCAGAGGAATTTACAACGCCACCAATGGCCTTAAGGCTCTCGCCCTGGGTGATAACGATCTTGTCGCTTCCATTACCGGTATTAATTCGGACTTCGTTAACCCATTCTGCGGTGTTTGACAGAAGCGAGACATGAACGTTGTCGTTACCCGCGCCCGTTTCGATGTTTCCTCGTTTGACATTAAGGACTTCAACAGTTGAGTTGCCGTTTCCTCCGAACAGAATGTCGGCATGAACGAAATCCTTGACCTGAATGTTCTGCGCGGTGTCCGATACCGCAAGCACGTTTTTAACGGAATTCCATGCTCCGGCAACGTCGAAGCTGAAGCCGTTCAGATCCTTATCGTAAGCTACGCCCACCTTGCCTCCGCCTTGCACGTTGACCGTTGAGATAGGATAACTTTGCCCCAAACCGGTGGTCTGCGCAGCGGTTTCATCGGTCAGAAGACCATTCACCGTTTCCTCAGCCGCCTTCAAATCCGCCACGGTTGCTGCACCGCCGTTACCAAACTGTACTGAAAATGCCATTTCTTCTCTCCTCATTTGCCGATTGATACGAATTGAATTTAATTCGCGCGGCTATAATTACTAATCATTAATTTATTATACAAAAGCAGGCTCATGGCAATCAAAAAGTGTATTCGGACAGCAGTAATGATGAAATATTATTCTTCACGAAACGCTTTATAGAATCTATCGTATAGAGGTTTGGTGAAATAGGAAGCCACGTTACGGTCTGCTATCTTGATAAAAACCTCCGCAGGCATACCTGGATAAAGACCTTTTCCATTGAGAGATGCGATGTGAGCCTCATTAATTCGCAACTTTACTGTATAATATGGCTCATTTGTCCTAGGATCTACCTGCAAGTCTGGACCAACAAAAACAACTTTTCCGGGCATATCTGGTGTAGTACTGAGATTGAAAGCGGTGAATCGAATCTCGGCATTCTGATCGAGGTGTATTTGATCGATATCTTTTGGACTAAGGCGGACCTCGACTTCGAAGTCCTGGCGATCCGGTACAACCCGCATTAAGATGGCACCGGGCTGGACCACCGCACCCACATTATTGATCCCGATCTGGTGTACCCGCCCCTTGACAGGCGACGAAATTTCAAGGCGCTTGAGCTGGTCGAGCGCTGCGGCTCTACGCTCCTCATACTCAACGATGCTCGCTTCTGTTGCGGTCAAATCTTCTGCTGCTTTCGTCGAGTGATCTCGTTCCAACTGAAGTATCTGGAGATCGGTCTCGCTCGCTTTACCCTCAATCTGAGCCTTCTGCGCCACGAGTTGTCCCAGCTGCCCACCAAGATCAGCCTTCTGCCGCTTTAAAAGGTTGTAGCGTTGCAAAGTGATGAGGCGTTTCTCGTAGAGAGCAGCGCTTTGGTTCGTCTCTTCGTCGATCAGCTCGGCTTGTTCCTGTACTGCAGCTATCTGAGATGCAAGCCCTTTGGCCTCCTCAAATAATTGTTGCTTTCTCGTCTCCAGCTGCCGACGAGATCCTTCACGAGCAGTCAAGCCACTTTCTAGGATGCCTGTCTCGCTAGCGATGACTAGATCGCGAGCGGTCGGATCAAGAAATGCGAGCAGGCTCCCGGGAACTGTCAGCTCGTCTTCTCCCTTGATTTCCGCGATCAGTCGCGCTCTGCGCGCGTAGAAGCGGGACAGCGAGCTTTCTACGATTGACAGGTTCGCCTTTGCGAGCGTCGGATCAAGACGGAGCAGGATATCGCCCGCCGAAACCTCGTCTCCTTCCTTAACAAGAATCTCGCTGACGATGCCTCCCGCCAAGTGCTGGATATCCTTCGAGTTACCTTCAATGACGACACGTCCAGGTGCAATGACCGCACTCGCTAATTCAGTCGTGGTCGCCCATCCGCCGATTCCGACAACAAGTGCAAGGGATAGTGCCGCCACCATAAGGAAGTGCCTACGAAGCGAACGCTGCAAAGACGCTGCGTTGTTGTCCTGTATTGCCGGTGATCGGCCATGTGCTTCAATCTGCAGCATTGGCAATTTCCTTAGAAGCGGGACTACCGCTTATGGGATGCACGTTGGATCCGTTCGGGCGAAGAAACTCATCTCGGTGGCCAAAGTGCTGGAGCCGACCGAAAGCCATAACCATGACCTTATTTACATTTTCCAATGCGCTTGGCCGGTGGGCAATGACGATCACGATGCCTTTACGAGCACGAACGGAGGCGATCGCGGCGCTCAACGCGATATCTCCGTCCCTGTCTAGATTGGAATTCGGTTCGTCGAGAAGCACAACAAAGGGATCACCATAAAGCGCGCGAGCAAGCGCAACGCGCTGCGTCTGCCCCATGGAGAGAGCTTCACCTCCATCGCCTATTCGCGTGTCGTAGCCTTGGGGCAAGGTAACAATCAATTCGTGAACGCCGGCATCACGAGCAGCTGAGACGACCGACGTGGAGGTGGCGTTGGGATCGAATCGAGCAATATTCTGACCGATGGTTCCTGGGAAAAGCTCAATAGACTGGGGCAGATAGCCAATACTCTTCCCTATATCTTGCGGACGCCATTGTTCGATACTGGCTCCATCAAAGCGAACCGAGCCATGCAACGATTGCCAAATCCCCACGATCATTCTTGCAAGAGTGGATTTTCCCGACCCACTTGGCCCAACAATCCCTAAAGCATCTCCTGCTTCAAGTGAGAACGAGACATCAGAAACGGTCACTCGGCCGCCGGGCGGACCGCCAGTTATATTTTCGAGAGACAACTCGCGGCAGGGCTTCGGGAGGGTCGTCTCTACTGTCGGAATCGGCACATTGGTTAAAAAGGCACCTAACCTTGCCCAACTATTCCGTGCCGAAGCAAAGCTGCGCCAATTTGTTATCCCGAGTTCGACGGGAGCGAGCGCTTTGGCCGACAAAATCGATCCGGCAATGATGCTTCCGGCCGTCGTTTCGCCCATAACGACAAGATAAGCGCCGACTGCCATAACCCCCGACTGAAGAACCATCCGAATGGTACGGGAAGAAGCGGCAAAGCCGCCGATAATGTCAGCAGTACGGCTCGTTTCAAACCGTAGTGCACCCTGATGCTCACGCCACATCGCGGACATCGTATGGACCATTCCCATTGCCTTTGCAGCTTCAGCACTGCGCAAGCTACTGCTAACGAAATTGTTGCGACGCCCCCGCAGATTGGAAGCATTATGGTTCAGCCGCGCTGTCGACCATTCAGTCAGACCTGCCAAAATAATCAGGATGATCGCACCGACTAAAACCGTCAGCCCAATCAGCGGATGGAGCAGAAAACAGATGAACAGGTAAACGGGAAGCCAGGGAAAATCGAAGAACGCGCTCAGTCCTTGCCCAGAAAGAAATGCCCTTACGTTGTCGAGGTCCGTAATCGGCTGCGTTGGATCGCCTCGCAACGATTTTACAAGCGGCGCTCGAACCACGGCCTCGTATACGCGGGAACTGAGCTGTTCCTCCATGAGATTCGCAGTCCGGATCATTATCCGTCCGCGAACGATGTCAAATAGGGCTTGAAAAGCAAACAAGGTGAGCGTGAGCACACATAACGCCAGAAGAGAAGGAATGCTTCTGCTCGGCAGCACACGGTCGTATACTTCCAACATGAACAATGATCCCGTCAAATTCAGGATATTGATCGCTCCGCTGGCAACTCCAACTGCTATCAGAGACTTAGAAGCGGAGAATTTGAACTCAGAGAACATGTGAACACCGCCTCAAACAAAACAACAACTCGCATCAATCAAGGTAAATACCGGCATTCCGGTGATGCATTTTCTCTTCACTGATCACAAATATTTCTTAGAATTAACCGGACCGTCTTTGTGAAGAGAGCTACACGCACAACGCGTAGACACTTTCAAAAATCTTCAAATGCCTCAGATTAAATGCCTCAAAGAGCCCGGCGCGGATTATCCTGCAGCTCTATGTATAATAATATTGCGCCTTACGCCACAATAATTCTAATACATCGTTAAATGCCAAGCCTATATTGCACCACAATGAAACCTGGACGTGTATATTAGCAATTAACGACGAACGCATATTCAAATGCGCCACCAGCAATGGCAAGTTTATCTAATCGTTTCTGTCGCAGGGACTACCTTACCGGTGCGCGTCGCCAACCACATCTTGCCGGCTTGTAGACTGACAACAATGTCACTTGATAGAACGAGATGCGGACATCGAGGAACGCTGCTAAGCGACTTCAAGGGCTGGGCGTAAAAACGCATTTATTTTCGACTTCATTGACGCTCGCCAATAAGCCACTCTGTCAGCTTACCCACCGCCACGTCTTTGCTCTTGGGTCGCATCAACCAATAGCCGCGGTTCGGTGCATCGAGGCTCGGACCCGCAGTTACCAGCACACCTGCCTCCAGCAGAGGATCAATCAATCCCGCCCAGCCGAGCGCGAAACCCTGTTCGCAGATGCTTGCCTGCACGACCATCGCGTAGTTGTTGAAGCTGATGTCGCCGCCGCTGTGTTCGGGTGCTCGCTCCACGCCGAATTGGGTCAGGTAGTCGGCCCAATCGTACCAATGCGTCTGGGAATTGTTTTCGAGATGAATGAGCTTACGTCTGGAGAAATCCGCAATGCTCGCGGTTGCGGATTTATCCGCCAGCAAGGCGGGCGCGCACACCGGAGTGACCTTTTCAGAAAGCAGCAGGACCGCTCCTTCGCCTGCATCCTGCTTTGTCCCGAAGATGACCATTACGTCGCTGTCGTGCTTACCCTGACCCAGCGGATCCTGTGTTGCGACGATCTGGATATTGATATCGGGATTGAGGAGACGAAAGCCGTGCATGCGCGGGATCAACCACAGTGACGAAAACGCATAGTCCGTGTGCAGGCGGATCGTCTGACGCTCGTCCGTTTTACGCAGTTGGCCCGTCACAAGGTCGATGGCGTCGACACTGCGCGATGCGACCTCGAAGAGCCGCTGCCCTTCTGCCGTGAGTTCTATCCCACGATGTTTGCGGCGGATCAGGGCAACACCAAGTTCATCCTCGAGCCTGCGGATCTGGTAGCTGACAGCCGGCTGGGTCAGCCTGAGCGATGCAGCCGCTGCCGTTAGGCTGCCGCGACGAGCCACCTCGGTGAAAATGCGCATCCAGCCAAGATCGAGCGGTCGCTCTGACATTAAAATTCCTTATGCCAACTATCGAAAAATACCTGCTTTACAGGCAAAAACAATGCTGCGCTCAATAAAGGAAACTAATAAAGGGGAACCACAATGAAAATCGATTATAGCCTGCATCGCATAGCCGCTGGTCTGTTTTTATCGGTGGCAGCCTTCTCAACTCCACTTAAAGCGGCCGATGATGCGGCCTGCAAGACAGTCCGCCTCAGTGATCCGGGTTGGACCGACATCACCGCGACGAATGGCGTGGCTTCCGTTCTGCTCGATGCGCTGGGCTATGAGGCGGACGTGAAAACCCTCTCGGTTCCGATCGGCTATCAGGCGATGAAAAACGGCGAGATCGACGTCTTTCTTGGCAACTGGATGCCAGCGCAGAAATCCTTCGTCGATGACCTGAAAGCCGCTAAGGCTGCCGAGGTGATGACGAAGAATCTCGAAGGCGCCAAGTTCACGCTGGCGGTGCCAGCCTATATGGCGGAGAAGGGCGTGAAGGATTTCGCCGATCTCTCCAAACATGCGGACGAGTTTGAAAGCAAGATCTACGGCATCGAGCCGGGCGCGCCTGCGAACCAGAACATTCAGAAAATCATCGATGCCAACGACTTCGGGCTCAAAGGCTGGCAATTGGTGGAATCCGGCGAGCAGGCCATGCTGGCGCAGGTGGAGCGGGCAGGTCGCGACAAGAAGGCGGTGGTCTTCCTCGCCTGGGCTCCGCATCCGATGAACAAGAAGATCGACATCACCTATCTTTCCGGCGGCGACGCCTATTTCGGTCCGAATTTCGGCGGCGCGGAAGTCTACACGCTGGCGCGCACGGGCTGGCCTCAGCAGTGCCCGAACGCGGCAAAGCTGTTCAAAAACCTGACGTTCAACATCGACATGGAAAACAGCCTGATGGGCTCAATTCTAGGTGGCGAGGACTCCAAAGCGGCGGCCACGGCTTGGCTGAAGGCGAACCCGAAATCAATTGACGGTTGGCTGCAAGGGGTGACGACATTGGGCGGCAAACCGGGTGATGCCGCCGTCAAGGCAAAGCTTGGGCTCTGAAGCCGGAAATTTCGACATGGCCCGTCCCAATATCCTGATCCTGATGGCCGACCAGTTCAACGGGACGTTTTTCCCCGACGGACCTGCGGGTTTTCTGCACGCGCCCCATCTCAAAGCATTGGCAGAGCGGTCCGTCCGCTTTGCCAATACCTACACGGCAAGCCCGCTTTGCGCGCCGGCCCGTGCGTCCTTCATGTCCGGTCAATTGCCCAGTCGAACAAGGGTCTATGACAATGCCGCCGAATTCGCATCCGACATACCGACCTATGCCCATCATCTGCGGGCGGCAGGCTATTACACGGGCCTTTCAGGAAAAATGCACTTCGTCGGGCCCGACCAACTGCACGGCTTTGAGGAACGCCTGACGACGGATATCTATCCGGCGGATTTCGGCTGGACGCCCGATTATACCAAGCCCGGCCAACGTATCGACTGGTGGTATCACAATCTCGGTTCCGTCACCGGCGCGGGTGTTGCCGAGATCACCAACCAGATGGAGTATGACGACGAGGTGGCCTACAACGCCACGCGCAAACTCTATGATCTGTCACGCCGCCTCGATGAACGGCCCTGGTGCCTCACAGTCAGCTTTACTCATCCGCATGATCCTTACGTGGCCCGAAGGAAGTTTTGGGACCTCTACGAGGAGTGCCCGGCACTCGATCCGCGGTCGGAAGCGATCGCCTTTGAGGATCAGGACCCGCATTCGAAACGCCTGTTGGAAGCGTGCGATCACAAGGCGTTCGACATTACACCGGAGCAAATCAGGCGCGCACGACGCGGCTACTTCGCCAACATCTCCTACATCGACGAGAAGATCGGTGAGATCCTGCAAGTCCTGAAAGCCACCCGGATGGAGGAGGACACCATCATCCTGTTTTTATCCGACCATGGCGATATGCTCGGCGAACGCGGGCTGTGGTTCAAGATGTGCTTCTTCGAAGGCTCCGCGCGCGTGCCGTTGATGATCGCAGCGCCCGGTTGGATGCCTGCAAGGATCGACGCACCTGTCTCGACCCTCGATGTGACACCGACGCTGTGCGGATTGGCCGGGCTCGACATCACCTCGTTGAAGCGCTGGACGGATGGCGAGGACCTGGCACCCCTGGCCGCAGGGGGCGGCAAACGTGGTCCCGTGCCGATGGAGTATGCGGCCGAAGGCTCTATTGCGCCACTCGTCGCTCTTCGTGACGGGCGCTACAAGCTTTCGGTCTGCGACGCTGATCCACCACTGCTTTACGATCTGGAGACAGACCCCGAAGAGCGTACCAACCTTGCCGGCGATCCCGCCTTTCGCGACGTGCTTTCGGCGCTATCAGCAGAGATCGACCGACGCTGGAAACTGCCCGCCTTCGACGAGGCCGTGCGCGAAAGCCAGGCACGGCGGTGGGTGGTCTACAAGGCGCTGCGCAACGGCGCCTATTATCCTTGGGACTACCAGCCTCTGCAAAAAGCGTCAGAGCGATACATGCGCAATCACATGGACCTCAACGTGCTTGAGGAAAACCAGCGCTATCCACGCGGAGAGTAAGAAACGCCCAGGCGTCAATCTTATCCCCGAGGAGCTGGCAAGCTTGCTGCCATCAGCCGGTCTTCCCATCATCGACTGAACTGGCGGCCCTCAGAAGCGCAATAATCGCCGAGAAATCCTCGTGGGCATGGCCTGATGCAACGAAAGCCTCATAGAGTTTTAGGGCATGCGCACCGAGCGGAGTCATCGCCATGGAGTCCGTTGCGGCCTGGTTTGCCAAGCGCAGGTCCTTGAGCATTAACGCGCTCGCAAATCCGGGGGCATAATCACGGTTCGCCGGCGAGGTCGGAACGGGACCCGGCACCGGGCAGTAGGTGTTGACCGACCAGCATTGACCGGATGAGGTGGATATCACATCAAAGAGTGCCTGATGCTCAAGACCGAGTTTCTCTCCAAGCACGAAGGCTTCAGCCGCGCCAATCATCGAAATGCCAAGCAGCATGTTGTTGCAGAGCTTTGCCGCCTGGCCCGAACCTGCCGCTCCACAAGGAATGATACGGCCGGCCATCGGTTCAAGCACCGGACGCGCGACCTCGATTGCTGCAGCGTCTCCACCCAGCATGAAGCTTAGCGTTCCGGCTTCGGCACCGCCCGTTCCACCAGAAACCGGCGCGTCGATCGTCAAGCATTCGGGCAGCAATCCATGCGCGGCCCGAGCGCCTTCTACATCGATCGTCGAACTGTCGATCACGAGCGTTCCGGGTGAGAGAATGCCGACAAGCTGCCTCCAGACATCCAGCACCAGTTCGCCATTCGGAAGCATGGTAATGACGGCATCCGCGCCGCCGACCGCCCCACCGATGGTTTCAACCACCCGGACGCCGCGCTCCGTCGCATTTTTGCGCGCAGCCTCAGCGACATCAAAGCCGCTGACGGTGTAACCCGCCTTGACCAGATTTCCGGCCATCGGCGCGCCCATGTTGCCAAGACCGATAAAGGCGATCGACTGGACCATATCTATTCTCCTTGCCTCAAAGATCGTCCGCAGTTGCTGTTGAAAACAGCGAAGGGAGCGGCTTGATGGCGGAAACGAGCCCCTCTTGATCAACCTCTCCCAGTCGTGCGGGCGACCAGATGGGATTGCGATCCTTGTCGATGACGGCGGCTCGCACGCCCTCGTAGAAATCATGGCGCTTGAGGATCAATGCGTCGGCAGCGTATTCCCGGTCGAGGCAGGTTTCGAGTGAGGCTGAGCTCTGCGCTGCGCGCAGCAAATGCAAGGTCAAGACCAGGCTTGTAGGGGATTTCGCCTCGAGCAGTGCCAGGGTGCTTTTCGCGAAGTCTGACCCGTTCGCCTGCAGGGCGGCAAAAATTTCCTCCATGTCGCCCGAAGCGAACACGCTGCCGATCAGAACAGCATTATCTTTCAGCATCGAAACACCGGGGTCGCCGGCATGCGCCTTGATCGCGCTTTCCAACGTCTGTCCCGATGCGATGTCAGCCAAAAGAGCCGGGAGGGCTTCGGAAGGGACCATGGCGTCGGCAAGACCGGCAGCAATCGTATCTGCAGCGCCGATCGTCGCGCCGCTAAGACCGATCCAGAAGCCGAGATGTTGCGGCGCGCGCGACAGTGCCCAGGTGCCGCCGACATCGGGGAAATAGCCGATACCGGTTTCCGGCATCGCAAAACGCGTCTTCTCCGTGACGATACGGTGGCTGCCATGAACCGACAAGCCAACGCCACCGCCCATGCAGATGCCGTCCATAACAGCCAGCCAGGGCTTGCGCAGGTGGCTGATCCTGGCGTTCAGGCGATACTCCTCAGCCCAGAACGCGAGAGCCTCTTGCGGTGCGGTTCGACCCACTTGCCAAATCATCTTGATGTCGCCCCCCGCGCACAGGGCCCGTCCCTCCCCGGTCAGGGCGATCGCGCGGACTGCGGGATTGCTCTCCAGCGCGTCGATCCCGTGTGAGATCTTACGGACCATATCGAGGTTAAGGCTGTTGAGCGCTTCCGGTCGGTTGAGATGGATGCGCCCCAACGCGCCTTCCAGACTGACGACAACCGTCTCATTGGATGTGATGCCCGTTGGGGTCTCTCCGGACATGCTATTGCTCCCTTTGAAAATTGGGTTTGCGCTTCTCGACAAATGCGGCCATGCCTTCGCGCTGATCAGGCGTACCGAACAGGCGATGAAACATGGCGCGCTCGTAAAGAATGCCCTCATGCAGCGATAGCTCTTCGGCCTTCATCACGGTCTCTCTTACAAGACGCACCGCAGAACGCGAATAGTCCGCGATCTGTGTCGCAGCCGCCATGGCAGTCGGCACCACATCGGCGTCGGGGACGACGCGCGCAATGAGACCAGCACGCATGGCCTCTTCCGCTCCCATCATGCGTCCGGTCAAATGCAGATCCATCGACAAGGCCCGGCCGATCTGTTTCGTCATGCGCTGCGTTCCACCCATGCCTGCAATGACGCCGAGCTTGATTTCGGGTTGGCCGAACTTCGCGCTTTCGCCCGCGATGGCAAAATCGCACATCATCATCAACTCACATCCGCCACCCAACGCATAACCGTTTACCGCGGCAATCTTCGGTAACCGACTACCCGTGAAGCGATCCCAGATCGCAAAGAAATCCTCCTCGATCATCTGCTGTGCGCTCTTGTCAGCCATTTCGGCGATGTCTGCCCCAGCCGCGAACGCTTTGTCCGAGCCGGTGACGACCAGCGCCCCGATGTCCTTGTTGCATTCGAGTTCTTCCACTGCGCAAACCATGTCGCGTGCAAGCTGCGAATTCAACGCATTGAGCTGCGCCGGACGATTGAGCCTGATCAGGGCAACACGGCCCTCCCGGCTGATCTCGATACATTCTGACATAGCGCTCTCCCTGTTCATGCAGGCGTACCGATCTCAGAGGCTCTTAGAGCTGTCTTGCGATGACCAGCCGCTGCACCTCGCTGGTGCCTTCGTAAATCTGGCAAATACGCACATCTCGGTAAATCCTCTCGACAGGATAGTCTGCAAGATAGCCATAACCGCCATGCACCTGAATTGCGGCGGAACAGACCTTCTCTGCCATTTCCGACGCGAACAACTTGGCCATGGAGGCCTCCGTCAGGCATGGCCGTCCGGCGTCCCGCAGGCTGGCCGCGTGCAGCACGAGCTGGCGCGCCGCCTCGATCTGCGTCGCCATGTCCGCCAGGCTGAAGCCCACAGCCTGATGCTCAATGATTGGTTTGCCAAAACTCTGACGCTCCTTGGCATAGGCGGTCGCGGCTTCAAACGCCGCACGCGCCATGCCGACCGCCTGGGCCGCAATCCCAATGCGCCCACCCTCAAGATTGGCGAGCGCGATCCGATAGCCATCGCCCTCGCCACCCAACCGGTTTTCGACCGGGACACGCATTCCGTCGAATGCCAGCGCACAGGTATCAGAACCATGGAGGCCCATCTTGTGCTCGACGGAAACGACATTGTAGCCCGGTGTGTCGGTGGGCACGATGAAGGCAGATATGCCCTTTTTGCCGGCCTCCGGATCGGTGACCGCGAACACGATGATGACGTTGCCGTTTTTGCCCGAGGTGATGAATTGTTTCGAACCGTCGATAACGTAATGATCGCCATCGAGCCGCGCGCGGCTGCGCAATGCGGATGCATCTGATCCGGCATGCGCTTCCGTCAGGGCGAAGCCGCCGATCCACGCGCCGGATGCCATTTTCGGAAGAAAGCGAGACTTCTGCTCCTCCGTGCCAAAACGCAAGATCGGCACGCAGCCGACGGAGGAGTGAACAGACACGATCGTCGAGCATGCTCCATCTGCCGCGGCAATTTCTTCCAATGCCAGCGCATAGGCGACTGTTCCGGTTTGCGAGCCGCCATAATCTTCCGTCACGAGCATGCCGAGAAATCCAAGTTCTCCCATCTCCGTCAGCTCTTGGCGGGGAAAGGCATGATCGCGATCCCGTGCGGCAGCGCCAGGGGCCAGTCGATTGACGGCAAACTCGCGTGCCGTCTCGCGGATCTGTTCCTGTACGTCGTCGAGCAACATCAGTTTATCCTCTCGATTGCGATGGCGTTGGCCTCACCTCCGCCAATGCAGACGGATGCCATGCCGCGATCGAGCCGCTTATCCTCCAGTGCTGCAAGAAGCGTGACGATAACCCGTGCACCCGAGGCGCCGATGGGATGGCCGAGCGCGCAGGCGCCACCGTTGATGTTGACCTTATCGTGAGGCAGATCGAGGTCGCGCATGGCGGCCATGGCGACCACCGCGAATGCCTCGTTGATTTCAAAGAGATCGACATCGGACAACGCCCAACCCGTCCGCTCCGAGAGCCGACGCAGTGCGCCGATGGGAGCAGTTGCAAAGAGGGAGGGCTCGTTGGCGTAGCTGGCGTGACCGACGATGCGCGCCCTTGGCGTTAGACCACGCCGCTCGGCTTCAGATGCCCGCATCAGGACGAGCGCTGCTGCGCCATCCGAAATGGACGAGGCATTGGCGGCCGTCACGGTACCGCCTTCCCGGAAGGCTGGGCGAAGCTTCGGTATCTTTTCCGGCTGCGCCTTTCCCGGCTGCTCATCGATGGAAACGCGTGTCTCACTCTTGCCTACCGAAACCAGCACCGGCGCAATCTCCGACACGAAACGGCCTTCGGTCGTTGCCCGCCTGGCTCGCTCCAACGACGCCAGCGCGTAGGCGTCCTGGGCGTCGCGCGTAAACTGATAAGCCTCGGCACAATCCTCCGCGAACGTGCCCATCAGGCGACCTTTCTCATAGGCATCCTCCAAGCCGTCGAGAAACATGTGGTCGAGAACCTGTCCATGTCCCATGCGATGGCCAGTGCGCGCCTTCGGCAAGAGATAAGGTGCATTCGACATGCTCTCCATGCCGCCGGCAACGACGACATCCGAAGAGCCCGCGTGAACGAGATCATGGGCCAGCATCACGGCCTTCATGCCGGACCCGCACATCTTATTCAGGGTCGTAGCACCAGCTGAAAGCGGCAGACCAGCGGCAATCGCCGCTTGCCGCGCAGGCGCCTGACCCTGCCCTGCGGAGAGTACGCAGCCCATGAGAATTTCCTGGACAGCATCCTTTGCCAATCCGGCGCGCGAAAGCGCAGCTTCGATGGCGGTTGCGCCGAGTGTCGCAGCAGGAACGCCAGCAAAATCCCCTTGAAAACCGCCCATAGGTGTTCTGGCGGAGCCGACGATCACGATTGGGTCTCGTTCAGTCATCTGTAGTCTCCTGATGGTTTTGCTTCATCGCGGCGGCATTCTCAGCGCGCCATCGAGACGGATGACTTCGCCGTTCAGCATCGGGTTTTCGACAATGTGGCGCACCAGTGCCGCATATTCCGAAGGTCGCCCAAGCCGTGGCGGAAAGGGAACGGAAGCGCCGAGAGCATCCTGAACGTCTTGCGGCATGCCAGCCATCATCGGTGTCTCGAATATCCCAGGTGCAATGGCCATGACCCTGATCGCGTGACGTGCCAGTTCTCGAGCCGCGGGCAAAGTCAGCGCTGCCACGCCGCCCTTGGAAGCCGCGTATCCCGCCTGCCCGATCTGCCCCTCGAAGGCCGCGACCGACGCGGTGTTGACGACGACGCCACGCTCGCCGGTTTGACCGGGCTGCTGCTTGGCCATGGCATCGGCTGCAAGCCGCACCATGTTGAACGTACCGACAAGGTTGATCGTGACTGTTCTGGCAAAGCTCTCCAGGCTGTGCGGCCCTTCGCGGCCGATGATCTTCTCACCGGGCGCGACGCCTGCGCAATTGACGAGAACATCGATACGGCCGAACGCGTCGATAGCCGTGCTTATTGCTCTTTCACCGTCCTGGGGGTTAGCCACATCGGTGAGAACGAAACGGGCAGCATCACCCAATTGAGCCGCCAGCGCCTCCCCGCGGTCGGCGTTGACATCCAGCAGTACCGCGCGCGCACCGGCCTCCACCGCCATGGCAGCTACGGCGGCGCCGAGCCCGGAGCCAGCTCCGCTGATCAGGAAAACGCTTTCTTCAAGCTTCATGCCGAATGATCCTGCTTTTGATGTGCATTGATTTTTTCGATCTCCGCCTTACGCAGCAAAAACCGCTGGATCTTGCCGCTTGGCGTCTTGGGCAGTTCAGAGACGAAATCCACCAGGCGCGGATACGCGTGGGCAGACAATCGCCTCTTGACGTATTGCGCCAGTTCCTCGGCAAGATCGGGCGTCGCCTCAATGTTTTTGCCGAGCACGACGAACGCTTTGACGATTTCCGTCCGCTCCGGATCGGGCACCCCAATCACCGCCGCCTCGACCACGGCGCTGTGCTCGATCAAGGCGCTTTCGACATCGAAAGGCCCGATGCGGTACCCGGACGAGGTTATCAGATCGTCTTCACGGCCGATGAAGCTGATGGAGCCGTCGGCTTCCGCTTCCACCGTATCGCCTGTTCGATAGAAGCCACCGGAGATAGCCGGTGTGTCCTGTTGAAAGTAGCCCTTGAACCACATCAACGGAGAATTGGCGATGTCCACCGCAAGCACGCCCGGTTGATTGGGACCGAGTTCACGACCCTCATCGTCGAGCACGGCAACGCGATAGCCCGGCATGGCGAAACCCGCTGAACCGGGGCGTACGCCATGGTCCAGCCCGTGGTGATTGTTGACCACCATTCCCGTCTCGGTCTGCCCGTAATGATCGTAAATGGGTGCGGCCAAGTGTGTCTCGAACCAGCGGATGATCTCCGGGTTCAAGGGTTCGCCAGCGCTGCTGACCACGCGCAACTGCCTTTTCGCAACCGTTGCGGCTTCCTCGCCCGCCGGGATGAGGAGACGGAAGGCGGTTGGCGATCCCGCGAGGCTTGTCACGCCGAGCCGGTTGATGATGCTGTAGGTGCTCTCTGCGGTAAAACCGCCCTCGTACAATATCGTCGCGCACCCCAACATCAACGGCCCCGCAACGGCATAGTACATTCCGTAGGCCCAGCCTGGATCGGCGATATTCCAGAAGACATCGTCCTCGCGCAGATCGATGGCGTAGCGCATATAGGCGGAGAAGGAGGCAAGGGCGCGCATCGAAACAGGAACGCCCTTGGGAAGCCCCGTCGTGCCGGACGTCGACATCATCATGAAAAGATCGTCGCCACGTCCGATCACAGGATCGAAAGTGGAACTGCAGGCTGCCAGCGCACCCCGAAAATCAATCGTGCCGTCGATACTCGGCTCCTCTTTATCCCGCACGATTGCGAGAAGAGGATGGTTCGTTATCTCGGAAAACTTCGAAGCGTTGGCCGGATTGGTCACCACCAGCCGGGCATTGCTCATCTTCAAACGGTGTTCGATCGCCTTCGGTCCGAAGGCCGTAAAGAGCGGCTGGTAGACGGCGCCCATACGCCATGCACCAAGGATAACCACGATCAAGTCGACGGTGCGCGGCAGCATGCCGGCGAGCACATCTCCCTTTCTCAGCCCTTGGGAAACGAAGAAATTCGCTGCGCGCGCCGACATATCGCGCAATTTCTCGAAAGTATATTCGCTGAGCACACCCTTGGTCGAGACGCAGCGAAGCGCGATCCTGTCGCTGCCAACATGCCTGTCACAGCACTCCACGCAGGCGTTGATGGCAGTCTCGATATCCCCGGCTAGTCGCCCGGTGGCCTCGCTCAGCTGAAACGCCGATGCCTCGGCAGCATAGCTGCACTTCGTCTTATCGCCATGTGACTGCAGCACGGCATCCTCCTCCTCTATCGACCCGCCGCATAAAGCGTCTCCTCCGGGTAAAGGAAAAATCTAGCAAATCGAGACTTGCAAACAATGGCGGTCATGAACATCATGAATGATCGAAAATACAATAGTGGGCATACCCATGCTTGAGCGCCGCATGATCTCGTCAGGCTTCGTTGAGGATGCCATCGACTGCTTGCGGCAGCGAAACATCGACCCATCCCCCGCCCTGGCGCGGGCGAATATCTCACTCGACCACGCCGGCGATGTGTCGAATGAGCAATATGGCACGCTGTGGCTGGAGGTCGCGGCCCTCTGTCAGGACGAGTTTTTTGGCCTGGGCGCTCGGCCCATGCGGCCTGGCAGCTTCAAGCTCCTATGTCATGCTGTTTTGCATGCGGGGACGCTGGAACATGCTCTCAAGCGCGCGCTGATGTTTCTCAACATCGTGCTTGATCACCCGACCGGTGAACTTCGCAATCAGGATGGGCAAGCGGAAATCGTTGTCGTGAGCGCTGATGCACCGCGTCCGGCATTTGCCTATCGAACCTACTGGCTTATCCTGCTCGGCGTTCTTTGCTGGCTGATCGGGCGACGGATCCCGCTACGGCGTGTGGATTTCGCCTGCGCTGCCCCAGTGAACCGTCGTGACTATCTCCAGTTCTTCGGCGCGCCGGTGCATTTTGACACGTCAGTGACACGGCTCGTCTTCAATGCAAGCTACCTTGCGCTGCCGACGATCCGGGATGAAAAGTCGCTGAGGAGCTTCTTGCGCGGGGCGCCGGCCAATATCCTGCTGCGATATCGTCACGACCAAGGCCTCGCCACACGATTGCGGACGCGCTTTGAAATGTCGAGTACCGAGGACTGGCCCGACTTCGATACCTTCGCTCGGGAGATGAAGCTGTCACCCGTAACTTTGCGACGAAGGCTGAAAAGCGAGGGGCAGAGCTTCCTCGCCATTCGTGACGATATTCGTTACAAGCGTGCACGCGATCTGATGGGACTTCAGATCTTGAGTGTGGCTGAGACTGCAGCTCGGCTGGGCTATGCAGAACCGAGCGCCTTCCACCGCGCCTTTATAAAGTGGTCCGGGATGACGCCCGCTGCTTTTCGAAAATCTGCATTGGAAGGCGCCAACGACGAGGTCAGCCAAGACGGGCGCACGACAGTCGATGACTAGATGGGAAGTACGTCTTCGTTCTTCACCACCTCGATGATCACAGAACTCTGCATCTCCCTGACACCGGGCAGACTGACGAGCTTGCTCTGCATCAAATGCTGATAATGCTCGATGTCGCGCACCACCACCCGCAGCAGAAAGTCGAAGTCTCCCAAGACAAGGAGCGCGATTTGAATTTCCGGGATGGCGCGCACTGCCCGCTTGAACGCCTCCAGCGCTTGCGGTTCATGCGCCTGTAGTTTGATCCTCACGATCACGAGCGTATCGAAGCCGAGACTTTTAGGATCGAGGATCGTCCTCTTGCCCTTGATCACGCCGGCCTCTTCCAGCGCCGCTATCCGCCTCGAGCAAGGCGACTGGGAAAGGCCCGCGCGTTCGGCGACTTCCGTGACCGTGAGATTGCCGTCCGTTTGGATCGCCCGCAGGATTCTCAAATCGGTTTCATCGATATTTGGCATGAAAAATCCTCAAAACCCAAAATAATTCGCTAGTTCAGCCAATAGTGAAGCCGAAGTGAGCTCAGAAAGCAAACACCATCTCCGGAATCCCGGTTAGGCTGGAACAATGGCTTAGGGAGGAAATGGCCATGCCTGACATTTCGACAACAACCGACGGTGAACATCCCGCTGTACCTGCTCAGGACGCCGCCAGGCGCAGCCGGCTTCAGTTCCCGCATCCACCTGCACGGCCAGACCAGCCTGCGGATTTTTCGGCGATCGTCGTTCCGCCGGCCGGCATCTTGGCAGTGCCGGCTCTGGATATCAGCGCCAGTGGCTGTCGCGATCTCGCTGTCGGCATGATCCGTATCCTTGACGAGAACAATAGGCCTGTCGGCCCATGGGCCGACTATCTTGGCGAGGTTTCTGCCGACAGGCTGCGGCAGGGTTTGCGCGACATGCTCAAGATGCGCGCGATCGACAAGCGGATGCTCAACGCGCAGCGACAGGGTAAGACGTCCTTCTATGTGCAGTGCACTGGCGAGGAAGCTATCGGATGCTGCTTCCAGCGGGCACTTTCCCAAGGCGACATGAATTTTCCGACCTACCGCCAGCAGACGCTTCTTGTCGCAGCGGAGTACCCGCTGGAGCAGCTGATGGGCCAGCTTTATTCCAATCCACTGGACCCGCTGAAAGGTCGGCAATTGCCGGTCATGCACTCGGCCAGGGATTATGGCTTCTTCTCGATCTCAGGCAATCTTGGCACACAATATGTTCAAGCCGTCGGCTGGGCAATGGCCGCAGCACTGACCGGAACGGGCAAGATCGCCGCGGCGTGGATTGGCGATGGCGCTACCGCTTCCAACGACTTTCACAGCGCGCTGCTCACCGCCTCTGTCTATCTGCCGCCCGTCGTCCTCAATGTCGTCAATAACCAATGGGCAATCTCCACCTTCACCGGCATCGCTGCCGGCAAAAGTGAGACATATGCCGCTCGGGCACTGGGTTACGGCATTCCAGCACTTCGCGTCGATGGCAACGATTACCTGGCGGTGATGGCGGTCTCGCGTTGGGTGATCGAACGCGCGCGCCAGGGATATGGACCGGTCCTCGTCGAGTGGTTCACCTACCGCGTGGGGGCCCATTCGACGTCCGATGATCCGAGCGCCTACCGCCCGCGCGACGAGGCGCGCGCCTGGCCGCTTGGAGACCCTATAGACCGCCTGAAGATGTACCTGATATCGCGCGGCGACTGGTCCGAGGAGCGTCATGTGCAGGCAGAAGCCGAAATCCTGGATGAGGTGATTGCCGTTCAAAAGGCGGTCGAGGCGCACGGCACATTCGTCGATCCGCAGCCGATTTCCCCGTCTGAGATTTTCCTGAACGTATACGCGGACATGCCGGAGCATCTGCGACGACAGCGCCAAGAAATGGGGTACTGACATGGCCCGCATGACGATGATCGAGGCGTTGAGGAGCGCCATGGATGTGAAATTGGCCGACGATCCCTCCGTCATCCTGTTCGGCGAGGATGTCGGCTATTTCGGTGGCGTGTTTCGCTGCACTTCCGGGCTTCAGGCTCGTTACGGCGAAGAGCGCGTGTTCGATACGCCGATCAACGAAAGTGCCATTGTCGGTCTTGCGGTAGGCATGGCGGCACAGGGAATGCGCCCCTGCGTCGAAATCCAGTTCGCCGACTATATGTATCCCGCCTACGACCAGATCACCCAGGAGGCCGCACGCCTGAGACACCGCTCCAACGGGCAATTCACCTGTCCGCTCGTGGTGCGGATGCCGACAGGCGGCGGTATTTTCGGTGGCCAGACTCATAGCCAAAGTCCGGAAGCCCTGTTCACCCACGTGGCAGGGCTCAAAGTCGTCATCCCCTCCAATCCCTATGACGCCAAGGGCCTTTTGATCGCAGCCATCGAAGACCCGGATCCGGTGATTTTCCTGGAACCGAAGCGCATTTATAACGGCCCCTTTTCCGGTGATCCGCATGCCAAGTCGATGTCTTGGGCGGCGCATCCGGCGGGCGAAGTGCCGGAAGATCACTACAGCGTTCCCCTCGGCAAGGCCGCTATTTGCAGGCACGGTTCGGATGTGACCGTGCTGGCCTATGGAACCATGGTCCATGTGGCGCAAGCCACCGTCGATCAGACCGGCATCGATGCGGAAATCATCGACCTGCGCACGCTTCTGCCACTCGATCTCGCCACCGTGCGTGCATCCGTCGAAAAGACCGGCCGCTGCGTCGTCATCCACGAAGCGACCCGGACCAGCGGCTTTGGCGCAGAACTGATCGCCGAAGTTCAGGAGGCCTGCTTCTGGCACCTGCGCGCGCCTGTGCTGCGCGTCGCCGGCTGGGATGCACCTTATCCGCATGCGCTGGAATGGGATTACTTCCCTGGTCCTGACCGGATCGCGCGCGCGTTGAAACAGGTCATGGAGGCATAGATGACGATCAGCAGCATCAAGGTGCCAGATGTCGGCGAGGGCGTCGCGGAAGTCGAAATCGTCGTTTGGCACGTCAAGCCAGGCGACCTCGTCCGTGAGGACGATCTGCTCGCTGACGTGATGACGGACAAGGCAACGGTGGAAATTCCCAGCCTCTTTGCCGGAACGGTTGTCGATCTCGGCGGAGCGGTTGGCGAAACCTTGGCGGTGGGCGGCGTTCTTTGCCGGATAGAACACGCGGGCACGGGCGTTGAGCCCGAAGTCAGAAACGCCGCACATGCTGGAGAGAGCGCCGAAACCGCCTTGGAGCTGAGCCTGGTAAAGCCCAAGCAGGAACCCACGCCGGACATCTTAAAGCCCGCGAAAGCCGAATCGCCTACCGCCCAAAAACCTCCAGCCGGAATACCAAGCGCCCCACGCCCGAAAGGCCAAGCACCCCTCGCCTCGCCCGCGGTGCGCGATCGAGCCCGCCGCGCCGGCATCGATCTGCGGACAGTACCGGGCAGCGGCCCTGCGGGCCGGATCACGGATGCCGATCTTGACGCCGTCTTTGCCGCACGCTCAACGCCGCCATCCTCTGCTTCCCCGCGGCAGCGGAAGGAGGGCACGGAGCGCATTCCCGTGATCGGTCTTCGGCGCAAGATTGCCGACCGTATGGCTTTGGCCAATGCCCGCATTCCCCATATCACCGTGATCGAAGAGGTTGATGTCAGTACGCTGGAGGATCTGCGCGCAACGATGAACGATGAGCGGGGCGAGCGTCCGAAGCTGACCCTGCTTCCCTTCCTGGCCGCGGCGTTGAAGCGCGCCTTCATCGATCATCCGGAGATGAACGCGCATTTTCTCGACGATGAAGGCGTCATCGAACGGCACAACGCAATTCACCTCGGCATTGCAACGATGACGCCGAACGGGCTCGTTGTGCCGGTGCTGCGCAACGCAGAAACATATGGCCTTTTCGGTGCAGCAGGTGAAATCGCCCGACTGGCAGACGCTGCTCGCCAGGGCAAGGCGACGCGCGAGGAGCTTTCCGGCTCCACCTTCACGATCACCTCGCTGGGACCGCTCGGCGCCCTCGCCACGACGCCGATCATCAACCATCCGGAAGTGGCAATCCTCGGAGTAAACCGAATGGCGGTCCGGCCGATGTGGGACGGCACGCAATTCGTGCCTCGACGGATGATGAACATTTCGGCAAGCTTCGATCATCGGGTCATCGATGGCTGGAATGCCGCAACTTTCATCCAGCGGCTTCGTGCCTTGCTGCAGACGCCGGCGCTGATCTTCATGGAGGATGAGGCATGACAGCGAAAGCCAGTAAGGTGCTGATCATTGGGGGCGGACCTGGCGGCTATGTTGCAGCCATCCGCGCCGGTCAACTGGGTCTCGATACGGTTCTCCTCGAGGAAGGTGCGGTTGGCGGTACATGCCTGAATGTCGGGTGCGTTCCCTCCAAGGCACTCATCCACACAGCTGAGGTGTTTTCTGACGCAAGCGCGCTGGCATTCGACAACCCGTTCGGTATTACCTCCGCCGCGCCTCAAATAGATCTCGCCCGGGCAGTCGCCTGGAAGGACGGGATCGTTTCGCGCCTTACGAGCGGCGTTGCGACACTCCTTCGAAAGGCGGGGGTCAATGTCTTCCAGGGCCGCGCCCAGATCATGGACGGCAAGACCGTCGAGGTGACGGCAACGGACGGCACGGTCGAAACGCTCCGCTGCGAAAACCTCGTGATCGCCACAGGCGCGCGCGCCCAGACCATACCCACTCTGCCCTTCGGCGGCGACATCCTGTCATCGACCGAGGTGCTGGCGCTCGAAACGGTTCCGAAGCGCCTTTGCGTAGTGGGTGGCGGCTATATCGGGTTGGAAATCGGTACAGCCATGGCCAAGCTTGGCGCGCAGGTGACGATTGTCGAGGCGGCCCCGCAACTTCTGCCGCTTTATGACGGCGATCTCATCAAGCCTGTCGCCAGGCGGCTGGCTGCGCTCAATGTCCAAGTTCTCACCGAGGCACGCGCACAAAACTATGCCGACGGGCAGCTTGAAGTGATGGTGGGAGAGACGCGCGAGCTCATTGCTGCAGATAAGATTCTTGTCACGGTCGGCCGCGTACCGAACATCGACGGCTTCGGGCTGGAAACGCTCGGGCTCGACCGCAACGGACGATATCTCGCTGTCGACCGACACTGCCGCACCTCGATGCGTGGCGTTTATGCGGTTGGCGATGTTACTGGCGAACCGATGCTCGCACATCGGGCGATGGCGCAGGGGGATCTTGTGGCACGCGTCATAGCAGGAGAACCGGTCGTCTGGGACAAGCGTGCCATGCCGGCTGTTTGCTTTACCGATCCGGAGATCGTCGTCGTCGGACAGTTGCCCATGCAGGCAGGCGATGCAGGTGTCGCAGTCTTTCCCTTCACGGGCAATGGCCGCGCAATGACGCGGGACCGCGATGATGGCTTCATTCGCATCGTTTTCACCCGGGAAAGCGGATTGGTTCTGGGGATCCAGGCAGTCGGGGCTGGCGTCTCGGAAATAGCCGGACAGTTCGCGCTGGCGCTCGAAATGGGCGCGACACTCACCGATATTGCCGCGACCATCCAGGCCCATCCGACGCAATCGGAGGCGGTACAGGAGGCGGCGCTCAAGGGGTTGGGCATGGCGCTGCACATCTGAGAACGCAGTGGCTAGAGCATTATTGGTGCGAGATGGATTCCTATCCCGCACCTGATGTCGGCGAAGCTGAGAGGCTGCTCTCGATCGTCCAACAGGCGATGCGCCTATTGCTCAGCAAGAAAGCCGGCAAGAACCTCGTTGAACCGCGCCGGTGCCTCGATGAAGGAAAAATGGGCTCCCCCGTCTGCTTCTTCGAAGATCACAAGATGAGACCCTTTGATCTGCGCGTGAATCCATTCCTGTGAGCGGGGATTGACGTGGCTGACGCGCCCGCCAATCACCAGCGTCGGCCGGTCGATGCGAGCGAAAATGTCGCTCCAGTCGATCGAACAATGGTCGACGAAGAGATCTGCGATATGAACGGCGTTGACGCGAAGGTTCTCCTGTAGCAGCCAGGCCTTCAGATCCTCCGGGATGCCCTTGGTGATCATGCCGTCCAGGAAGGCGCCGCGCGCCGCGTTACCTTCAGCACCCTTGATCTGCTCTGCAATGGCGACCATCGTGGCTGCGTCGAATAGGGCGCCGGCATTCAAGATATCCTCATCGCTCATGCCGGCCTGCCGCACAACGGCTGCTGGCTCGTCAATGAGGATCAGCTTGTTGATGAAGGACGTACCAAAGATATCTATCATCGCCCAGAGGACAGAGGCACCCATCGACCAGCCAAGCATCGTGGCGTTTTCGATCTTCTCGTGTGTCATCAGTTCCATGATATCCGCTGCGAAGCGGAAGATGCGAAAGCCGCGTGCGGCATCCGGCGACCTCCCATGGCCACGAAAATCCACCGCGACCACGCGGTGTGTTGCCGAGAAGTGTTCGATCTGGTGCCGAAACATGGCGGCCGATTGCGACCAGCCCGGCAGCATGACAAGCGCTGGCCCTTGACCCACATCCGTATAGGCCAGGACGGCGCCGTCGCTTGTCGTGAAATTCTTCTGCATGTCTGCTCCTCCCCCTGTTGTTCTTCTTGGCCGGCCTCCCTGACCCGCCTGTTGGTGATCCACTTTTTCAATAGCGCATGAAGCCGCCATCCACATTCAATGTGACGCCCGTAATGAAGCTCGCCTCATCCGAGGCCAAGAAGCCAACCGCTTCGGCAATGTCGTGTGGCTCGCCAGGTCTTCCGACGGGTATTGTCGAGATGATCTGCTCTCTCTGCGCATCGGTCAGCGTCGATGTTAGCGCAGTATCGGTGAGACCGGGACAGATGGTGTTGCAGGTCACGCCGGAGCGGCCGGCCTCCCGCGCGATCCCCTTGCTGAAGGCGATGACACCCCCCTTTGCCGCGGCATAGCAGCTATTACCGAACATGCCGCCGCCCTGTTGGCCAGCGATGGACGCAATGTTGATGATGCGGCCCCAACCGGATGCGGTCATGTCCGGTAAAAAAGCCTTTGTCAGCAAAAAGACCGCCGTGAGATCGATGGTCATGAGCCGCTGGAATTCCTCAAGCTCTACGGTCTCGACCGGACCCGTAGACACGACACCGGCATTGTTCACCAGAATGTCGATGCGTGCGTGCTCCTGCCTCACTTCCTCGGCCAAGCGTAGGACATCGCCTGGCTGGCCAAGATCGACCGCAGCGAAGCTCGACGAACCGCCATTTTCGACAATCCGTGCGACGCCATACTCACCGGCGGCAAGGTCGATGTCCGAAATGATGACATGGGCACCCTGCCCCGCAAGCCGCTCAGCAATGGCAAAGCCTATGCCCCGTGCAGCACCGGTTATCAGTGCGACGCGCCCATTCAGTTCTCGTTGCATGCTTCCTCCGGCAGCGATACCATCGCCAGGCCCCAGTCTCCTCGAGACAATGATTAGGATTGAGACGAACGCCGGGCAAACGACTTCTGGTTTCTCGGCCGTTAAGCGGAGCTTCACAATGACACGTCTCAGCGTTCCCTTGAGCGCCCTCGAAATTTTCGCTGAGGCAGGCCAGACATGCTCGTTCCGAGTTGCCGCTGAACATCTCGCCCTGTCGACAAGCGCGGTCAGCCAAGCGGTCCGAAAACTTGAAGAGCGCTTGGCTTGTCCACTGTTTCGGCGCGTCGGAAACGGGCTGCAACTGACTGTGGAAGGCGAAAACCTGCTGAAGCATGTGGTGAAGGGTTTCGATGAAATGCGTCTTGGACTGCAGTCACTCACCGACGCGCGGGATATGCCCATCTCGATCTCCAGCCCGCCGGGACTGGCAAGCCAACTTCTCCCCGTCGTCGTACAATCGCTTCTGGCCGAGAAAATCCGCGACATCAGGATCGTGGCGGATGAGGCACCGGACTTCAAACGTTACCGAGATTTCGACGTCGCCATCCTCTATGGAGAGCCAGCATCTAAAATCCACGATCTGGAGTCATTAGGGCCGGATGTCTTCACCCCTGTTTGCGCTCCGAGCCTCAAGGCGCGCCTGCAAAGCGCCAGCGATCTGGCCGACTGCGCATTGATCGTCAACGAGACAAACGCTGTCACATGGAACGACTGGCTTGAACTCAATGGCATCGCGGCGGCCAAGGTGAACTGGCTCAGATTCAACCGCGCCTCTCAGATCATACCGGCGGCCCTCTCCGGCTTCGGCATCGCACTGGAGTCGCTCCGCGTCCTCGCGCCGCAGTTGGAAACCGGTGAACTCGTCCGCTGCGATCTGCCCGGCACAAGGGCCATCGCGCGCGACCTGACATTCCTGCATGTCACCAAGCGGCAGGATCGGGTCGATCGCGTTCAGAAGGTGGCGGACCTTATCCGGGCCGAATGCATGACGAACAACGATGGCTCGCGACGTGCCTTTTCGGGTTAAGCGGCGGAACCTCGAAAGACCAAGCGATCCGATCATGAGAGTGGGTTGACCACTCTCATGAGTCGCAAAGTTCGTGATGTGCGACAAATCCCGACATCGTCTTCATCACACGCAACGTTACCTCAACGTGACCGGCAAAACGTCTAGACAGGCGATGTTGACGACCGTCATGCTGGTTGCGGTCGCCGCAAGAGGCGCACCATAGTCATCGACTAAGTCTGCTGTTTGAAGCCACCGATTGTGTCCTCTGAGCATCATCATCCGCAAACTGTCACGAGGGCGGTTGGCAGCGGAAGATTTCTCCGCTACAAAATCGGCACCGCTGCAGATCGAAAAAGGGAGGCGTGGCATGACATATACATCCATCGAAACCTTCCCGTGCGGAATGATCCGACGTTAGGTCATTTCAATTCGCGGCCCGCTTGAGGGTACGCGGCAGGCGGCTTCAACAAGCCCTTTACAACGCCACCGATCTGCCGGGACTATGTCGTGTCCTGTTCCGGCTTCATCTTTCAACTGTCTATTATGGAGCCGGCTTCATCTGATGGCCGGACTGTTTCAATGGCTCGCAAGAAGCTCGACTTCCGCGCCGATGCGTATCGCAACGTGCTCGGCTTTGTATTTCGTCAATGGACGCACGGTCCTGCCCTGGTCGGGGGCATCATTGTCCTGGTTGTTGCCAGCACACTGGCAGAGGTTCTCGTTCCGGTCTTCTCCGGCCGGATCGTCGATGCGATCGCCGGTGGCAACGCGGCCGATGGCGCTCTTCGCGCCTTCCTCGTCGTCACGACTCTCGGTCTCACCAGCGTCGTGCTGCGCTGGTTCATCTATAATGGCATCATCCGGCTGACGCTGCGTATCATGGTCGATGTGGCCAATAGCGGCTTTCACAAGGTGCAGCGCTTTTCCACCGACTGGCATGCCAATAGCTTCGCCGGCTCGACGGTGCGCAAGATCACGCGTGGCATGTGGGCGCTCGATTCACTGAACGATGTGCTGCTCATCGCACTGCTGCCATCCATCGTCATGCTTATTGGCGCCAGCATCGTGCTTGGCAGCTACTGGCCCGTCATGGGGCTGATCGTGGCCGCGGGCTCGCTGATCTATATCGGCGTCACAGTCTTGCTTTCGATGGGCTACGTGTCGCCTGCCGCCAAGCTCGCCAATGCCTGGGATACCAAGCTCGGCGGGGCGCTTGCCGATGCCATCAGTTGCAACTCCGTGGTCAAAGCCTTCGGTGCGGAAGATCGCGAGGAATCGCGGCTGAGCCATGTTCTGGCCAAATGGGACAGTCGCACCCGGCGCACATGGCGCCGCGGCACCGTGAACGGCACCATCCAGGGCTTTATGATGGTCTCGATGCAGGCGGGCATCCTCGGCACCGGCCTCATCATGTGGGAGCGCGGACTGGCGTCCGCGGGCGACATCACCTTCGTGCTGGCGATGTTCTTCGTCCTGCAAGGATACCTGCGTTCGGTTGGGCAGGACATCCGCAACCTGCAGCGTGCGGTCAACGATATGGAAGAATTGGTTTTGCTCGACAAGACACCGCTCGGCATAGAGGACAGGCCCGGCGCAAAGCCGATTGCTATCGGCGATGGCGAGATTGTCTTCGACCGCGTTACCTTCCAGTATGGCGCCCACCCCACCCCGCTCTACGACACGTTTTCCGTCGCAATCAAGCCCGGCGAACGGGTTGGCTTGGTCGGTCATTCCGGCTCCGGCAAAACGACCTTCGTCAAGCTCATCCAGCGGCTCTACGACGTCAACTCCGGCACCATTCGGATCGACGGGCAGAATATCGCAGAGGTGACCCAGGCAAGCCTGCGCGGCCAGATCGCCATTGTCCAGCAGGAGCCGATCCTCTTCCACCGGACGCTTGCCGAAAACATCGCCTACGGCAGACCGAACGCATCGCGACGCGAGATCGTCAACGCGGCAAAACAGGCAAGCGCGCATGATTTCATCATCAGCTTGCCCAAAGGCTACGAGACGATGGTGGGGGAGCGCGGTGTCAAGCTGTCAGGTGGGGAACGTCAGCGCGTCGCCATCGCTCGCGCCTTCCTGGCCGATGCACCCGTGTTGATCCTGGACGAGGCGACGTCAAGCCTCGACAGCGAGAGCGAAATGCAGATCCAGCAGGCGATGGAGCGCCTGATGGAGGGCCGCACAACGCTCGTCATCGCTCACCGCCTGTCTACGGTCCGCGCACTCGACCGTCTTCTCGTGTTCGACAAGGGCAAGATCGTCGAGGAAGGCGACCACACGTCGCTCGTCCGACTGAAAAACGGAATCTACCGTCGCCTCTTCGAGCGGCAAGCGCTGGAACTCACAAAGGGACTGGCGATGTAACGGAGGTGCGTGGTCAGTTCTAAAAAGCCTGCTCGGTGTGGGCTCTTTTCACAGGCCACAGCTTGTTGAGATCATGCACGAAAGGACCCGGAGCCGCCTCCGCAAACGCGGCTCTGGTCTTTTGCCCGAGTGCGACTGCTTCAAAAGAAGCACAAGCTTTCAATCGTGAAGTTACTGCTGAAGGGGTGAAGACACTGGGCGTTCTACTTGGGATCGCGCGGGACACGCTGGAGTGACCATTGTCAAGAATTTAAGCGACAAGCTTCTTCCCGCGTCGTATGGTGCTTCGCACCCAACGGATCGTCGCCATTTTGCAGACTGATCGCGGTCAGCAGTCGAGGTTTCCGTGTGTCAGCTATTTTGAAGAATAACGTAAAGCAGTCGGGTAACGGACGGCGGCCAATGATATTTGCTCATGGCTATGGATGCGACCAGCAGATGTGGCGACTGGTCGCGCCGGCTTTCGAGGATCGTTTCAATGTCGTCACCTTCGACCATGTCGGCGCTGGAGGCTCTGACCTATCGTCCTATGATCGCCAGAGATACTCAAGCATTGACGCTTACGCCGACGACATTGTCGATATCGGTCGCGAACTCGACTTCAACGACGCCATCATCGTCGGTCACTCTGTGAGCGCGATGATTGGAGCTGTGGCCTCCATCAAAGCGCCGGAGATGTTCTCCTGCGTCGTGATGGTCGGCCCTTCGCCGCGCTATATCAACGACGGATCCTATATCGGCGGCTTTGAACAAGAAGACATCGACGAATTGCTTGCATCGCTTGCCGAAAATCATATTGCCTGGTCCAATGCGATGGCGCCTACAATCATGGGCAATAGCGACCGTCCAGAGCTTGCCAGCGAACTCGCCGACAGCTTCTGTCGGATGGACCCTGAAATTGCCCGAACCTTCGCCCGGGTGACGTTTACCTCCGACAACAGGGCGGATTTGCCCAAGGTGACGGCGCAGGTGCTTGTCTTACAGTGCCGTGACGATATCATCGCCTCAGAGAATGTGGGCCGCTACGTCGCGGACGCAATCCCGCATGCGCAGTTCGTCATGCTTGATGCCACGGGGCACTGCCCGAACCTCAGCGCGCCGCAGGCCGTTATATCCGCCATAAAGGGTTTTGTGTAATCGACGCGTCGCTACCCCCTGCCCCTGCCTTGGATTATCCCGACGATCTGTTCGAGAGAGCGCCGTGCGGCTATGTGGTGCTGAACTCCCAAGGCATGATGGCGAGGGTCAATCAGACGCTCGCGGAGTGGATCGGCCAGGAAAAAGAAGAGCTGCTGGGCAAACGGATGACGGTCTTGCTGACTGTGGCGGGCAACGTCTTCTACGAGACGAATTTCGAGCCGACCCTGCGCTTGCAGGGATTTTGCGAAGAGATCGCCTTTGATCTCAAGACGAAGAGCGGCAAGCGGCTCCCTGTGACGGTGAGTGCAAGGGGCAGGCTTGGCGGCGACGAGGCAGGTGTGACGCTTGTCACGGTCTTTCGCTCCGTCAAGCGGCGTCAGCTCGAACGAGACCTTCTGCAAGCCAGGCAGGCTGCTGAAAACGCAAAGGAAGCGTTGGCGAACATCAATGCGTCGCTGCGCACCAACATCCGCCGGGCGGTGGGCAAGAAACGTGAAGCGCAACGCGTGCTTCTTGCTGAGCAAGAGACGGGCGAACTGCGCGAGCAATTCGTTGCCGTCCTCGGCCACGATCTTCGCAACCCACTTGCTTCCATCTCAGCTGCCGGACGTGTTCTGGCCCCGGAACTCACCAGCGAACGCGGCAAGCGCGTTCTTCAACTGATGGCCGGCAGCGTGTCGCGCATGTCGGGACTGATCGACAACGTGCTGGATTTTGCCCGTGGCCGGCTGGGCGGCGGTATCCATCTGATGAGAGATCCAACGTCTCCCATCGCTCCGGTAATCGAACAGGTGATTGAAGAACTGCGCAGCAGTGCTCCCGGTCGCGACATTCTTTCGACCTTGCTGATACCGCACCCGGTCAATGCCGATCATGCCCGGCTTGGCCAACTCGTGTCGAACCTCCTCGGCAACGCCATCAGCCACGGTGATGCCAGACACCCGATCTTCATCGATGCGAGACTTGCGGACGACGGAACTTTCACTTTGTCTGTGACGAACAAAGGGAAAGAGATTTCGCCAGACAGGATGGAGCGATTGTTTGAGCCCTTCGTTCGTGGAGACACGCGAAATGACAAGGGATTGGGACTGGGATTACACATCGCATCGCAGATCGCGAGAGCCCATGGTGGTACACTCTCGGCGACATCCCAGAATGGTGAGACGCGCTTCACCTTTATCATGCCGCCTTTCTCTTCCGACGACGAAGGTTGATCGGGCTTTCCTTCGGGCATTGATTTAAAGCGGCCTCTCACTCAAGGCTGGTGAACCCTGACGCTCATCCCATGCTTCCATCGACCCCACGGCTCGCGCTGAACGCATTTGTCTGGGCTTACCGCGATCGATGTCGCCTGAGCCGTCGCGACGTATAGCGCGTTGAACTATCCGGCATCGGCCACGTTTACGAACGCAACAATGGAGACCTTGCAATGACAAGATTGCTCGTCGCCCTGATCTTCGTTCTCGTATCATCGCAGGTATTTGCCATGAACAGCCTATCCGACCTGACCTGGAAGAAGCGCGTCATCATCGTGTTCGCAGATGCCGGCGACCAGCGACTGGAACGGCAGGTGAAAATCCTCACCGATCGACGCCCTGAGCTTGAGGAGCGAGACCTTGTCGTGATCAGCGTCACCAATGACGAGGCGTCCACCGCTTTTGGAAACGTGGCGAAGCCTGATGCGGCAGCATTGCGAGATGAGGCCGACGTCAAGAAAGGCAGCTTTCAGGTCATCCTGGTTGGAAAAGACGGGGGCATCAAGTTGCGGAGCGACACCGTCGTTCCCGACGTAGAGCTATTTGACGTCATAGACCGAATGCCGATGCGACAGGCCGAACGCGGCTGACCGCAGGCAAGGCTCTCCTGAAAGCTCGCATAACACGAGACGCATACCTCGTACTCTGCCGATCAACGACGAATCTGGCATGAGGTCCAGCTGAACCCTGCAACATCGACCCGAAAACCGGACTCGATTTTCGGAAGGCATGACGCGTCGATTAAAAAGGTAACGCGTCCTTTGTGCGTCCAATAGGACGCACTGCGCTTTGGCGTGATTTACAACTCGGCAGCGCGCCGCCACGACGACGACCGCGATCACTCACCTCCGCAGGAAGACCGCAAAAAGGGGAGCGCTGGCATCGTCCGCGCTCCCCTCTCATCTCGGGCAATCAGACGTTAGTTGGCCGGGCAGTTCGTGTTGCCGCTCATCGAACCCTGGCTGCTGGTGGTGCCGGCCGGGCAGTTGGTGTTGTTAGTGTCACCGTTCGGCGTCTGGGAATTGGTGCCGCTCGTGTTGCCTGAACCGGGTGTCGTCGTGCCGGGCGCTGTGGTGGTGCCAGAACCGGACGTACCAGCGCCGGAGCCACCGCCAGACGAACCGCCAGTCCCGGCACCGGTACCAGTACCTGTACCCGTCCCAGCACCGCCTGAACTGGCGCCAGCTCCAGCACCACCCGTGCCCGCGCCTCCGCTGCCACCAGATCCGCTACCAGCACCCTGCGCCATTGCCAAAGATGCAAAACTCAAAGCGAAGACCGCTCCCATAAGGATCTTTTTCATCTGCTTTCCTCCAAGCATTGTTGTTGCTGCCCCGGTCCAACAACATGGCGGTAAGCCTGTTCCCAAATATATCTGTTGCATGGGAAGGAACAAACCCCCGCGCCTGGACCCGGCGACCTCGATCGGAAAATGATATCGACGCTCCGGCGGATGGGCTGGGAGGCCATCAAATCAATTGGCTTGTTATCGCTGGCGGAATGTCCATAAGCTTGGAAACACCCTTCCCACCGTGCATTTCGTTGATTGGCAAGTGCGCGGTCTTAGAGAATGATCCCGTGCTCCACTCCTTGCGCCACATCCGCGCCCATCCGCAATTGCTGCTTCTGACCTTGATGATTTTCCTTCAGGGCTCCGCCTATGGCTCAACACTGCCCTATCTTTCGATTACAGCAATTCAAGAACTTGGGATGAGCGACCAAGCCTACTCGGTTCTGGTCTTCGTGACATCGTTGTGTGCGGTAACGATCAGCGTTTCCCTGGGAATTCTCTCCGACCTGATGGGCGACCGGAGGACGATCATCATGGTGATGGCGGTGATGGGTGCCATCGGTTACGGGGCGATTTTTCTTTTCCCGTCGATCCCAATATTCATTGCGGCAACTGCAATCATTATCCCGTTTTTCCAGTCGGTGAGTTCGCTCATTTTTGTGAGTGTTCGCGCCGAAACGGCCGGGCTTCCAAGCCGGGACAGCGCCGCGATCAACGCCACCGTCCGGGCTTTCGTATCCGCCGCCTGGGTGGTGATGCCGGCGGCCGTGGGGTTTGCGTTTGCCAGTTCCGCAAACATGATGGGCGCCTGGGGCGTGGCGGCGCTTTGTGCCCTCCTCATATCGTTTACGTCTGCATTTCTGCCCGCAAGACCCGCGCCTGATCGGACTGCTGGAACATCACGCGCAGGATTCTTTTCTGCGCTCCGCGAGCTTGCCACGCCGTTGATGCTGGCGCGCGCAGTTTCCATGGCACTGCTGACCGGAACCATCAGGCTTGCCAGCACAGTCTGGCCGCTGATCCTCATCTCCGACCTTGGCGGCAAGACCGGGGATGTCGGTATCGTCGCCGGGCTGATCGCCTTATTTGAGATACCCTTCATGCTCATCTGGGCCAGTCTGCTGGAGCGATTGAACATCCTCGTCATTCTGGCGATAGGCGGCTTGCTCTATGCCGCCTTCATGGCCACGCTGACTTCGGCGACCTCTCCCTGGCAACTCTATGCCCTGACCATTCCGGCAGCGGCCGGCGCGGCTGCCCTGCTCTCCATGCCGCTCACCTATTTTCAGGATCTCTTTCCGGGAAGACCAGGCCTCGGCACCTCCTTCAACCCCATCAATTCCTTCCTCGGAAACGGTATGACGGCGATCGTCTTCGGTACAGGAGCACATCTTTTCGGCTACTCCGGCACGACATGGCTCGGTGTCGCCATGGCCCTTGCCGGCATCTTCGGCCTTGTGATCCTCGAGAAACGACGACCGACTGTCGCTTGATTTGCAAGCGAGGGTCATTTTGAAAACGCTATCGGCTGTAGGAAGGATACTTGCCGGCGAAGGATGCTCGTCCGATGAGCAGACTCGCTGGATGAGGCCGGGATGGCTACGATCGCTTTTGAGTGTCAGCAAGCGCATTTCTGGCGCCTCTAACCGATCAATCCCCGCAGCTTCGCAATCGATAAGGCGGCGACCGTTCCGGCATCCCGCAATTCCCCAGAAAGGACCATCGCTTCGACCTGATCGACGGAGAATGATCCGACAATCAAATCCTGCTCCTCAGTCGAGAGCTGGGACGGTCCTTGCGACAAGCCGGTGGCGAAGAAAATTCGATACGATTGGTTCGTCGTGCCGTAGAGGGGAAAGAGTTGTCCTATTTGTTCGACGTGATCTGCAGTCAACCCTGTCTCCTCAACAAGTTCACCGCGGGCAAGCTCTTCTGGATGAGCATCAAGAACGTCTTCCCAGGATCCCTGCGGCAATTCCCATTGGCGCTGACCGACGGGATACCGATACTGCTGAACGAGATAGAGACGTTCTCCGTCGAAAGGGATGATGACCGCAAAGTCGGGCTTGTCAACGAAACCATAGATTCCGACACTACCATCCAGTCGGCGGATCTTATCTTCCTTCACCTTCATCCAGCGGTTCTCATAAACCACCTTGGATGCGATCGTCTCGATATCCGGCTTCGTGTTGCTCATTGCTTCCCCCTATCCGACGAGATTTCAGGTTACACAGCCAATCTCTTTTGCCCAGTGCGAAACGCTAAGCTGCTGTCGCGGCGGTGCCGGCGTCCATCCCCAAGGACGATGCGCAATCGAAACATTTCGACCCTCAGCCGATACCGATAGCAGCCTCATAGGGCTTGCTTCCGATAATCTTGCAGGTGGTCCACCAGTGCTCGGAGCTTCGGCGCCATATTGCGGCGGCTAGGATAATAGAGATAAAAACCGGGAAAGTGCGGGCAGAATTCTTCCAGCACCGGCACGAGTTCACCGCGCGCGATCGCCGGTTTGAAGCTCTCTTCCATTCCAAAGCTGATTCCTGCTCCCGCAACGGCCAGCTTGATCATCAGCCCCATGTCGGTCGTCGTGACAGTGTCGGCCACAGTCACAGAAAATTCCCGGCCATTCTCCGCAAATTCCCATCGGTACGGCGCGACATGTGCCGATATCTGCCAGCCGATGCAGTGGCGGTTTGCAAGCTCGCTTGGATGCGAAGGTATCCCGTACTTTTTGAGATACGCTGGCGAGGCGACAGCAATTTGGCGCTGCTCAGCCGACACCGGCACTGCGATCATGTCCTGAGCAATCACTTCCCCCAATCTTACGCCGGCATCGTATCCATGCGCGACGATATCGAACTCATCGTCCGTGACGGTCACATGAAGTTTCACATCAGGATTGGCGTCCAAAAAGGACGCGAGCATGGGACCGGAAAGAAAGCTCTCGGCAATTGATGATACGGCAAGCGTCAATCGCCCTTGCGGATGCCCGGTAAGATTGGCGGCTGCCTCCCACGCATCTTGCATCTCGATCAGTGCTGGCTGTGCGTCGGAATAGAGCCGCGCACCGGCTTCGGTTAAGGCAACGCTGCGCGTCGTGCGGCTGACCAGAGCGATGCCAAGCGCCTCTTCAAGCTTGCGAATGGTCTGGCTCACTGCTGAACGCGTCACGCCCAGACGATCTGCTGCAGCTCTGAAGCTCCTCTCCTGTGCGACAAGAGCAAAGACAGAGAGTGCATTGAAGTCCGATTGCATTGGTTAGCTCCGCTTACCTTTAAGGTCATATTTCTCCAGCTTATCACGACAATACGCCGTGCGTATCTTTGGCGCATCGACAAAAGCGAAAGCAACAGGAGAAAGTCATGGAAAAAGTTGTTCTCATCACCGGCGCATCCAGCGGCATCGGAGTCGGCATCGCCCGCGAATTGGCAGAGGCCGGTAATAGTGTAATGCTCGGGGCAAGACGCACCGATCGCCTCGAAGCTGTCGCAGACGAGCTTCGTTCGGCTGGCGTAAAGGTCAAGACCTGCCAGCTCGACGTCACGAACCTTGGAAGTGTCACTGCCTTCGTTGAGAAAGCTCGAAGGGAATTCGGCCGCGTCGATGTGATCGTTAACAATGCCGGCGTGATGCCACTGTCACCCATGGCATCGCTCAAGATCGACGAATGGGAGCAGATGATCGACGTCAACATCAAGGGCGTCCTCTATGGCATCGCTGCGGTGCTTCCGCATATGAACGAGCGCGGCTCCGGCCACATCATCAATATCGCGTCGATCGGTGCCCTTCAGGTCGTGCCAACAGCCGCGGTTTACTGTGCTACAAAATACGCTGTGCGGGCGATCTCTGACGGCCTTCGCCAGGAGAACGACAAGCTCCGTGTGACCTGCATCCACCCAGGGGTCGTCGAGAGCGATCTTGCGAGCACCATCACAGATCCTGTCGCAGCAGAAGCCATGGCGACTTACCGCGCCATCGCGCTCAAGCCCGACGCCATCGGTCGCGCCGTTCGTTTTGCTATCGAACAACCGGACGATGTGGACGTCAACGAGATCGTCGTTCGCCCCGTACGCACGACAATCTGATGACGACGTCCCAAACTCCGCGCAAGCGCCATCAGGGGCGTATCCTGATGGCTCTCTTGCTTATCATCATCCAATCCTCGCCAATTCCAGCGGCAGAACATCAGAAGGCAGAAGCAATGCGACAATCCGAGATTGGCCAGACCCGGCCACAGGACCATCCTTATGTTGGCATGTGGGTCACCGCTGACGGCGCAATCCGTCACGAACTTCTGCCCAACGGTCGCTACGACGAGGCACGCGGCAACCGCCAAAGCGCTTATCAGGGTCGATATGAAGTCAAAGGCGATCATATCGACTATTGGGACGATACTGGGTTCACAGCCGATGGCACCTTTGTCGACAGGGACACGCTTCATCACGGCGGCATGGTCCTGTACCGCCGGATCTCAGAATAAACGGAGCAAGCGTGTAGGTGCCGTCGCCAATTCGCGTTTCGGATCGATGAGCGGACAATCAGGCCACCATTGTCTGGCTGAAACGATCGACGTAGGCGGCGGTGGCTAGGGGTGCATACGTGCTTTTGCGTGCTGAACGGATGGTGAGACGTGCCCAACACCGACCGGAACGACTTCGCTAAAGATGCCCTTCGAGCGCTTGGAGAGGTGTAGGGGTACCCCGACTTGAAATCCAGAACCACTTCCCCATTTCTCTCTTGCCGGGTTTACCGGTTTTGGAGGTTACTATGGCAGCACGAGCTTGGAATGCAGGTGGTTTTGGTGCGAATGCTTCAAGCGCTACGCCTGACCTCGAACAGCGTATGCAGAAAATCCGCAGGCTATCGGGCATATCACGCCTGATGGATACGGCAGTCGGCATCCCTGGCACGCGCCTCCGCTTCGGTGCCGACTCCGTGCTTGGCCTTGTTCCGGTCCTTGGTGACGGGGCTGGCGCTCTTGTTGGACTCTATATCGTCAATGAAGCGCGTCGCATGGGCCTTCCGAGGGAAAAACTCGCAAAGATGATTGGCAATGTGGCGATGGATTCCGTCGTCGGCAGCGTGCCGCTCTTCGGCGATCTTTTCGATGTCTACTTCAAATCGCATCGCCGCAACGTGCAGATCATCATCGATCATTTCGGTGTGGAGCCAGAAGAATTGCGGCGCAAGCGTAAATGAAGAGATGAGGATGCGGTGTACCGCTTCGCGACATATTTCGTTAGGCGGACGCCGCAGTTTGCAAAGGTCAATCGGCAAAACCTCGCCACACTGGAACGCTGAACAATGTCCTTCGATCTTGATCGCTTTGTAAAGGCGCAGCAAAATACGTATGACAGGGCACTGAGCGAACTGATCGCCGGCAGGAAGCAGGCCCATTGGATGTGGTTTATCTTCCCGCAAATCCAAGGCCTTGGCCGTTCTGACACCGCGCGCTTTTACGCAATTTCAGGCCGTTCGGAAGCTGAGGCATATTTGGCGCATCCCGTTCTTGGACCGCGTCTCAAAGAGTGCACCCAGGCTATGCTCGACCACTTGAACTTGACCGCCCATGACATTCTCGGATTTCCAGATGATCTTAAATTTCGATCCAGCATGACCCTGTTTGCCGCAGTAGCCGATCAAAACGCGTTGTTTCAAACTGCTCTTCGGCAATTTTACAACGGCGCGCACGATCGCGAGACGCTTTCGGTGATATCCGGCTCGTAACAATAAGCGATGATCACTTCCGCTTCACTATTCGCCGAAGCACAGAGCCTCTCCTCGATTTACGCGGGATAAGCTCGATATCGCTAACCAGCTTTGCGCCACCTTCCCGGCGCTCCAGTGTAATCTTGCGGCTGTGAAATGCTTCCAGCTCGGCACGATGCGCCACGCTGATAATGGTCGCGTCGGGCAGCTCATCAATGACGGTCTGCATCATTTTGTCCTGGCTTTTTTCGTCGAGCGCCGCGGTCGCCTCATCCATGACGATGATGTCGGGAGCGTTAAGCAGCAAGCGTGCGAAGGTGAGCCGTTGTTTTTCACCGCCTGATAATGTCTGGTCCCAGGGTGCCTCGTCTTCGATCTTGTCCTTGAGTTGACCGAGACCGACCTTGTCGAGAGCAGCGCCGATCTCTTCCGCCGTCCAGCTTTCAGCCGGTTGCGGATAAGATACCGCGCGGCGAAGCGTGCCAGCTGGGATGTATGGCCGCTGCGGCAGCATGAACAACTGGCTGTCTGCGCGAAAATTCACGCTGCCCCCGCCCCAGGGCCAGAGGCCCGAAATGGCACGAATCAGCGTGCTTTTGCCCGATCCGGATTCTCCCGATACCAGCACTCTCTCACCCGCGCCGATTTCGACATCCGTCTCTTTCACGACGGCTGTTCCATCACCGAGAGATACGGACACATCCTTGAGGCTCAACATCGTCTCGCCTTCGGTCTCGCCCCGAATGATACGTCCGAACGTCTCGCTCCTTTCGGCGCGCTCAAGGCCATCGAGCGACATCATCAGGGAGGCGACGCGACGCGCGCAGGCGTTCCAGTCGGCCAGACGAGGATAGTTGTCGACCAGCCAGCCAAAGGCTGACTGAACGATGGTGAAAGCGGATGCTGCCTGCATGACCTCGCCGAGCGACATGCTGCCGTCGAGAAACTTTGGAGCACAGAGAAGAAGCGGCACGACGGGTGCAATGAGCACCGAGCCATTGGAAACGACGGTGGTGCGCATATATTGTTGCGCCATAAGCCGCCATTGCCGCCGAACATTGCCGAACCTTTTATCGAGATCGCTACGCTCCTCCTCTTCCCCGCCAAGCAAAGCAATGCTCTCGCCATTTTCCCTGACGCGCGTCAGCGTGTAGCGATATTCCGCCTCAACCTGGTTTTTGACTTCGGAGACCTTCACGAAGTTTCGGGCAATGAACGCGATGGACGTGGAGGTGACTGCCGCGTAAATGATGGCCGCTATCACGAGAAAGCCGGGAATGGTGACCCAGGTGCCGCCGATCGACAGTGTGAGCGCTCCACCAATGGTCCATAGAACGACAATGAAGGTGGAGGCGGATACGAAGGCTGCGATGACGCCGGAGACGAAATCGACCGGCGCTTCAGTGGCAATGCGCATATCCTCCGAGAGCCTTGCTTCCGGGTTCTTGTGGTCGCCATCGATCAGGTTCAGCTGGTAGTAGCGACCATTTGCGATCCATCTGCCCACCATCACCTTGGTCAACCAGGAGCGCCAGCGTCGCTGAATGCGCATTCTGACATAAACCTGCGAGGTGACGATGAACACACTACCCAGAACGAGAAAAGGAAATACCGACGCGAGGGAATAGACAGTCGCCGCATCCCGTTTTTCGATCGCGTCGAAAATTCCACGATTCCAGACGTTGACCCCGTATTGTATGGCGACATTGATACCGATCATCGCCAGCAGGCCAATCGTGAACGGCCATGCCAGCTTATCGCCCCGGCGGCTCCAAAAGCCGCGCGCGCTGATCCAGAAGCGTTTCAGAAGATACTTTCGCCGCGCTTCCTCAGCCTCGTCCGGCGTCAAGCCCGCAGCAGGTTCCACCTCTTCCGGGGGAAGCTCTTCAACATTGTCCTGAACATCTTGGGAGGATGCGGCTTCGGCGGCGGTTTCGTCGGCACCGGCCACCGGTTTCGGTTCTACGTCATTGTTTTTCATGGGCGCTGAACGGCCAGTGATCGGAAAGGTTTCACGACTTAGTGAAGGGGCGCGAAAATAATCCCAAGGATAGTCGCACTGACCGAAGGAGAAGGAGGTCGCGGCAGTTCTAGAAAGTGCGCATCAGCGTCAGCGCGTCTCCGAGAACCCGGAGAATTCATCTTGTGCGGCGACTGTCAACATTCCCAGTTGTAACACTCGGAGATCTTTCGCAGCGCTTGACGCATTTGGCCTAGGTGGTGCTGAACTGTTCAGGAAAGAACCAGAACGATGTTCGTCCCAAGATCAGAGCGCATACCGGCTTGCGGGTTCAAAGGCCCGGACGGAAGCAGACCCTTTCCAAGCGCAACCCAGGGCCTCACGCGACCTCAAGATGAGAGGCATCCGATTCCCCGGTCGTGACCGGCTCGCCAGCGGCAGTAGGCGAGTGAGAAGCGTTAAGCCGACGAGCCACGATGTCATGGTTGAGCCACAGCACCGGTCCGGACGGTTCGGACGACTCGCCGAAAATCAACTGACCGGTTGATTTCACGACAAGAGCGCTCAAGAGGTCGCTCATCATCACCTTGCTATCACGATGCATCCGGGTGATCTCATTGGAGGTGCCAATGGTCAAATTCGCCTGTGCCTGGCTATTTGGCATGGGCCACGCGGAGAAGTCGTAGAAGGGACGCATGACTTCGCTTTCCTGCATCGCGTGGATCTTCTGGAAAACATCGTCCATCGTCAGGCCGTCATCCAGAAGCTGCGCGCAAGCCCGCCACTGTTCGTCGGCCCACGTCCCGCCATCCTCTTTCTTCAAAGCCAGCAGCAGCGGTATCAGTGGGAGCTCAATGCCGGTGAAGACATCAGACGAATTGGTCCGGATTTCGGGGCAGTTATAGACGGTCGCTTTTATTCCCGCCGCCCAGGCTTCCTGCGCAATGCCTTCCAGCCGCATTTTCGCATAACCCTGGGTGTAGTTAGTGTAGGTCTGCCAACGGTAGTTGCCATCAATCAGAACCGCCGATCCGTGGTAACCATAGGCGGTATATCGAACTTGGCCACCCGAGGCTTCCATCCGCTCACGGATCGCTGCGCTGAAATCGATCAGATGGCGGAACGTGTTTGCGGAAACCTCATCGAAATTCTGCAGAATAAGTTTCCCCAGGTCACTTTCGATCAGCCTCTGCGATGACATGTGGCGGGACCCGGTCCCCTTGTAGATGCGATTGGCAACGACGAGGAACACCTTCGCCTTCGGAATGCCGCCTGCCATGGTGTGGGCGAAGAAGACATTGCGACCATCGGCGATCATTCCGTCCAAAACGGACATGACCTGTGAAAGCGCCTCGGTAAAGCGCGCCGTGGCAATATCGCGGCATTGCGTGATATAGTCCCAATCGAGCTTATCGTGCTCCCAGCTCTCAAGCGTCATATCGGCGAGAAGATCGGTCGGGGTCGGCCCGCCTGCGGGAGCATCCAGATCGAAGCCGGCCATCAGAGGGATGTTGATGATCCTGCCGCCCAGCTGGGCCTCGGCGGCAGAGAGTTCTTCTGCGTTCAGGGGCCGCAATGCGTTGTTCTCGTCGCGCCGCCCGACCGTGATCCCGACAATCTCCATGCCCGCCCGCTTGGCTTCGTCAAGCAGGCCGGTCGCATAGCCGCGACCGAACAGTTCGCCAAAAAGGACAAAAACATCGCCTCGACGGAAGGTCGTGTTCTCGGAAAGACGATTGAGTGCGACCGGATTTTTCATGCTGTCAGCTCTTTACTTCGCGAATCGTCGAGCGATGGCCCATACGAACTTTCACAAACACATGCCCGCGATGGCACAAAATGAAAACTCATTTTCCGTGACCGTTCATTTCAAAACGTGAACTCTATCTCGTCACAGCATGCCAGATCATGGCGGGGTCTCCTGCTCTGGGTCAATCGTGGCCAACCCATAACCGTCGAGGTCACTGAATTGCTTGCAAAAAGCGGCTGCTCGAACGGCACCGTTTGAAATGAGAATCCCCTCATCGTACGGATGCGCAGAGCTCTGTACCTTTCAACGAGCGTGCCGCAATAAAACTCAGTGATCGCGCATATATGCATATCGTGGCGACGCAGGCGTCCTCTTGGCCATCGCCAACGCGTGGCGAGCAATATCCTCTTGACGCAGGACATGACGAATTTCGCCAAGTATCTCAGCCCGACGCACGGCTTTGTCTGCGAGCCGGAGGGCGATTTCTTCTTCTGTCGCGTTCGCACCAACGTCGCTCGTGGTTTCATTCTCAACGATATCGCGAAGAATGTTCATCAGTACGAGGTTCTTCTCGTGCATCTGCATCACCATTTTCGTCATTTCTAAACGCTGAGACATGGTCGTCATTCCTGCTCAAAATTGCCTTCTGGCTGCTAACTGAACAAAGGCAGAAATGGTCGCACGCTGCATTTCATATTCGCCGTTTCGGTCAGCTTCGCGCAAGCCTCGAACCAGCACGTATCAGACTAAGCAGGCCAAACGCGGGATCGGCATCGAGGCGGTGAACGATTTGACGGCAATCGGGGCTCAGCGCAAAGGTCGTGAGGCCAACCACGGGCTGAAAGAGAAGCGTCGCGCTCTGGGTGCAACGACAGAGGTGCGCTACGCCCGGAAGCGATCGAAGGCGGTGAGACGTCGGATCGGGGGATCGACGTCAGGATATCTGTATATTTCCGCCCTTAGGTAGTGAAGCTCGTCATCGAGACCGTCTTCCCCGACCTCGATCCACCAGCATTTCGGGCGACCGTCACTTCCGTCGGACCAACGATAGCCTCGCACCTTCAGGTGATCCTTCATATCGAATGGGCTGTTCTCGGCAAAAATCCTCACCCTCGACCTCTGGCTCGCCTCATAAAGTTCGGCAAAAGCAATGGAAGCCGATCCATCCACCTCTCGGGCCAGGACCTCCAAGAGTGCAAAGCAGTCATCGACCGCACGATGTCCTTCATGAAAATATCCAGCCTGTCCAAGCAGATATCCAAGCTTCGTGCCTTCATATCCCCGCGACGACCAATCGACCTCAGAGTGAGAGCAAGCCCATGCCTTGCCGGAGAAAATCCCCGAAAATACCTCGCAGAAAGGCCGATCGAAGCCGGCATTGTGGGCAATCAGCAAGTCGGCAGGCTCGATCAGCGCCTCAAGTGCCGTCATATCGATCGCCTGGCCGGTCACCATATCGTCTGTGATCCCCGTGAGCTTGGTAATCTCAGCCGGAATGGGGTCGCTTGGCTCTTGAAGTCCGCCATAAACGCCAGTCACATCGCCAATCTGACCCGTGGCATTGAAGGTGAAGGCGACCGCCCCAATCTCGATGATCTCATGCTTTCGGGCATCAAGGCCTGTGGTCTCCGTATCCAGGATGACACCGCGAAGTGGGTATCCAGGCCGAGGAACGGGTGTGATTGCGCGGGGCACCAGTTTCTTCAGGATGCGATATCGCCCAGTCTCGAACAGAGAACGGACCATCTCCTCTTCCGTCAGGGATGGCGCTTGCCGATCACTTTTGCCGGATTTCGACGGTCGATGCGACGCTACCTTGGCGCGCGAATCCCGATCCGGAAACATGTCAAACTGTTCTGTCATCCCTGCAGTCAAACCCCGATGCGATTTTCGTTCTTCAGAACACAGCGGCGCCGGCAGATCAACCTCGTTGGCCAGACGACCCGCTCGTTTTGGTGAGGTGCGACTTACAGACGCCGGGGTCCGGTCACAAGCATGCTTTCACGACGAGCGACGAAGTGAGGTAGCAAAAGGCTTCCGGAGTTGCCCAAAGGGCCCGCCGCGTCCATATAGTCTCAATGACGCATGATTCGAAAATATTCGTAGGTCTTCGGTCCACTCGCAAACGCTCGCCAGCGGCAAGCGAGCCCAAGGGACCAAAGTGCCAGTGGGATGGGTGTGAAAAGATTGGAACGCACCGCGCCCCGGTTGGCCCAGGTGCTGAAGGTCTCTACCTGCTCTTCTGCCTTGAGCATGTGGCTGCCTACAATAAGGGATACAGTTTCACCGCGGCACCATCGAGTCCCGACGTCGCCCGCTATCAAAAGGAAGCGACGATGGGTGCGCGGCCGACTTTGGGAAAGCGCGTGACCGAGCCAACCGAAGCTCCGCTACCATCGTCTATTCGTTCAGGCTCGGCAAAAACGCTCAATGCTCGCAAAGGCGTAAGACAAGGCCAAACGACGACCGGTGGCCAACAAAGAAAGCTCAAGACACTCGAAGCCAAAGCTTTCGACACTCTGGGCCTCAGTCACCAAGCAACGTCAGACGAGATCAAGAGCCGCTATAAGGAGAGGCTCAAAATGCACCACCCCGACGCCAATCAAGGAGATCGCAATTCTGAGGATGCGCTTAGAGCCTCGATTGAAGCGTACAGAATCCTTAAACTGAACGGCTTTTGTTGAGCCTCTTCAACGACACGCTTACAATGGCGTGATTGGAAAGAATGAGGGCCAGCGGCCCTCTCGCTCGCTGCTTCACGGCATCTGCGTTCCTCAACAAAATTGAATCGATCGCCTACGGATAATCGGTTGGGAGCGTATTTCTGCAGGTGTATGCAAAACTGGCCACCATCATGACGTCGATGGATTTTGTGCCTTTAACGCCACGGCGGTTCTCGGCAACTGCCGATAGCGATCGGACCGCGACCTCAAGTATCTATGACCACCGCCGTGTCTTAACTGTGGCCTTCTCCTCTGCCTACGCTAGTCCGACTCCTGCGGCATCGCCACCTAGTCGCGCGCGCATGAATATTGCCCCCTATAGGCACCGCTTCCGTTATCTGCTCGTCCGTGCTCAGGTTCAACGAACCGAGGCATCGCTTCGCACGGAGACGTGGACGACTCCGCCTAAAGTAATGTTACGTGCAGGCCCGATCCTGCAACGTCGGGCGTTGGCCGGCGTTTGAGCGCCTCAGTCGCCGCGGGAACATATAGGCTGCACACCATTTCACTCAGCACTGCCAATTTTACGGAGCGCGGCTGCTCAGCAACATGCGAGGGAACGGTCTGAAACTTTCGAGTCGCCACCTCTTGACGATGTAACCGGGCCATGATTGGATAATTGGATACAAAAAGCCAAAGGTCTATGTTATGAACTCATTGACCGCCTCCTTTGAGCAAGTTCCTTCCACTGCCGAAGAGGAAGCTTATCTTTATCTCCAGACGGGGCTCAGGCTTTGCCGCTACAAGCCGGGTGATCGACTGATACCGGAAGAGATTGCAGCCGAGATTGGCATGAGTCGCATGCCGGTGCGTGAAGCTTTCCGCCGTCTGGCCGCAGAGGGACTTTTGACGCTTCGCCCCAATCGCGGGTGCGTTGTCGCGGGTCTCACGCTGAACGAGATCTACGAAACATTCGAGATCAGATCCGTTCTCGAAGGATTGGCAGTGCGCCTCGCGGTGCCGAAAATGGACGCCGACGCAATTCTCGAACTTGAGCGACTGCTCGACCGTATGGAACGTGCCGGCCAGGCCGGTAGCAGCGACTGGGTCGTTCGCCATCAGGAATTCCATGCGCTGATCTACAAGATGAGCGGCCGACCGAAGTTGATCCGAAAGATCAACGCACTGCATGTCGTGATCGAGCCCTATATGCGCTTCTGGTTCGATTACGTCGAAAAGCCGCTATCGGCACGTCAGGAACATGAACATCTGATCCAGGCCTTTGCACAGGGCGACGCGCTTCACGCGGATCGGATCATGCAACAGCACATTCTCGGCACAGCCCCGTTGCTTGCCGAATTCGCGAGTCCCGGCCGGCGCTGAGCGCCGTCCGTGTAAAATGTCCGAAGCTGGGGAAAAACATCCGGCAAGGACGGGGAACCGCCGTCAATAACGGCATAAAAAGAGGAAAAGTCATGACGATCCGTCGCATGGCCGCGCTGGCGGCTGCCTTCACGACACTCATGTTCGGTACGGCCTCGCTCGCGCAGGACGCTCCGAAGTCCATCACCATCGCTACAGAGGGCGCCTATGCGCCCTGGAACTTCACCACCTCAGACGGCAAGCTCGACGGCCTTGAGGTCGAACTGGCCAATGATCTTTGCGTACGCATGAAGGTGCAATGCAAAATCATTGCGCAGAACTGGGACGGGCTTATTCCGTCGCTCAAGGTCGGCAAGTTCGATGTGATCATGGCCAGCATGTTCATCACCCCGAAGCGTCTCGAAACCATCGACTTCACCCAGCCCTATGCGGTCGATCCAGGCGGTTTCGCCGTTGCCAAGGACAGCGAACTTGGCAAGCTCGGCGCGTCTGCGGCGAAATTCAACCTCGACGACGAAGCAGCATCCGCCGCCGAAATCGCCAAGCTGAAGCCGCTCTTGAAGGGTAAGGTGGTCGGGGTGCAAGCGGCCACGATGATGCTTGAATTCGTCAAGAAATATTTCGGCGATACCGTCGAGATCCGCGAGTACAAGACGACGGAGCAACATGACCTCGACCTCGCCGCCGGGCGGATCGACGCCATCTTTGCGCAGCAGACGTCGCTTGCAGCAGCGCTCGCAAAACCTGACTTTGCCGATTACACGCTGGCAGGCCCGGGCTTTGTCGGTGGCATGTTCGGCCAAGGAAGCGGCGCCGGACTTCGAAAGGAAGACACGAAGCTCAAGGAAATGATGAATACGGCCATCGCTGGGGCGATCGCAGACGGCACCATCAAGCGCATTTCCGAAAAGTGGGTGAAGACGGACGTCACACCGGTCAAGTAGGCGCGCGCGGACCTGTCCGGTGCGGCGGTGAAACCCGTTCGCACCGGACAGCGCGCTGAAGGGATATGATCGACCATGATCAATATCATGCATCTCCTGGGTTGGGAAACGGGAGGCTGGGGCGCCGCTTTGCTGGCCGCATCCGTTGTCACGCTTGCCCTCTCCCTCCTCGGCTTTCTGCTCGGCGCAGTCTTCGGGGCTGCCGCCGCCGCAGGCCGGCTCTCGTCGCACCGTCTCGCCTGCTGGTCTGCTCATACCTATGGAACAGTGTTCCGCGGGGTACCGGACCTGCTGACGATCTACCTGCTTTACTATGGCGGCAGTATCGCACTGACGCAGATCGGCACTCTCTTCGGCAGCGCCGGCTTCGTCGGATTGCCAACATTCACCACGGGGGTGCTGGCGATCGCCATCATATCCGGCGCCTACCAGGCGGAAGTCTATCGCAGCGCCTATCAGGCCGTTGACCACGGCCAGTTTGACGCCTGCAAGGCGCTTGGTCTGTCCCGCTCCCAGTCGCTGCGCCTCGTCATCGTGCCGCAACTGATGCGCCATGCCCTGCCTGGGCTCGGCAATGTCTGGCAGCTGGTGTTGAAGGACTCGGCTCTGATCTCCGTCATCGGCCTCGTCGAACTGATGCGCCAGGCACAGATTGCAGCGGGTTCGACGCGAGAACCTTTCATCTTCTATACGGCGGCTGCCGCACTCTACTTCGTCATTGCCGCAATCACTGCATCCATTTTCCGGTACGGCGAGGCGCGAGCCTGGAGAGGCATTGTGCGCGCATGATCGATATTGGCTTCTTTCTCGAGATTATTCCCCTTTTGCTTGCAGGACTTCCGTTGACCCTTCAGCTCACGGCAGCCTCCATGGCCATCGGCTTTGTGCTGGCTCTGATGCTCGCGATCGCTCAGCAGAGCAAGCGGCGAATGGTTGTCTGGCCCATCCGTGCCTTTGTCGAGGTCTTTCGCGGAACGCCCCTCCTGGTGCAGATATTCCTCATCTATTACGGTCTCGGTCAATTTCGACCGTGGCTGCAGACCATCGGAATCTGGCCGCTGTTGCGCGAACCCTACTGGTGCGCGATCCTGGCGCTCAGCCTCAACGAAGCAGCCTATGGCAGCGAAATCCTGCGTGGTGCAATTAAAGCGGTGCCACGCGGACTTGTTGAGGCGGCAACCGCATCCGGTATGTCGAAAGTCCTGACACTGCGCCTCATCGTGCTGCCTTTGGCGCTGCGCCAAGCGATCCCCAACTACAGCAACGAGATCGTTCTCATGGTCAAGGGCACTTCGCTGGCCTCGATCATTACGCTTATGGAGGTGACTGGCATCGCCCAGAACCTGATCTCGGAAACCTACCGCGCCGTCGAGGTCTTCATCGCCGCCGGTGCCATCTATCTCGCCCTGAACTTCGCAATCATCTCGGCGCTCAACGCGCTCGAAACCCGGCTTACGCCCTATCGGACGCGTGCCTGACGCAAGCCTTGCCGACACCTGAGGAGGAACAACCCCCATGCGCAACTTCGAGAAGCCGACGCGATCCGTCGTCCTGTCGCGCCACGCGATGGCGGCAACATCGCATCCATCTGCAACCCTTCTCGCGCTGCAGATCCTGGAGGCAGGCGGTAATGCCATGGACGCGGCAATCGCTGCATCCGCCCTGCAATGCGTGGTGGAGCCGGGCTCGACCGGCATCGGCGGCGACTGCTTCGTGCTGTATGCGCCGGGCGGCAGCGATCAGGTGGTTGCCTATAACGGCTCCGGCCGCACGCCGGCGGCATTGACGCTCGACTGGTTCACGGAGCGTGGCCTGAGCGAGGTGCCGCGCTCATCGCCCTCCGCTGTGACGGTCCCCGGCGCCATCGACGCCTGGACACGGTTGCATGCCGACCACGGCCGCATGCCCTTCGCCGACGTCCTGGCACCTGCCATCCGCTTTGCCGAGGAAGGCTATGCCATCAGCCCGCGTGTTCATCACGACTGGTTTCTGGAAGAAAAGCTGCTGGCCGCCGACCCAACGGCCGCCCGCATCTTTCTGCCCAAGGGGCGCGCGCCAAAGATCGGCGAGGTTCATCGCCAACCCGAACTGGCGGCATCGCTGAAGCGCATTGCCGCCGAGGGGCGCGATGGCTTCTACACCGGCCCGTTGGCCGAGGACATGGTGTCCTATCTGCGCTCGCTGGGCGGCGTTCACACGCTTGCGGATTTTGCCGAGGCCAGCGGCGAATACGTCACACCGGTCACCACGCAATTCCGCGACCACACAATCCACGAATGCCCCCCGAACGGCCAGGGGATCATCGCGCTCCTGATCCTCAACATCCTCAGCCGTTTCGAGGGCAAGGGCGATCCGCAATCGCCTGACCGTCTGCATCTGGAAATCGAGGCGACACGGCTTGCCTATGCCGCGCGTGACGCCTGGCTCGCTGATCCCGATAAGGCGGATGTCCCGGTCGAACAGCTCCTGTCCGAGGCATTTGCCGACCGGTTGGCGGGCATGATCGACCTTCGCCGCGCTTTGACGGACCTCCCTGCCCTCGACATGCCGCTGCACCGCGATACCGTCTACATCACCGTCGTCGACCGCGATCGGAACGCGGTCAGCTTCATCAACTCGGTATTCGACAGTTTCGGAAGCGGCCTCGTTGCACCGCGCTCAGGTATCGTGCTGCACAATCGCGGGCAAAGCTTTTCCCTGAAGCCGGGACATCCGAATGTCGTAGCGCCTGGCAAACGTCCGCTTCACACCATCATTCCAGGGATGGTGACCCGCGCTGGCCGTGTCGAAATGCCCTTCGGCGTCATGGGAGGTTATTATCAGGCGATGGGCCATGCCCATCTCATTTCCAAGGTCTTCGACTATGGCATGGACCTGCAGGAGGCAATCGACTTGCCGCGCCTGATCCCGAAGTCCAGCGGCACGCTCGTGGAGGCCGAACACACGTTGCCCACCGCAACCGTCAGCGATCTCGAACGCCGCGGCTTTTCCATCGTCCCCGCGGAAGGCCCTATTGGCGGCGCACAGGCCATCCGCATCGATTGGGAAAACGGCACGCTTGTTGGCGCATCGGAATCGCGCAAGGACGGCATCGCGTTGGGTCTCTGACGCGGCATCTCGTGCAACAGTGCGAAGCGGGTATTCGATGACGGTATGCTGGGTTCTACATCACACTGCCGATCCTTGTTTACCTTGCCTTGGCAGACGCCGTGAGGATCGTCCAGGCTTCGGGACGATCGGCGACCGTGTGCCGTATGGCGACGGTGTGGTCCTCCCTGCGACACCGATGAAGCTTGTCATCACATAGAGTGACAGGACCTCAACCACCGTGGTTCCGCAGGCTTGGGCAAGCGGGTTGCCTAAGTCCCACTCGTTATCCGGAATGCCTAATAAGCAGGCGCCATGACCAACTGGAGAGGATAGAGACCTTTGGCTGAGCAGTGCTACGAGGGCGGCTAGACCAACTCGTCGGGCACAGCATTGACGAGAAAGGCCATATCGTCGGAGTGTAGAAATGAGTGAGTTGGAACTCTGCTATCTATCGGCCACGGATGCGCTCGCAGCGTTCCGGAAAGGAACTCTGTCACCGGTCGAGCTTCTGAACGCACAATTGGCGCGCATCGCCACAAGTGGCTCCGACATCAACGCCTTTTCATTCCTCTATGCGCAGGAGGCGATGGACGCGGCAAAAGCCGCTGAGCAGCGATACCGCAAGGGCGAAGCGGTCCGACCGCTGGAAGGTATCCCTGTCGCCATCAAGGATGAAAGTCTGATTGCCGGTAAGGTCACGACGTTCGGCTCTTTGATCTTTAAAGACGAGGTCGCTTCTGTCATGTCGCCCGTCAACGAGCATCTGATCAATGCAGGTGCCGTCATCATGGGCCGGACCACGACACCGGAATTCTCTTGCGCCGGCTTTACGCATTCGCGTCTGTGGGGCGTTACGCGCAATCCCTGGAATCGTGACTTCACTACGGGCGGTTCCTCCGGTGGCTCTGCCGCCGCGCTTGCCGCAGGGTTTACGACGCTTGCGTCCGGTTCGGACATTGGCGGGTCCATTCGCATTCCTGCGTCGGCATGCGGATTGGTCGGCTACAAGCCGCCCTATGGCCGGAATGCCGATCTCGCCCCCTTTGGCTTCGATTTCTACAACCATCCCGGTCCGCTTGCCCGCAATGTTGCAGACTGCATTCTGATGCAGAATGTCATGAGCGGACCTCACCCTCTCGATGTGGTCTCCCTGCGACCGAAGCTCGAAATAGCAAATCGGCCTGCAGACCTAAAATCGAAGCGGATCGCCTACTCCATCGACCTCGGTTTCAAACAGGTGAGCGACGATGTGCGCAAGAACACCCTGAATGCAATCGACCGTTTCAGAGACATGGGCGCCGAAGTCGTCGAGGTTGATCTCGGCTGGACATCACGCGCCGAGCAGGCCGCGCGCGATTATCTCGCATCGATCTTCGGCACATGGGTTGCGCAATACCTCGACACCCATGGCGATGAACTGTGCGGCTATACACGCGCATTTGCCCAAAGCGCCAAGACACAAGGAATGAAAGAGTACCTCGGATCTCTCGAGGTCGCTGGCGAGATGTACGCGACTTTCGGGCCCATGATGGAAACGTTTGATGCCTTCATTTGCCCGACCTTGGCTATTCCGGCCGTCAGTGCGGATTTCGATCCTTCGCAAGGACTCCAGATCAACGGCCAGGATGTGGAACCGATGCTCGGCTGGTTGATGACCCACCCATTCAATACGCTCAGCCGTTGCCCGGTCGTCAGCATGCCGTCAGGTCAAGCTCCGAACGGAGTGCCGACTGGAATTCAAATCGTCGGCAGGACCTATTGCGATCAGGATGTGCTGAGCATCGCTCTTGCCTATGAAGCCGAAACTGGGGCATGGTACGGGAGTGACGAAAGACGACCTGTTATTGCCTAGTCGCATTGCGAAGGTGGTGGCAAGCCGGTCTGGCGTTGGAGATGACGCGTCGCTCTCACAATGGTTTGACCGAATTCTTCCTCGAATAACCGGAGGTGTACGGCATGTATGTTGAAACCACCTTCCATGATGCAATGGAGCAGGAGAACTCCTTGCCGGGCTGGCGGCAAGAGTACCGGCAGGTATCCACCGGCGGCTATGACGGTAGAACGGCCGCCATTCTGCTCCCCGGTGTAGAAATCCTGCGCGAGACCATCAGCGTCGGTACCGAACAGGTGTTCTCGGCGCCCGAAGGAAGCATGATCTTTTACTACTACCCGAAGCGCGATGAAAGCCAGTTGGTGCATGGCGAAAGCGCCCTCGGCGTTTCAGGCTTTGCTCTGAACTGGACGAACCGCGTCGGATTTATGGATTCCGACAGCGACCTGCTGATGCTGGTCTTAAGGCGTGACCTGATAGCCGACGCACACTACGGCGGCAAAAAGCAACTCATCGAAGCTCCGTTGGAACAGGCAGCCTTTCTCGCAGATTGGCTTCTGTCACTACTTGGAGCAGCAAGCCAGCAACCGCATCCCTCCCCGCCGGGCGATTTCGATGACACTCTCGCAGACGTCATTACGGACCGTTTCGAGCTTCTTTTCCAGAGAAGTGTGTTCCGCGAAACGCCGAAAGTGGCTGAAGCCGAGAAGATCTATATGAAGATCCGCGACAGGATTTTCGACGCGCCGGACAGGCCGCATACCGTTAGATCTCTATCACGCGACCTCGATGTGTCAGCCCTGGATCTCAGGGCCTCGTGCCAGAACTTTTCCCAGATACCGCTCGATAAAATGTTGACGTTGTTGCGACTGAATGGAGCGCGTCGCGACTTGCTGCGCGCCCGTTCAGCTCCCAGGAAGGTTTCAGACATCGCCATGGACTGGGGCTTCTTCCACTGGAGCCGCTTCGCGTTGCGCTACAAGTCGCTTTTCGGCGAGCGACCGTCCGACACGTTGAGGGGCGGGACTTCGTCGGATTCCATCCCACTCCTACCGTCGCTCTGATCAGCATCACGGCTTTGAGCGCGAAAGGTCGCAGCGCTCGAGCCTCGGATAGGATTACGGCAAGGGGGCGCTCAGGTCCCCCAGCCCACGATCCCCTTAACCTCCATGAAATCGCGAATGCCCCAATGGCTGTATTCGCGGCCATTTCCTGACTGTTTGTAACCACCGAAGGGCGCATGGGTGTCCCACGGCGCATAATTGAGGTAGACGGCGCCAGCCCGCAACTTCCGCGCAACCGCCCTTGCCTTCTCCAGATCACCACCCTGCACGTAGGCCGCTAGACCGTAGATCGAGTCGTTTGCGATCCGCACGGCGTCGGCTTCCGTTTCGTACGGAATGATCGAGAGGACAGGACCGAAGATTTCTTCCCGCGCGATGGTCATTTGAGGCGTCACGCCACTAAAGATCGTCGGCTTGACATAATAACCGACATCCAAGCCGTCCGGCTTACCCAGTCCACCGGCAACCAAGATAGCGCCCTCATCGATGCCGACACCGATCAGGCCCTGGATCTTGTCGAATTGCTGCTGGCTGATGACAGGGCCCATATCCACGGCGGACAGCGGGTCTCCCACGCGCGTAGCGGCCGCAACTTTCTTGGCGATTTCCAACACTTCGGCATGGCGTTCGGCCGGTACAAGAAGACGGGTCGGCGCGTCACAGGATTGACCCGAATTGCTGAAACACGCTTCGATACCCTTCGTCACTGCGTCCTGAAGGTCAGCGTCGGGCAGCACGATATTGGCCGACTTTCCGCCCAGTTCCTGAGCCACCCGCTTGACCGTTTCCGCAGCCGTCTTGGCGACAATGATGCCTGCACGGGTCGATCCCGTGAACGACACCATATCGACCTGGGGATGACCTGCGAGATGCTGCCCGACAACAGGGCCTGTGCCGTTGATCAGGTTGAAGACGCCTTTGGGTACTCCCGCTTTTTCAAGCACTTCCGCGAAGACCATCGCGCTGAGAGGTGCCAGCTCGGATGGCTTGAGCACGACGGTGCAGCCCGCCGCAAGGGCGGGCGCGACTTTGCAGACGATCTGATTGAGTGGCCAATTCCACGGCGTGATCAACGCGCAGACGCCGATCGGCTCCCAGGTGATCAGGGAGCTTCCGCTTTGCTCGTCGAAGCTGAACGCTTCAAGCGCAGCGATCGTCGATTCCAGATGGATCTGTCCCGCCCAGGCTTGCGCCTCGCGTGAAAATGCCAAGGGCGCGCCTAGCTCCGCGGTTATGGCCTTCGCGATATCGTCGTAGCGATCATTATAGCACCGCAGAACGTTGCGCAGGAGTTCCAGCCTTTCGCTCTTGCTGGTTTGCGAGAAAGTCGGGAAAGCCTCGAAGGCCGCCTGCACGGCGAGGTCGGCATCTTCGGTGCTGCCCGCCGCGATCTGCATGAACGAATGTTCGGTGGCAGGATTGATGACATCCATTCGGTCAGCGCCGCGCGGCATGACCCATTGTCCATCGATATAGAATTTCAGTGCGTTGTCGGACTGCATGATTGCTCCAGTCAATTTGTTATTCGTTGCAGCCAGTGCCTCAGCGGCGCATGGCGTCCTCATAGCCGGAAAGAACGCCGGCAACATTGATGCCGACGTCTTCGACGGCATAGCCACCCTCCAGGACGAACAGTGTTTTCGTCGCAAGGCTGGCCAGGCGGCCGCCAATAAGCGGAAAATGGCGATGCGAAAGCCGGAAGCGACTGATCGGATCACCCTCAAAGGTGTCGACGCCGAGAGAGACGATGACCACGTCGGGGCCAAACTGCCGGACGTTACCAAGCGCGAATTCAAGCGCACTGTCCCATTGCGGCCAGTCGGTGCCCTCCGGCAGCGGTATGTTGAGGTTGAAACCTTCCCCCTTGCCAGAACCTTGTTCATCCGCATAGCCAGCGAAGTACGGATATTCATTGCGCGGATCGGCGTGCAGGCTGATGACCTGAACGTCAGCGCGCTCATAGAATATCTCTTGAGTGCCGTTTCCATGGTGATAGTCGATGTCGAGGATCGTCACGCGCGAAGCGCCAGCGTCCAGTAGACGTTGCGCGGCTATGGCAGCATTGTTCAGGAAGCAGTAGCCGCCGTTGAAATCGGTTCCGGCGTGGTGGCCGGGCGGGCGGCAAAGGGCAAAACAAGCCTGTTCACCCTCACTGATGAGGTCCGCGGCGGTCAGGGCGCTATCCTGCGAAGCCTTGATGGCTTCCCATGTGCCCTCGACGAAACCCGTGCTGGTATCGATCGAATAGAGGCCAAGCAGTGCATCGATGGACTCCGGCGCGATATCCTTATATCGGCCCCTCGCAGGCCAGGCATAGGGAAGAGCCGTCCCTGGGCGTCCGGCTTCCCGCCAAAGCCGCCATGCCGATTCCAGGAAATCGACATAGGCAGGCTTATGAATCCGTCTGGCAACATCCAGGGATTGCGGCTGTGGATCGAGCATTGGGCCGAGGCCAACCTCCTCAATCCGGCTCAATATGAAAGACGCGCGCGACGTGTTCTCATAGCCTTCGACAACAGCGCCGTTGTAAAACTCGAACTGACCCTGGTGTTTCTGTTGCAGCGGCGAAAAAATGGTTTTCATCGAGCGGTACTCGCGTTTCAGATAATCGGACGGACTGTGTGAGATCGGGGCCTCAATTGATCTTCGTCCGCTGGTTCACGGCGTAGATACAGATGACGAGCACCACGGAGATCAAGAAGAACACGGCGGCGATTGCATTGACCTCAGGCGTGATCGTGCGACGAACCTGGCCGAGCATGTATGTCGGCAGCGTGTCCTGCCCGGCCGTCTTTACGAATTCGGTGATCACGACGTCATCCAGCGACGTGACGAAGGCGAGGATGAAGCCAGCCAGCACGCCTGGGAAAAGCAGGGGCATGGTGACGAAGCGAAACGCGTTCCACGGCGATGCGTAGAGATCTCCTGCAGCACGCTCCAGGCTTATGTCCATCGTTTGCAGACGGGCCCGGATCGGAAGATAGGCGAACGGCACGCAGAACGCTGTATGTGCCACGACCAGATAGATGAGCCCCGTGTAACCGGTCCAGCCTCGAAGCGTTGCGCTGACGACCAGGAGGGCCACGGCTGTCACGATCTCAGGCACCATCAATGGAACCGAGATCACGCCATAGGTGACCGTCCACCCCCGAAACCTGGGGCCTCGCGTCATCGCCAGGGCAGCCAGTGTGGCGGCAGTCGTCGACAGGACGGCAGATATGGCAGCAAGTTTCAAAGACAGGATGGAAGCGGCGATAACCTGTCGATTATTGGCTGCGCTTTCAAACCAGCGAAACGAAAAGCCTCCCCATTTCGCAACACTGGTCCCGGCGTTGAACGCAAGAACGAGGGCCACGGCCAAGGGTGCATATAGAAAAATGAAGGTGATGATGGCCACGGCGCTAAAGCCGCGCTGATGGGTTACGGGAAAATTCTTAGCCATGTTCATGCCCCCGCGTATCGCCGTGACGGATGTAGATCAGCAGGGCCACCATCACGAACCCCATGAGGGTCAGTGAAAGGGCTGAGCCGAATGGCCAGTCCCGACCTTGGCCGAACTGCAGTTCGATGTAGTTGCCGATCATGAGATTTCTTCCACCACCGAGCAGAATGGGGGTCACATAGGTTCCGATCGAAGGGATAAAGACGAGAATGGCGCCGGCAATGATCCCGGGCTTCGAAAGCGACACGATGACTTCCCAAAGCACCCTGAAAGGACGTGCGTAGAGGTCCGACGCCGCCTCGAGCAGATTTCGATCCAGGCGCTCCAGGCTCGCATAAATCGGCAGGATCATCAGGGGGAGATAGACATAGACCAGCCCGAGGCAAATCGCGAAATTCGTGAAGAGCATCTGGATCGGCGCGGATATCAACCCCGCCTTGAGCAGAAGCGTATTGATGATCCCCTCGTTGCGGATAAGATCCTGGATGGCGAACGTCCTGATCAGAAGATTTGTCCAGAAGGGCACGGTGACGAGCAAAAGCCAGACTTCACGGTTGATCGGATTGCGCGTGGCGATGAAGTAAGCCGTCGGAAAACCGACGAGCAGGCACAGCAACGTGGTGACCAGCGACAAGGTGAGCGAGCGGAGCAGGATCTCCAGGTTCGTCGCCGATAGCGTCAACGTCTCATCGAACACATCGCGGTCGAAGAGAACGCGTGTCCAGGCATCGAAGGACAGTGTAAAATCGACGCCGCCCGTCGGACCGGGGGTCAAGAACGAGTAGATCACGATAATCAGAAGCGGTGCGATCGCGCCTATGATGACGACGAGCAACGCGGGGCTGATCAAAAGCCAGCGCGTTCGGCTCTCCCCTTTCAACCGTGCGGATTCAATACCGGCCATCACTACATCTCCTCAGCCGGGCAAAACCTGGGCCGTGTTCGGTGTGAACTTCACCGAGACTTCATCCCCGATGGCGATAGACGGATTTTCATCCGGCGTGTTGTACCTGCGGACCAATACGAGACCCGAGCCATTGCTCAGTTCGACCGTGTATTGCGTTTCCGGACCGCAGAAGCTGACGGTCTTCACGCTGCCTTTGAGTTGGCCGTCCGAGCCATGGGACAATGGGAAAATTCTCAAATGCTCGGGCCGCACCACGATGCTGACCGAAGCACCAGCGGGAATGGTTTCATCCGTTGGAATGGCGACGGCGCCAATCCCTTGAAGATCGATCATCGATCCGCCCCCATCCCAGCCGAGCCCACGTCCCAGGAAGAAGTTCGTTTCACCGACAAAATTCACCACGAAGCGATTTGCCGGCCGGTTGTAGACTTCATGCGGCGTTCCAACCTGCATGATTTCGCCCGAGGACAGCACTGCGACGCGGTCGGACATCGTCAACGCCTCTTCCTGGTCATGGGTGAAGAAAATGAAGGTGATGCCCGTCGCGGCCTGGAGCGATTTGAGCTCCATCTGCATTTCCTTGCGAAGCTTGTAGTCCAGGGCCGACAGCGACTCGTCGAGGAGCAACACCTTCGGCTCGGATGCGAGCGCACGCGCCAGCGCGACCCGCTGCTGTTGGCCGCCCGATATCTGACCCGTGCGCCGACCGGAGAGATGTTCGAGCCGCACCAGTTTCAACATTTCCTCGACGCGGGCAGCGATTTGATCGCGGGGCCGCTTGAGCATCCGCAAGCCGAACCCGATATTCTCCGCCACCGTCATATGCGGGAACAGTGCGTAATTCTGAAAGACGGTGTTGATGGGACGCCGGAAGGGCGGCACCGACGCGATATCCTCTCCATCGAGAAGGATCGTGCCTGTTGTCGGATATTCGAAGCCACCGATCAGCCGCAACAGGGTAGTCTTTCCGCAACCCGACGGTCCCAGCAAAGTGAAGAACTCATTTTTAAGGATGTCGAGCGTGGTGCTCCTGACCGCTGCGACGACGCCATTGCCGGACCCATAGGTCTTGGTGACTTTGTTCAGTCGAATGGCGACGCCGGGTGTAATCTCACCTGTCATATTGTCCTCAAGATAAATCGCGCGGATAGGGCCAATGCAGCAGATAAAGCACACCCGCCGACGTCGAACCGAGTGAAAGAGAGCGCCGGCGGACTGCCGTTTCCGCTGGCCTACTTCTGGACGTCTTGCCAGATGCGACTGTAGAGCTGCGTGATCTTCGGATCGCAAAGCGTCAGGAGTTCACCTTTCGATTCCATATCGGCGGGAATGACGAGTTCCGGCGCATCTTTCATATTGTCCGGGTAAAACTTCTCGGCGCCGATAATGGCCGATCCATATTTGGCATAGGCCGAATTCAAGGCCGCGTTTTCAGGAGCCATGACGAAGTTCTGGAAAAGCTTTGCGTTTTCCAGATTGGGAGCATCCTTCAAGACCACCGCATTGTCGGAGCCGAAGGTAAAGCCTTCTCTGGGAAGGCCATAGGCGATGTTGTGGTTTTCGGTCCGCCGCTTCAGCGCAGAACCACTCCAGTCGAGGGAGGCAGAAACGTCTCCGCTGGCCATCCGCTGAATGCCGGAATAGTCGATTGACAGCCAGCTCTTCTTCGCTTCGACAAGGCGATCGCGCACCTTGGTAAGCAGAGCCTTGTCACCTGTGCACCATGTCCCGCCTTCGAACTTGATCGCGGCGAACATGATGTCGTTCATCTCGGGAACGATATTGATCTTCCCCTTCAATTCGTCCGGCGGATCCAGGATTACCTTCCAGCTATTGATATCGCCTTTGTAGACCGACGTGTTGACGCTGATCCCGCTCGTGTACCACAGCCACGGCACGGAGTATTTTCGGCCTGGATCGAAGGCTGGGTCCCGCCATCTCTCTTCCAGGTTCTTGGCATTTTCCATCTGCCCTGGATTCGTTTCCGCAAGCAGCCCCGCCTCGATATAGGTGGGAATGAAGCTCTGTGACGGAACCACGATATCGTATCCGGATGACCCCTGGCGCACCTTGGCAAGTGCCGTGTCGTTGGAGTCGAAATCCGTCAACGTCACATGAACGTTGTAGGTTTTTGAAAATTTTTCGATCAGTTCAGGGCTGGTATATTCACCCCAGTTGTAGATGTTGAGATTACCCTCGGCCAGCGCGACGGTGGCGCTGAGGCCAAGGATGAATGCGGCGGATGTGATGGCGGATTTCATGTTCCCCTCGCTTATTTTTGTCGCTTGATAATCCTGTATTCCAACCTCTCGAAACCTGAAGACCGCCGGAGACGGTCCAGTCTCGGCTTCAAGTTTGCAATCTGCCTCCTCGTGGTCTAGCCATCCCGTTTGCCGAAAAAGAAGGCACGCTGCCGGTTATGCCGGACGCCACAGCCCCTCGCGGATCAGGTCGCGCGCCGTTGCTTCAATCCCCTTGCGAAGTGCATCGGTCATCATATCGACCTGCGACCGGCTGATTGTCAGCGGCGGCGACATCACGCACATGTTGATGAGCGGCCGGACCAGCAATCCATTCTCCTGGCAGTGGAAGTCGATGCGCTTGCCGACAGTCAGGTCGAGATCGAGAGGATTTTCCGCCTTGGCGTCGGCGACACATTCAATGCCCGCCATAAGCCCGGCACCGCGCACCTCGCCAACCAGAGGAAGTTCCTCCAGTGTTCGCAACTGCTCCTGAAAATAGGGACCGATGTCACGGACATGTTCAAGGTGGCCATCTTCCATAAGTTCGATATTGCGGATAGCGACCGTGCAGCCGATCGGATGGCTGGAATAGGTCAGACCATGAACAAAATTGGCGTTAGGGTGGTTCGAACGGCGAAGTTCGGCGAACAGGCGTTCAGACACCATCACCCCACCGAGGGGGAAATATCCCGAAGTGACCCCCTTCGCGAAGGTTATCATGTCCGGCTGGATGCCAAACACATCTTCCGAGGCGAAGATGTGGCCAAGCCGTCCGAAAGCGGTGACGACCTCGTCAGCTATATAGAGGATGTCATGTTCAACGCAGATTGCATGCATGCGCTTGAGATAATTCGGCGGCGACATCAAGACCCCACCACTTGCCTGGATGGGCTCCGCGATGAAAGCGGCAATCCGATCAGCACCTTCGCGCTCTATCAGTGCGCGAAACTCATCGATAAGGAAATCTTCGAACGCCTCAATCGACAAGCCCGCCGGCCGGTGGAAGGGATTAGGGCAGCTGAGCTTTCTGACCAGATCGCTTGCGCCATCCATCCAGTCGTGATCGCGCGGGCGCCCGTTCAGCGATGCGGTCAGATAGGTGGAACCGTGGTAACTTCCCTGGCGGGAAACCAGCAGTTTCTTCTGCGGCAGGCCCCGCACATTGTTGTAAAACTGTGCAAGTCGTATGGCCGTTTCGACGGCGGATGAACCACCCGTTGTCAAGAAGACGTGGTTGAGATCGCCCGGTGCCCGCTCGGCAAGCATCTCCGCGAGCTTCTCCGCAGGCGCATTGCTTGTATACCACGGCGTTGAATAGGTCAGAGACATCGTTTGTTCGTGCATTGCATCGGCAAGGGCTCGATTGCGATGCCCGACGTTGACGCACCACATTCCTGCGGGTCCGTCGATCAGCTTTCTGCCATTTTGATCAAAGACGAAGACGCCATCAGAAGATGTGATGAGCTCGCGCGCTTCGGCACCAATGCTGCCCGCCAACGGGGCGGGTTGGATCAGATGAAACCGCTCATTGAGGGCAGTGCCGGTCTCCGGTTGCGAAAGAGCTGGTTCAACCATGACAATTCTCCACGTCTTAAGTGCTAGGCTCGGAGGTAATCGACCATAAGACGCGCAGCCTCTCTAGCCACCGAACGGTGCGAAGCTGCCTAAATAATAGACATTCTCTCTTGATCGGTTTAGCCGCCGCGTCGGGATCAGCGCCTACAAGCGCCTTGCTGGGCTAGTCGCAAATTTTGCCGTTGATGGTCTGTTGACCAACTCTAAAGCGGGCCGCGATTGGCTCTTTGCGCTTTGAATTCCGGTTTGATCGCATGCCGATACTGCAAACTACGGCGCACTCGTGCGCGGCAAAAGCTTTGTGCGCCCTTCTGGACGCACAAAGGGCTATCGAAATTCATTGAGGCGCCAATGGAGAGACGATTTCAAAACGCGGTATTTCGAGGCGTGGCTGATCGCGCCATATCTGCCGGAGAGTGCGCGACAGGCCCAACCAGCAGCTACCGGATCCGCGTACCGTCGCCATTGAACACGAAGAGTTTGTCGGTCGACAAGGCAAGGTGGATCGTCTGACCATTTGCGAAGTCGCGACCGCTCTGTTCCTCCACGACCAGCGCCTGACCATCCTCCAGCGCGCAGTAGAGATAATGAGTTGACCCCAGATACTCCGTGAAATCGATCACCGCCTTTAGCGTTTCGCCTTGCGTGTCCACGACCGCAATGTTCTCAGCGCGGACACCCAGCACAACTTTGTCCCCGGCATTGCGAGCGGTGCCTGCAAGGAGAGTTGTGATCGTCGCATCGCCGACTTTCACCCTGCCATCGGCGAGCTAGGTTCCCTCCAATAGATTGATGCGCGGGGAGCCTATGAAGCCGGCAACGAATACGTTGTCGGGGTCCTCATAGACCTCGCGCGGCGTGCCGATCTGCTCGATACGCCCATCACGCAGGATGACGATGCGGCTGGCAAGCGTCATTGCCTCCGTCTGGTCGTGGGTAACATAGATCATCGTGTTCCCCAGGGTGCGATGCAGCTTGGCGATCTCGACGCGCATCGAGACGCGCAGCTCCGCATCGAGGTTGGAGAGCGGCTCGTCGAACAGGAAGACGTCCGGCTCACGCACGATGGCCCGGCCGATTGCCACGCGTTGCCGTTGGCCTCCAGAAAGCTGGCCCGGTCGACGCTCCTGCAGATGATCGATCTTCAGGATCGCGGCGGCGGCTTCCACTCGCCTGGCGACCTCGTCCGCCGGCGTTCCTGCCATCTTCAGGCCGAAGCCCAGATTTTCCCGCACGGTCATGTGCGGATAGAGCGCATAGGACTGGAAGACCATGGCGATACCGCGCTCGGACGGATCGAGGTAGGTGACGTCGCGGTCACCGATCGTGATCTCGCCGTCGCTGACATCTTCCAGCCCGGCGATCATGCGCAGCAGGGTCGATTTTCCGCAACCGGAGGGGCCGACGAAGACGATGAACTCGCCGCCCCTGATCTCCAGGTCGATGCCGTGGATGACATCGAGAGCTCCGAACGTCTTGCGGATGTTTTCGAGCCGGACGCCCGCGCCGGTGCGTTCAATGGCTTTCATGGCGGCCTCCTTCATTTCGCCTGGAACCAGACGAGCATCGAGCCGGCTGCCCGGTTGTCCCAGAGATGATAGGGGATGAGGCGCAAGCGAGACGGCTCGGCCTCGGGCGGCGTGCCGCGATAGAGCGCGTTGCCCCACGCCTCGACAGAATTGCAGCGGACGTCGAGGTCGAGCGCAACGGCACCGTTCAAATCATCGAGCACGACGGTTGCGGCAACATTGGGAGCTTCACCAATCCGAAACGCGCTCAAGTCAGCGCCGTTATCAATCTCCTCGGCGCAATAGACGAGTGGACCACGCATCAGCGAGACGCGCCCGGCATCCTGCCGAACCTTGGGATGGGCGTAGAGCGGGCGAAGCGCCATCGGCAGGTCGAGGACGACCGTATCGCCATCCGCCCATTGCCGCTCGATGCGTGCGTAGCCATCCGCCTCGATCGCCTTGAGATCGAGGCTTTCGCCATTGACTGCCAGCGTTGCGCCCTCGGCCCATTCGGGGATACGCAGCGACAGCGTGAAGCGCGCCGACGCAGTCAAACCGAGGGAAAAGTTTATGCGGCCTTCATAGGGATAGGCCGCCTGCTGGGCGAGATGAACCTTCGCGCCGCCGGCAAGCTCGAGACGAGCCTCGCTCTCGCCGTAGAGATGGACGACGATATCGTCGTCGGAAGCGGCATACATATAGGAGCCGACGGAGGCAACGAGGCGGGCGATATTCGGCGGGCAGCAGGGGCAATGGTGCCATTTCCAGCGATGGTGCCTGCCGGTCGATTCCAGCGGATTGTCGTAGAAGAAGGTCTTGCCGTCCATGGCAAGCCCCGTCAACGCGCCGTTATAGAGGGCCTGTTCCATGATGTCGGCAAAGCGGCGGTTCGGCCCCCGCCCCATCATCCGGCTTGCCCAGAATACAAGCGCGACCGAAGCGCAGGTCTCGGCATAGGCCGTGTCGTTCGGCAGGTCATAATAATCGGTGAACCCTTCATTGCTGGCTGAGGGGCCAATACCGCCGGTGACATACATCTGCTTGGTCGTCAGATCGTCCCACAGGATGTCCAATGCCGATGTCAGGCTGTCGTCGTGATACTCGGTGGCAATGTCGGCCATGCCGGAATAAAGGTACATGGCGCGCACCGCGTGGCCGACGACTTGCTTCTGCTCGCGCACCGGAAGATGCGCCTGGCAATAATCATATTCCTTGAAGTGGTAGTCCTTCGGGTTGCGCCCATCGCGAGCAGCCTCCTCGTCGAAGAAATGCGGTTGCGTGCCTCGCTCATCGACGAAGAACTTCGATAGATCCATATATTTCTGGTTACCCGTCGTGCGCGCGAGCCTGACGAGCGCCAGCTCGATTTCCGGGTGACCGCAATAGCCGGCCAGCCGATCAGGGCCATGGCCGAACACGGTCAGCATATGGTCGACATAGCGGCACATGATATCGAGAAACTTGCGTTTGCCGGTTGCCTGAAAGTAAGCGACTGCCGCCTCTATCATGTGACCTGCACAGTAAAGCTCGTGATGATCGCGAAGATTCGTCCAGCGGCGGCCCGGCTGCACGCGCTGGAACCACGAGTTCACGTAGCCGTCCGGCTGCTGGAGCTTTTCATAAAGATCGATGATCTCGTCGGCGCGCCGTTCGAGTTCCGGGTTGCGCTTGCGATAGAGGGCATAGGCAATGGTTTCGATCGACTTGGCGAAATCGCTGTCCCAGAACATCTGCGTCGAGACGCGGGCCTTGCGCTCGGACTCAGGTTTGGAAGGGCTCATATTGTGGAGAGGAATGACAACACCGGGGCTTGGCTGGTCGGGATCTATCGCCTGCAACATGCCAGCTGCGATGCAGCGGTCGAGCAGGATCGAAGCGGTCTCATCGCAAACCGCGTCCTGCCATTTGCCCCAGAATCCGCCGACGGACACGGCTGGCACAGCGACGGGACGGAATTGTTTTTCACTCGAAGTCATCGGGATTATCCTTCAGGGTTATTTCACGGCGCCGGCCGTCAGGCCGCGCATGTAGTAGCGTTGCAGGAGGAGGAAGACGATGATGCAGGGGATGATCATGACGACCACGCCCGCTTGCAGCGCGCCCCAGTTGATGGACCCAAGCCGTCCGGCGCGCACCGCCGTCATCAGGATAGGGAGCGTGAACTTGTCGTTGCTCGACAGCAGGATGAGAGCGGCGAGAAACTCGTTCCACGCATTGAGGAAAGCGAAGATGGCGACGGTCGCCACGCCCGGCATGACGAGCGGCAGCAAAACGCGCGTCAGGAGCCGGATATCGCGCACGCCATCGACACGCGCCGCCTCCTCGATTTCCCTCGGTACGGCATCGAAGGCATTGCGCATCATGAAGACCGAAAAGGGCAGCTGCAGCGTCACGTAAATCAGCACCAAGCCGAACAGTGAATTATTGAGGCCGAGCTTGGCGAAAATGATGAAGAGCGGCGTCAGGATAGACTGGAACGGGATCATCAGCGTCGCCATCAGCAGCACGAAGAGCGCGTTCTTCAGCGGGAAGCGGTACCGGGAGAAACCGTAGCCAGCAAAGAGGCTGATGACGACCGTGAGGATGACGGTTCCGAGCGACACGATCAGGGAATTCAGCATGTGCTGCCAAATGCCGGAGCCGAACGTGTCGAGCATGCGATAAGCGTCAAACGAGATGCCGTTTACGGGCCATGGCGGGATGGGTGGGGTCGATGCCTCGGGGCCTCGACGGAACGAGGAGAGAAAAGCAACGATGAAAGGCGTCAGAAACAGAAGCGACAGAATGGAGGCGCTGCCGTGAAAGGCGAAGTTGCCGAGAAAGCGCCGGCGTTCGAAGCTTTTGCGCGCGCTGGTCATGCCTGTTCTCCCTTGTCGCGAAGCAGCCAGAGCTGGGCGACGCTCAACACCACCAGGATGGCGAGGACCGCAATCGAAAGCGCTGCGCCATAGCCGAGATTGAACGACACGAAGGACTGGTTGACGATGTAGTAGACGATGGTGATCATCCGGTTTTGCGGCCCGCCGCTGGTGATGATGTAGAACTGATCAAAGGCGAGGATCGAGCCGGTAACGGAGAGCACGAGTGCCAGCGCCAGCGGCTTGCGCATCAGCGGCAGCGTCAGGTAGCGGAAGCGCTGCAGGCGTTTCGCCCCATCGATGCGGCTTGCTTCTACCAGTTCCGCCGGGATCGACTGCAGGCCAGTCAACAGGATGATCATGGTAAAGCCGGCGATCTTCCAGACGACCATGGCGATGATGGTCCAAAAGGCGAGATCGAAGGAGGCAAGCAGATTGATACGACCGTTCGTCAGCCCCAGCCACTCCATCAGCGGCGAGAAAAAGCCGCTGTCGATATTGGCAAGCCAGGTCCAGAGCAGAGAGGCGGAGGCAAGGCCGACGACAACGGGAAGAAAGAAGAAGGTGCGGTAGACCGGCACCGCGCGGCGCTTCTGTTCGACGAGCATCGCCATTGGGAAGGCAAAGGCGAAGATGACGACGGTCACAATGCCGGTATAGTAGGCGGTGAAACCCAACGCATCGTAGAAGCGCTGGTCGAAGAACATGCGCGTGTAATTACGTAGGCCAATCCATGTGGGCTCGCCGAGAAGCGGCCATTTGTGCAGGCTCATCCAGGCGGTGAACAGCACGGGAAAGACGAAGAACACAAGGACCAGAATCATCGCCGGAGCGATGAAGAAAAGACCCTTCAGGGCTTCCTTCCTGCGCCTGTTAGGCCGAGGCGTCCTTGGACGCGTCCCTGTCTGGAGCGATGGGATTGTAGCGGTCATCTTGAGCTCGCATGTCTATCGATGAATAGGCAATCTTGGATCGATCGGGAGCCGGACACTAAGGTCCGGCTCCCGACGGGGCGCGGGATCGCACCCCGGGAGGAACCAAGCTTTACTGGGCGTCGTCGATGATCTGCTGCATCTGTGCCTCGGCATCGGAGAAGGCCGCATCCTCATCGCCGAAGATGGCGGCGTGGGTGAAGGCGGCCCACGGACCGTTGGCGCTGTTGATCAGATCGTTGAACTGCAGCGTATAGGGCGTTCTGGCGACGGCGATGGCATCGACGCCGACTTTCATGCGTGGATCGAGTCCGGCCAGAACTTCGTTGGCAAGATCGCCGCGCGTCGGCAAGCTGCCATACTTGGCCATGATCTTCTGGCCTTCCAGCGAATAGACATATTCGAGGAAGCCCTTGACCGTATCGATTTTTTTCGTGCCCTTCGTGACGACGAAATTGTCGCCGCCGGCGAAGGAAGACGGTTTGCCATCAACGCTCGGTATGAGCGTCACGCCGAAATTGAGCTCCGGATTCTGGGTAATCAGCGTTCCGATGGCGAAGGCGCCCAGCGACTGCTGGCCGATCTTGCCGCTCTGGATCGACAGGAAATTGGGGCCGTTGTCGCTCTCGGCGCCGGCGGGCACGAGATCCTTCTTGACCATGTTACGATAATATTCGACCGCCTTGCGCATTTGCGGCGTGTCGAGCGTCGCCTTCTTGCCGTCTTCAGAGAGGATATCGGCTCCCGCGCCCCATACGAGCGGCGCGAAGGTGAAAATCATGCAGCCGCCGCCGGAGAAATAGAAGCCGTAGGTGTCCTTGCCGAGCGCACGAATCTTTTCGGCATTCGCGGTGATTTCATCCCAGGTCGTAGGCGCCTTGTCGGGATCGAGACCGGCCTTCTTGTATAGGTCCTTGTTCCAGGCAAAGATGGAGGTCTCGACCGATAGCGGCAGACCGTAGATGTGATCCTTGTAGGTGCCGAGGCGGACATGCGAGGGCGAAAGCGACTTGAAATAGGGCAGCGAATGAGCCCAGTCCGTCAGGTCCTCAAGCTGGCCCGAGGCGGCGAAGGACGGCGTGTAGATCAGATCCATCGACAGCGCGTCAGGCGCCTGCCCGCCGGCAATCGCAGTTGCATATTTCTGCACGAGATCGGGTTGCGGCACTTCGGTTAGTTCGACCTTGTCCTTGTGACCGGCGTTGAAGGCCTTCACCGTCTCTTTGAAACTGTCGCCCATGCCGGAGCGGACCCAGATCTGGATCGTATCCGCCCAGGCCGCCGGGGCAATCAGCATCGCGGCAAGCGTTGTCGTGACAAGCAATTTTCTCATGGCATTTCCTCCCAAAAAGGGCTCTCCTCAGCCCTTGAATTTCTATCGACTAAAGCGTCTGGTGATCTTTCAGATTCACTCCCTGCGCTCTCATTCTCGTTCGATCTCAAGTCGTTATCGCAAAACCTCTGCACAGTTTTGCGTCGACCATGCGTTAATCCTTCGATGGCTTACCGCAGGAGCCGCGGACCACCAGCGTGCAAGGCTGTTTGCGCCAGCCGGGCTCGAGTTTCTGGCCCTCTCCAAGGGCAAGGACCGTGAGCCCGGCCTGCCGGCCCAGCTCCTTCAGATTCATGTCAATCGTCGTCAGGGGCGGACGCGACTGGGAAGCAACGATCTCCCAATTATCGAAACCGACAATCGAAACCTCACCCGGCACCGACACACCAAGTTCGCGCAGACCATCGATCACCCCACGGGCGATCATGTCGTTGCCGCAGAAGATGCCATCCGGCCGCTCCCCCGCTTGCCAGAGGTCGAGAATGGCTTCCCGACCCCAGGATTCCGTCCACTGCCCATGCAGCACTGGCGCATCGCTGCCTGCGAGGCGCCGAAACGCCGAGGCGCGCTCCAGCGCGGCAATGAACGCGTCCGGCCCGGTTATATGTGCGAGCCGCCTGCGGCCGAGCGAAAGCAGATGCGTCACCGCCACTTCCGCCCCTTGCGCATCGTCTGACGCATAGGTGATGCTGTTCGGCGGCCCGACCGTGAATGCATAGACCACCGGCACCGGCAGATCAGACAGGTCGACAGGAAGAGCCCGGTCGGTGCGCTTGCCCGTCGCGATGATGCCGTCCACCTGCTTGTCGAGCATGGCCTCGACATGCACTCTGGCCAGCGCGGGATCATCCTCGATGGCGCAAAGGAAAACCGAAACGCCCTTGTCGACGAGAGCCTCCGACACGCCCGCCATTACGGGCAGCGTGAAGCGGCCGTAGGTGTCGTTTGTCAAAAGCCCGATCGTGAAGGACCGCCGCGACAAGAGACCCCGCGCCAGCGCATTCGGCCGAAAGCCGATTTCTGTCGCGATCCGCTTGATCCGCGTGCGGGTCTCCTCGCCCATCCTCCCCGTATCGTTCAATGCCTTGGATACCGTGGAGACGCTGACACCGGCGGCCCGGGCCAGATCGTGGATCGTCGTCCTAGGATTTTTATTGTCCTGTGTCAGCGCTGCCTCCCGACGCTTGATGACGAGAGAAAACCTTTTCTCAGCAAGCAAGTCAATATGAGAAAACGTTTTCTCAAAAGATTCATTCTGACAGGCTGATTTCGTCCCGCTTGGTTAGGACGATGGGCAAGCCCCCTGTTCCTTAGGAGGCGCTGTGATTGAATTCCCGCAGCAGCGTCAATGTCTGCGCGGGCGCATCGTTGCCAATGCGCATATGGAGCTGCGCGTGGTTGTCGATCGATAGCCACTGGGTAGCGCACCTTGCCCCTCCTCCATAACTTCGGGTGACGGGCTGACTGAACTGACATGCCCTAGTTGACTGGGCAATTTTGAACTGGAATTTTCCACCTATGACCGATGACGGGGAGAAGTCGATGAAGGCATCGAAGTTTTCGCTGCGCGGTCAAACTTGCCCTGCGACCGCGTGCTTTTCGGGGATGCCAAAGCCATGGAAAAAGCGATCGGGCACCTCGTCGAACTCGGTCACGCGATCTCTCGATCATCTTAGACCAAACAGGGCACCGCATGAGAGGCGACACGAATGGCGCCTCATCCTTTGCGGATCATCGGCTCCGTGGTCGCGCAGGCCAACGTAAAGTCGCAGTCGCTCCTGAAGAATGTCTTCCACAAGTGTCCTGCGGCTTTGCGAGATGCGTCAGCTTTTCAATGCGTTCCAGAAATTGCGCATCTGGCCGGTGAGGGCCGCATAGATCGCAAAGCGTCTGCGGAAATGCTCGAAACGCTTGGCATCCGGGCGAAAGTCATGGGCGACGCGGGTCATTGCCTGAACGGCGTCTTCGTATGATGCATGGTGACCGACAGCGACCGTCACACCAATGGCCGCCCCCAACGCGCCCGTCTCCCTCGCCTCCGCCACGGTCAGAGGGATCTCCAGAACATCGGCCATCATCTGCGGCCAGTGGGCGCTTCGCGATCCGCCACCCGACATGACGGCTCTGCTGACCGACAGTCCGGCATTTTCGAGCACCTCGATATGGCGGCGATGCTCGAAGCAGACGCCTTCGAAAAGTGCTCTCAACATATGTCCCTCGCCGTGCCAGCCCGCCAGCCCATAGAAGCCGCCGCGAAACTCAGCGCCCAAACGCGAGCCGAAAATGAACGGATGGAAGAAAGGATCGTCTGCGCGTGGCGCAACCTTGCCGACTTCGCGATTGCAGCGCTCGAACGCCTGGTCGCCATGGTCGTCGCGCACGCGGTGAACATACCATTCAAGATTGGCAGCTGACGTGGCACTGGACTCGATGTTGACATATCGGTCCTTACCGAAAACCGTCACCATGAAGACGTCATCACTGATAACGGGCTTGTCGGCGAAGACCTGGTTGATGCTCCAGGTTCCGGCCACCACAGAGGCCTCGCCGGCGTGAATGACGCCGGAGCCCAGCGCGCTCGACACCACATCGAAGAAACCACCGATGACGGGCGTCCCTTCGGCAAGTCCCGTAGCCTGTGCCGCCTTGGCACTGACACGTCCGACGATCTCGGCCGATTCGACGCGATCGGGGAAGAAAGAAAGCGCATCTTCCAGATGGTAGAGGCTGAGCAACGCCTCGTCGAGCACGCCTTCCGGCATGGCGAGAAGCCCGGCTCCGCTCAAGTCGGAAATGTCGTTGGTCAGACGATCGGTCAGGCAGAAGTTGATATAATCCTTGCAGAACAGAACCGCACCGATCCGAGCATAAAGCTCCGCTTCGTGGCGCTTGACCCAGGCAAGAAGGGTTGGCGTTTGCGATGGCCATGGCCGTTGCAGGCATCGCGCCTGAAGAGCCGCGCCATTTTCGCCGTCGAGCTCGGTCGCGATATCGCAAGCGCGGCTGTCGAGAGACTGGATACCCTTCAGCGGGCGCATATCCTTGTCGAGTAGATAAAGACCGTTGCCATGGCCGGCGCAGCCAACCCCGAGGATCCGGGCGGGATCCACGCCGGAGCTTGAAATCACCTCACGGATGGCCCTGCAACCGTTCTTCCAAAGCTCGGACAGATCGCGTTCGACATGTCCGGGTTCGGGGAAGCTCGATTGTCCATCGATTGCGCATTGCGCGACCTGATGCCCTTCCGTGTCGAACAGCACGGCTTTGATGACCGTGTTGCCCACATCGACGCCCAGAACGTAATTTGTCTCAGCCACGGTTGTAAATATCCCATGCTTCTTCGCCACCGGCGCGCTGATGAATAATGGCCATCAAAGCTTTTACGACAGCCTCCGGATTGTCATGTTGATAGATATTGCGGCCATAGACCATACCGTTTGCGCCCTGCTCGATGATCGCGGCCGACTTTGCCAGAACGGTGCGCAGATCTTCCTTGCCGCCCCCGCGCACGAGGACCGGGCAGCGTGCCGCTTCGATCACCTTATGGAAATCCGCAGGATCGCTGGTCGGATCGGCCTTGATGATATCGGCACCCATTTCCGATGCCAGGCGCACCAGGGTCACGATCTTCTCGGCATCGCCGTCCACCTGATAGCCGCCGCGCACATCGTTGGGCAGCATAACCAGCGGCTCAATCATCAGCGGCATTCCGTAGCGATGGCAATCGGCGCGCACGCGACTGATGTTTTCGACGCATTGGCGAAACAGTTCCGGCTCGTCCGGCAGCATGAACAGGTTGACGACGACACAGGCCGCGTCCATTTCCAGCGCGCCAATGATCGGCTCTTCATAATTTTGCAGTTGCGACCACATGCTGCGGTGGCGGGTGGAATTGTAAGGGTTGCCCATGTCGATACGCATGACGAGCGCAGGCTTGTCACGCTCGGGCCTGGATTGCAGTAGATCGGCCTGCCCATAAGCCATCTGAATGGCATCCGGTCCAGCCTCGACCAGTTTGTTGACCACGCCGGCCATATCTTCCAAACCGACGAGAAAGCTCGGCTCGTTGCAGACGCCATGGTCGAGTGCCACGTCAAGGCATCCTCCCTGACGAAACAGCCTGTTCATTCTTGCCTTGCGAGAAACACGCATCATGATGCCTTGTCCTTTTCTTTACATCTGTCCTGAAGCATTTCGGTCGATACGCCGTAATAGGCCTGTAGTTCGTCGGTCACCTGTCGCCGTTCAGCGAATGCTCGGTCGCCCGTCCAGCCGAGTTCGCGCGATGTGACGGCGAGCAACCTGTCGAGGATGTCGAGATCAAGCTCGCCGGTAATGGCAAGACGTGTGCGACGAAGCACGAGATCGGACAGGTGCCGCACGTCCTCTTGCCGGATCAACCAGGCGATCTCGGCGAGCGTCATCACGGTTGCGGAAGAGAGCGACACATCGTCCGACCGCGATCGGCAAAACGTCATGAGTTCGAAGGCCCGCGAGCCGTAGGTGGTCGCAAGATGATCGGCACGCGCCTTGCCAATGGCAAAGTCCAGCGAAAGCTCGGCTGACAGCTGGTCGGCATCGCCCGGGTGGTTCATGCCGCCGCCAATCGGCCTGTTCTCGGTCGAGGTGATGCGAGAGCCTCCCAACTCGGCAAGGACCTCATCTGCGACCTGTTCCCCGAAGGCGCGAAATGTCGTCCATTTTCCGCCGACCATGCAAAGTTGCGGCGGGTTGCCTTCGACCCGATGGACCATATGGCTACGGGAAATTCTTCCCGTGAATTCCGCATCACTGCGCGGCAGCGGGCGAATGCCGCTATAGCTGAAGACGATATCCGAAGCCGCCACGTCGATATTCGGGAAGACGGTGCGCACCGCATCCAGAATGTAGTCGCGTTCCTCCGGTTCGCAGCGCGTGCGCCCGGGCGTGTTGACCTTGATATCGGTCGATCCGGCAAGCACGCGTCCAAGATAGGGAAAAAGAATGCAGACCCTGTTGTCGACATTCTCGAAGAAGATCATGTGCCCGTTCAACGCCTCGTAGAGCGCCGGATTGGCGAGAATGATATGCGAGCCCTTGGTGCCGGTAACGCTAGGCTCATTGTTTTTTGCCGCATTGCCGAGAGCCGCGATCGTCTCGTCGATCCAGGCGCCTGTCGCGTTGACAATCATCCGCGTGCGGATCGGAATCGGTTCATCCATCTCTTCAACTGAAAGATGATAGGTGTCGCCACTGCGGCTGAACTGCGCATAGTTCAGCGCGATCGCCTGTGGCGCATCACGGCGCGTGTCCAGCACCAGTTCCAGGGCAAGCCGTTCCGGTTGTCGGATCCAGGCGTCATAATAGGTGGCCGAGTAACGCGCACGGGGATCGAGTTCTGGCCAACGCGATCGGGTGGCCAGGGTGTTGCGAAATTCGTGGCGTGGCAGCAGACGGTTCTTTCGGGTCACGAAGTCATAGAGTGAGAGCCCGATCTTGATGGCCAAGGCGCCGCGGCTCGACGGCTTGCCGGATGAGCCGAAAAATGTCGTTGCGGCATTGAAGAGGCCACCGAAGGTCGAGTGGATGGGAATTGTCGTCGGCAAGGGATGGACCATGTGCGGTGCCAGGCGCAGCAACGTGTCCCGTTCCATCAGCGATTCCCGCACGAGAGCGAACTCGCCGTTTTCCAGATAGCGAAGACCGCCATGGATCATGCGGGAGGGAGCGGCACTGCATCCAGAAGCAAAATCATTGCGCTCCACCAGAAGCACTCGTAGTCCCTGCAATGCCAGATCGCGGTACGCACCGATACCATTGATCCCACCACCGACAACGACGGCATCAAAATCGGCATCGTGTCGAATTCGTCTGAGCGCATCCTCTCGGAAACTGGACATGGAAATACCGTTCGCTGGTTTTCAAGCCAACGTCCCAATCTGGTGTTGCGGTGTTTGAAACTTAACGGTCTAGGTCGACCAGATGCTCGGTAATGGCGTCGGATATCATCGACACCTCATCGGTCGTTAATCGCAGCCGCGCAGCTTTGGCATTCTCGATAGCCTGCTTCGCATCGCGCGCGCCGCATAAGGAGAATGTTATACCCGGCTGCGCTACGGTCCAGGCAATCGCCACCTGTGCAATCGTTGCCTCATGACGATCTGCCACCGGTTCGATCACCTCCATCAAGCGCGCCACTTTTTGACGGTTGTTGACACTGAACCTGGGATTATCTTTTCGCTGATCGTCGCCGGTAAAGACCCTGTCCGACCCCATTTTGCCGGAGAGCAGACCAAGTGCCAGGGACGAGTAGCTGAGGATGGAGACGTCGTTGGCAAGGCACGTTGGAACGAAACTCGTTTCAATGGTCCGCGTTACCATCGAGTACTCTTCCTGGATGGCATCGATTGCCCCCGTCGCGATATAGGCCGGGAGGTCTTCCTTCGACACGTTGCTGGCTCCGATCGACCGGATTTTGCCCTCTTCCTTCAGTCGAACAAGTTCACCAACCGTCTCTGCAATCGGCGTGGTCGCATCCTGCCAGTGGGTGACATAGTGATCGATATGGTCGGTACCGAGCCTCTGGAGGCTCTTTTCGATCTCATAGCGAATGGAGGCTGGGCCAAGATAACGGTGGACCGGCTTGCCGTCCTGGTGGAAGAAGTAAGCACCTTCGGCAACATGCCAGACCAGCCCGCATTTGGTGACGAGCACGACTTTGTCGCGTTGACCCGCAATAGCTTTCCCAACAATCGTCTCGGCAAGGCCCATACCGTAAGCAGGCGCTGTATCGATCAGCGAGATACCCGCATCGATGGAGGCACGGATCGCATCGATCGATGCCTTCTCGTCGGTGCCGCCCCACATCCAGCCGCCGATCGCCCAGGTGCCGAGCCCAACGGCCGACGCCTCGATGCCGCTTCGGCCGATTGGCCGTTTCAAGATGGGATTGTCTGTCATCGCATTATCCTTCTTTAAACGTTTCAAGCGCCTTGGCGATTTCCTCGTCGACCACCAGCGACGTGAGGAAGCGCCCCGCAAGTGCGGCGGACACCGGGCCTGCTTTCAGGCTGCCGGCTGCCACGCCGATGATGGACGGGCAATCGGCCAGTTGCCGCGGATCGAGTGCAACGACGCGCGAATTCAAGTCGCTGTCGGCGAGAGATCCGTCTGCGCGCATCAGGTGCGCAAGAAACTCGCCTGCAATCCCGGCATCAGTCAGCGCATGGCTTCCTCGCGCCGTCTCCGGCAAGAGATCGTAATATCCAGATCCGGGCGCCTGCACGGATCCGATACCGACCAAAGCAACCGTTGCCTTGCGCGCGAGATCAAGGACGTCGCGGATCGATGCCACATTCATCAGCAGGTCCCGCTGCTGTTCGTCTTCGACAAAAAGCGGGGCGTGAACCAGTTGCGCAGTGCCGCCAAGCTTTTCGGCGAGCTGCGTGGCAAGATAGTTGACGTCGGTGAAATGGTTGCCCTGCACGCCACCGGTCAGCGGCACGACGCGCACATCGAAACGACGCTCGGCCTCAAGATTATCGACAACAGAGCTGACCGCCTTGCCGCCGGTGATGGCGATGACATCGCCGTCCCGGATGGTTTCAAGCAGATGGTTTGCAGCAACACGGCCAACCATCTGCAAGGTGGTTTCGGGATTGTCCGAAACCGTTGGCGTGACCATCGACTGCTTGAGCCCAAAGCGCTCCACGATACCATTTTCCATATCGACGAGACGCTGATAGGGGCTCGATATGCTGATCTTGACCATGCCTGCCTTGCGGCCAGCAGCAATCATCCTGTTCACTTTCGTGTGGGACAGATTGAGCTTTTCGGCGATCTCCGATTGTTTCACACCCTCGATGAAATGCAGGACGAGGACGGAATACATCTGGCGCTGCTGATCGAATTCGTCTTTGTTTTCCGCCATGATATCGTCACTCCTTGTTTCGTTCGGGCGCTCAGCGGCGACGCTTGACCAGGTAGTGGTCGAAGAGAACGGCTGCGAGCAAGATGCTTCCCCGAATAATGTCCTGCCAGTAAACTGACACGTTGAGCAAGGCGAGCGAACTGGAAACAACCGAAAGCAGAACGGCACCGAGGATCGCACCAAGGATCGTTCCCGATCCGCCGGAGAGGCTGGCGCCACCGATGACCGCAGCAGCGATCACGTTAAGCTCCATGCCGACCCCAAAGCTCGGCTGGGCGGACCCGAAGCGAGCCATGTAGATGACACCTGCCACGCCGCACAGCGTCGAGCACAAGGTTGTGGTTGCAAAGACAACGCGACCGACGCGAATTCCGGAATAGGCGGCGGCCTTTGGGTTGCTGCCGGTGTAGAAGACCTTACGGAAGGCGGTCGTGCGGCGCAGCAGCAGGTCGAAGGTGAAGACCACCACGACAAAGATGATTAGGACCAGCGGAATACCATAGACCGCACCCTGGCCGATGAACTTGAATTCCGGCGGCAGGGAAAAAAGGCTGAGCGGCCGTCCTCCCGTTGCAAGCAGGCACACACCGCGGGCGATCACCATGACGCCCAGCGAAACGATGAAGTGATGAAGCCCGACGACTGTCGTCAGGAAACCCATACACATGCCAATGCAGGTGGTGGCCATGATGGCAAGCGCTGCGGCCGCCCAAGGATCAATGCCATTCAGGAAAAGCCAACCGGCAACCACCATCGCAAGCGCCGTGACCGAGCCCACGGAGAGGTCGATGCCGCCGGAGATCAGCAGGATGGTCATACCTACGACCACAATGCTTTCCACCGCAAATGCCATTGCCATGGCGCGCAGGTTATCGACAGTCAGGAAGTAGGGTGAAATGAAGGACATCACCGTAAAGAGCGCCAGGATGATGACGATCAGACCGGTTTCGCGCGCCTTGATGGCGGGAGTCCACCACCGGGCGCGAGCTTCCGCGGCCTGGTGTGCGTGATGCTGTGTTTCGAGCGTTGCCATGTCTCCCATTCTCCTCAAGCTTCGCAGAGCTGCGATGGATTGCTGATCGATGCGAGATGCATGATCCGTTCTTCGGTCATATCCGGGCCGGTGACCTCGCCGGTGATACGGCCTTCCCTCACCACGAGGATGCGATCGCTGACACCGATCAGTTCAGGCAGTTCGGACGAGATGACGACGACGCCCACTCCCTCATTGGCAAGATCCCGGATTTGCCGGTGGATTTCTGCCTTCGCGCCAACATCGACGCCGCGGGTGGGTTCATCAAGAAAGACGACCTCTGGCTCGACCGACAGCATTTTCGCCAGAGCAACCTTCTGCTGGTTACCACCGCTCAGCGTGTTCACGGCATCGCCAACCCCGTTGGAGCGCAGCTTCAAACGCTCGCCGAAATAGCGCGCACGGCCAGTCTCTTTCCGACTGCTGATAAAACCGAGGCGATTGGACACCCGCCCGACATCGAGAGCCGAGACATTGCTGGCGATCGACATGTTGAGGAACAGGCCATCGCCTTTGCGATCCTCAGAGACATAAACCAACCCTTCCCGAATGCTGTCACGATAGTCGCGCAGCGAGAGCTTGCGTCCTTTGAGGCTGACATCCCCCTCGGCCTTGCCCTCCAGCCGGCAGATCGCACGCACGATCTCGCTGCGCCCGGCGCCAATCAGTCCTGCCAGACCGAGGATTTCCCCCTTGCGGAGATCGAAGCTGACGTTCGAGACCCGTTTCCCCTCCGTCAGACCCTGTACTGACAGGATGATCTCGTCCGATGTCGCATCGGGTGCCCGTTTCCGCGGATAGAGCTTGTCAAGAACGCGACCAACCATGCTGTTGACCACCTCTTGCGGGGCAATTGCCGCGATATCGGCGGTTTTGATGTGCGAGCCGTCACGCATGATGGTGATCCGATCGCAGTGCTGGAAAATCTCCGCCATGCGATGGGAAATGTAGATGATCGCGATGCCGCGTTCGGCCAGGCGATGCATGATATTGAACAATGTCTGCGCCTCGGTCTCGGTCAAGGCGGCGGTCGGTTCGTCAAGGATCAGAATACGGCAATCCAGCGTCAGCGCCTTGGCGATTTCGACGATCTGCTGCTGCGAGATCGAGAGATCACCGGCGCGGCGCCTCGGATCGATCTCGCCCAACTCCTTCAGGATGTTTGCGGCGCGCGCATAGAGCGAGCGGTAGTCCATCATCAGCGTGCGGCTCTGGCCCGTCTCGGCCATGAACATGTTTTCCGCCACCGAGATTTCGGGGCACAGCGCGATCTCCTGATGAACGAAGCCGATACCAAGCCGGTTGGCAGCGTTGGGCGAGGCGATGCGAACCGGTGCTCCATCGATACGGATCTCGCCTTCATCAGGCTGCAGAATGCCATCGATAATGTGCATCAAGGTCGATTTGCCAGCGCCATTTTCTCCCGCGAGCGCATGAATCTCTCCGCGACGCAGCTCAAGTTGCGCACCGCGTAGCGCCCGAACCGGTCCAAAAGATTTGTGAATATTGGTCATGCTGAGTACGACCTCGGCCATGCCACCCCTCCCGATCGATCATTTCGACGACCCCGGCGCTGCAGTCTGCATCGCCGGGGTTGGCCGGCCGCTGATCAGCGGCCCTTCATGTAGGTGTTGAGGTCGAAGGAGTCGGCATTGTCCTTGGTGATGACGGCAAAACCGTTGTCCATCGAGGGGATCTGCATCGGGTTGAAGCCGGAGACCTTGTAGTCGTTGAACGGATCGATGAGATCGGGGTGAGCACCGAGGAAGGTATTCACAAAGCCCATGAACCCCTGGATGCCCTGGTTGGGATTGATCGCCATGTGGATGTTGCCCTGCTTGATCTGCTCAAGCGTTGCAGGCGTAATGTCGGCGTGAAGGATGAGGACCTTCTTCTTTGCTGCAAGAACAGCGGCAACCGCTCCTTCGGCCGAGCCGGCTTCAGGGATCCAGAGAGCCCCGAGGTTCGGGTTGGCCTGCAACATTGCAGACACGGCCTGATAGGCCGCGTTGGAGTCCTGGTTCGTCGGCTGGCGGGCAACCAGCTTCATATCCGGATGGGTGCGGCCCATATAGTCGATGAGCGCGGTGACGCGCAGGTCGTGGTTGCTCTGGCCCGGATTTTCGAGGACAGCATATTCACCCTTTTCTCCGAGCACCTTGACGATCTCATCGGCAGCAAACTTTGCCTCTGCCACGTTATCGGAGGTGATGTATGCGGTGCGCTTGGACTTCGGCGAGTCAGCGGCAAAGGTCGTGATCGAAATTCCCCCGTCGACGGCCTTGTTGATCGGCTCGATGAAGGGGTCAGCCTGCATCGGATGCAGCAGGATACCCTTTGGCTTCTTGACGACTTCCTGCTCGAAGGAAGCGATCTGCTTGGTGATATCGTAATCCGGCGTGCCGGTGAAAACGGCTTTGCAACCGAGCGACTTCGCAGCCTGCTTGAAGCCCTCGAACACAGGAACCCAGTAAGGATGACCCGATACCATGACGTTCATGGCGTAGGTTTCACCCGGCTCGCAGGCAAATTTCCCTTCAGCATTGGCAGATCGTGCAGACCAGCCAGCAACAACCGTAGCGACCAGCACCATAGCGGTTGCCGCCTTCAAAGACTTCAGCATGTTCCCCTCCCAGAGATAAATCAGTCATCGAAATAAAAATCTAAATCAGAAATTTATTTCATAGTGGATAACTAGCGCGGAGAGAGGCTGGCGTCAATATAGCTTGCATAATATTTTGATTGGTGAAATTTATTTCAGTTACAGTGGGATTATGGAAAGCAAGACATAGCGTGATGGTCCGAATGCGCGTCAACTGCGAGGACTGCCGGACCGAAACAATGTTTGAAGCGCGGCTATTCTACAGCGGGAAACCCGCCACCAAAGCTATTCGCGATCTTTAGATTCGCCCCCAGGATTCAGTTCTTTATCGAATCGCATGTCGCTATCGCAAAGCCGCTGAACGCTTTCGTGCGACAGGCTCTAACCCGGCAAACAGCTTCGACTGCGTTTCGGCATGGGATATCGAACGCCTCTGCCGGGTGATCGGTGTCCAATCTTGCCCTCCTGTTTCATCCGCCAGTCCGTCTCTTGAAAGGTCACATCCGGTTGAGATCGCTACGGTTACGCCTGATGGAATGCCCACCTTGAGCGAGCGCGCTGTTTAGCCGGATCGGGAGGTTCAGGTTGAAAGCTGCTTGTCCGCTGCCGTGGCCGGAAACGGACAAGCGACTACAGAGGCTCGCTATTTCAGCGGCAGGAAGAGCTCTGCCACCGCCGCATGTTCAGGTTCTTCGGGAAAGAAGGTAAGTCGCTGGCAATAGAGCGGGAAATCCCTCGCTTCCTCACCACTGGCCGGTAGCCAATCGCGATAGAGGTAAAGCGCGGCGGGCTCCAGATCATCCGTATTGCCGACGACCCTCAGCACGGCGCAACGGCCGCCGGGAATCATGCCCGCCTCGACATGCTCTCCATTCGTCTTGATCGGCCGATCAGTGCTGACACAAAGATCCAACCGATACCCGTCCGGAGACGTCACCCGCGGATCGGAATGGAAGATGTTGAAAGTCGAGCTGGTCTTCGGATTGAGGCCCGCAGCTTTACGCCATGCGATAAAGCGTTTGATCGTATCGCCGATGCTTGCCGGATCACCTTCGTGTTTCATGATCGCGACACGGGTCGGAGACACCTCGCGGATTTCGATGTCATTTGCTGCAAATGTCCTTTGCATAAGCTTACTCCTTGCTTGGTTGAGAGGCCCGAGGGCGGCAAGCCACGGTTCCCAATCGGGAGATTTCCGAAACTGCGAAGGCGACTGGCTGAACCTTTGCCGAAACGCGCGGGCAAAGGCATCAGGAGCGTCGTAGCCGGCATCCATCGCTATCTCCGTCACACTGTCTACGTCCCTGTAGGCCAGCCTGTATGATGCCCGCTTCATGCGGACGAGTTGGATATAGCGATGCACAGACAGCCCGAAGGCCGCTGCGAACTGCCGATGGAAATGGAACTTGGAGAATGCGGCCACGCGGCTCAACTCGTCCAGGTCCAGATTGCGGTCGAGATGCTGATCAATGTGATCCAGGACCCGTTGCATCCGGGCATGGTACTTTCGAAGCGTCGTCGTCATTATCTTGTCCTTGCCGTGGCAGCACCAAATAGCCCCGCACAAGTGCTGTACGCTCGACCGATCTTGCGGATTACCAGACTTGGCTGTTCAGCAATAGCGTCGGCCTATGAGGTAGCCATCCGGCAGGGATGCTGGCATCTACGTTGGAGCGCAGATTACGCCACATGAGCGTTCAACGTCTTCAGCATCCAATTTCACGGCCGCAATTGCTCCAATCTACTGATCGGCATCTCGGCATTGTTGGCAATGACGTCGGCAAGCCAATGCGTTCGGATCGATGTCATTGGACTTGGCGATCATGATCAGTCACCATGAACGTCGTGCGGTCAGCACCACGATGCCCCCGGGCCAAGCAGCCATGACGTCCTGCCGAGCGCAAAGCCTCTGAGCGCTCCTTCAGCTGCTTTATTCGTGAGACAAGTCCGGCCATCGTCGAGGAAGGACTTGAAGCCGTTCCAGCGCTTGAGCATATAATCTATCGCCTCGGCGACGGGAGAACTGCGCGACAGCTTTGCCCGCTCGGTTTGGAGCCACTTACGCAGGTCTTCGACGAGTTAGAACCATTTCACGGCGCGCAAGGCCTATAACGAACCGGATGCACCATAAACGCCAAAACCCCGCGGCTTTTTTGCCGCGGGGTTTTAATGATCGTCGTATATTTGGTTGCGGGGGCAGGATTTGAACCTGCGGCCTTCAGGTTATGAGCCTGACGAGCTACCGGGCTGCTCCACCCCGCGTTAATCATGAGCGACCGCAGCGCAAGGGCCCGGTTGTTTTTGTTTTGCCGGTCCTCGAAGGCTTTTGCCTTCTGCGGGTCGGCGGGGGCTGCTCACCCCGCGTTATTGCTTTAGAACTGCAAAAGGCCGCTTTGTGTGCGGCCTATTGTTTCGGCCTGTGCCGAGAGGTTTTGTGATTGAGAAGATATTTTGAGTTGCGTTTAGCAGACCTGGCAGCGACCTACTCTCCCGCGTCTTAAGACGGAGTACCATTGGCGCTGGGGCGTTTCACGGCCGTGTTCGGAATGGGAACGGGTGCAGCCGCCCCGCGATAACCACCAGGTCGGCAAAACGCAACTGGCACATGCATTTGCATGTGCTGTTGTATCGAGAAGCTGGAGAGCTTTTGGCTCTATTTGATGAACACGTGATGCGATCGAGTTTTATTCGATGAGCATGAACAATGGGAACGAAGAAGTCGCTCGAGCTATTAGTAACGGTAAGCTTCATGCATTACTGCACTTCCACACCCGTCCTATCGACGTGGTCGTCTTCCACGGCTCTGATAGGGAACACTCGTTTTCAGGTTGGTTTCCCGCTTAGATGCCTTCAGCGGTTATCCATTCCGTATATAGCTACTCTGCTATGCCCTTGGCAGGACAACAGATCCACCAGAGATACGTCCATCCCGGTCCTCTCGTACTAGGGACAGATCCTGTCAATATTCCTACACCCACGGCAGATAGGGACCGAACTGTCTCACGACGTTCTGAACCCAACTCACGTACCGCTTTAAATGGCGAACAGCCATACCCTTGGGACCTGCTCCAGCCCCAGGATGCGATGAGTCGACATCGAGGTGCCAAACAACCCCGTCGATATGGACTCTTGGGGGTCATCAGCCTGTTATCCCCGGCGTACCTTTTATCCGTTGAGCGATGGCCCTTCCACACGGGACCACCGGATCACTATGACCGACTTTCGTCTCTGCTCGACTTGTCAGTCTCGCAGTCAGGCTAGCTTATGCCATTGCACTCGACGACCGATTTCCGACCGGTCTGAGCTAACCATCGCGCGCCTCCGTTACTCTTTCGGAGGCGACCGCCCCAGTCAAACTACCCACCATACACTGTCCCGGATCCGGATAACGGACCGCGGTTAGACATCCACGAAGATAAGGGTGGTATTTCAAGGATGGCTCCACAGGAACTGGCGTCCCTGCTTCAAAGCCTACCACCTATCCTACACATGCCTTGGCGAATGCCAGTGTAAAGCTATAGTAAAGGTGCACGGGGTCTTTCCGTCTGACCGCAGGAACCCCGCATCTTCACGGGGAATTCAATTTCACTGAGTCTATGTTGGAGACAGCGGGGAAGTCGTTACGCCATTCGTGCAGGTCGGAACTTACCCGACAAGGAATTTCGCTACCTTAGGACCGTTATAGTTACGGCCGCCGTTTACTGGGGCTTCAGTTCAAAGCTTGCACCTCTCCCTTTAACCTTCCAGCACCGGGCAGGCGTCAGACCCTATACGTCGTATTGCTACTTCGCAGAGCCCTGTGTTTTTGATAAACAGTCGCTACCCCCTGGTCTGTGCCACCCCATCACACTTGCGTGCAAAAGGGTCACGCTTCTTCCGAAGTTACGCGTGCAATTTGCCGAGTTCCTTCAACATAGTTCTCTCAAGCGCCTTGGTATACTCTACCTGACCACCTGTGTCGGTTTCGGGTACGGTCTATACGGTGGAGCTATTTCCTGGAACCTCTTCGCCGCCCAACCAATCCAATAAGGTTGAACAACACACAAGATCCGTCACTACCACCAGGCCCACGAATATTAACGTGGTTCCCATCGACTACGCGTGTCCGCCTCGTCTTAGGGGCCGGCTAACCCTGCTCAGATTAACTTTAAGCAGGAACCCTTGGTCTTTCGGCGAGGGAGTCTCTCACTCCCTTTATCGTTACTCATGTCAACATTCGCACTTCCGATATCTCCAGCAGCCCTCACGGGTCCGCCTTCACAGACTTACGGAACGCTCCGCTACCACACAACTTACGTTGTATCCTCAGCTTCGGTGCATGGCTTTAGCCCCGTTACATTTTCGGCGCAAAGACCCTTATTTAGACCAGTGAGCTGTTACGCTTTCTTTAAATGATGGCTGCTTCTAAGCCAACATCCTGGTTGTTTTGGGATCCTCACATCCTTTCCCACTTAGCCATGACTTGGGGACCTTAGCTGGAGGTCAGGGTTGTTGCCCTCTTCACGACGGACGTTAGCACCCGCCGTGTGTCTGCCGACTAGTACTCCTCGGTATTCGGAGTTTGGTTAGGATCAGTAAGACGGTGAGTCCCCATAGCCCATCCAGTGCTCTACCCCCGAGGGTATTCGGTCGACGCTCTACCTAAATAGATTTCGCGGAGAACCAGCTATTTCCGAGTTTGATTGGCCTTTCACCCCTAGCCACAAGTCATCCCGAACTATTGCAACAGTTATGGGTTCGGCCCTCCAGTTGGTGTTACCCAACCTTCAGCCTGCTCATGGCTAGATCACTCGGTTTCGGGTCTAATGCAACGAACTGAACGCCCTATTCAGACTCGCTTTCGCTACGCCTACACCTACCGGCTTAAGCTTGCTCGTTACACTAAGTCGTTGACCCATTATACAAAAGGTACGCCGTCACCCTTGCGGGCTCCGACTGTTTGTAGGCATCCGGTTTCAGGTTCTATTTCACTCCCCTCGTCGGGGTGCTTTTCACCTTTCCCTCACGGTACTTGTTCGCTATCGGTCATGCACGAGTACTTAGGCTTGGAGAGTGGTCTCCCCATGTTCAGACAGGATTTCACGTGTCCCGCCCTACTCAAGGACAATGACTGTTCTACGCGTACGGGGCTATCACCCGCTATGGCCGACCTTTCCAAATCGTTCCGCTTTATTCATCATTGCCACTGGCCTGGTCCGCGTTCGCTCGCCACTACTTACGGAGTCTCGGTTGATGTCCTTTCCTGCAGGTACTTAGATGTTTCAGTTCCCTGCGTTCGCTTCTTACACCCTATGTATTCAGATGCAGATACCTTATCACAATACCTAGAAACCTCTTCTGCCGATCGCTCAACAGAACAGATTTTCTAGGTATTTAAGGTGGGTTGCCCCATTCGGAGATCCATGGATCAAAGCTTATTCGCAGCTCCCCACGGCTTTTCGCAGCGTATCACGTCCTTCTTCGCCTGTGCATGCCAAGGCATCCACCAAATGCCCTTAATTCACTTCTTCGTTCTCATTGTCTATGCTCATCATCAAGTCGTCATTCCGAAGGAATGAACGACAGGCAAGGTTACCTTTTACAACCCAGCCAAGTCACGATGCCATCGACGTGTTCGGTATGGTCTTCATTGAGGGCACGCCGGTGCACCTCGAAGCCATACCATTAAGACCAGCTTCTCGAGATATCATCCGGTGATGCGCGGTCAGGCAACACC
>NZ_JBWKVN010000002.1:390000-680000 GCF_059421725.1 Agrobacterium sp. GW821-FHT02D03
TCTCGGATGAGCGTCGTCGTATCGACACGCTGCTGAACATCGACGGCAAGGGCGAGCAGGTCGCCAGCCGCTAATCAAACTCTGTTAGACACCGTCGCGCCTAAAGCGTGAGGAGCGAATGTGAAAGGTCGCGATACGCTTAAGGCGGAGCGACCTCAAGCGCGCTTGGCTGCAGGGAAAATCTTGGCGCGGCGAATGACCACATGGCCGTGGTCTCCGGCTTCCACCGACGATTCCGGTGGCACGTCGAATTCGAGAAGATCCCCTTCTCTCGTCGTGGCGATCACGCGGCGTTCCCCTGCTCTATCCAGAACGCGGGTGACTTGCGCGGGAATCCCATCATGCAAATCCTCCCATTCCAGATCGGCAGGGCGGGCATAGATCTCGACTGGACCGTCCGCCTGACCATAGGCAAACTGAACCTCAGTGTTTCCGACATAGACCTTGCCGTTCTTCGCAATCCCGGAAACCTTGTTTGTGTCTCCCAGAAAGGTCATGACGAAGGCGCTGTTCGGCTGGCGGCAGACCTCTTTCGGCGTGCCCTGCTGGACGATCTCACCCTGGTTGAGAATGACGACGCGATCCGCAAGATCGAGCGCCTCTTCCTGGTCGTGGGTGACAAAGATCGTGGTGATGCCCAACTCGTCGTGGATTTCGCGAAGCCAGCGGCGCAGGTCCCGACGAACATTTGCGTCGAGCGCGCCGAAGGGCTCATCCAGCAATAGAACCTTCGGATCGACAGAAAGCGCACGTGCCAGGGCGACGCGTTGCCTTTGCCCACCGGAAATCTGCGCGGGGAACCTGTCGCCCAACCCCTCAAGCCTTACCAGCCGCAGCAATTCCTGAACGCGGGCGTCGATTTCGGCGCGGCTGCGCTTCACGCGCGATACTTTCAGGCCGAAAGCGATATTCTCGTTCAGCGTCATATGCGGGAAGAGCGCATAGTGCTGGAAGACGAAGCCAACACCTCGGTCGCGGACGGGGATGTTTGTTGCATCCGTCTCGCCGAAATAGATCTGGCCGCCATCTGTATATTCGAGCCCTGCAACCATACGCAGGATCGTCGTCTTGCCGGAGCCGGAAGGACCGAGAAGCGCCAGCAATTCGCCGCTTTCGATATCGAGCGAGACATCGCGCACGGCACGAAACGTGTCGAAGGTTTTAACGACATTCTGCAGGCGGATTTTCATGAAATCGTCTCCGTGGCGACGGCGTTTGCGGCGCTCAGCTTTTTACGTCCGCGACCTGCACCGCGCCGCTCCAATGCGACTTTGGCGATGATGGTGATAACGGCAAGCGCCGCGAGAATGGAGGCGGAGGCGAAAGCGCCAGCAGCCTGATAGTCGTGATAAAGAAGCTCGATATGCAGCGGCAGCGTGTTGGTCTGCCCGCGAATATTGCCCGAAACGATAGACACCGCGCCAAATTCGCCCATGACACGGGCGTTGCACAGAACGACGCCATAGAGGAGCGCCCATTTGATGTTGGGCAGCGTAACGGAAAAGAAAGTGCGCCAGCCGGAGGCCCCAAGCGAAGTTGCCGCTTCCTCCAAATCGCGTCCCTGCGCTTGCATCAGCGGAATGAGCTCTCGCGCGACAAATGGAGCCGTGACGAACATAGAGGCGATGACGATGCCCGGTAGAGCGAAGAGAATCTTGATTTCATAGGCATCCAGCAACGGCCCGAACAGACCCTGCAGGCCATAGACGAAGAGATAGGCGACGCCGGCAACGATGGGAGATATGGAGAAGGGAATTTCCACGATGACCAGCAGGAAACGCTTGCCCCAGAAGTCAAACTTGGTGATCGCCCAGGCAGCAGCGACACCGAAGAGCGTATTGATCGGCACCGCGATCAGTGCCGTGATCACCGTCAGCATGATGGCATGACGGGTATCGGGATGGTTGATGGTCGCGGCGTAGGCCTTCAGACCCTGAGAAAAAGCCTCGACAGCGATGACCGCCAGAGGCGCTACTACCAGGAAAGCCCCGATGATGAGAACGAAGCCGATCAGGCTTCGGCGCACCCATGGCGCATCGCCGACGCGCGGCGGCTTGCGGCGGGAGGAAATAGCGCTCATTCTCTAGCTCCTCACCGTATAGCGCAAAGCGCGCGCCTGCAGATAATTCGTGAGCGCCAGCATCACGAAAGCCGTGATCAACAGAACGGATGCGATCGCTGCAGCCGCCTGATAATCATATTCCTCCAGCCGGATGAAGATCAGCAGTGAGGTAATCTCGGTCGAGAAGGGCTGATTGCCGGCAATGAAGATGATGGCGCCGAATTCGCCAAGGCTGCGGGCAAAGGAGAGCGACAGGCCGGCAAGAAGCGCCGGCGTTAAAAGTGGCAGGATGACCTTGCGAAAAATCTCGAGATCCGATCCACCAAGCGACTGGGCGGCCTCTTCCAATGCAGGGTCCAGATCTTCCAGCACGGGCTGAACGGTGCGAACGATGAAGGGCAGACTGGTGAAAGCCATCGCCACGATGATGCCGAGCGGCGTATAGGCGACCTTTATTCCGACCTCTGCCAAAACGGAGCCAAACCAGCCGTTTCCGGCAAAAAGCGCTGTGAGCGCAATGCCGGCCACTGCCGTCGGTAGCGCGAAGGGCAAATCAACAATGGCATCGACCAGACGCCAGCCCGGAAAGCGATAGCGCGTCAGCACCCACGCCAGTGCGAGGCCGAAGATGACGTTGAAGACTGTTGCGGCCAGCGCGCAAAGAACGGTGACGCGGTAGCTGGCGAAGGCTCGCGGAGAGGATATGATGCTCCAATATTCCGCCGGTCCAAGGCTTGCCGCCTTGAAGACGAGTGCTGCCAGGGGAAGAACGACGATGATGCCGACGTAAAGCAGCGTGACGCCGAGAGACAATTTGAGCCCCGGCAGGACATTGCGTTTCAAATCTTCCCCCTTTGCATCGGCGAAGGTCCTGTTTCTCGGCACAAGATGGAGAGACACAAGATCAAAAATCGACCCGGCGAGTATCCCGCCGGGTCGATGTGGATTGGTGCCATAGAACGATTAGCGATTGCCGTAAAGCGCATCCAGTTTTCCGCCAGAGGCGAAATGGTCTTTCTGGATTTTGTCCCAGCCGCCAAAAACATCATTGACGTTGATGAGGCGAATGCTCGGGAACTGGTCCTTGAACTCGGCCGCAACCTTTTCATTGTGAACGCGGTGACCGAACTCAGCGGCGATGCGCTGGCCTTCTTCGGTATAAAGGAAGTCGAGGTAAGACTTTGCCAATTCGCGGGAGCCGCGCTTGTCCACAACCTTGTCGACGACCGCGACCGGGAATTCGGAAAGCAGGCTGACGGACGGCACAACGCCTTCGAACTTATCCGTGCCGTACTGCTTGGCAATGCCACGGGTCTCGGCCTCGAAGGTGATCAAGACGTCGCCGATCTCACGCTCGACAAAGGTGGTCGTCGCGGCGCGGCCTCCGGTATCGAAGACAGGAACGTTGGCAAAGACCTTCTTGATGAACTCGTCGACCTTGGCCTGGTCGCCATTGAACTTCTCATTGGCGAAAGCGACAGCGGCCAAATAGGTGTAGCGCGCATTGCCGGAGGTCTTCGGGTTCGGGAAGACGATCTTCACGTCATCACGAACGAGATCATCCCAGTCCTTGATATTCTTGGGATTGCCCTTGCGAACAAGAAACGACGGGAAGGAGTAGAAGGGCGACGCGTCGTTGGGGAAATCCTTCTGCCAGTCGGCGGAAACAAAACCCTGCTTCACGAGGAAATCGATATCCGTGACCTGGTTGAAGGTAACGACGTCTGCCGCCAGACCCTCAACGATCGCACGGGCCTGCTTCGAGGTGCCGGCATGCGATTGGTCGATCGTCACGCCCGGATGGGATTTGACGAAGGCTTCATTTTCAGCCGCGAAGAGCTCACGCGCCACATCATAGGATGCGTTGAGAAGCGTCTTAGGCTCCTCGGCGGAGACGGTGGTGGAAATCAAAGCAGCAAGTGCGGCGCCAATCAGCGCAATCCGTTTCATGTCAGCCCCCATAAATCTCATTGGAGGCGGAGAATAGAGAAGGAAGATAGCCTCGGCGAGGAACCGTGAACTTCAGGCTGATCCATCTTGAGAATGTTCAACTCCCCAGACTGATCTTTTTGCAGTAATTTTCCGGCAGACCTCCAAGCCGATACATGGTCAAAATACGAGCTGTCGGGGTCTTGGAGCAGTCGGTAGCGTTGCGGATCTCGCCTCGCGACGTGGATTCCCACAACGCTTCATAAACACCCGAAATAGCGCCAATCCAGTTGCAAATCCGTGGTTCATGCCGGCCTTTGAGCCCCGCTTTATTGCATCGCCAAAATTTTTTCGCATGTCGTGCTTCCAAACCCGTTTTTGCGGAGTTTGGGTGTGGTGGCTCCATCACGCAACATTTATCAAAAGGAGGGAAGACAGGGCGCCTGAAAGCGTATTGAGTATATGAGAAAACAAAAAAACGCTGCCTATTGCGACGCAGCAAATTGACTTGACCGTCTGCAGAATCGTGGCATCTACTACAGCATCAACCCAAAAATCGGAATCGCTTTTCGGAAACGCAAGATGCGTAGATTTAAAGATATAGAGCGTCCTTAGTGCGTCTGAAAAGACGCACGGCGCTCTAGAGAAGTAGAAGACCGCGGCTCATTCCTGTCCAGCGTTGCCGCCGGACCATGCAGACAGCCCGTTACGGGTTAAGGCGTTACTCCAGGAGATAGACATGCAGGTTTCAGAACAAGAGTGGATCAGCAAGCGGGCTTACACACTTTGGGAGAGCGAAGGCCGCCCGCACGGCCGTGATGCCGAGCACTGGGAGCAGGCGAAGAAAGAATTCACTTTGCTGCAGAGCACGAAGGCGACCAAGCCTGCTCATCGCAAGAAGGGCGAAGTCAAAGCCGCTTCCATCGCTCCCGAAACAACCAAACCCAAGACACGCGCCAAGAAATCTGCAGCCCAGTAAGCACTTCAGAACAGCTAAGCACTTCAGGACAGCTAAGCGCTTTAGAAACTCCAGCCTGCATGAAAAAGCCCCGCTCACACAGAACGGGGCTTTATCGTATCAACTGAGAAGATGCTGCGCAAAATTGCGCAGCGTTTGCTCGCGTGTGTCGCTTCAGAACGTCAAGGCGCGATCGCCGTTTTCGTCCTTGATGCGGGTCGGCAAACCAATCTTGTTCAAGAGATTGAGGAACGGCTGCGGCGGAAGTTCTTCGACATTCGCCATCTGCTTCACATCCCACTCGCCAGTGGCAATCAGCATCGCTGCGGCAACCGGCGGAACGCCGGCCGTGTAGGAGATGCCCTGCGAGCCGACTTCTTCGTAGGCTTCCTTGTGGTCAGCCACGTTGTAGATGAAGACTTCGCGCTCCTTGCCGTCCTTCGTACCCTTGACGATATCGCCAATGCAGGTCTTGCCCACATAGTCGGGCGCCAGAGAAGACGGATCGGGCAGCACGGCCTTGACCACCTTGAGCGGAACCACTTCCAGACCTTCAGCGGTCTTGACCGGCTTTTCGGACAGGAGGCCAAGGTTCTTCAACACGGTGAAGACGTTGATGTAATGGTCGCCAAAGCCCATCCAGAAACGCACATCCGCGCCATCCATGTTCTTGGAGAGCGAGTGCACTTCATCGTGGCCCGTCATATAGGCCTTCTGCTTGCCAACCACCGGCAGGTCGAATTCCTGTCCGACTTCGAACATCTGGTTCGTCTGCCACTGGCCGTTCTGCCAGGAATAGACCACGCCGGTGAATTCGCGGAAATTGATTTCCGGATCGAAGTTGGTGGAGAACCAACGGCCATGACTACCGGCATTGATATCGACGATATCGACGGACGTGACCTTATCGAAATACTCATCCTTGGCCAGACGCGCATAAGCATTGACCACACCCGGATCGAAGCCGACGCCCAAAATGGCGGTCACGCCCTTTTCCTTGCATTCGGCGGCACGCTTCCATTCGTAGTTTCCATACCACGGCGGCGTTTCGCAAATCTTTGTTGGATCCTCGTGGATCGCGGTATCCATATAGGCAACACCTGCGTCCATGCAGGCCTGAAGAACGGACATGTTGACGAAGGCCGAACCGACGTTGATGACGATCTGGACGCCAGTCTTTTCTATCAAGGCCTTCGTGGCCTCGATATCCAAGGCGTCCAGCGCGTGGGCCTCAAGTTTCACCTCTGTCTTGAGGCTCTTCTTTTCACGTACGGATTCGACAATCTTGCGGCACTTATCGACAGTGCGTGACGCAATATGAATGTCTCCCAATACATCGCTATTCTGGGCGCACTTATGCGCCACGACCTGTGCTACGCCACCGGCGCCGATGATGAGAACGTTCTTCTTCATTTCAGGTGATGCCTCCTTTTCCCCGCAGGGATGGCTTTTTGAGAAAGAGTGCTACACGCGTTTTTCAAAAACGCGCTGTTACGACAGACTCTGCTGATAATCGACAAAGTCGAATTCACGGACGGTTCGAATGCTGCCGTCCAGCTCCTTGATGGCAATCGCCGGCATTTTGACGCCGTTGAACCAGTTCTTCTTGACCATTGTATAGCCGGCCGCATCCTGGAAAGAGACGCGATCGCCGACCTTGAGTTCGTTTTCGAACTTGAATTCGCCGAAGACATCGCCTGCGAGGCAGGATTTGCCGCACACCATATAGGAGTGCTCGCCCTCGTTGGGCGCAACCTTCGCGTTCTCGCGATAGATCAAGAGATCCAGCATATGGGCTTCAATCGAGCTATCGACAATGGCAAGATTCTTGCCATTGAACAGCGTGTCGAGAACCGAGACTTCCAGCGTCGTGCTCTTGGTGATCGATGCTTCGCCCGGCTCAAGATAGACCTGCACGCCGTACTTTTCAGAAAACTGCTTGAGGCGGTCGCAGAACTGGTCGAGAGGATAGTTCTCGCCGGTGAAGTGAATGCCGCCGCCAAGGCTGACCCACTCCGCACGCGACAGAAGCGAACCGAATTTTTCCTCGATCTGGCCAAGCATCTGGTCGAAGAGGCCGAAATCATTGTTCTCGCAATTGTTGTGGATCATGAAACCGGAGATGCGGTCCATGATCTTCTCCACCTTGGACACATCCCATTCGCCGAGACGGCTGAAGGGGCGCGCAGGGTCAGCCAGATCGAAGGTGGAAGAACTCACCTGCGGATTGAGGCGAAGGCCACGAACGATGCCGGACGCCTTGTCGGCGAAGCGTTCCAGCTGCCCGATGGAGTTGAAGATGATCTTGTCGGCATGGGAGACGACTTCGTCGATCTCGTAATCGGCATAAGCGACGGAATAGGCGTGCGTCTCGCCACCAAATTTCTCGTGCCCAAGCCGCACCTCATAGAGCGAGGACGAGGTGGTGCCGTCCATAAACTCAGCCATAAAGTCGAAGACCGACCACGTCGCAAAGCACTTGAGCGCGAGAAGAGCCTTCGCGCCGGATTTTTCGCGCACATAGGCAATCTTCTCCATGTTGCGGAGAAGCTTGGTCTTGTCGATCAGGTAGTAAGGTGTTTGCAGCATCGGCCAGTCACATCGTCCAATTGATAGAGATCATGAGATCATTTTCCCGGCCTTATATGATGCTTGTGACAGGAAAACAAACCTGTCGAAAACAATTGCAACGAATCCCTGACGGGTTTTCGCAAAAGGGCGGGAACAAAAGCGCGGGCCCTACGTTTGGAGGTCAGGCGCATTTTGACACCCTAGAAAAGGATTGAACATGGCAAGCGTTCGCAACGTGGAAGACAAGGTACGCGAAACCCTCAACAGCGCTGAGGCCGAGGATGTCTCCGCACAGCTGTCGCAGCTGCGTGATGATCTTTCCAACCTCGCAAAGAGCGTCAAGGCACTTGGCGTTGGCGTTTCCCACGAGGTCAAGGCACAGGCGTCGCGCGTTGCCGATGATGCCATGGCGAAGTCTGAGCAGACCGTTCATGCGGTTCGCGACGAAATCCAGACGCTGAATGATAATCTGGTCTACCAGGTTCAGCGCAATCCACTTCAGTCTCTCGGCATCGCTGTCGCAACCGGCTTCCTTCTTGCCCTTGTCACGCGTCGATAAGGCGCAAACATGCTTCAAGCATTTTTGCTCTATCTGGGCGATACACAGCGAGAAGGCACCTTCGTCACGCGCCGGATAAAGACCGGCATTGTGCTGAGGGTGCTTGCCGGCTTTTTTTTCTTGGTTGCCGTGATCGCCGGCGGCATCGGCGGCTCGATCTATCTTGCTAAGGAAATCGGTGCTGGCCCGGCCGCGTTGGTCATCGCCGGCGTCGCATTCCTGCTTGGCGTGATCATGCTGGTCTGGCTGGCAATTCTTCGTCGTCCTACGGCGTACCGCCGTGCACCAATCGCGTCTCCGCTTTCAACAGCGCCATTGGCTGTTGAGGCCATGGCGGCGGGCGCTCTTGGAAAACGTCCGTTCACGACGCTGTTGATTGCGATGGCGCTTGGCTTCATCACAACACGCACGACAATTCGCAAGAAGTAAAACTCTTATGCGCGTCCCTCTGTTTTCAAGGGGCGCGCATTTACCTTGCCGTCTTTTCCAAAAAAATTCCCCCTACACTTCTTCCGACAAAATGATACGCAGTCTCCAACAGTCTCTTTTTGAAAGGATGTTGGATGCGCAAGAAAGTTCTCGTTGTCGGCGGGGCCGGATATATTGGATCGCACACCTGCCTGTTGCTTGCAGAACGCGGCTACGAACCTGTCGTTTTCGACAATCTCTCCAATGGTCATGAAGAGTTTGTTCGCTGGGGACCGTTCGAGCAAGGGGACATTCGCGACAAGGCGCGGCTGGACGAGGTCTTCACCAAGCATCAGCCCGAGGCGGTTCTTCACTTCGCAGCCCTCATCGAGGTGGGTGAATCGGTCAAGAACCCGGTCGCCTTCTACGATAACAACGTCATTGGCGCCCTGACCCTCCTGTCCGCTACGATGGACGCCGGCGTAAAAGCCTTCGTCTTCTCATCCACATGCGCGACCTATGGTCTGCCCGAACGCGTACCGCTGGACGAAGGCCACCCCCAGGCTCCGATCAATCCCTACGGCAGAACCAAATGGATCGTGGAGCAGGCGCTCAAGGATTTCAGCACCTACAAGGATTTGAAGTCCGTGATGCTGCGCTATTTCAACGCGGCCGGTGCTGATTTCGAAGGCCGTATCGGAGAGTGGCATAAGCCCGAAACGCATGCCATTCCGCTCGCGATCGAGGCGGCTCTCGGCCGCCGCCAGGGCTTCAAGGTGTTTGGCACCGACTATGACACCCGCGACGGCACCTGTGTGCGCGACTATATCCACATCCTAGATCTTGCCGATGCGCATGTCCGGGCGGTGGACTATCTCTTATCTGGCGGGGAGACCGTAGAACTCAACCTCGGAACCGGGACTGGAACGACGGTAAAGGAGTTGCTCGACGCGATTTCGAAAGTCTCAGGCCGCCCGTTCCCCGTGGAATTCGCCGAACGGCGCGAAGGCGACTCCACCACGCTTGTGGCCAATAACGACAAGGCCCGGGAGGTCCTGGGTTGGCAGCCGCGCTATACGCTGGAAGACATCATCTCCTCCGCATGGCGTTGGCATTCGACCCACAATGCGGAGCGTTGAGAGAGACCCGTTCAGCACAAAAAAACACCGGCCCCAATGAGGCCGGTGTTCTGAGAAAGAGCATCATGCTCCCTCTCGCTCCTCTCCCGTAACGGGATTAGGGCTTGGTCGCACCCGTCTGCGTGGTGTCCGTTGCCGCTGGTGCCGTGGTGCTTGCGTTCGCGTTCTTGTCCTTGAGGGTCATGAACTCGGGCGCTGCCTTCAGCGATTCAGCAGTTTCGGTCGTCGTCAGACGGACCGTGCCATTGTTGGTGTCACGTGTCATCGTGAGCTTGTCCATCGGTACGGCAACATCCTTGGTGCCGATTCCGAGGAATCCGCCGACGCCGACCACAGCAGCGACAATGCCGCCGTTTTCTTCAAGGATGAGGTTCGTCACGTTACCGATGCTCTCGTCGGCAGAGGTGTAAACCGAGTTGCCGATGAAATCATTGGCGCTGATCTGGTTGGCTGCCTGCTCCGTCAGATAGGAGCCGGATGCTGCACCAGCATTCGCCGTGGTGTCAGTCGCGCCAGGGGTTGTCGGCATGACTGGAGTTGCCGGCGCGGCGTTCGGGCTCGCGGGAGCAGTCGTGCCTGGCGCAGGCTGAGTTGCGTCTTGGGCGATGGCGAGCGGTGCGAACGCTGTTGAACCCATGAGGGCGGCCGTCGCGATAAGGGTCAATGTCTTTTTCATCTCGTACCTTCCTTTCATCGTCGTTAAACCAAACTGGCTGGTGACAGTTCATCTGTCCTTTTTCGTCAACCTGTTCGCCGAGCAAACGAAACGACGGCAAAATTGGTTCCGGGTTTTTCACCCTCATCAACAAAGGGTGAAAGGAGAAAAAAGCCTAGAGATATCGCTCCCTGCCGCAAGGAACAGCATTGTGCCGCCAAATTAGACAGCTATTATCTGTGCGTCATTCAGCATAAAAGATGACACTTATGGACGTATAAGGGCACGACAATTTCCAGGTTTAGAGCATTCTTCGCCAGACTGTCTCCCACAGCATCGATTGGCACCTACATCGTCATCATGACGACGCTGGTGACCCTTCCGCTGATTATTTTTGCCGGTTATCTGATGTTGCGGCTTGAAGCGGATGAACGGGAAGATTTGCAGCGTGAAGCCGTCGACGATGCCCGCGCCATCAGCCGCAACATCGAGCGACGTCTTCAGGAACTGAGCACCACGCTTAATCTCCTCGTGCAGTTTCCGGAACTGGAAGACGGTGATCTCGCCAGTTTCCATCAGCGCGTCAGTGAAAGCCTGCGCCAGCGAAACATCTACGTGGTGGTCGCCACGCGCGACGGCGTTCAGAGGGTCAATACGCGCATTCCCTACGGGCAGCCTCTAGGCCAGGTTCCTGCGGATGCCCATATTCAGGAGGCGATCGATGCCAAGCGGATCATGCTTTCGAACATCTTCTATGCTACCAACCGGAAGGAATGGGTGTTCACCGTCACCCTTCCCCTGCCCCGTCAGCTCGCAGCCGCTGGCGACGTGTTGATCGTTACGCAAGCCGCGAGAGATCTCTCAAGCCTGATCTCCACGGATGCGATCCCCGCTGGATGGTCGGCATCGGTGATCGACAGCGGCGGGCGCGTGGTGATTTCAAGCAATATGGAACAGGCAGCGCCCGGTATCGCCTATGAGCCGGCAAAACTTGCGGCCGGCATGTCGGCTTTCAGCGGCAGCTTCACCGATGCTCATAATAACATCTATGCCTATGCCCAACTTCCCGGCTGGCCCTGGAAAGCGGTCGTGGCGGGCGCGATAGACCGTAGCGACTCGGCCTTGCGCAGCACCTGGCGGCAGATGTTGATCGGCAGCCTTTTCATCGTCCTGGCCGCAGTCCTCGGCACCTACCTTGTCGGCCGGCAATTGCGGCAGTCCGTCAAACAACTCGTCGCCGTGGCTGAACGCATCGGCGAAGGCGAAATCGTCTCGCGCGTCGAAACCAATGTCAAGGAACTCAACCAGGTCGGAGTGGCACTCTCCAACGCGTCTTTCGATCGCAGCCAGGCGGAGGACCGTAACCAGCTGATTTTGCATGAACTGGTTCACCGGTCCAAGAACATGTTGACCCTGGTGCAGGCGATGATGCGCCAATTGGCGCGGGAAAACACGACCGTTCCTGAGCTGCAGAAGGAAGTTGATCACAGACTCCGAGGTCTCGCCATGTCGATCTCGGCACTGGCCGAGGTCCAGTGGGAAGGCCTGCCGATCCACCGTCTGGTGAAAGGCCATCTTGAGGTGTTTGGCTCGACAGCCCATCAGGTCGATATCTCGGGTGAGGATTTCCTTCTATCGCCCGAAGCTGCGCAAAATCTCGGCCTCATCCTTCATGAACTGAGCACAAACTCGATCAAGTACGGCGCGCTTTCGGTCAGGGAAGGACGCGTGCGGCTTCATTGGGCCCTTAATTCTACCGATAACGATAGCGTGACGATGGAGTGGACCGAGACAGGTGGCCCGCCGGCCAGCCAGCCTTCACGTAGGGGATTTGGCTCTACGATCATCAAGCGACATGCGGAAAGCGCATTTTCTGCTGTCGTTTCAACGGATTATGCCCAAACCGGGTTTACTTGGTCTATGACCGCGCCCGTGGAGCGGCTGCTCAAAAGAAATTCTGGCCCAGAGACTGCGTAAAATATCGTTGGGCCTCTGGAACCAAGAATGGGTGCGTACGTTTCTTCAGCACGCCAGGCCAATTCCCCGTCCCCGCCTAGAGGCCCGGCGCAGCAGGTTTTGCCCCTGAAAACCTGCCCCTGAATAGCACGGCTCTCCCCCGAGCCGTGCTTTTCTGTTTTTGGGCCATTGATCGACAGTCCTCACTCTCCAAGTCGTGCCGAGACGCGGGAATTTCCACCATCGATACATTAAGCTCCAACTCACCACCTGAGATAGCCTGCTGGTCGAAGACGCGCTGAGATGACCGCGTGTCCTGTAAAGCATGGCGCGATGTCCAGATTCGCTCCACGCCCTAGGTCGCGTAGCGCATGTCGCTGTCACAAACCGCCGGACACTTTTACGTGGATCATGCTTTAGGACGTGCTGAGCGGCGCACGAGTTCTTTCGACACGCATATGGGCTGAAAAAATCGATCCCGATTTCGAGCCTATGCCATAGCGCTTTGCGTGAAGGTTTTCACGCAAAGGACGTCTTTCGCGTCAGGACGCGATCGGAGCCGGGAAGCGCAGCGTATATCCGATGTCACTGGCCGAAATGTCGTACCGCGCCTCCCCTGCAAGGGCTGCTGGCACCACCTTTTCGAGGACAACGCTACCAAAGTTGCTTCGTCGGTCGCTCTCTTGCGATGCGGGCATATCATCCGGAGAGAGCGGTTCGCTCCAACTCACTTCAAAGAAATCCCCGTCGCGCCGGCATTCCAGCGTGATGGGCAAGTGAAGCGCCAGGTTGGGGCTGTGGCTGACGGTATTCACCACCAGTTCGTGAAAGGCCAGCCCCACATAGAGCGCGCCATTCGGATTGAGCAGGAGGTTTTCACCCTTCATCTGAACCAGGTGAGGATATTCTGGAAGGTAGAGATCCGATTGCTGTTTCAACAATTCGAAAATCTCCGCTCCGCGCCAGTCGGAATCGGTGATCAGATCTTGAGATTGTGCCAGCGCATGCAGCCGCCCACGGAATTTCCGCAGGAAATCTTCCTTGGTAAAACTGAACCGTGCCGTCTGTGCCGAAAGGCTCTGGATGATTGCCAGAAGATTTTTCGAACGATGACTGACCTCGCGCAGCAGCGAGCGAAGCAACTGTTCACGGCGGCGCTCGACGGTGACCTCGCGGATCGTCGTCTTCAACACTCCCTGGCCAGACATGTTGACCGTGGAATAGACATGGAACTGAAATATCCTGTCCTTGCCAGCCATCACCTCAAGCGTGCCGCGGCTGCCCGCAGCGCTCAGGTCCTTCTTCAACTCCGACAGACGCTGAGCAAGGTCCTTGCCGAAGATGTTGATGTCCGTAGGCTCGTCTTCCCGCTCCGTCGGGAGGTTCCAAACATCCGGCAGATTGGCAATGAATATGTAATCCCGGTCACGATCCTGCAGCATGACAGTTTCGCCGGAGTCGAGCAAAGCCAACACCAGCGAATCATGCAATTCACCTTCGTTTCGGTCTCTGTTGTGCCACGCGAGCCGATGCAATTTCATCTCCTAGCGGAAAACGACGTCGAGCCGCGAAGCGCCCGCGCCGACTATCCTTGCGTCAAACGTCCAGCAGCCGCAAGAGTTGCGGGACATAACGACACTCAGCATGAATTACGCGGCAACACGTGAACTTTCATTAAAGAACAGAGCCTGACTGATCAGCGCCTTAACCATATCTGGATTGAACGGCTTGGTCACAAGGAAGGTCGGCTCAGGCCGCTCACCGGTGAGCAGACGCTCAGGGAAGGCGGTGATGAAGATGACCGGAAGGGTCGTCATCTGAAGGATGTCCTTCATCGCGTCAAGGCCGGAACTGCCGTCTGCGAGCTGGATATCCGCAAGAATCATCTTTGGCTGGGTCCGGTGGAAGAGTTCCAGCGCTTCCTTATGGGTGCGGGCGATGCCGGTGACGTTGTGGCCAAGATCGGTCACCATCTGCTCGATGTCCATCGCGATCAGCGGTTCATCTTCGATGATCATGATGTCGGTCGCAACCTGGCGGGCGATTTCGGACGCTGCCTCATCGATCAACTTGCCGATATCACTTTCGGGAACCTGGAGAACTTCAGCGGCTTCCGAGGGAGAAAACTCTTCGACGGTGGTCAGCAGAAACGCCTGCCGCGGCACAGCCGGAACGGCCGAAAGATTGGCAGAAGCGCGCTTTTCCCAGCCTGTCAGGTTCTCATCCGTCTTGATGTTGATCGTGACGGAACTAAAAATAGAGACAAACAATTGATAAAGCGAAACACGGTCGCTGCTCGTCTGCGGAAAAATGCTGACATCGGCGATCAGAGCTTCGAGGCTAGCAGCGACGTAGGCATCGCCGGTGGATTGAGACCCGCAAACGGCACGCGCGAACCTACGGAGATAAGGTAGGTGCGGTGCAATGCGTGTAGAAACGGACATGTAATTCTCCCCTGTTCATGCGGTCTGCAGCGCAAACCTGCGGGATTAATGCCTGAAGGAAAAAAAAGTTCCGCAGGCCTGGAACGTTTTTTTTGTGAGCGCATTTATAAAGCGTCACAAAAGGAATACCCGCACTCATGAGCATGTTTCAATCGGATCAGGATTCGTCTGATAACGGAGCGGGGCCAAGTGTGCCCGATTCCGGACGAGCGGTCATCACCCGGAAATTGAGAGAACTTTACGACGCTGTCCAGGATGAAGGTATCCCGGACAAGTTCCTCGACCTTCTCGAAAAGCTTGACGAGGCTGAGCGCAGATCGAAAGCTTCGGGTGAATGATGACACAAGACGTGGAAAAAGACGGCCACAACTTTAAACGCGAAATGCTGGCGGCCCTGCCGAACCTGCGCGCATTCGCTATCTCCCTCATTCGTTCTCGCGACCGCGCTGATGATCTTGTCCAGGACACGATCATGAAAGCCTGGGCGAAGCAGGAAAGCTACCAGCCTGGCACGAATATGCGTGCATGGCTGGTGACTATCCTGCGCAACGAGTTCTACAGCCAGATCCGCAAGTCCGGCCGTGAGGTTCAGGACACCGACGGCGCGTATACCTCGCGCCTGTCCGTCCCGCCGGAACAGCATGGCTCGGTCGACCTCCACGATTTCCGCCAGGCGCTAGAGAAGTTGCCGGACGATCAGCGTGAAGCCATTTTGCTGATCGGTGCTTCCGGCTTTGCCTATGAAGAAGCTGCAGAGATCTGCGGTTGCCCTGTCGGCACGATCAAGAGCCGTGTCAGCCGTGCACGCATGCGTCTGCAAGAACTGCTCGGCATCGAAAACGAAAACGAGTTCGGTCCTGACGCCCAGACCACGGCAGTCACTGCTGCAATGGGTCTTCGCTGATCGCGTTCAATAACATGACGGGTGGCCCACCGACGCTGCCCGTCACATCCCCGTATCCTTGACAGACTCCATGACGACAAAGGTCGATGTATTCGCGACCGAAGGCAGGCTCGAGATTTTCTCGCCAAGCACCCGTCGATATTTGCGGATGTCTGTCGTTCTTACTTTCAGCAGGTAGTCGAACGCGCCCGCGATCATGTGGCACTCCTCCACCTCCTTGATCTTGCGCACCGCTGCATTGAACTCATCCAACGCCTTCTCTCTCGTATCGGAAAGCTTGACCTCGGTGAAAGCGATGTGCTCGAGCCCAAGCTTCGCTGCATTGAGCGACGCCCGGAAACCCAGAATATAGCCCTCATCGACAAGCCGCTTCAGGCGGGTCTGGCAGGGCGTCTTCGAAAGCCCCACGCGCCGCGACAATTCCAGCACGGACATTCGCCCGTCCTCGCTCAATGCTTCCATGATCCTCATATCGAAGTGATCCAGATCTCCTGTTTCTTGCGCCTTCATCATCCAATTTTCCTGCAAAACTCGAAAATAAAAGTTCGTATTTCCTTTTCTACCCTTAAAATAAGGCCATAGCAATTTCGCCGGTGGTGTTATTCTGTGAACCAATATGGGGAAGGCAAAAGGCCACCTCATCTTTTCACGAATCCAATCGAGGGCCGATCCGATGGCGGGAACTGCATCCACCGTTGCACTGACTGAAGCGACAACGCCAGTTGGCATTTTTGACCGTTTCGCACCGCAGGTCCGAGAACAGAGCGCGCTCCGCCAGGCGATCACCGCAGCCTATCGCCGCTCTGAACCGGAATGCCTTGCACCCCTTCTCGACGCGGCGAGCGTCAGCGACAGCGAAGCCCAGACGATCAAAGCAACGGCTCGCCGACTGATCGAGGCGCTGCGCGCAAAAGCCAAGGGTACAGGCGTTGAGGGATTGGTGCAGGAATATTCCCTCTCCAGCCAGGAAGGCGTGGCGCTGATGTGCCTTGCCGAAGCGCTGCTGCGCATTCCCGACACGGCGACACGCGATGCGCTGATCCGCGACAAGATCGCCACCGGCGATTGGAAATCGCATCTCGGCGGCGGTCGGTCGCTTTTCGTCAATGCCGCGACCTGGGGCCTGGTCATCACCGGTAAGCTGACCTCGACTGTCAACGACAGGGGCCTGTCTGCCGCGCTGACGAAGCTGATCTCCCGTGCCGGAGAGCCGGTCATACGTCGTGGCGTCGATATGGCCATGCGCATGATGGGCGAGCAGTTCGTCACCGGCCAGACCATCGAGGAAGCCATCAGCCGCTCGCGACCGCTCGAAGCCAAGGGCTTCCAGTATTCCTATGACATGCTGGGCGAAGCGGCGACGACTGCCAAGGACGCCGAACGCTATTACCGCGACTACGAACAGGCGATCCACGCCATTGGCAAGGCGTCCGCCGGGCGTGGCGTTTATGGTGGACCTGGCATTTCCATCAAGCTTTCTGCACTCCATCCGCGCTATTCTCGATCGCAAGCCGAGCGTGTGATGGCGGAACTTCTGCCGCGCGTGAAGGCGCTGATGGTTTTGGCGAAGAGCTATGACATCGGCCTCAACATCGACGCGGAAGAAGCCGATCGGCTGGAGCTTTCGCTCGATCTGCTGGAATCACTGGCGCTCGATACCGATCTTGGCAACTGGTCCGGCCTTGGCTTCGTCGTTCAGGCCTATGGCCGCCGTTGCCCATTCGTGCTCGACTACATTATCGATCTCGCGCGCCGCTCCAACCGCCGCATTATGGTGCGGCTGGTGAAGGGTGCTTACTGGGACGCAGAGATCAAGCGCGCGCAACTCGACGGTTTGGAAGACTTCCCAGTCTTCACCCGCAAGGTTCATACCGATGTGTCCTACATCGCCTGCGCAAGAAAGCTGTTGGCTGCGCGGGACGTCATCTTCCCGCAGTTTGCCACCCATAATGCGCAGTCGATGGCAACGATCTATCATCTCGCTGGCCCAGACTTCAAAATCGGCGACTATGAGTTTCAATGCCTGCATGGCATGGGCGAACCGCTTTACAGCGAAGTCGTCGGCAAGCAGAACCTTGACCGCCCATGCCGTTTCTATGCGCCTGTCGGGACGCACGAAACGCTCTTGGCCTACCTCGTTCGTCGGTTGCTGGAAAATGGCGCCAACTCTTCCTTCGTCAACCGCATCGCCGATCCGAATGTGCCAGTCGATTCTCTGCTGGAAGACCCGGTCGCCGTGGTAAGGGCAATGCCGGTCCCCGGCGCGCAGCATGACAAGATCGCCAAGCCTGAAGCGCTTTATGGCGCAAGGGTGAACTCCAGCGGCCTGGACCTTGCCAATGAGGATGCGCTCGCCGCACTGAGCACGGCGCTTTCCGCAAGCGTTACGATGGAGTGGAAGGCTGCTGCCCCCAACGCCTCCGGAGAGACGCGCCCGGTGAGAAACCCCGGCGACCACAATGACATCGTTGGCTATGTGACAGAACCGACGCAGGAGGATGTCGCCAGGGCGCTGGCCGCCGCAGCATCCTCATCATGGCCGCAGTCCAGCACCGAGACGCGCGCATATTGCCTGGAAAAGGCAGCGGATCTCATGCAGGCGCGGATGCCAACCCTGCTTGGCCTCATAATGCGCGAAGCCGGGAAATCGGCGCCCAATGCGATCGCGGAAGTGCGCGAAGCCATCGACTTCCTGCGCTACTACGCGGCGGAAGCGCGCAGCACATTCGGCCTGCTGCAACAGCCACTCGGGCCGATCGTCTGCATCAGCCCATGGAACTTCCCACTGGCAATCTTCATCGGCCAGGTTGCGGCGGCTCTGGTTGCAGGCAACCCTGTTCTGGCAAAGCCTGCGGAAGAAACGCCGCTGATCGCAGCCGAAGGCGTGCGACTTCTGCACGCAGCCGGGGTTCCTGCCGACGCCCTTCAGCTTCTGCCTGGTGCAGGCCAGACCGGCGCACAACTCGTCGCGGCTCCGCAGACAGCCGGCGTCATGTTCACCGGCTCCACCGAAGTGGCGCGACTGATCCAGAAGCAGCTTGCCGAGCGCGTTTCGAGCGACGGACGCACCATTCCGCTGATTGCCGAGACCGGCGGCCAGAACGCCATGATCGTCGACTCTTCAGCGCTTGCCGAACAGGTGGTAGCGGACGTGATCGCTTCGGCTTTCGACAGCGCCGGCCAGCGCTGCTCGGCGCTTCGCGTTCTCTGCCTTCAGGACGATGTGGCTGAGCGTACGCTGACGATGCTGAAGGGCGCGCTCCATGAATTGCGCATCGGCCGCACCGATCAGCTTTCGGTCGATGTCGGCCCGGTGATCAGCGGGGAAGCCAAGGACAATATCGAAAAGCACATCGAAGCCATGCGCGGTCTCGGCAACACGATCGAGCAGATTTCGCTCGCCGGCGACAGTCAGAATGGCACCTTCGTGCCGCCAACCATCATCGAGCTGAAGTCGCTTGCCGACCTGAAGCGCGAGGTCTTCGGCCCTGTCCTGCATGTCATCCGCTTCAAGCGCGAAAAGCTCGATCGACTGATCGACGACATCAACGCAACCGGTTACGGCCTGACATTTGGTCTGCATACGCGCCTTGATGCGACGATCGCACATGTTCTGTCGCGGGTGAAGGCGGGCAACCTCTATGTCAACCGCAACATTATCGGTGCAGTCGTTGGGGTTCAGCCCTTCGGCGGTCGCGGCCTTTCCGGGACAGGCCCCAAGGCAGGCGGGCCGCTCTATCTCGGCAGGCTGACACGTGTTGCTCCGCTGGTGGAGCGCGCTGCGCAGCATAAGGATCAGGCGGTTATCGATCTGGCTCAATGGCTGGACGGCAAGAACGAAACGCAGGCGGCGGAAGTGGCGAGAACCTCCGCGCAGTCGTCGGCGCTCGGCTTCGAGACGGAGCTTGCCGGTCCGGTTGGCGAGCGCAATATCTATGCGCTTCATCCGCGCGGCAAAGTCTTGCTCGCGCCGGTTTCCACGAACGGCCTTTATCGCCAGCTGGCCGCGGCACTTGCGAGCGGCAACACCATCGTCATCGACAAGGACAGCGGTCTGGAAGACACTCTGGCAACGGCCCCGGCATCGGTCAAGACACGCCTGTCCTGGAGCGCCGACTGGCAGGCCGCTGGACCCTTCGCTGGCGCGCTAGTGGAGGGGGACGCGGATCGCGTTCGCGCCGTCAACAGCCGGATCGCCACGTTGGAAGGCCCGCTCGTGCTGGTTCAGGCCGCATCGATGGAAGAGGTTCAGGGCGTAACCCAGCCCTACAATCTCAACTGGCTGCTCGAGGAAGTGTCGGTCAGCGTCAACACGACGGCTGCTGGCGGCAATGCCAGCCTGATGTCGATTGGCTGAACGAAAAAGGCTGGCAGGAAAATTCTCTGCCAGCCTTTAGACTCTTCGTATTAGTCGCGCGACTTTACTCGATGTCGAACGACACACCCTGCGCCAGAGGCAGCGCCTTGGAGTAGTTCACCGTATTGGTGGCGCGGCGCATATAGGCCTTCCATGAGTCGGAACCGGATTCACGGCCGCCGCCAGTTTCCTTTTCACCGCCGAATGCACCGCCGATTTCAGCACCGGAGGTGCCGATATTGACGTTGGCGATGCCGCAATCCGAGCCATCGGCAGCGAGGAAACGCTCGGCTTCCTGCAGGTCTTTCGTGAAAATGGACGAGGAGAGACCGGCCACGACGGCGTTATGCTCTTCGATCGCAGAATCGAGATCGGAATACTTCATCACATAGAGGATCGGCGCGAAGGTTTCTTCCAAAACCGGGCCGACCTGCTTTGGCATTTCGACGAGTGCGGGCTTTACGTAATAGCCATTGGCAGACCCTGTATCGACGCGCCCGCCACCGGCGACCACGCCGCCATGCGCCTTCGCCTCCTCGAGCGCCTTCTGCATGCCGTCGAATGCGGCCTTATCGACCAGCGGTCCAACGAGGGCAGACGTTTCAAGCGGATTGCCGACGGAGACGGAAGCATAGGCTTTCTTCAGACGCGGCACCAATTGATCATAGACGCCGTCATGCACGAAGAGGCGGCGCAGCGTCGTGCAGCGCTGGCCCGCCGTTCCCATGGCGCCGAAGGCGATGGCGCGCAGCGCCATGTCGAGGTCAGCCGATGGGCAGACGATACCGGCATTGTTGCCGCCAAGCTCGAGGATGGCGCGGGCAAAACGTTTGGCAAGACGCGGACCGACATCGCGACCCATGCGCGTCGACCCTGTAGCAGAGACAAGCGGGACCTTCGGGTGATCGACGAGGGCTTCGCCCACGGCGCGATCGCCGATCAAAAGCTGGCTGAGACCTTCCGGCGCATCGCCAAAGCGGGCGACCGCGCGCTCGAAAATACCCTGCACGGCAAGCGCCGTCAGCGGCGTCTTTTCCGACGGCTTCCAGACGACGGAGTTGCCGCAGACGATGGCTAGCGCCGCATTCCAGGACCAGACGGCAACGGGGAAGTTGAAGGCGGAAATGACGCCCACGACGCCGAGCGGATGCCAGGTCTCCATCATGCGGTGGCCGGGGCGTTCCGTCGCAATCGTCAGGCCGTAAAGCTGGCGGGACAGGCCGACGGCGAAATCGCAGATGTCGATCATCTCCTGAACTTCGCCCAGGCCTTCTGACGGGATCTTGCCGGCTTCGAGCGAGACGAGGCGACCGAGATCGGTCTTGAAGGCGCGCAGCTCTTCACCTAGAAGCCGGATCAACTCGCCACGCCGCGGCGCGGGAACCAGGCGCCAGGCGCGGAACGCGGTATCCGCCTTCTCGACGATACCGGCGACCTCTGCAGGGGAAACCGTCTTGAGGCTCGCGACCTGCTCGCCCGTTACGGGGCTGAAGGAGGCCATGTCGCCACCCTGATAGAGATCGGACGAGACGCCCATCTTGGACAGAAGCGCGGCTGCTTCCTTCACGACATCGACTTTGGCTGCGGACATATTCTGGCTCCTGACGATTTTCGCCACCTGTTGTTCCGGCACGCGGGAGATGGCTCGAGGCAGTTGGTCGGGTGCGAACCACCCATTTCATTCTCTTTCCAGATCATATACGTCTGGAACCACCCATTTCAAATGAGGAAAGCGGGTGGGTTGATGCGAGGCAGGAATGGATACGCGCAGACGACTGGTTCCCGATATCGTCACGCTGCAGGCGTTTGAATGTGCTGCACGGCATGGAAACTTTACCCGGGCGGCGGAAGAATTGAACCTGACGCAAAGTGCGGTCAGCCGGCAGATCAGCGACCTCGAGGCACAGACCGGCATGCTGCTCTTCGAGCGCATCAGGCGGCGGGTCGTGCTCTCCGATGCGGGCCGGAAGTTCCTGCCCGACGTGCAGAAGCTCTTGCACCAGTCCGAGCAGTTGATGGTGCGTGCGGTCACGGCGGGCACTTCCAGCGCCTCGCTCTCCATCGCCACATTGCCCACCTTCGGCAGCCGCTGGCTGACCCCTCGCCTGTACAAATTCATGGCGCTCTACCCGGAAACGGTTCTGACCGTCGGATCGCGATCCCAGCCTTTCGATTTCGACGAAGAGAGTTTCGATATCGCGATCCATTACGGACAGCCGGTCTGGGCGCGCGGCACCTGCACCTTCCTCTGCAACGAGGTCATCGTCCCGGTCGCAAGCCCGTCGCTACTCGCGAAACACACGCCCGAGACCCATGCAGACCTCTTGTCCAAGCCTCTGTTGCACGTCACCACCCGCCCAAAACTCTGGACCGATTGGTTCGAGATGAACGGCATCGCGTCGGAGGGCGCATATCGCGGTAGCCGCTTCGACCAGTTTTCGATGTTGATCGAAGCGACCATCAGTGGACTTGGCTTCGCACTTTTGCCGAAATATCTGATCGAGGCCGAGTTGGTGTCAGGCCAGTTGGCCGTGGTGTTCGATGTGCCGCTCGCGACCGACAAGAGTTACCACATCGCTCTTCCGGAGGGGCGGCAGGACAATGTTCTGGCGCAAGCGTTTCAGACCTGGCTCCTGGAGCAGGTTGGCAGGCCGCTGTAGCGCCTGGACATCCTCAAGCCAGCTTCGCTACAGGCGATTGCGGAGAAACGGATTCCAGCGCACGGTCCCAAGCCGGATCTTTTCACGCATCATCGTGAGCAGCCCAGCACTGGCGATCACGATCAGGCCAAACACCGCAAGCGTATCCGGATACTCGGCGAAGAAGAAAGCGCCGATCCCCACGGCCCAGAGGATCTGCGAATAGTGCGACGGCGCAATCTGGCTGGCAGGCGCGATCTTCGTTGCCGTCAGCAACGTGATCTGGCCGACCGCCGTGCAAATGCCGATGATGATAAAGGCGCCGACCTGATGCAATGTCGGAACGTGAAAATGCGGAATCGCCAAAATCCCGTTGAAGGTGAGGCCGTAAACGAGCAGCACACCCATGATCGAGGTGCGCTTTTCACGACCGGCAAGCGAACGCAGGATAACGATTGTCATCGCCGCCAGAAGAGCGACACCGACTGCCGCCAGGTGACCGAGTTCCAGGGCCTTGAAGCCCGGTCGCACGACAAGGAACACGCCGACGATACCGGCAAAAACCGCAGACCAGCGCCAAAGCCCGATGTCTTCCTTCAGCACGACTGCGGAGAGGATGGTGACGAACAGCGGGGACAGAAAGATCAGCGCATAGGCCTCTGCCAAGGGCAGCGTCGTGAAGGCGTAGATGCCGAGAATGCCGGCGAGCAGGCCTGAGATTGCGCGCCCATGCACCGCGAAAGGCCGGCTCATGCGCCAGAACTCGCGCCACCTTTCTTCCCGTGGCTTGGTGAAGAAGATGATGGCGGCAGACGACAGGATGCTGAAGAAGCCGATCTCGAACACCGAAACCTGGTGACCAAGCGACTTGATCGTGGCGTCTCCCCAGGAAAAGCTGGCGTAAGCGAGCAGTCCGAGAAGAAAACCTTTTTGCATGACGAACAATCCAGACGGTAACGTGCAAAGATACGGCAGAGCCGGTCTGCGATCGCGGCTGATGCGCGTCAGATCATGATGATTGGTGGCTCCTCGATACAAGGGCTACGCCTCATGCTCTACACTCACAAGGCGAAAATACACAAAAGCGGTACCACTGACATTTCAGCAACGGTTGGGGTTTTGGTGGGAGATCAAGCCAGTTCGGGGTCGATGGTGAAGAGTTCATGTGCTCTCGCAAAGCCGCGCAGGGCGTATCGCCCGAGCGACACCATCAGCGCCTGCATCTCTTCAGGACACGTGGCGACGAAATCCCGCGACATCACCGTATCGCGATCGACCGAACCGCACAGACCCCCGATGCGGCTGACCATGTTGACCGCGGGTCCAACTACGGTGAAATCGAGACGCCCTCGGCTGCCGATATTGCCATAGAAGACTTCGCCAACATGGAGACCGAGATAGACATCTGTCGTCGGAAGGTCTTTCGCGTGACGCTCATGGTTTAGGACCGAAAGACGCGTCCGCATCGTCATTTCCGCGGCAAGTGCTGCAGCACAATCATCCTGCCGATTGCCGGTTCGAAAAATCGCCAGAACCCCGTCACCGATCAGCTTAAGCACGCTGCCGCCATGCGCATGGATCGCATCGATGACGAGACCGGCGTAATCATTAAGAAACGGGATGATCTGATCCGGCTTGGCGCGATCGGAAATGCCGGTGAAATCCCGAAGATCGGAAAACCACAGGACCGCTTCGATCCGTTCAACTTCGCCTCTTGTGATCGTGCCACTCATCACCTTGCGACCGGCATCACGGCCAAGATAGACATCCGTGATCGTTTCGATGATGCGCATGCAGCAGGCCGTTTTAACGGCTAGCGCAAGCGTCGGCAGCAGCATGCGCAATGCGGCCAACTCATCGTCATGAAAGCCCTCCGGCTGCCGGGTGAGCCAGCGGGAATAAAAGGCACTCATTTCGCCGATGCTACCACGCTCCGTAAAACGATGGATGGACGCGATGTAGTCGGTATGACCCGCATTGCGCAGCTCATCCAGCTTGTAAAAGCTCGCCTGCTCATTGAGGAACAACCGCTGCCGGATCTCCTCCGCATTCTCTTTCAGAAGGTGAAAGAAGACGGAGCTCTCCCAAGCCTCACGCGCCGTACCCTCATCGGTGAAATCATAGACGCTGGATGAATTGACCATATCGCGGCTGTCCCACTGGAAGGCGTGCCCCTCGAAATCCGGGTGGAGCGTGTCCATCAGGACCAAAGCCGAGGAAATGGAGATGCCAGCCGCGTTGCAGCGTTCGCAAAAGCCCGCCAGAAGCTCCTCTTCCGGCGTGCCCTCATAGCCCTGTCGAGAGAGCCAGAATGCAATTTCCTGGAGAGGGTGTTGTTGCGTCATGAAATGCCTGGGGCGAGAGGGTGGTTGGGGACGTCTGGGAGTGAATGGACGGGAAGGTCATTTGGTTTGGTCTATTTGCAACAAAATTTTGAAATTGTAACGGAAAACTCTCCGTAAGCTTGGACTTGCGAGTGAAGGCGGATAGATAGCGACCTCAGAAAGAGTATCGAAGTTGCCCTGCGGCTTGACCCCCCTCGCACACCGAAAGGTTTTTCCATGCGTATCGTGATGATCGGCTCTGGTTATGTCGGCTTGGTTTCTGGCGCCTGCTTTGCTGATTTCGGCCATGACGTGATCTGCGTCGACAAGATGCCGGAAAAGATCGACGCGTTGAAGAACGGGCAGATCCCGATTTTTGAGCCTGGTCTCGATGTCATCGTTTCCACCAATGCCAAGGCCGGTCGGCTGAGCTTCACCACTGACCTGAAAACGGCTGTTGCAGACGCGGATGTTGTTTTCATCGCCGTCGGCACGCCGTCGCGCCGTGGTGACGGCCATGCCGATCTCGGCTATGTCTACGCGGCAGCGAAAGAAATCGCAGCAGCCATCACCAGCTTTACCGTCATCGTCACCAAGTCCACCGTGCCTGTCGGCACCGGTGACGAGGTGGAGCGCATCATCCGTGAGGAAAACCCGACTGCGGATTTTGCCGTCGTTTCCAACCCGGAGTTTCTGCGCGAAGGTGCGGCAATCGACGACTTCAAGCGTCCCGACCGTATCGTTGTTGGCCTCTCCGACGAGCGCGCACGTCCGGTGATGACGGAAGTGTACCGGCCGCTCTATCTCAACCAGTCGCCACTTCTCTTCACCACGCGGCGCACCTCCGAACTGATCAAGTATGCTGCCAATGCGTTCCTGGCGATGAAGATTACCTTCATCAACGAGATCGCCGACCTCTGCGAAAAGGTGGGGGGCGATGTGCAGGACGTGTCGCGCGGCATTGGACTCGATGGCCGCATCGGCTCGAAATTCCTTCACGCGGGCCCGGGTTACGGCGGCTCCTGCTTCCCCAAGGATACGCTGGCACTTGCCAAGACCGCGCAGGACTATGACAGCCCGGTTCGTCTGATCGAGGCAACGATTTCTGTGAACGACACCCGCAAGCGCGCCATGGGCCGCAAGGTGATCGCAGCCGCTGGCGGGGATATCCGCGGCAAGAAGGTGGCCGTTCTCAGATTGACCTTCAAGCCGAACACCGACGACATGCGCGACAGCCCGGCGATTACCGTCATCCAGACATTGCAGGATGCCGGCGCCAAGGTCACAGCCTATGACCCGGAAGGCATGGCGAATGCCAAGCCTTTGATCGAGGGCATCGATTATGCGCAGGGGCCTTATGAGGCGGCGCAGGATGCCGAAGCGCTGGTGATCGTGACCGAATGGAACCAGTTCCGCGCGCTCGATCTCGCCCGTCTCAAAAACACCATGAAGAGCCCTGTCCTCGTTGACCTGCGCAACATCTACCGCGCCGACGAAGTCACAGCCCATGGCTTCTCCTATTCGAGCATCGGCCGCTCGGAACAGTAACGGAAGGTCTGTACACCCATGCGTTATCTGATTACCGGCACGGCAGGTTTCATCGGCTTTCATCTTGCCAAGCGATTGCTGGACGATGGTCACTTCGTCGTCGGCTTTGACGGGATGACGCAATATTACGATGTGGCGCTGAAGGAAAAGCGGCACGCGATCCTCTCTCGCTCGAACGGCTTCAAAGCGCAGATCGGCATGCTGGAAGATGCCGATGCCCTGAACCGCGCGGCCGACCTCGCCGAGCCGGAGGTGATCATCCATCTCGCGGCGCAGGCGGGCGTTCGCTACAGCATCGAGTGCCCCAAAGACTATGTGAATTCGAACCTCATCGGCTCCTGGAATATTCTGGAGCTGGCGAAAAATCTCCAGCCAAAGCATCTTCTGCTCGCCTCGACGTCCTCGATCTACGGCTCGAATGAGAAAGTGCCCTTTGCCGAGAGCGACCGCGCCGACGAGCCGATGACGATCTATGCGGCCACCAAGAAGTCGATGGAGCTGATGGCGCATAGCTACGCGCATCTCCACAAAGTACCGACGACCGCTTTCCGCTTCTTCACGGTCTATGGTCCCTTTGGCCGTCCCGATATGGCGCTGTTCAAGTTCGTGGATGCCATCCTCAAGGGTCAGCCGATCGATATCTACGGCGAAGGCATGATGAGCCGTGACTTCACCTATATCGACGATCTGGTGGAAGGCATCATCCGCCTCAGCCACATTGCGCCTTCCGAAGACAATCGCGCCACCGAAGAGGGTGTGACCGATACGCTTTCAAAGCACGCACCGTTCCGTGTGGTCAATATTGGCGGTGGCCAACCGGTCGAATTGATGCGCTTCGTCGAAACGGTGGAGACGGTCCTCGGCCAGAAGGCCATTCGCAACATGCTGCCGATGCAACAGGGCGACGTGCCGCGCACCTATGCCTCACCGGATCTGTTGCGTGCACTCACGAACTACGCGCCGGAAACGCCCGTCGAAACAGGCGTCCAGCGTTTCGTCGAATGGTATCGGGGCTGGCGCAACGGAACTGTCTAAGACCCTGAGGTCTTAGATATTACACTTCGGTCCCTTCACCGTCACGGCCTTGCAACAAGCCAATCACGGCTGCGCAGTTCGGATCGCCCTTATCCAGCAGCTGCGCCGGAGACGTCCAGCCGAAGGTAAAACCGACAACGGTGGCGACCGCCCATGCCGGGTCTTCGCCGGCGCGGTTCAGAAGCTGCGGCGCCTGACTGGCAACGCAACGCTGCGATTGCTGGATGATCTCAGTAGACGCATTTGCACGATCGAGCTGTTCGCGCATTTCCGCCTGAAGCGGATCGACGACGAACAGCGTGATGAACCATGCGGCGATATCGGAAAGCATGAGGGGCCTCTGCAGCCTCGGCGTGGTGTCGGAAAAGGTCCGACATCGTGAAAGCGCCGAGACTTTCACCAGAGGGGCCCGGACCAGCGGGTTGAGGCAGATGTAGGAAGAGCGCCTACCGGTTCAAGACCATCGGTCAGACTTTCCGATAGAGATGCTGCGGAAAGAGCGTCTGACCTACTATCAATTGCTCAGGGTTTGCCTTGATCTGCTTTTGCCTCGGCAAACAGGGCGTCGAGACGTGGCTTGGCGCGGGCGGGCAGTGCCACGCTTCTGTAGTGTTCCGGCAGGCTACCCTTACCCACCTTGATCAACATGACCATGCCCATACCAAAATGCGGTGAGCATTTGATGCCGTAGAAGCCCTGCTGATCGAAAGTGACTTCAATCTCCTCGTTGATCTTGCCCTTGAAACCCTTCGCCCCCTCTGGAACCATGCCGTCGATGGTCGCGGCATTGTGGCTCTTATGCGTGGCGATGAACTTCACCGTGTCGCCAGGCTGGAGGTGAAGATAATCGGGTTCGAAAACCATCGAACCCTTTTTACCCTGATTGAGCATCCTGACCTCGAAGTCCTCCGCAAAGGCGAGACCCGCACTCAGCGACAAAGCGACGGCGGCCGTAGCAATGGATAGCAACAATTTCATCATGTCGTCCTTACTGGGTAGATCATAGTCGGGGCGCGATAGCGGATATGACAAGCATCCTCGCCTTCCCGTTCCACATCGACCTGAACGCCGAACACATCGAGGATGAGATCCGGGGTCAGCACGTTGCAAGGTTTACCCATCGCGACGAGCGCTCCCGCCTTCAACACGGCAACCCTGTCACAAAACATCGCCGCATGGTTGAGATCATGCAAGGCGGCGGCCACTGTCAGTTTCTGCTGTTGAACCAGATGCAGAAGTGCGATCTGGTGTCCGATATCGAGATGGTTGGTTGGCTCGTCCAGGAGCAGTATCTTCGGCTGCTGCGCCAAAGCGCGGGCAATATGCAGACGCTGCCGCTCTCCACCGGACAGCGTATGCCACATCCGTCTCCCGAAGCCCTCCATATCGACGTCATGCAACGCCTGATCGACAATCTCATCATCTTGAGGAGTCCATGGAGACAGGGCACCCTTATGCGGAATGCGGCCAAGCTCCACCGCCTGGCGAGCATTGATGCGCTCCTGCGTCTCCGCCTGCTGCTCGACAAGCGCGATCTGGCGCGCCACATCACGGCGCTGAAGCTGGTTCAACGACTTGCCATCCAGCAAGACTTCGCCGGAGCGCGGTTTTCTCAGGCCAGAGAGCATGGCCATGAGGCTCGTCTTGCCCGACCCGTTGGGTCCGACGATGCCAAGAAACTCGCCGGCAGAAAGATCGAGGCTGATGTTCTTGACGATATCGACGCCGCCCGTCGCCCAGCTTAGGTTGCGCGCTGACAGCATCATGCCGCCCTCCTTCGCTGCGAGAGGATGAGCGCAAAAGCCGGCGCACCAAAGAGTGCGGTAATCACACCAATCGGTAGGACTTGGCCAGCGATGATGGTGCGGGAGAGAATATCGGCAGCGATCATGAAGATGGCGCCGATCAGCGCGGCGGCCGGCAACAGGCGTCCGTGACGAACACCGACAACAAGACGGGCTGCATGGGGAATGACGAGACCGATAAAGCCGATCGATCCGACAATGCTGACCATCACCGCCGTCATCAAGGCAGACGTGCCCGTAAGCACGACATAGACGCGGCGCACGGGGATGCCAAGAGAGGCTGCCGACTCCGCTCCGAAGGTAAAGGCGTCCAGGGCGCGGGCATGCCAGAGGCAGACGATAAGACCGAACATGGCTATGGGAAGGGCAAGCGAGACATCCGTCCAGCGAACGCCGGACAGATTGCCGAGCAGCCAGAACATGATGCCGCGCGCCTGTTCCGCATTGGCGGCCTTGGTGACAATGAATGAGGTAAGCGCGTTGAACAATTGCGAACCGGCAACGCCAGCGAGGATGATTGCACTGTTACCCCGCCCTGCCCTCAGCGCCAGCAGGCTGACAAGCGCAAAAGCTACGAGCGCACCAAGAAATGCACCGAGCGGCAGTGTCAGCATGCCCGCGCCGAAGCCAAGGAGCGCGACGCTGACCGCGCCAGTCGACGCTCCAGCGGAGATGCCGAGAATATAGGGGTCGGCCAGAGGATTGCGCAGCAGCGATTGCAGCACGACACCGGAGACGGCAAGCGCTGCCCCGCAACAGGCGGCAACCACGGCGCGGCTCAAACGATAGTTCCAGATGATCCCCTCATCGATGGCATCCAGTGGGTATCCGGCGTGCCAGAGGCGATTGGCGACGGTCTTGGCGACAACCTCCATCGGAATGGAGGTTTCGCCAATCGAGGCGCCCAGCCAAAGCGCCACCAGAAGACACCCGGCTGCAATGACGGCAGCGCGGGTGTAAAGAAAGGGAACGGACATCCTCTTACTTCGCTAGGCCAAGTTGGACGATCTGGTCGGCCAGGACCTCGATGCCGTCGATGGTCCGGATCGTCGGGTTCATCGCCTGCGCATCCATGACGACGATATGGTTGTCCTTCACCGCTGGCATCAGGCTTGTGACGGGATCATCTTTCAGGAATTTCAGCTTCACGGCGATATCGTCGGCTGGAAACCGGCGGCGGTCCATTTTGCCCGCGACGATGATCGTGGGGTTGGACTTGGCGATGGTTTCCCAACCGACGGTCGGCCATTCCTCATCACTGTCGATGACATTCTTGATGCCGAGCGCCGACATGATGTAGCCGGGAGCACCATTCTTGCCCGCCACGTAAGGATCGATATCCAGTTCGGCGCTGGAGAACCAGAAGACAGCCGAGAGCTTACCATTCACGGATGCGATCTTCTGACGCGCAGCACCCTCGCGGGCCTTCAGGTCGGCGATGAGCTTCTCACCTCGATCCTGCACGTTGAAGATTTGCGCGAGTTCAGCAATTTCCTGATAGATCTGGTCCATGGTGAAGACCGAATGTCTGACACCATCGCCGCCGCCCGAATTGTCCTTACCCGTGCAATCGGCAGGCGACGTGTAAACCGGGATACCAAGCTCTTCAAATTGCTCAGGCTTTGCCACAATGCCTTCCGGACCGACATGCCATTGAAACTGAGCGGTTACGAGGTCCGGCTTTTTGGCAACCACACTCTCGAAACTCGGATCATTGTCCGCGAGGCGCTCGACCGTGGCGTTGGCCTCTTCGTATCCCTTGATAACCGGGCCGATCCAGACGGCCGTACCGACAACCTTGTCGGCCAGTCCGAGCAGATAGAGAATTTCCGTGGTGCTCTGACCAAGAGAAACGGTGCGCTGTGGAGCATGCGTGAAGGTGACGTCCCTGCCGCAATTTTTCAGCGTCAAGGGGTAGGTCGTTTCCGCAGCCTCTGCCGTTTTCGGCACGATCGAGAGCGCAGTGAGTGCAGCGGCCAGAAACGCGCCGGTGAAATGAAATGTCATGGTCCGATAATCCCCGAAATCGTCGACGTTGCCGACAAGCAAGACGCCGTCATGTGAGCGCGAATGAAACACTCATTCGACAGCCACGGGAGTGAGACGATCGAGAACGAGGGAAAAAGACAGATGGATGTGAGCGCTGAAGGGCGCAAATAACAATCATGACGTCTCCTGTTCAGGGCATCCCCGCCCGTGACATTGGAATGAACTTATGACGGCAGGTCTCCTGGCTCACGGATGATCGTCTTGCCCGCCTTCCCACGATAATTCGCAGTGGCCTGACGCAGGTGAATGCGCCACGAGTGCTCGACAATCCGCTTACAGTTGCGGGGGCAGCCACGGCATTGGAGATATCCCCTCACCGTGTTCCCTATTATTCCTCACGATCACTCGCTTGGAACCGTCGCCAGCCAGATAGACCTATTTGATCTCGTCCGTCAAGCAAGTCTATGTAATGTTATTACATATCAAAAACAAGTGGATCATTGTGCTGAGAATAAACAAAATGGCCGGAACGAAGTCCCGGCCATCAAGGGTTTTAGCGAAATGATCTGGTTATGGGAGCGTGTAGGCGATGACATAATCACCCGGCTTCGTCCCCACCGAACCGTGGCCGCCTGCAACCATCACGACATATTGCTTGCCGTCGTCGAGAGCGTAGGTCATGGGCGTGGCCTGCCCACCTGCGGGAAGGCGTGCTTCCCAAAGCTGCTTGCCGCTCGTCAGATCGTAAGCGCGCAGATAATCGTCCACCGCTGCGCCAAGGAAAGCGACGCCACCTTTGGTGATCATCGGACCGCCGATACCCGGCACACCGACCTTGAAGGGAAGTGGCAGCGGCGTCATGTCGTAAACGGTGCCGTTCTTGTGCTTATAGGCAACCTTGCCGGTTCTGAGATCGGCACCGGCGACATAACCCCATGGCGGCGCCTGGCAGGGAATGCCGATCGGGCTCAGGAACGGGCCCATCAGCACGCCATAGGGTGCACCATCATTGCGGTTCAAACCCTGCTCGCTGCCCTTCTCATCCTGACCTCGCGGGGGGATCTGGTCGCGCGGAACGAGCTGTGAGGTGAAGGCGAGATAGGTCGGCATGCCGAACATGACCTGGCGTTCGGGATCGACTGCGACACTGCCCCAGTTGAAGGTGCCAAAATTGCCAGGATAGATGATCGATCCATTCAGCGATGGCGGCGTGTAACGACCTTCGTAGTTCAGCTGATGGAACTTGATGCGGCAGGCGAGCTGATCGAACAGCGAGACACCCCACATGTTCTTTTCCTGCAGCGGTTCCGGCTTGAAGGTCAAGGCAGATGTGGGCTGCGTCGGCGCGGAGAAATCCTCGGGGATTGCCCCACCGGGTGCCGGCTCTTCGGTCACCGGCAGGATTGGCTCACCCGTCCGACGGTCCAGCACATAGATATCACCCTGCTTGGTCGGGCCAACGAGAGCGGGAACAGATTGACCATCCGGCTTGGTGATATCGAGCAGCACCGGCTGGGCCGGCACATCCATATCCCAGAGATCGTGATGCACCGTCTGCCGGACCCAGCGGTCCTGCCCGGTGTTTACGTCGAGTGCCACGATCGACGAGGAGTACTTCTCTACATTCTCGCTCCGACCCATTCCGAGCTGGTCAGGAACTTGATTTCCCAAAGGGATGTAGACGAGTCCAAGCGCTTCATCGACGCTGAATACGGACCAGCTGTTGGGAGAGTTGGTCGTATAGGTCTGACCCGGCGGAAGCGGTTGGGTCTGGGTAGGGTTTCCGGAATCCCAGTTCCATAGCAGCTCTCCGCTGTTCACATCGAAGGCGCGAATGACGCCCGACTGTTCCTGGGTGGAGTAGTTGTCATTGACTGCGCCGCCGACGATGATCTTGTTGCCGGCAATGGCGGGCGGCGATGTGGAGTAGTAGTAGCCAGCCGGATTGTACTTCATACCGACTTCGAGGTGGAGAACACCCTGATCGGCGAAAGACGTGCAAACCTTGCCGCTTTCGGCGTCGAGCGCGATCAGACGAGCATCGGATGTTGGGAGATAAACGCGGGCGGCGCATTGCGAACCGGCCTGAGCGGCTGGATCGGCATAGTAAGTCACGCCGCGGCATGTCTGGTGCTGGCGATTGGGATTCAGGCCGACATTCGGATCATATTTCCACTTTTCCTTGCCGGTCGCCGCATCGATGGCGATCGCCCAATTGTGCGGGGTGCAGAGGAAGAGTGTCTTGCCAACCTTCAGCGGCGTGACCTGATACGTCGTTTCGCCAACATCGTCGGGAAGCTTGACGTCGCCGGTTTGATAACGCCAGACCTCCTTCAGATCGCCAACATTGGCAGTGGTGATCTGTGTCAGCGGCGAATAGCGCTGGCCATAGGACGTCCGTCCATATTGATGCCACTCGCCATCCGGAACAGCGTTTCCATAAGAGGGCGCGTTGTTGACGACCTCCGTCGGAAGATTGCCCTCCTGGTCATGCGGGTCCTGCGTCATCGACACGGCGGCCACACCCATGGAAATGACCACAGCCACCAGAAGCGGGACGGCATTTGCTCCGTAGCGAATGCCGGTCGGGCTGACAAAACCGAGTGGCTTACGGATCCACGGCATCAAAAGCCAGATGCCGATCACGATGATCAGGCCGCCACGCGGTCCAAGCTGCCACCAGTCGAGACCAACTTCCCACAAGGCCCAGCCGAGCGTCGCGATCACGAAGAGCGCGTAGAAATGCAGCGCCGCCTTGTTTCGCTTGAAGAGAAGAATTGCCGTGATGACGAAAGCGAGCCCGGCGAGAGCGTAATAAAAGCTTCCCCCGAGCATGATAAGTTGAGAACCGAAGCCGAAAAGCGCAAGGCCGACAAGCGCTAGAGCGACAGCAGTAATGGTGACCGCCATGAAGAGCCCCTGTTAATTTCCCTTGGGGCTTAACAGGGTCGAAGACGATAAGTTCCGCAGAAATCACATTTCTGCCACTTCCGTGTTATCCGCGGATCGTTTCAATCGCGAAAGTCGTTGAAAGCATGCGCCATGTCGCGGTGTCCAGCAGACGCGGCTATAAGCGATGCCAGCAGAATTCTTGCCTGACCAGGCCGCAATGTTCGGGAATGGATGGCACCGACAGCACCCATATCGTGACCGCCACCTCCACCGCCATAGCCCGCAACCAGGTGCCCCTCGGGAACGCGGCTGGAAACAACGACCGGAACATGTCTCTCGCGACAACGCCGCAGAGCATCAACGACGTCTGCATTGGCGTTACCTGAGCCGAGAGCGCAAAGAACGATGCCTTTGGCCCCCGCATCAAGACTGGCATCGATATGGGTCGCTTCACAGCCCGGATAGATTGCGACGATATCGATGCGGATAGCATCGACCGGCGCCGAAAATTCAGGGCTTTGCGGACAGTCGGAAGGCCCTGCAAGATCGAACGCATCCGGATCGTCGGCGGAACGCTTGTAAAGCCCCCAGACCGGCAGCAACTTGCCACCGAACGACAGAAGGACGCCCTTTTCGCTATTGGATGGCGTCGCGGCAGCGGCAATCGCCGCCTGAAGATTGGCCGGGCCATCCGAGAGCGGGTTATCGGCCGTAAACTGCGCGCCGGTGAAGATCACCGGTTTGCCGATCCTGTGCTGTAAATGAACGAGCAGTGAGGTTTCTTCCATCGCATCCGTGCCGTGAAGCACGACGACGCCATTCACCGCAGGGTTCGCAAGCTCGACACCGACCGCATCGCTGATTGCCTGCATGTCGGAGATCGTCAGGCTGGAGGAATCCTTCGCCATCAGCTCGACGGGTTTGACGGAGGCGCTATCGCCGCCGAGGCCGGAGAGCAGGTTTTCACCGGAGAGCGAGGGTTTCGCAGCCCCGGTTTCGTCACGCTGGCTCGCAATCGTGCCGCCGGTGGCAATGACCGCCACCAGCCCTTTGTCATGATCGGTCGGAATTACGACGGTCACTGCTGGCCCCGCGCGCCAGCGTCACGCAACTGCTGTGCTTTCGACAATTCCTGAATACGGCCACGCATCAAATACCATCCCCCCACCAAGGTCGGTACGATGACGATAAGAGAGCCGACGGTATATGTGCCCGCAGGGTAATCGAATGCCATCAGCACCAGAACGCCAAACAGGAAGACAAGCGTCAGGATGCCCGTATAAGGCGCGCCAATCATGCTGAAATCCGGACGCTGCATCTTCCCCTGCCGGGACAGATGCCACAGCTTGAGTTGGCATAACACGATGACGCCCCAAGCGCAAATAATGCCGAGCGCGGCAAGATTGAGCGCAATTTCAAATGCTTCCGAAGGAACGATGGCATTAAGAATGACGCCGAGCACAGTGACGACAGCCGTGACCGCGATGCCGCCATAGGGCACGCCAGCCTTGTTCATCTTCGCCAGCGCCGCCGGTGCAGAGCCGGACACCGCCATCGAATGCAGGATGCGCCCGGTCGAATAGAGGCCGGCATTCAGTGACGACAGAACCGCGGTCAGAACGACCAGGTTCATGACGATATCGGCGCCTTCGACCCCGATGGAGCCGAAGAAGGTCACGAACGGGCTCTCGCCTGCCTTGTAGGCTGTGTAGGGCAAAAGAAGTGTAAGCAGCAGGACCGAGCCGACATAGAAGACGAGAAGGCGGAAGACGACGGTGCGGATCGCCTTTGGCATCACCTTGCGCGGGTCCTCCGTTTCACCTGCGGTGGTTCCGATCAACTCGATGGAGGCATAGGCGAAGAGCACACCTTGAATGATGATGAAGGCCGGCAGAATGCCATTGGGGAAGAAGCCGCCATTATCGGCAATCAGGCTGAAGCCGGTGACGTGACCTTCGATTGGCGTTCCAAAAATGACGAAGTAAACGCCCACGATCAGGAAGGTGAAGAGCGCGAGGACCTTGATCAGGCTGAACCAGAATTCCAGTTCGCCGAACACCTTGACCGACAGCATGTTCATGCCGAGCACGATGATGAGCGCGCCGAGCGCGAACACCCACTGGTCGATGCCTTGCATCCAGGGCACATATTGCTTGAAGAAATTCATGTAGAGGGCAACCGCCGTCACATCGGCAACCGAGGTCATCGCCCAGTTCATCCAGTACATCCAGCCGACAGCGAAGGCCATCTTCTCGCCGTAGAACTCGCGGGCATAGGAAACGAACGAGCCTGATGTCGGGCGATGCATGATCAATTCGCCAAGCGCTCTGAGCACCAGGAAGGCGAAGAAGCCGCAAATTGCATAAGCGAAGATAAGAGCGGGGCCAGCAATGGCAAGGCGCCCGCCCGCCCCGAGGAAAAGCCCCGTTCCGATCGCGCCGCCAATGGCAATCATCTGGATCTGGCGCGGTTTGAGTGCTTTGTGATAGCCGAAATCCTCCTGGATTTCGACCTGACGTTCATGGTTTGCTTGAGTTACCTTATCCACTGGTGTCGCTCCTCCCTCAGAGCTATCGTCCATAGACTTGATGAATGACCCGTTCTGTCCTTGCGCGAGCAATGCTCTGTCAAAACTCCAGGCGCCGAAAGGTCAAAGGCAGCCATTCTGTAAGGCTGCATGACAGATTTTCGATCCCTTAATTCTCGACTGCGCGCCCGTCAACCCTCTCCCCGCCCATTGACCTACATCATGGACAGGATTAAACCAAGTTAAATCTGTCTAGCAGCTTTACAGATTATCGGATCAACATGGAGGATGATATGATCACGATGCGTCAGGAACGAGATCTTCTTGGGCCCAAGGATATCCCTGCAGATGCCTATTGGGGCGTGCACACGCAGCGCGCGGCGGAGAATTTCCAGATCAGCGGCGCAACGATCGGCCGCTATCCCTATCTCATTCGCGGACTTACCTTCGTCAAGGAGGCCGCTGCATTGGCAAACCATGAGTTGGGACTGCTAGATCAGGAGCGTCTGGACGCCATCGTCACGGCCTGCCGCGAGATCCGCGACGGTGCCCTCCATGACCAGTTCATCGTCGATGTCATTCAGGGCGGTGCCGGAACATCGACCAACATGAATGCCAATGAGGTGATCGCCAACCGCGCGCTCGAAATTCTCGGGCACGCCAAGGGCGATTACAAGCACCTGCACCCGAACGATCACGTCAATCTCAGCCAATCCACCAACGACGCCTATCCGACAGCCATCAATATCGCCCTGATCGAATCCATCGATGAACTGGCCGCCTCCATGCTCGTGCTCCAGGACGCTTTCGAGGCGAAGGCCCGCGAATTTGACGGCGTTCTGAAAGTCGGGCGCACGCAGTTGCAGGATGCAGTGCCGATGACACTCGGCCAGGAATTCCGCACCTTCGCCGTGATGCTCGGGGAGGACCGTGCGCGCCTGATTGAATCGGCAGCATTGCTGCATGAGATCAATCTCGGTGCGACGGCGATCGGCACAGGCCTCAACGCTCCTGCCGGTTATGCCGCGATTGCCTGCAAGCATCTCGTCCAACTGACAGGTCGACCACTGGTGACGGCGAGCGACCTCATCGAGGCAACGCAGGATCCTGGCGCTTTCGTCCATCTCTCGGGCGTATTGAAGCGCGTCGCCGTCAAACTTTCGAAGACCTGCAATGACCTGCGCCTGCTGTCCTCCGGCCCCCGTGCCGGCATCGGTGAGATCAATCTCCCCCCCGTACAGGCCGGCTCAAGCATCATGCCCGGCAAGGTCAATCCTGTGATCCCGGAAGTCGTCAACCAGGTCGCCTTCGTGGTCATCGGCAACGACATCACCGTCACCATGGCCGCAGAGGGCGGTCAACTTCAGCTGAACGCCTTCGAGCCTGTCATCGTGCGGGCCTTGTCGGAAAGCATCGCCCAGCTCGGCACCGCCTGCCGGACGCTTGCGGAACGCTGCGTTGTCGGCATTACCGCCAATGTCGATATCATGGCGCGTCGATTGGAAGAATCGATCGGCATTGCGACGGCGCTCAATCCGCTGATCGGCTATTACGCCGCAACCGAGGTTGCACGCGAGGCACTGGCAAGCGGTCGAACCGTGCCGCAGGTCGTGCTGGAGAAAGGCTATATGAGCGCCGAACAGTTGATCGAAGCGCTGAGGCCGGAATTGCTGGCAAACATTACCGCAACTGCTGTGCAGCCCGCCGCATAAGACATTCAGACAAGGCAAGCCGGGAGACGATGACAGTCTTCCGGCATTCCCAGACTCTACGCTTTATCTTGCGTCATCACCCATGATGGAGGTCACCGCCTGCTTGACCTTGCCAAGATGGGCTTCCATCGCCTGGCGCGCGCCATCCTCAGAGCCTGCCTCGATTGCTTCTGCAATCTTGCGATGCTCGATATTTGAAGCGACGCGGCGGTGGGCCATGAGGTTCAGCAGTTCCGATTGCTGGCTGACGCTGTCACGGGCATCCGCAATCACCTTGGCAAACAGCGAGTTGCCGGAAGCTTCTGCGATAGCGCTATGGAACTCACAGTCCAGCAGCACCCATTTGTGCAAATCTTCCTGTTGATCCATCTCGCCGCAGAGCTTCATCATCCGCGCCACCTGCTGGTCCGTTCGGCGAAGGGCTGCCCAACCGGCGGCGGGCACCTCGACGAAAGGTCTCGCCTCCATCAGATCGCGTGCCGAATAGCCGCCATAGCGCAACTCTTGTCGGGGAGAATCCGTCAGGACGAACGTACCACTGCCCGTGCGCGTCTGCGTCATGCCAAGCGTCTGCAGCGAGCGAAGCGCTTCGCGCACGATGGGGCGGCTGACACCATATCGACCGGCCAGATGCGTTTCCGATGGCAGGCGCGTGCCAACCGTCAGCCGGCCCGACACGATGGCCGACCGCAAATCCTCGAATACCGATTCCGCCGCACTTTTGCGATGAACCGGGTTCGCCTCGTAAATCCAATCAGCCCCTGCACTCATGCCAGTAACCTTTCCAAACATCATATCATTGTCAAGAAGCGGCCTGCCGACAGAATGAACGGAACCAAAGAAAGCTGTGACCCCACTCATTTGCTTAATTTTTAGACATGGTGAAAAACATTGCTATTTCGACAGGTCTGCGGCATTGATGCGCGCATGACGCTTCGGGACTTGACCATTCTTGTGATCGATGAAAACGCCATCCGCGCCTCGATTATCGAGGAAGGACTGCGTGAGGCCGGTCATATGAAGGTCACGGTCATTCACGAGGTCAACGGGGTGGCCCGCACCATCGAGACGCTGCAGCCCGATGTGATCGTTATCGATCTGGAAAATCCCAATCGCGACATGATGGAGCATCTGTTTCAGCTTACGCGCACGATCAGCCGGCCGATCGCCATGTTTGTCGACCGATCGGATACGGCCTCGATCGAGGCCGCCGTGGAAGCCGGTGTTTCAGCCTATATCGTTGACGGGCTGAAGAAAGAGCGCGTCAAGCCGATCCTCGACATGGCGGTCAGCCGCTTCAACGCGTTCAGCCGCCTGCAGCGAGAATTGGCCGAGGCGAAATCCGCGCTCGAAGAGCGCAAGGTCGTCGAGCGCGCCAAAGGCATTTTGATGAAGATGCGCGGACTTTCCGAAGAGGAAGCCTTCGCACTGCTGCGCCAGACGGCGATGAACGAGAAAAAGAAATTGTCCGAGATCGCGCAGAGCGTGGTCACGGCTGCCGGGCTACTGATGTGACGGCCGCCACCGGACGAGGAGCGATAGCATGACGGTGATAGACGATCTTGCAGACAGGAAATCCGGCATTGCAGCGCCTGCGCCGATCGGCAATGACCGGCAGCGCACCCTCCGGGCCGGCTTCATCCCGCTTGTGGATGCCTCGGTCCTGATTGCCGCGGCCGAATTCGGTTTTGCCGAGAAGGAGGGCCTGAAGCTCGACCTGGTGAAAGATGTCTCCTGGGCGAATGTTCGCGACCGCCTCGCCTTTCGCCAGTTCGACATTGCCCACATGCTCTCGCCCATGCCAGTGGCATCTATGCTCGGTCTCGGCTCGAACCCCTCGCCGACCATCACGCCCTTTTCACTCGGGCGGGGCGGCAACGCCATTACGCTTTCCACTGCGCTTTTCTCAAGGATGCAGGAGACGACCGGCTTGTCGGCGACAGCGGGGGCGCTGGAAAATGCCCGCGCGCTGAAAAGCGTGCTTGATGAGATGCGGGCCAAGGGAGAGCCGACGCCCACGCTTGGCATGACCTATCCATTCTCATCGCATAATTACGAATTTCGCTACTGGCTGGCAGCGGGTGGCATCCACCCGGACACGGATGTCAAACTGGTGGTCGTGCCGCCACCGCTGACCTCCGACGCGCTTGCAGCCGGTGCAATCGACGGCTTTTGCGTCGGCGCTCCCTGGAACATGATTGCCTGCGAGCGCGGCGTCGGGCGCATCGTGGCCGTCAAGCAGGATATCTGGCCGTCCGCACCGGAAAAAGTCATCGGCATGCGCCCCGATTGGGCGGATAGCCAGCAGGAAAGCGTGGCGAGACTTCTCGTGGCATTGGACGCCGCCGCCCGCTGGTGCGACGGCCTGGAAAATCGGCAGGCTCTGAGCGAAGCGCTTGCCGATGCGCGCTATATCGGCGCGCCTGAACATATCCTCCGACGCGTGCTGGGAGGAGAATTCCATATCGACAGCCGGGGCAACCAGCGCGTCATCGATAAATACTTCCAGTTCCACGCCGATCACGCCAACGATCCGCAACCCAACCAGGCGCTCTGGATCTACAGTCAGATGATCCGTTGGGGACAGACCACGTTTTCGGCCGAGGGTGCCAAGGCTGCCGCATCCGCCTACCGTCCTGACCTGTATCGCGCGGCGCTCGGCGCGGGCGTCGCTGCTCTCCAGGATGAGAACGACGGTGCAGGAGCCCTCTTCATGGATGGAATGACCTTTGATCCATCGAACATCCCAGCCTATGTCGAGCGCTTCCCGGTTAAGAATTCGGCCACGGCCCAACCCGCGACAGGCGAGTTCTGAAGCATCGAGTGCTGCATTTTTGGAGCCAAGGGTCGGAGCTCAGATTAAATAATAGCCTGAAATTTTTTGGCTTAAATACCATCTACAGACCCTGCATCTAAAAAAACTTATATTTTTCAATTGAGTAGAGATAAGCACAAAAATTGGCACGGTGCTTGCTTTATGTAAAACGCTCGGGTCAACGGCGATCGGAGCAGCAGGAACGCGTTATCAGCGTTCTTCATACGACACGGACGTCGCAAGGTATGCAGCCCGGAACACTCCTCCCGTTCCGAAGGCGCATCACCGAGCGGCGTTTTTTTGTTTTTGGGCTTCGCAAAAGTCATAGGGCGCCCATGAGGCTGCCAAAAAGGGGAACATGCGACATGAAGAAAATGCTTTCCAGTTCGATCAGCCGCCGCTCGATCCTGAAGACGTCGGCCACTGCAGCCCTGATCACCGCCGTCCGAACGGCTTTCCCTTCTGGCGCCTTCGCCGCCACGTCCGAACCTGAAGTCAAGGGCGCAAAACTCGGCTTCATCGCGCTGACCGATGCGGCACCACTGATCGTCGCATCGGAAAAGGGACTTTTCGCCAAGCATGGTATGCCCGATGTCGAGGTGCTGAAGCAGGCCTCCTGGGGTGCTACGCGTGACAACCTCGTTCTCGGCGGCGCGTCCAACGGGATCGACGGTGCCCATATCCTGACCCCGATGCCCTATCTCATGCACACCGGCAAGGTGACGCAGAACAACGTGCCGGTGCCGATGGCGATCCTCGCCCGCCTCAATCTCGATAGCCAGGGCATCTCCGTTGCCAAGGACTATGCCGACACCGGCGTCCAGCTCGATGCTTCGAAACTGAAAGCTGCCTTCGAGAAGAAGAAGGCGGACGGCAAGGAAATCAAGGCGGCGATGACCTTCCCGGGCGGCACACATGATCTGTGGATCCGCTATTGGCTGGCGGCTGGCGGCATCGATCCGGACAAGGACGTTTCCACCATCGTCGTTCCGCCACCGCAGATGGTTGCCAACATGAAGGTCGGCAACATGGACGTCTTCTGTGTCGGCGAACCCTGGAACGAGCAGCTGGTCAACCAAGGCATCGGCTTTACTGCCTGTACGACCGGAGAACTGTGGAAGGGTCACCCAGAAAAGGCGCTCGGCATGCGGGCCGACTGGGTTGAGAAGAACCCGAATGCCGCCAAGGCCATGCTGATGGCCGTGATGGAAGCCCAGCAATGGTGCGACAGCATGGACAACAAGGAGGAGATGTCGACCATTCTCGGCAAGCGTCAGTGGTTCAACGTTCCGCCGAAGGATGTGCTAGGCCGTTTGAAGGGCGACATCAATTACGGCAATGGCCGCGTTGCTCATGGCACCGATCTTTACATGAAGTTCTGGAAGGACGCGGCATCCTATCCGTTCCAGAGCCATGACAGCTGGTTCCTTGCCGAAAACATCCGCTGGGGCAAGTTCGCGCCGGACACCGACATCAAGGCGCTGGTGTCCCAGGTCAACCGCGAAGATCTGTGGCGCGCTGCCGCGAAGGACCTGGGCATTGCCGCTGCCGATATTCCGACCTCCACCTCCCGTGGCAAGGAAACCTTCTTCGATGGCAAGGTCTTCGATCCCGAAAACCCATCTGCCTATCTCGATAGCCTGTCGATCAAGGCGGCCTCCTGAGGACGCCATGGCCCCTCCGCAGCCGGCGGAGGGGCGCGCAACCCGTGCAACACCCCATCCGGAAACAGGACAAGACCATGACCGCAACCGCACGCAAGACAGAAAGCACGGCCATCGCCGTTGCGACGCCAAAGGGTGGCACCGTGATCGCCATGAACCGCCGCCCTGTGTCGGGACTCTCTTTTCGCAAGATCGCCGCATCGATTGCGCGAAACGTCGTTCCGCCATTCGTCGTCCTGGTGATCCTGCTCGGCCTCTGGCAGGCGCTCTGTTCGGCGCCCGGCGCGTCGCTGCCGCCGCCAAGCCAAGTGTTTGAGGAAAGCTACGACCTGATTGTCCACCCCTTCTTCCATTATGGCTCTCAGGATATCGGCCTTGGCTGGCGCGTTCTCGTTTCGCTCGAACGCGTTGCCTATGGGTTTGGTCTTGCGGCGATCGTCGGCGTCGTTGTCGGCGCCATCATCGGCCAGTCCGTCTGGGCGATGCGTGGCCTGGATCCGATCTTTCAGGTGCTGCGCACCGTCCCGCCGCTCGCATGGTTGCCGCTGTCTTTGGCCGCGTTCCAGGACAGCAATCCTTCGGCCATTTTCGTGATCTTCATCACCTCCATCTGGCCGGTCATCATCAATACCGCGGTGGGCGTGCGCAACATCCCGCAGGATTACCGCAACGTCGCGCAGGTGCTGCGTCTCAACCACATCGAATTTTTCTACAAGATCATGCTGCCATCCGCCGCGCCCTACATTTTCACCGGTCTTCGCATCGGCGTCGGCCTCTCCTGGCTTGCCATCGTCGCGGCTGAAATGCTGACGGGTGGCGTGGGCATCGGCTTCTTCATCTGGGATGCGTGGAATTCATCCCGCCTGCCCGACATCATCGTGGCACTCGCCTATATCGGCGTCGTCGGCTTCGTCCTCGACAAGCTGGTGGCGACCGCCGGAAAGCTCATCACCCGCGGCGCGGCAGCGAACTAGGAGGATTTCTTCATGAACGCCTATTTGAAGCTCGATCATATCGACAAATATTTCGACAAGGGCGGCAGCCGCGCCGAGGTGCTTAAGGGCATCAACCTCACCATCGACAAGGGCGAGTTCGTCTCCGTCATCGGCCATTCCGGCTGCGGCAAGTCCACCATGCTCAACCTGATTGCCGGCCTGACCAAGGTGTCCTCCGGCGTGGTGTTGTTGGAAAACCGCGAGGTCAACGAGCCGGGCCCGGAGCGTGCGGTCGTCTTCCAGAACCACAGCCTGCTGCCATGGCTCACCGTCTACGAAAACGTCAATCTCGGCGTCGAGAAGGTCTTCCGCTACACCAAGTCCAAGGCCGAGCGCCATGATTGGGTCATGCGCAATCTTGATCTCGTGCAGATGGCCCATGCGAAGGACAAGAAGCCATCCGAGATTTCCGGCGGCATGAAGCAGCGCGTCGGTATTGCTCGGGCCTTGGCGATGGAACCAAAAATCCTGCTGTTGGACGAGCCTTTCGGCGCGCTCGATGCGCTGACCCGCGCCCATCTGCAGGATGCGGTGATGGAAATCCATGCGCGACTTGGCAACACCATGATCATGATCACCCATGACGTGGATGAGGCTGTTCTGCTTTCCGACCGCATCGTGATGATGACCAACGGCCCGGCCGCTCACATAGGCGAAATCCTCGATGTGCCGCTGGCGCGCCCGCGCAACCGCATCGAGCTTGCCTCCGACCGAACCTATCTCAAATGCCGCGAAGCCGTGTTGAAGTTCCTCTATGAACGTCACCGTTTCGTCGAAGCAGCGGAGTAAGATCCATGTCCGAAACAAAGCCCCAGAAACTCGTCATCATCGGCAACGGCATGGCGCCGGGCCGCATGCTGGAGAACCTCTTCGAGACCGCTCCCGGCGTCTTCGACGTGACCATCTTCAATGCCGAGCCGCGCGTCAATTACGACCGCATCATGCTCTCGCCAGTTCTCTCCGGTGAAAAGGCCTATGAAGACATCGTCATTCACGACGACGACTGGTATGCAGCCCATGGCGTGACCCTGCACAAGGGCGCGAAGGTCAGCCATATCGACCGAGAGCGCAAGACCGTCACCAGCGAAAACGGCATCACCGCCTCCTACGACAAGCTCGTGATCGCCACGGGCTCCTCTCCCTTCATCATTCCTGTTCCCGGCCACCAGTTGCCCGGCGTTCTTGCCTATCGTGATCTCGATGACGTAACGAAGATGCTGGAGATCGCCGGTGGCAAGGGTCGCGCCATCGTCATCGGCGCCGGTCTTCTTGGTCTCGAAGCGGCCTATGGACTGAAGCGTCAGGGCATGGACGTCACCGTCATTCACCTGATGCCGACCATCATGGAGCGCCAGCTCGATCCGGCAGCGGCCTATCTTCTGGAAAAGGCGTTGACCGAACGCGGCATCGACATCATCACCAAGGCCAATACCAAGCGCATTATCGGCGAAGACAAAGTCGAGGGCATCGAGCTGGAAGATGGCCGCGTCATCGAAGGCACCATGGTGGTTATGGCCGTCGGCATTCGCCCGGCCTCCGGGCTTGCCAAGGACGCAGGCCTTGCCGTCAATCGCGGTATCGTCGTCGATGATGGCATGATGACATCCGACGCCTCGATCTACGCGCTTGGCGAATGCGCCGAGCATCGCGGCATCTGCTACGGTCTCGTCGCGCCGCTTTACGAAAGTGCCAGAGTGCTGGCCGACCGCCTGATCGGCGGCCAGTCCGAATATCACGGCTCCGTCACCAATACGAAGCTGAAGGTCACCGGTATCAACCTCTTCTCCGCCGGCGATTTTGCCGAGGGCGATGACCGTGAAGAGATCGTGCTGCGCGATGCGACGGCGGGCGTCTACAAACGCCTGATTCTCAAGGACAATCGTATCATCGGCGCGGTCCTCTATGGTGAGACCTCGGACGGTTCGTGGTTCTTCGACCTGATGAAAAAGAGCGCGGACATCACAGAGATGCGCGAAACACTGATTTTCGGCCAAGCCTATCAGGGGGGCTCCCCCCTGGACCCTATGGCGGCCGTTGCAGCCTTGCCGGATGATGCGGAAATCTGCGGCTGCAACGGCGTTTGCAAGGGAAAAATCACCTCCACCATCACCGGCAAGGGCCTGACCTCGCTCGACGATGTGCGCGCTCACACCAAGGCCTCGGCCTCCTGTGGCAACTGCACGGGGCTGGTCGAGCAGCTGATGACGCTGGCGCTTGGCGACAGCTACAATCCCACGGCCGTGCAGCCCATGTGCAAATGCACCGATCTCGGCCATGACGATGTGCGCCGTCTGATCAAGGCCAAGGGACTGAAGACCATTCCTGCCGTCATGCAGGAACTGGAGTGGAAGACCTCCTGCGGCTGCGCCAAATGCCGTCCGGCGCTGAACTACTACCTCGTCTGCGACTGGCCGGATGAATATGCGGATGACTATCAGTCCCGCTTCATCAATGAGCGGGTTCACGCCAACATCCAGAAGGATGGCACCTATTCCGTAGTGCCGCGCATGTGGGGCGGCGTGACCAATGCAGGTGAGTTGCGCGCCATTGCCGATGTCGTCGACAAGTTCGAGATCCCGCTGGTGAAGGTGACCGGCGGCCAGCGTATCGATCTTCTCGGCATCGAGAAGGAAGACCTGCCCGCCGTCTGGGCCGATCTCGGCAAGGCCGGCTTCATCTCTGGCCAGGCCTATGCCAAGGGCCTGCGCACCGTCAAAACCTGTGTGGGCGAGCAGTGGTGCCGGTTCGGCACGCAGGATTCCACCGGGCTTGGCATTCGCATCGAAAAGTTCATGTGGGGCTCCTGGACACCGGCCAAGCTGAAGCTTGCCGTTTCGGGCTGTCCGCGCAACTGCGCGGAAGCCACCTGCAAGGATATTGGCGTGATATGCGTGGACTCCGGCTTCGAAATCCACTTTGCCGGAGCTGCGGGCCTCGACATCAAAGGTACTGAAATTCTCGGTCTGGTGAAGACCGCGGATGAGGCGCTGGAGCATATCGTGGCGCTGACGCAAATGTACCGCGAACAGGCCCGCTATCTTGAGCGCATCTACAAGTGGGCAAAGCGCATCGGCTACGACGAAATCCGCCGCCAGATCATGGATGATGCCGACAAGCGCAAGGGCTTCTACGAGCGCTTTGTCTTCAGCCAGAAATTCGCCCAGGTCGATCCCTGGTCGGAGCGTGTGTCCGGCGAACACAAGCACGAGTTCAAGCCGATGGCGACCATCGGCTTCAATCAAGCCGCAGAGTGACCGGGGCTTTCAAAGCCATCGGTGCATAGCGCTGAGTGATGGGGCGACATGGAGGAGATGTCGCCCCATCCCAAAACCTTCAACCGGACACAGGATGACGATGATGAACTGGGTCGAAATCGGCACTATCTCTGACATTCCACTGCGCGGCGCGCGCTGCGTAAAGACGCCGATGGGCAAGATTGCGGTGTTCCGCACCGCCGATAACGACGTCTATGCCATCGAAGATCACTGCCCTCACAAGGGCGGGCCGCTCTCTCAAGGCATCGTTCACGGCGCGTCGGTGACCTGCCCTTTGCATAACTGGGTCATTTCGCTGGAAACCGGCAGGGCCGAAGGCGCCGACGAGGGTGCGGTGCGCACCATCCCCGTGCGCAACATCGATGGCAACCTGTCTATTGCTCTTGAAAGCATGATGATCGCTGCGGAGTAAGCATGGCACAAGAGGTCAAAACCACCTGTCCCTATTGCGGCGTCGGCTGCGGCGTTATCGCGAAGATCGATGATGACGGTGGCGTTTCGGTGAAGGGCGATCCGGATCATCCGGCCAATTACGGTCGGCTCTGTTCCAAAGGATCGGCACTTGGCGAAACGCTCGATCTCGACGACCGGCTGCTTTACCCGCAAGTCGGCGGTGAACGAGTGCATTGGAATGAGGCACTTGATCTCGTGGCCTCGAAATTTTCCGAAGCGATCGCGACCTATGGACCGGATTCGGTCGCCTTCTATGTCTCAGGGCAATTGCTGACCGAGGACTACTATCTCGCCAACAAGCTGATGAAGGGCTTCATTGGCTCGGCCAATATCGACACCAATTCGCGGCTTTGCATGTCGTCTTCCGTCGCAGGCCATCGCCGCGCCTTCGGCTCGGACACGGTTCCAGGTGTTTATGAGGATTTGTTTCTCGCCGATCTCGTCATCCTGACCGGCTCCAACCTCGCCTGGTGTCACCCGGTCATCTATCAGCGGCTTGCAGCGGCGAAAGCAGAACGGCCGGACATGAAGGTGGTGGTGATAGACCCACGCCGCACCATGACCTGCGACATTGCCGATATGCATCTTGCCATCAAGCCGGATGGGGATGTGGCGCTTTTTACCGGACTTCTGGCGCATCTGGCGAAGGGAGCGACGCTCGACAAGACCTATATCGAAAGCCACACGCAGGGTTTTGAGGAAGCGGTCAGAACGGCCTTTGACATCGGCTTGGCAACCATCGTCGAGGCAACGGGCTTAAGCCTCGCCGAGCTTACCCGTTTCTATCACCTTTTCGAGCGCACCGAAAACGTCGTCACCTGCTACAGTCAGGGCGTCAACCAGTCGTCCAGCGGCACCGACAAGGTCAACGCCATCATCAACTGCCATCTGGCGACAGGCCGCATTGGCAAGCCGGGTGCGGGACCGTTTTCGTTGACCGGACAGCCCAATGCCATGGGTGGGCGCGAGGTGGGTGGTCTTGCCAATATGCTCGCCGCCCATATGGCCATCGAAAGCGTCGAGGACCGCGACCGGGTGCAGCGCTTTTGGAAAGCACCGGCGATTGCGACTAAGCCCGGCCTCAAAGCCGTCGATCTCTTCCAGGCGGTGGCCGATGGTCGCATCAAGGCGCTCTGGATCATGGCGACCAATCCGGCAGTCTCCATGCCCGATGCCGGGGCCGTGGAAGCGGCGCTGAAGCAATGTCCGTTCATCGTCGTCTCCGACATCATGGCGAAGACCGATACCGCACGCCACGCGCATGTGCTGCTGCCATCACTCGGCTGGGGCGAGAAGGACGGCACCGTCACCAATTCGGAACGGCGCATCTCCCGCCAGCGCGGCTACCTTCCAGCGCCAGGTGAGGCGAAAGCCGACTGGTGGCAATTTGCCGAAGTCGGCAAGCGCATGGGTTACGCCGATGCGTTCACCTATGCCAATCCCACGGAGATTTTCGCCGAACATGCCAGCCTCTCGGCCTTCGAAAATAATGGCAGCCGTGATTTCGATATCGGCGCCTTTGCCGAGATCGGGCAACCGGCCTATGACGACATGGCGCCGTTCAGCTGGCCTCAGCCCTCCGGAGCGACCTGCGGCACGACGCGCTTCTTCGCCGATGGAAAATTCTTCCATGCGGACGGAAAGGCGCGTTTCGTCTCTACAGCGCTGCCGCAGACGAGCCGCACGAGCGCCGACTATCCTCTGACGCTCAATACGGGCCGCATTCGCGATCAGTGGCACACCATGACCCGCACGGGAAAAAGCGCCCGGCTATCCTCACATCTGGCCGAACCTTTCGTCGAGTTTCATCCCCGCGATGCGATGGAAGCAGGGATTGAGAGTGCCGATCTGGTGGAGGTGGAAAGCCCTCTCGGCACGGTGATCCTGCGCGCGCTCATCACCGACAGGCAGGCACGCGGCAGCCTCTTTGTGCCGATGCACTGGAACGATCAGTTCGCCGCCAATGCCCGGATCGACAGGCTGGTGCCGCCCACCACCGATCCCTTCTCCGGACAGCCGGCATCGAAAAATGTCGCCGTTACGGCGCGCCGCTTTCAAGCAAAGGCCTATGCCTTTGCAGTGACTGCCACGGCTCCCCAAAAGCCCGACTGCGCCTATTGGGCTCTCGCCAAGGCCGACGGCGGCTATCGTCTGGAGCTTGCCTTCGACACTCTGCCGGATGACTGGATATCCTGGAGCAGAAAAATCTTCGGGATCGACGCCCGCGTCGAACCGCTCGGTTATGCCGACAATCGAACCGGTGACATTCGGCTCGCCTTTTTTAACGAAGACAAATTGTTGGCGGCGCTGTTTATCGCGGCCGCGCCCGTCGCCGTTGCGCGAAACTGGGCGGTCGCGCAGTTGAAAGAGCGGCATGAGGATCTACGCAACCGGTTCGCGCTCGTCGCTGGCAGGCCGGGCGCCGGCAGACCCGATCCCGGTGCCACCGTCTGCTCCTGCTTCAATGTCGGCATCAACCAGATCACCAGCGCGATCCGCGAGGGCTGCCACACAGTCGAGGCGGTGGGCGCCTGCGTCAGCGCCGGCACCAATTGCGGCTCCTGCCGGGCGGAAATCCGCACCATCATCAATGGCTGCCTGAAGACCGCAGCCGAGTGACGTATCGACAAGAAACGAGGTGGGAAAGCCTTACAGCATCGGCCCGAACGTCGGACCCGGTTTTCTGAAAGCAGGATGCGGCAACCATTCCTTGCGAGACGGCTATCGCGCCTTGACGCCGAAGGCGAAGCAAAATGTTGGAGAGGTTCCAGAAAAGAAAAAGCCTGCCGCGGGAGGAGGTGCGGCAGGCTTTGAACTTGATTGGCAATTGGGAGGAGGAGTATCGCCAATCCACATCGAACGACGCTGGGAGGAGGAGTGCGTCGTTTCGATGATCAATATATACTCCCGTTACCCGGCGCTGAAAAGCGCGACACTCGCAGGGCAGCAATGCACAAATTGCATAACGGCTTTTATTATGACGTTTTTTTGATCACTGCGTGTCGCGATGGACCTGGAAGCCTGCAAAGGACTGGTTCACCGGCATCAGCTCGATGGCGTTGATGTTGATGTGCTTCGGCTGGGACACCACCCAGTGAATGGTATTGGCGATATCCTCCGGCAGGATCGGGTTGACGCCCTTGTAAAGCGTGTCGGAGGCCTGCTGGTTGCCGCCGGTGCGCACCAGCGTGAACTCGGTTTCGCACATGCCAGGCTCGATGGATGTGACGCGCACGCCTTTGCCATGAAGATCCGATCGTAGCCCAAGCGAAAACTGGCGCAGGAACGCCTTGGTACCGGCATAGACATTGCCGCCGGCATAGGGCCAGCTCGCCGCGACCGAGGACAGATTGACGACGATGCCACGGCGCTCGATCAGCGTTGGCAGCAAGTGGTGGGTGATGTTCAACAGTCCCGTGATATTGGTGTTGACCATGGTGTGCCAGTCCTGAAGCGGCACTTGCGGCGCAGGTGCCGTTCCCAGCGCCAGACCGGCATTATTGACCAGTACGTCGATTGCAGAAAACTCCTGCGGCAATTCAGCGAAAGCCGAACGCATCGCCTCCTGATCGGTAATGTCGAAGGCCAGACCGTGGAAGGACGATCCGAGTTCATCTTTAAGGTCTTGGAGCCGCTCGGCGCGACGGCCGGTCCCGATCACCTTCCAGCCATGGCTTGCAAAGAGACGCGCGGTGGAAAGGCCGAAGCCAGAGGTCGCTCCGGTGATGAGAATCGTGGCTGTCATATCTGCTCTCCGCTTGATGGTGCTGTTTAAAGAAGCTTTGCCGCAGCAAGCTTCAGGCACTCTCTGAATGCCGTCAGATCGGTATAGAGTTCCTCAGGTGCCGCATCTCCAACGATGATGGCCCCGCCCCGGCGCAGGATGCTGCCATGAAGCATGAGGTTGTCGACCATGTCGAAGTTCTCGACGGAAAGCCCGTCGGGTCCTCTGTAACGCCCATCATCGCTGAGCGAGACATCGCCGGCATAGTGATCGTGGATGCGGGTGAAATGGTTCTTCGCCATATTGGTATAGGCGAACACCGGCTTGCCGAGAGCGCACATGAAGCCGAGCTCGAAGCTCGTACCGACATCAGCGGCAATTCCGCGGAAGGGCGTCAGGTTGGCAATGACAGCGTCCGCCTCAAGCATCATATGCTCGTCGATAGCGTTGATATTGCAGCCATGGCCGGTCTTTGTGTCGGCGGGCGGAATTTCAAGATCGCCGGGAGACAGTGGGGTGAAGCCGGCGTCTCGGGCAAGCTGTGCCTTCGCATCCAGCATGTCGCGCGCGTTGGAGAGAAAGACCTCAGGTCCCGCGAGATAGATTTTCTTGGTCATGGATATGGGAATTTTCGTCATTGGCAGGAATTTGACGTCAACCTAGACCGCGACCGCCTGACGAGGCAAGAGCGCCTGGAGCATCGGCCCGAAAATCGAGATCGATTTTCGCAATGACACGATGCGACTATTCAAAAAAGATGAGCGTCCTTGGCGCGTCCAGCAGCACCCCACCGCGCTCCAGGGCCAAAAGCGGTATCGCCAACAGCCACTTTGCGCTATAGCCGGAACCGGAAGACGCGTAACCGGAGTACCAAATGGCTGCCAAGATCCGCTATCATGAAGGCGATATTTCTGCGAGCGATGCCGCCCGCTATACAGGCGCAATCGCCGTCGATACGGAAACGCTCGGTTTGGTACCGCGTCGCGACAGACTGTGTGTCGTGCAGCTTTCACCCGGCGACGGCACGGCCGATGTCGTACGCATTGCCGCCGGGCAGAAGGAAGCGCCAAACCTCGTCGCCATGCTGGAGGATCCGAGCCGCGAGAAGATATTCCATTACGGTCGCTTCGATATCGCCGTGCTGTTCCACACTTTCGGCGTGACGACGACGCCGGTCTTCTGCACCAAGATCGCGTCCAGGCTTTGCCGCACCTATACGGACCGGCACGGACTGAAGGACAATCTGAAAGAGATGCTGGAGGTCGACATCTCCAAGGCGCAGCAATCCTCAGACTGGGCGGCCGAGACGCTTTCCCCGGCGCAGCTCGAATACGCCGCATCCGATGTTCTTCACCTGCATGCGCTTCGCGACAAGCTCACCCACCGGCTGATCCGTGACGGCCGCTACGACCACGCCACCGCCTGCTTCGCCTTCCTGCCCACACGCGCAAAGCTCGATCTTCTCGGCTGGGACGATACAGACATCTTCGCCCATAGCTGAGGCGGTCCGTGGCGACGCCACACGTATGGTTAGCAGTCGATTAACGATTCCCCGTCATGATTGCTCTTAATGATTCGTTCGCCTGCTTTCGAAGGGTGGGCTTTGGACATCATTCCCCGGCGGTGCGGATGACGAGCAACGGCTCGAGCGCATCACTGAGCATCAAAGCTGCGACGCGATGACAGCGGATCAACGCGCTTCGGACCGAAGGAAGAGCGCACCATGTTGCCGCCCGTCAGTGCCGTCACAGCAGGAGAATTTTCCTCGCAGACTGCGGGGCAGAAGCAGGACGCGGTCAGTTCGCCGGTCAATCAGCCAAATGTCCCGCAGGCCATTTCCGATACCTCACCCAATCCCCCGGTCGTCGCGGCACGCGCCGTCTCCGGCGAAGCGGAGCTTCACCGAACTGGAACGGTGCTGACAGAGGTTCTGGGCTCGCTTCTGGGAATGGAGCGCCTGGAGGGGGAAGATGCCGAAGCCTATGTGAACCGTCTCACCTCGGCCCTCCAATCTCTCCCATTGGCGCAGAAAGCTGCACTTGAACAGCAACTGGGAAAGCTGCTGAAGGGCATGACGATTGCGCTCATGCTGGACATTCTGAAAAACAACGCCGGACCCAATGCCGCAAGACTGGCGGTGATGCTGGAACTGGCCCGTGTCGGCCAGTCGAAGGATGGCGTGAAGGTGGCGCTGCCGCCCTATCTTCAGGATCTTATGCCCGACAGCCCATCCCTTACTCCTCTGCCGATCAAAGTGCCCGCGCCAGCCTTGCAGGGTCCTCGACCGCCGCTTTCGCCCGACCAAAGCGTCTCTTCGCCAGGCAAACCTGTGGCCCCCACTCCGGCACCAACAGGGGGCGTGACAGACGACGTACCCGCTCCGACATCCCATCCTGCTCAGACCGCACCAGAGATATCTGCAAGACTGACGGCGCAGACGCCTCTCCTTCCCCAAAACACCGCTTCAACGACGGCCTCTACTCCCGCAGCCCCTGGTGCGCCTCAAGCTTCCCCGCCCGTACCCCAAGCGCAGGCATCTGCCCCACCCGCTCCGTCCAGCAACGTCAGATCATCCATCGCCCTTCCGCCGAATGCGGAGCTACCGATGGTGATGCCAGATGGTACGATGGATGATGCTGCTCTCGCTTCTTTCTTGAAAGCGGACGCGGCAACGATTGCGGCGCAGATTCGTGGTGCGAGCCCGCAGGACATGGAGAAACTGCTATTGGCTGTGCTGCTGGGTAGACTGCCTGACCGCGCCGATCCGCTTGCAGACACATCTTCCGCGCTGCCAGTCCCACCGCACGAAGAAGCCTCCAATACCGAGGCCACAAAAAAGCAGCAGGTCATGACAACCGGACAGCAGCAGGCGCACGCCACCGAAGCACCCATTGAAGAGACGACGACTGGGCTCCTACGCCCGGAAGCGCAAATAGCTGCCCGCGGTTCGGTCGCTGCCGACGGCAAGACCCTCGTCTTCGAGCAGGCGGCACTTCAATCCGCCGTCGCCTCGCTGGTGACAAAGCCCGGCACACCGCTTCCCTTCGTCAACTACCCGATTGAGGAGCAGAAGCGGGATGAGGAGGCACCGCCGCGTGGTCGCTGGCCCTCCTCTGAAGGAGAAGGCGAAGCCGGCGAAGAGGCCGGACATAGCCAGACGGACCAGAACGACGCGAAGCAAGATCATCCGGACGATCTATCCGGCCAGGAAGAGCGCGTGGCCGCCAATGATGAGCCGGTCGATCATTCGGTTTCTGATGGCGCGCGCGAAGATGGCCGGGTGGGCGACGCCGAATCCTACTATCTGCGAATGGGCAACTTCGCCTGATCTGCTCGCGAGGGCGCCACGAATTGCGTCTTGCCGCCCTGACAGCTGGAAATAACCGCAACAAAAAACCCGCCGGATCGCTCCAGCGGGTTCTTTAAGCTTTAGAGGCTGACGATTACTCGCCGCGGTTCTTCAGAGCCGCGCCAAGGATATCGCCGAGCGAAGCGCCGGAGTCGGACGAACCGAACTGAGCGACGGCTTCCTTCTCTTCTGCGATTTCCAGAGCCTTGATCGAAAGCATGACCTTGCGATCCTTCTTGGAGAAGTTGACGACGCGGGCGTCGAGAACCTGACCAACCGAGAAACGCTCAGGACGCTGATCGTCACGATCGCGTGCCAGGTCGTTGCGGCGGATGAAGGAGGTGATGTCTTCGTGGTTGACGAGCTTCACTTCGATGCCGCCTTCGTTGACGCCGATGACTTCAGCGGAAACGACAGCGTTCTTGCGCAGTTCGCCAGACGTTGCAGCTTCGCCGACGGAATCCTTGCCGAGCTGCTTGATACCGAGAGAGATACGCTCCTTCTCGACGTCAACGTCCAGAACGACAGCCTTGACGACGTCGCCCTTGTTGAACTCTTCGATGACCTGCTCGCCCGGACGGTTCCAGTCGAGATCCGACAGGTGAACCATGCCGTCGACATCGCCTTCGAGGCCAATGAACAGGCCGAATTCGGTCTTGTTCTTGACTTCGCCTTCAACTTCAGTGCCGGCCGGATGGCTGTAGGCAAATGCCTGCCATGGGTTTTCCAGCGTCTGCTTGAGGCCGAGCGAGATACGGCGCTTGGACGGATCGACTTCGAGAACGACAACGTCGACTTCCTGGCTCGTGGACAGGATCTTGCCGGGATGTACGTTCTTCTTGGTCCAGGACATTTCGGAAATGTGGATTAGGCCTTCGATGCCCGGCTCCAGCTCGACGAATGCACCGTAGTCGGTGATGTTCGTGACCGTACCGGAGATCTTCTTGCCAACCGGGTACTTGGCGGAGATGCCATCCCACGGATCGGACTCGAGCTGCTTCATGCCGAGCGAGATACGGTGGGTTTCCTGGTTGATGCGGATGATCTGAACCTTGACCTGCTGGCCAATGTTGAGGATTTCCGAAGGATGGTTGACGCGGCGCCATGCCATGTCGGTGACGTGCAGCAGGCCGTCGATGCCGCCGAGGTCAACGAACGCACCGTAATCGGTGATGTTCTTGACGACGCCGTCAACAACCTGGCCTTCTTCGAGGTTCTGAACGATTTCAGAACGCTGCTCGGCACGGGACTCTTCGAGAACCGTACGGCGCGAAACGACGATGTTGCCGCGACGCTTGTCCATCTTGAGGATTTCGAAGGGCTGCGGGTTGTGCATCAGAGGCGTTACGTCGCGGATCGGACGAATGTCGACCTGCGAACGCGGAAGGAAGGCAACAGCGCCGTCGAGATCGACCGTGAAGCCGCCCTTGACCTGGTTGAAGATAACGCCTTCAACGCGCTCGCCGGCTTCGAACTTGGCTTCGAGCTTGACCCAGCTCTCTTCGCGGCGAGCCTTCTCGCGCGACAGAACGGCTTCGCCCAGAGCGTTTTCGATGCGCTCGACATAAACTTCGACTTCGTCGCCGACTTTCAGCGTGCCGTCCTTGGACTTGGCACCGAATTCCTTGAGCGGAACGCGGCCTTCGACCTTGAGGCCAACGTCAACAATCGCGACATCCTTTTCGATGGCCGTTACGATGCCCTTGGCAACGTAGCCTTCGGCCAGGTCGTTGGAAGCAAAGGACTCTTCGAGCAGGGCTGCGAAATCGTCGCGCGTGGGGGTAGCTACAGACATTAAATCTCCTGAAGTGTCCGTTTCATCAAGGGACACACAAGCACCGGGGGTTTGCGTTGATCATTCCCGAAATCCATGCCCGCCTTGTCGTGCAAGGCTTTCCGGCGCAGGGCATGCTTTCGGGACATTCCAGAACGGAAATCGGACCTGCCGGTTCCCGCGCAATTCTCATTTCTTCAGCGCGGCATCGATAATCGCTTTTGCCGCTTGAAACGCCGCCTCTATACTCATTTCCGACGTATCAAGCAAGTGCGCGTCTTCTGCTGGTTTCAAAGGACTATCAGATCGGCCCATGTCCCGCTCGTCACGCTTCTTCACATCTGCGAAAATCGCCTCGTAATCGGCAGTACCGCCGCCCGCGACGATCTCGTCATAACGTCTCCTGGCGCGGATTTCGGGCGAGGCCGTCACGTAAAGCTTCACCGGCGCCTCCGGGCAGACAACCGTGCCGATATCGCGCCCATCCAGAACCGTGCCGGGCTCGCGCAGAGAAAAGGCACGCTGCGCCGTCACCAGCGCGCGCCGCACGGCGGGCATGACCGCAATCTTTGAAGCCGCCTCGCCCACCTCATGTCGCGAAAGAACCGAGCGATCCAGCCCGGCGAGATCGAGGTGGAGTGCGGTCTCTTCCGCAACAGCCTCGTCATCCAGGGTCTTGCCCGCATCAAGAAGTGCCTTGGCGGTGGCACGATAGGTCAGGCCGGTATCGAGGTGATGGAAGCCGTAAACCTCGGCGATCTTGCGCGAAAGCGTACCCTTGCCTGCGGCCGCGGGGCCATCGATGGCGATAATAAAAGTCATGGGGATAAAATCTCGAATGGACGTTTGTCTCGGCTGTGGGCTTTATCATAAAGAATGCGAGCATTCACCCCGAGAGCGGCCGAAAACTTCCACCCCCGTAATCCCATGCAGTTTATCTTTGACAGGCACCACGGCAGGGATTAAGGGGACCGGCTATAAATTTACCGTCTACTGCCGAATTCACGGCGTTAAGACCGAACTCATTCAAAAATTCGAGGCTTTGACAGTGGCAAAAGCGGAACTTGGAACCAAGCGCACCGACCCCGATACCGGCAAGAAATTCTACGACCTGAACCGCGACCCGGTTGTCTCTCCTTACACGGGCAAGTCCTGGCCGCTTTCCTTCTTCGAGGAAACGACGGCTCAGGCCAAGATGGAACAGGCCGAGGAAGAGGACGTACAGGAAGTCGATACCGAAAGCACGGACGTCGAACTCGTTTCGCTGGAAGACGCCGATGGCGACAATACCAACGACGAAGTTCCTGATGATATCGGCGATGACGATGTCGAACTGGACGATGACGACGACACCTTCCTCGAAGCCGATGAAGATGACGACGATGACGACGTCTCCGGCATCATCGGTGTCGGCGGCGACGACGAAGAGTCCTGATTTTCCAAAGTTTTTTCGCCCGGCCACAAAAAAATGTTGCCGGGCGAACTTTTCGGCTTGCCATCTTCATTCATGAGAAGTATCAAGCCGCCACCGAACGGAAACAACCGCTTCGGTTCCCGGAACCGGATCAAAGATACCGGAACCCTTATGGGGCTATAGCTCAGCTGGGAGAGCGCTTGCATGGCATGCAAGAGGTCAGCGGTTCGATCCCGCTTAGCTCCACCAAATTTTCCAGCGACTGATCAAAATCTCACCAATCGCAAGTTTCGGATTGATCGCTGCTTCCATCGGAAACGTGTGGTCGATTTTCCTTGCTATTCCGCTGCAAAGAGCGGCTATCTCTTCTTTTAAAGAGGAGAATCGAATGGCCAAGGGTCAAGTTAGAGGCAACAAGGAAATCCGCAAACCTAAGAAGGACAAGGCACCACCGCCTGCTGCTCCTACTCTGGGTGCGAAAACTGTCGAGGCCAGCAAGCAGAAGAAGCCCCAGTAGCGATGCACCTTACCCACGGGCTAAGGGTGTCTTCAAGCTTTTGCGACGTTCGTTGGTTAATGCTACCACCGAGTAGAGGTAAATGCTTCGATGTCCTGAATGTCCATAGCTTGCCAGCTATACAGGTTATTTTAAGGAGTAAATCTTTCTAGAGCGATCGATGCGTCGGACTCTCACTGGTCTTGAGTGATTGAAGGCCTGTTGAAACACGATCGTCTCATAATCCGGGCTCACCTGAGGAATATCACCGGTGCCGCAACGCTCTCGCACCCATGAATTAGAAGATGAATCGATCGATAAATTTAAGGCCAGGATCCCGAAAAGATGGGTGTGCCGAGAAAAAGACCGTGATTACGGCATAGATCTGGAAGTCGAGATATTCGACGAAGATCGAAATGCCACAGGGCTTCTATTCTATGTTCAACTTAAAGCAACTGACGACAAAAGTAAGGAGCGAAAAGTTGCAATCCAAGTGGATCGGCTGCGCTATCTAGCATCGTTTGATATCCCGTCGATAGTTGCGCGGTACTGCTCATACACAGAGAATATTTTTTGGATATGGAATTTCAGGGCCCTAGATCAAGCAAACCTCAATAGTAAAACAGTAAATATTATTTTTTCAGATGAGTGGTCGGAATCTACGGTCGTCGAAATAGAAAATGTACTACGCAAGTTTCGCCGTCTTAAAAACATCGACAGGAATGAAAAATTTCCAATTTCTTTGGACTACGAAGTTCCCTTTCATCAGAGGATAGTCGTGGAGACGGCATTAGTTCCTATCCTCTCGTCTATATCATTTCTTAAGACAACAACCTCTAAAACTACTGAATTAGAACTAACTATTTCGTTCAGTGGGCGAGAGATAAAAATTTCGCTCGATCCGATTGGTTTCTTGGTCATACCGATTCAGAAATATCAAATCCCTGAGGTTTCTGGACTGCTCATGTTAGGCTTAACCGCCGTCATGATGAGAATGGGTTTCGACGGGCGCGCTGCTGTGATTGCCAAGTTGTGCCTGTCGGCGGACGATCTTTCACACGCCCCTAAAGAACTGTCTCTCGTTGCGGCGACAGCGCTAAGTTCTTCTCCCGCTGAGGCAGTCGAACTCGCTATCAAGGCAGGGCTCCATAAGCAACAAGACGGTTTCTACGGAACGTTTGTAGCTCAGATAACAACGGCCGGCGGAAATAAGCGCTCATCTCTGCAAGCAATGGAGCGCTTCTACGAAGTCTCTGCTAGCTTTCAAGAAGGAGAATGCCGCGGCACCACGCTCTACTCACTCGCTAACAATGCCGTTAATCTTGACAAATACGCCAAGGCAGTTGCTGCTTTCAACTCCGCGAAAAAGTTTCGCCCGCAATATAACTCAAGTGCATACTTCTTTCGAGAACTGGGAGGAGCACTTTTTCTTGGAAGAAAGTTTCGATGCGCGGCCTCCGCCTATTCCTCATCTTTAGAACTGGAATATGAAGACGCTACAGCATTTTGCTACGCAGACTCGCTTCTATTCGCAAATGCGTTTAACGCCTCTGCAGAAGTCATGCAGACGCTTTGCACTAGTGACAGTTCACCGTTTGCAAGTGAAGCGCGCCTAAAAACTATGCTTGCGAATTGGTTGGCTAGTAGCGTAGGCATCCGATCGGCAGTGGATGTAGCAGCACTAAGCAAGTTTGCAAGGGATATGCACGATAACAACGACAATTTAAGTTGTTATAGAGCTTTACTAATGGCCGCGTTTGCTGAGAGAAACGCCGCGGACTTATGGTCTTATGCAATTCAATTCAGTATTTTTTCCCACTCGAAGGCTGAAACTCTAGACGTTATGATTTGCGCAGACTTGAGGTGTGGAATTGAGGCTTATTCTTTACTCAGGGATAGGGTATCTTCAATTGGATTTTCTGACGATGAACTAATTGAGATTGACGATATTGCAGCGGAAGCAAGAGCATATAATGCCTCTATGAGGCCTAAACCTTTCAAAGTGAGATTGATTGATGGCGACAAAATTATAGTCTTATCCGAACCTGGTTAAACCGTCGCCTAGGTCAGAAAACCACCGCGAGTAACCTGATACCGTGTGGATAAATTTCACTCCTCGTCCCCATCATCCCCCGAAAGATGATTGCGCGTTGACTGCTTCACTTGCCCGACATGTGTAATCAGTCCGGAAATCACGATAGGATCCACGTCAGCCATCATATCCTTCAGCCAGCCGTCATGCGCCTTTGCCATGGCGTCGAAGGTTGTGCGGCCCTTGTCGGTGAGGTGGGCGACGATGACGCGGCGGTCGTCGGGGAGGCGTTCTCGGATGACGAGGCCGTCTGATTCCAGCCGCTCCACCAGACCGGTGATATTGCCGTTGGTGACCATTGTGCGCTTGGAGAGTTCGCCGAGCCGCAGGCCGTCGTTTTCGCGGTAGAGCTGCGAGAGAAGATCGAACTGCGGCAGCGTGGCGCCGAATTCGCGGCGCAGGCGGCGGCGGATTTCCTGGGAAATGAGTTTTGTCGTAGACAGCAGGCGCAGCCACAGGCGCAGTTCCTGTTTCTTGCCATCCTGCGTATCGCTGATGATCGCTTCCAGATCGATAGCCGACATAACCCATCCCTTGTCCTGAAGTGTGCCGCGGTCTCTCATACAGAAACCAGGCCCTTCAAGTTTCTTGTTCTAACGCATGTCCTGACGGCAAAACCTTTGCCTGCTTTTTACGAGACATGCTCTTATCGGTAGTCTAGAACACCATTCGTGCTGCGGGGTCAACATTCTCAAAGCTTCAAGCAATGTTTCGGCAGCGGCGGACGGGCGATTGCGAGACCTGGGGTTCTCAAGCTGGCATGCCTCCGTGGTGCGGTCCGCGTCCGATATATGCATGTACAGATTTGGCAAAATCTTGAGAGCAGTGCGGTTCGGCTGGGAGTCATCTCAGGCGGTGGCTATGTCCTTCACCTCGCTGATTTTAGGGTGCCATCACGGCCCTTCAAACCTCTCCCGAAAAACAATTTAAGCTTAAACAAAATTCTTGCATATCCATATTTTTGGTCATAGGTTTTTCCCATTATCGCATCTGCTTCTTTCAGCAGCGCTGACGAAGCAGGAACAGACGGTTCAAAAAAGGGGAACTTGAATGACCGATGCTTCGATGATTGCAAGGCTTGCCAGCGGGTTGCTTTCCGGCAAGGTGAAGGTGGTGGATCTGACCGCGCCGCTTGGGCCGGACACGCCGGTTCTTTACCTGCCGCCGCAGTTCGGCAAGAACACCCCCAATGTCAAAGTCCACACCATTTCCGCCTATGATCAGGACGGCCCGTTCTGGGCGTGGAACTGGCTGGAGCTTGGGGAACATACCGGCACCCATTTCGATGCGCCGTGCCATTGGATTACCGGCAAGGACAATGCCGAAAACACGACCGACACCATTCCCCCGCAGAACTTCGTCGCGCCGGTCAATGTCATCGACCGCTCAAAGGAAGCGGCTGAAAACCCGGATTACCTGCTGACTGTCGAGAGCATTCAGGAATGGGAAGCCGAGCACGGCGCGATCGAACCCGGCACCTGGGTGTTGCTGCGCACCGACTGGTACAAGCGCAACAGCTCGACGGAGACCTTCCTCAATGCCGATGAGAACGGTCCGCATTCCCCCGGCCCAACAGCGGAAGCCATCGAATATCTTCTCTCCAAGGGCATCATCGGCTGGGGCCAGGAAACCATCGGCACGGATGCAGGCTCCGCAGGCGGCATGAACCCGCCCTTCCCTGCCCACAACCTCATGCACAAGGCAAACAAATACGGTCTTGCCAGCCTCTGCCATCTCGATCAGTTGCCGCCAAAGGGCGCGATCCTGATTGCGGCTCCGCTGAAGCTGGTCAAGGGAACGGGCTCGCCCGTGCGTGCGCTGGCGCTCGTTGCCTAAGCCAGCCTGTCACAGTCTTATCTATCGATCGGAGACGTGGTTCACGCCTCCGCATCACCATGAAGATGCTGCCTTCGCCCCTCTGGAGTTTCCCATGGCTGATCCTGATTACATCATCGTCGGAAGCGGCATCAATGCGCTGGTGGCTGCGGCTCTCTTGGGCAAGAAGGGCAAGCGCGTCCTGCTGCTTGAGAGAAACGAACGCATCGGCGGCTGCCTGCGCACCGAAGAGATAACCCTTCCAGGCTTTCGCCACGATGTCATGGCAACGACCATAGTTCTGTTTTTGACCTCACCTGCCTTTGCCGCTCTCGGCAAGGATCTGGAGGCGAGAGGGCTGGAATTCTGCCACACATCGACGCCAACCGGCGTTCTACGGCCGGATGGCACGCATGCCATTCTCTCCATGGATCGTGCCCGCAACATTGCCCATTTCGATGGCATCTCCGAGGGGGACGGCAAGGCCTTCGACCGGGAGATGGGTCGTTTCGCAGGCAATGCCGGCTTCGTCTTCGGCCTGCTTGGCGGCAATCTCTGGTCCACGGCGACAGCCAAGCTACTGGGTCGCGAGGTCTGGAAACGGGGTTTGAAGGGACTCACCGCATTCTTCGGGGAAGCCTTGGCGCCCGCGCGTGGCTATCTGGAAACAACCTATCGCTCCGAAGAACTGCGCGGGCTTTTTGCGCCCTGGGCGCTGCATTGCGGCCTCGGGCCGGAGAGCGCCTATTCTGCAGAAATGATCCGCGTCATCGGCTTTGCCATCGAGGCGGCGGGTTGCCCAATCGTCAAAGGTGGGGCCGACAATCTGCTCGCAGCTTTCGAGCGGCTGATCACCGATCAGGGCGGCAGCATCATGCGCAACGCCGATGTTGAGCGGGTCGACGTCGATGGGTCCGGCAAGGCCGTCGGCGTCACGCTCGCCGATGGAAAGCAATTGCGCGCAGCCCAAGGCGTCATCGCATCGGTCACGCCACACCAGCTTTACGAGCGCCTGCTCAGCGCCTCATCAGCCACCCTTCCCCAGCCCGTTCAGGAAGGACTTGCCAGCTATCGATACGGCAAGGGCAACATGCAGATCCATTATGCACTGAAGGCAGCCCCGCGTTGGCGCGCCGGGGAAGAGCTGAGCAAGGTGGCGCTACTACACCTGACCCCTGGTCTCGATGGCGTTTCCCGATCCGCCAATGAAGCCGAACGCGGTCTTCTTCCGGCAGAACCGACGGTCTGCGTCGGCCAGCCGACCGCCCTCGATCCCAGCCGCTCGCCGGATGGCGCCGCCATTCTCTGGCTGCAGGTGCCGGATACGCCGCGTCATATCAAGGGCGATGCGGCTAATGAGCTTGCCTGCCCGTCGGACGGACGCTGGACGGAAGCACTGCGGGAAGCCTTTGCCGATCGCATAGAGGCGATGCTGCGCGCACAGATCGAGAATTTCGACGAGATCGTTCTGAAGCGTCGAGCCTACGCGCCGACGGACCTGGAGGCGATGAACATGAACCTCGTCGGCGGCGATCCTTACGGCGGTTTCTGCGGGCTCGACCAATTCTTTCTCTGGCGTCCGTTCAAAAGCTCGGTTAACCACAAGACCCATGTTGCGGGGCTCTACCATATCGGGGCGTCCACGCATCCAGGCCCGGGTCTTGCAGGCGGCTCCGGTTTCCTGCTTGCCTCGTCTTTGCGCTGATAAAGGGATGAAAGCACATGGATAACGGCTTTTCCGTCGAATTCCTCGGAAATCCCGACGACCAGACCAAACGCATTCCCAGCCTCGGCGAGATCGGGCTCAACAATTTTGCGCCCTACATCATGAACCGCATCATGGCGCGGTGGAATGCAAACCTTGCCGAAGACATGAAGGCGCGCGACGTCACCACCGTGAAGATGCGCGCCCTTGCCGTTCTCAACGTCTCCTCGTCGCTCACCATCAACGAGCTTTCCGTCTTCGCCGTCACCGAGCAATCGACCATGAGCCGAACGCTGGATTCGCTTGAGGAACAGGGCCTCGTGCGCCGCGTGCCGCGCGCGGACGACATGCGGGTGCGCGATGTGACAATCACCGATGAGGGCCGCGCTGTATTCGAAGATGTCTGGCCGATCATGTACAATGACATGTGCCGGATGTTCAAAGACATCGACGACGAGGAATATCGCGCTTTCGTGACGACCTTGCACAAGATCCTGCGCAATATCCGTCGTCACGATATATGAAGCTTTCTCCGAAGAATTTTGGGTCGGGATTGATCACGCTTTCACCCTCTGGCTTTCTGGACTGAACCCTCAGCCGCGCCCGGTGTTTAATCGACACCGCAAACATGGTTGAGGATGAGCAGATGAAGATAGAACACTTTACCCTGACACCTGGCGACTGGGTTCCCAATCATCCCACTTTGCCAGTTCTGGTCTATAGCCAGATCCGGGCCGATATGGACTCATCGGCCTTCGAGGACATGTTCCACGACAATGGCTGGACCGGCATCTGGCGAAACGGTGTCTTCGCCTACCATCACTATCACAGCGGTGCGCACGAGGTCCTCGGCGTTGGACGCGGTGAGGCGAAGCTGCAGATCGGTGGACCGGATGGAAAGATACTGGATGTGAGGCAAGGCGACTGCCTGCTTCTGCCTGCGGGAACGGGGCATAAGCGCCTGGAAAGCTCGAACGATTTTCAGGTGGTCGGTGCTTACCCTCCGGGGCAGGAGGCAGACATTCAGCGCAACGCGCCGAGTGAGAAGATGCTGGCGCGGATAAAATCTCTTCCTATTCCCGAAACCGATCCGGTGCTGAAAACATCCGGCGGCTTGGTCGAACTCTGGCGTTAGGCGATAACAACGAGCACAGGTGGCGAGGCCTCTGTCTCGAATGACGAGGCCTCACCGTTTTTTTACATCATGAAAGCAAAGGCACCAGCGCGCTGACGCTCTGCTTGGCGTCGCCATAGAACATGCGGGTGTTCTCCTTGAAGAACAGCGGGTTCTCGATACCGGAATAGCCGGTTCCCTGGCCGCGCTTGGAGACGAAGACCTGTTTTGCCTTCCACACTTCGAGCACCGGCATGCCTGCGATCGGGGAGTTTGGATCCTCCTGCGCCGCCGGATTGACGATGTCGTTGGAGCCGATGACGATGACGACGTCGGTGTTCGGGAAATCGTCGTTGATCTCGTCCATTTCCAGGACGATATCGTAAGGCACCTTGGCTTCTGCCAGAAGCACGTTCATGTGGCCCGGCAGACGGCCTGCAACGGGATGAATGGCAAAACGCACGGTCTTGCCGGCTGCGCGCAGCTTGCGCGTCAGTTCCGACACCGCGGCCTGCGCCTGCGCCACCGCCATGCCGTAGCCCGGCACGATGACGACGCTGTCGGCTTCGTTGAGAGCTGCAGCAACGCCTTCGGCATCGATCGCCACCTGTTCGCCGCTGATTTCCATTGCCGGACCGCTTGTGCCGCCGAAGCCGCCGAGGATAACGGAAATGAAGGAGCGGTTCATCGCCTTGCACATGATGTAGGACAGGATCGCACCCGAAGAGCCCACCAGCGCGCCGGTGACGATCAGAAGATCGTTGCCAAGCGTAAAGCCGATCGCCGCCGCCGCCCAGCCGGAATAGCTGTTGAGCATCGAGACCACGACCGGCATATCGGCGCCGCCGATTCCCATGATCAAATGATAACCGATGAAGAAGGCCAGCAGTGTCATCAGCACCAGCGTCCATGCACCCGCGCCGTTGCAATACAGGATGAGCAGAAGAATGGAGAGCGCCGCAGCCCCCGCATTGAGGAGGTGCCCGCCCGGGAGCTTCTTTGCCTTGCCATCGACCTTGCCGGCCAGCTTGCCGAAGGCAACCACCGAGCCGGTGAAGGTGACGGCACCGATGAAGACGCCGAGGAACACCTCGACCTTCATGATCGCCAGTTCCACCGGTGTCTTGTGCGCCAGAAGTGCGGCAAACCCGGTCAGCGCCGAGCGCGACGCCTCATCGAGAGAAGCGACATGCGCTTCTTCGATATGGGCGTTGAAGCCGATGAAGACCGCTGCCAGACCGACGAAGGAATGGAGTGCGGCAACGAGCTGCGGCATTTCCGTCATCTGCACGCGGCTTGCCACGAAGTGACCGAGAACCGCCCCGCCTGCCAGCATCACCAGCACGATGAACCAGTTGCCGATATCCGGCCCGAAAACCGTAGCGATGATCGCGAGTGCCATGCCGGTGATGCCGTACCAGACGGCGCGTTTGGCGCTTTCCTGGCCGGAGAGACCGCCGAGCGAAAGGATGAAAAGAACCGCAGCGGCAACGTAGGCCGCCGAAACAATACCAAGTGTCATGATTATCCCCTCACCCGGCTCAAGACTTCTGGAACATGGCAAGCATGCGCCGTGTCACGAGGAAGCCACCCACGATATTGATCGTCGCAATCAGCACCGAGAGCGCCGCCAGAATGACGACGAGCCAGTTGCTCGAACCGACCTGCAGCAACGCCCCCAGGATGACGATGCCCGATACGGCATTCGTCACCGCCATCAACGGCGTATGAAGAGAATGGCTGACATTCCAGATGACCTGGAAGCCGATGAAGCATGCCAGAACGAAGACGATGAAGTGGCTCATGAAGCTTGCAGGCGCATAAACGCCGACGAGAAGAAGCAGTGCCGTGCCCACAGCCAGAAGAGCGACCTGATTTCTGGTCTGGGTCTTGAACAGCGTGATTTCCTGAGCCCGCTTTTCCGCAGGCGTCAGCTCCTTGGCTTTCTCCTTCGGCTTCTGCGCGGCAATGGCCTTGATCTTCGGCGGCGGCGGCGGATAGGTAATCTCACCCTCATAGGCAACCGTTGCACCACGGATGACATCGTCTTCCATGTTGTGCACGACCTGCCCATCCTTGCCCGGCGTCAAATCGGCCATCATGTGGCGGATATTGGTGGCATAGAGCGTGGAGGCCTGGGCCGCCATGCGGCTTGGAAAATCCGTATAGCCGATGACGATCACACCGTTGTCCGAAACGATGCGTTGATCGGGAACGGTCAGATCGCAGTTCCCGCCGCGTTCCGCAGCAAGATCAACGATGACGGAGCCGGGCTTCATTGCCGCGACCATATCGGCGAGCCAAAGCTTTGGCGCATCGCGACCCGGGATCAGCGCCGTGGTGATGACGATGTCGATCTGCGGCGCAAGCTCGCGGAATTTGGCCAGTTGCTTCTCGCGGAATTCAGGCGATGACGGAGCGGCATAACCGCCGGTCGCAGCACCATCCTGCTGCTCGGCGAAATCGAGATAGACGAATTCAGCGCCCATGGACTCGATCTGCTCCGCCACTTCCGGGCGGACGTCGAAGGCATAGGTAATCGCGCCAAGCGACGTGGCGGTGCCGATCGCAGCAAGACCCGCAACACCTGCGCCGATGATCAGAACTTTGGCTGGCGGCACCTTGCCCGCCGCCGTCACCTGACCGGTGAAAAAGCGGCCGAAATTGTTGCCCGCCTCGATGACAGCACGGTAGCCGGCGATGTTTGCCATGGAAGACAGGGCATCCATCTTCTGGGCGCGCGAAATGCGCGGCACCATGTCCATGGCGATGACGGCGGCACCCTTGTCCTTTGCCTGTTGCAGAAGCGTCTGGTTCTGTGCCGGGTAAAAGAAGGAAATCAACGTCTTGTCCGGCGAAAGCCGATCGATCTCGGAGGCTTCCGGCGGGCGAACCTTGGCGATGATATCGGAACCCGAGTAAAGCGCATCGGCGCTCTCCACCACTGTCACGCCCGCTGCTCGATAAGCCTCGTCGGAGAAACCGGCAGATTTGCCAGCTCCGGTTTCGATGAGGCATTCGTAGCCCAGTTTCTGCAAGGCCTGAGCGCTATCCGGCGTCATCGCGACGCGCGCTTCGCTCTCATATATTTCTCTCGGTGCACCTAGTCTCAAAAGTCCCTCCCTTAAACCCGAAACACTGCAATGACGTCGTCTCATATCGACCCGGGCATCGGCCCGAAAATCGACGTCGATTTTTGGACAGCCCAATGCACAGGCTCAAAATGGAGAGCGGCCTTTGTGCGTCCTAACGGACTTAAGACGCTCTCGTCGATGACGGTATTAACACAGTCGCGAGTGCCGCCAAGGCCGCTACAGCCGCAAATATGTAAAAGTTCCATTCAGGCGCAAGATTTGTGCTGGCGATGAAGCCACCTAGCAACGGGCCTGTCAGCGCGCCGATACGGGAGAAGCTCAGCGCAAAACCCGTGCCCGCCGAACGGATTGTGGGATCAAGCCGCTGCGCCAAAAATCCGGTAAGAATGAGGGACGCAGACACCGTGCCGAAACCGGCTATGGCGACGAAGACGTAGTTCAGGAGAATAGAACTCTTGAAGGTGAGTGCGGCGATGCCGATGGCACCGACCAGATAGGAGAGCGCGACTGTGCGCTTGATCCCGAACCTGTCGGCCCATGTGCCGAGCACGATACCACCAATGGCCGAGGACAGGCTGAAGACCGCGAGGAAAAGCAGGCTATCGCCCAAATCGTAGCCGTTCTTGCGCATGATCTGCGGCAGCCACTGCGCCAGGCCATAGACGAGAAGAAGCCCGAGAAACAGACCGACCCAGAAGCATATCGTCTCAAAGGCCTTGTCGCGGGCAAAGATGGTTTTCAAAACAGCCGACCAGCCCGGGCCTTTCGGGTTTTTTTGAACGGTCTTCGGAACGGCGATACCCATGCGCCTTGCCGTTTCAGCAGCCTCTTTTTGCTTGCCGCGCAAGACGAGACTTTCAACGGATTCAGGCAGCAGGAAATAGAAGACCGGCACCACGAGAAGCGGTGCTGCACCGAAGAGAACGATCACCCGCCATCCATAGTCTGCGAGAAAACCCCGGCTGAAAAGCGCCGCCGCCAGAATGCCGAGCGAGTAACCGGAATACATCAGGCCATAATTGAAGCTCTTGCGGCTTTTGGGCGAGTACTCCACCGTGAGCGCCGCAGCAACGGGAATGATGCCGCCAAGGCCGAGACCGGCGACGAAGCGACTGACCGCAAACCAGAATGGTGTCGGCGCCAGTGAGGTCGCGATCATGCAGGCGGCAAACAGGCTGAGGCAGCCCATGAAGAGCGGCTTGCGGCCATAAAGTTCGCTCAGCGTGCCAACGACGATGCCGCCGATCAGCATGCCGATCACGGTATAGCTTCCCATAGCGCCCAGTTCGAGCGGCGTCAGTTTCCAGACTGGATCGGTCGCAAGGGCAGGAAGAATGGCGCCGAGAACGCCAACGTCGTAGCCTTCCGCGAAGATAGCGAACCAGCAAAGCGCCACCACTAGCAGGCTCTTACGCGATGAGATTTCTGCAGGCGTCGCTGCAGCGTGAGACGGTCGTCCGATGGACTGTGTCATGACAAAGTTCCCCCTTGTGCACGAGACCAGGCCCCGCGCATTCGACACGAATTGAAATGGTGAAATGGGGACGGTCGCCCTTCCCAGGGCGCCGCCGTTCTTATGGTTATAGCTTCGCCGCCAAGGCTCAGAGCGTCGCGACGGTCTTCAGGGCGCCATCGAGCGCAATCCCCTGCTCATCCAGAAGTGCTGCCTGCCGCAGACGTCGCATCCAGGCAGCCCCATCCTCACGATCGCGCAGCAAGGGCAGCGCCGACATAACGCGATCGAATTTGGACAGGCCACGCGAATGCGTATCCGAATAACCCTTCACCAGACGGCGGTTACCAAGGACCTCCACAGCGAGATCGTAATTGGCGGCCAAGACCTCTTCCGCTTTTTGAATCCAGGCATCGCGGTGAGCAACTTCGATATGGTGGCGCAAGCTGCCCCGGCGGAAGCGTCGCAAAGCGGACGTGGAGTAAAGCCCGAGAAACCAGAACAGAGTGCCGGTCTTCACGCGCCTGCCCTTGTCGATACGGCGATTGAGGAAAGCGAAGAGTTTCGGGCTGTTTTCGATCCACTGGCCAAGCCTGCGTGGAAGCGTGCCGCACACTTCTTCCATGCGCGGATGCATGTATTCCGTCGTGTAGAGCAGCTGATCGCCCTTGACGCCGACTTCCTTGCGCACGCGCTCGAAGCGGGCGGAACGTGTTTTCAGATCTGCGACACGGATGACGTCATCATAGGCCATGGCGACAGCCAGATACTTCGCCGCCTGCGTTGTGAAAGCATAATCCCTGTCTGCGCCACCTTCGGCGGCATCTACCTTATGAAGCGAGGCCACCCTTGTCAGGTACTCGTCTGCGTAAGCCGGATCCTGAAACTCCGTCAGCTTCTTCACACCGGCATAGAGCATGGAATGCGCGTTTGGCGGAAACTCCGTGCGAATGCGACCAATGAGTTTATCCAGCGCGGGATGTCCGGCGGAAGCGGGCAGCTCTTCCAGCTTCTTGATGGGGGTGGCGGAAAGCTTGTCATTCTCGCCCTTGGTCGCCCGCTCGTGAGCAGCGTTGAAGGCGCGAAGGCTGGCCTCGATCCCCTTGCCGCCAGATTTGATCGTCTCTTCGAAGACATCCTTGGAAAAGGGCAGCGCCTTGGAGGCCGCCAACGCACCGAAAAGCGCAGACGACACGACGCTGCCATTCTTCACCGCCAGGGTATCCATGTCGAAAGCGATCGTCTTCTTGGCGGCAAAGTCCGTCGCATCGACAACGACTGTGGGATCACCGATACCATCGCCCGGCTTTTCCTTTTCCCCAACCGCGTAAGAGCGATGAGTTGAAGCGATCAGCAATGTCTTGTCGGGCGTGACAAGGCCGCGAATGACCGAGCGGCCAGCCTCCATCAATTCGGCGGCAATGACGATATCGACGTCGCCGGGTGTCGGCATCAAAGACAGGATCGGCTTTTCGCCCTCACGGGCCTTGAGCAATTCGAGATAGTAGATGGTTGCGCCCGTGCGCTGGGCAACACCTGGGACCGAGGTCGTCTGAGCAACCCATCCCTGGCCCTCGGCAAGCGATATGATCCAGTCCGCCAGGACACCGCCGCCCTGGCCACCCATGGCGAGGATGGCGATCGAAAGCGGCTTGTCGGCGGAAAGGACGGACGAAAAATCTGTTTGCAGGCTATCCATGATGATCTTCCCTCCTTACGCCGGAAACACAACGCGCGACGCGTTTCTGCGCTTTTGCAGCCACTGGATGACCGCCGACCGCAGGCGATAGAGAAACCTGTCGGTCTTTGTCGGATTGTGGATGACATCGGCCCGGTAGAAGGATGGGCAGAGCACCGCGGCTTCCGAGACTTCCCCGCAGTTCCCGCAACCGACGCAGGAGTTATCGATCGCCGCGACCGGATCGTCCTTCAGCGGATCGTCGGTATGCTTGACGGAAAGCGACGGACAGCCGGACAGCCGGATGCAGGCGTGATCGCCGGTGCAGACATCCTCATCCACGCCGAAGCGTTCCTTCACCATGCGCTTGCCGTCCTTCACCGCCTTGGCGAATTGCGGCTTTACGCGGCGCTGCTTGTTCAGCATGCATTCGGAGGAAGCGACGATGATCTTCGGACCCTTCTCGTCCGTCGTCAGCGCCTCTTTCAACGTGTCGCGCATCTTCGCCACGTCATAGGTGCGGTCGATCTGCTTGACCCAGGTGGCGCCGATGCCCTTCACCGCCTTGACGATCGAATTGTTGGTCTTGCGGTTGGGATTGTCGGCGCGTGACGACAGGACGTCCTGCCCGCCCGTTGCGGACGCATAGTAATTGTCTACGATGATGGTGACACCGTCCTGTTTGTTGAAGACGGCATTGCCGACGGAGGTGGCAAGACCATTGTGCCAAAAACCACCATCGCCCATGACCGAAATAGAGCGCTTGTCGGCCTCAACATTGAAGGCCGAGGCCGAGGCAGGGCCAAGGCCGTAGCCCATCGTTGTGCCGCCAATATTGAAGGGCGGCAGGATGGAGAAGAGGTGGCAGCCGATATCGGCCGATACATGGTGCGGTCCAAGTTCCTTCTCGACCAGTTTCATCGCAGCGAAGATGGGCCGCTCGGGACAGCCGGTGCAGAAACCAGCCGGACGGGCCGGCACGACGTCCGCCAGAGCCCTCACCTTCGGATCGCTCAACACGGCGGAAGGATCGGGAACTGGTGGGCGATTGCCGAGAAGCTGCGGCGCATTGACCTCAAGAAACCCGGTCAGCCCCTTGATCAGTACCGACGTCGTATACTCGCCGCCCATGGGCAACAGGTCTTTGCCGGAGACCTTGGTCTGGATGTCGCGACGGCGCATCAGCGTGTGGAGCGCCTGTTCGATATATTCAGGCGCGCCCTCCTCCACCATCAGCACCGCTTTCTTACCAGCGGCAAACGCGATGATTTCGTCATCGATCAACGGGTAGGAGACATTCATGACATAGAGCGGGATGCGGCTGTTGCCGTAGACATCGGCAAGGCCCAGATGCTGGAGCGCCCGCATGGTGCTGTTGTAGAGACCGCCCTGAAGGATAAGACCAACCTCGCCTTCGGATGGACCGAAGAACTCGTTCAACCGGTTGGTTTTGACGAACTCGACTGCCGCTGGCCAACGACGCTCCAGCTTGTCCTTCTCGTGCTGGAAGGACGCGGGCGGCAGAACGATGCGGTTGAGATCGCGCACCGGATTTTCCAGCGCCTGCTTCAGCGTGTAGGACGGACGCTTGTTGTCCTTGGCAACGAACTGGCCATGAACGTGACAGCTGCGGATACCAACCTGCAGCATGACCGGCGTGCTGGACGCTTCGGAAAGCTCGAAGCCCTTTTCGACGGCATCGACGATGGAGGTCAAATTCGGACGCGGCGTCAAAAGCCACATCTGCGATTTCATCGCAAAGGCGTGGCTGCGCTCCTGCATGATGGAGGACCCTTCGCCATAATCCTCGCCGATGATGACAAGAGCGCCACCGGTCACTCCACCGGAGGACAGGTTGGAGAGCGCGTCGGAGGCCACATTGGTTCCAGCCGTCGACTTCCAGGTCACCGCACCGCGGACCGGATACATGACAGAGGCAGAGAGCATGGCCGCGGCTGCCGCTTCGGACGCCGAGGATTCAAAATGAACGCCCAGTTCCTCCATCACATCCTTGGCGTCCGCCAAGACATCCATGAGGTGGGAGATCGGCGACCCCTGATAGCCGCCGACATAGGACACGCCGGATTGCAGCAGCGCCTTGGTAATGGCGAGGATCCCCTCGCCGCTGAAGATTTCGCCTTCACCGAGCTTGAGATCTTCGACCTCGCGCGCAAATGACCGTTCGGCCATGGTGGTTCCCCTTATGACTATTACGCCTTTATATGCAAAATCATATTTCTACTTTCGAGCAGATGTCAACAGGGAAAGATTTAAGCCTAAAGTAATTGCAAAAACTCGATATTAAGCCTCGAAACTGCATATTTTTGCACGGCTATACAGGCAGAGCCATATGCATATGCACATTTCTTGCGCAGACCGGCGCCACAGCGCAACTTTTCCATCCCCGCGGCGCGGAGCCGACGCCAGCACAGGTGATTTTCTTTATGCTTGAAACATCATCGATTTGGGTAGGCGGCACAAAGGACGATTCCAAGGCTCGTCCTTACGGCTGTTCACGAGACCTTCAACCCTGTCGCGGTTCACCCGTCACGTGCGCGTCAAGACATGCCTCTGCTCTGTCGCAATGTCTGCGAGGGCGTTTCGCCGTACCTTTCACGATAGGCAAAGGCGGCACGGCCGAGATGGCCGAGACCGGAGGAAAAGACGGCGTCTGCGACACTGATATCGGCAGATGGCGCCAACAGGGTTTTGCGCAAAAGCTCCAGGCGTGCTTCCTGCACCGCCTCCATCAAGGTTTGCCCCCTGGCCTTTCGATAGCTGTCCTGGAGGGTGCGCAGTGGAACGCCCGCCGCCTCGGCAATATCGGCTGCGGTAATGGAACGCTCGGCATTGGCCCTGATATAGTCTTCGGCGCGCTGAACCGGTACGGGACCCGCATCTGGACTTGATCGTTGGAGAAGACCCTTGCGGTTATGCGACAGTCCACTCAACAGAAGGTTGATCAGCCCGTCCCGAAGCATGATCCGATAGGCTTCGGAAAAATGGCCTCTGTCCTTGGCGGCTCCTGACATCAGCAAGCTGTGCTGAAAGATTCCCTGCCCGATCCCGGAGGTCAGATCGATCGCCGGTTCGAACTCGATGCGCTCGGATCGCTCATGCGCCAGATTCTCGAAGTGGCTTTCCACCAGATCGCGCTCCAAAAGCACGATCAGCTTCTCGCATCCCTCCGCCCAACGCATGCGGGTCGAGAGCGTCGGGGACAGAAGTGTTGCCGTGCGGCCCTCTGCAACATGGGTCTCATCATTCCCGCAACGAACGACGGCAGTGCCCTTCACAGGAAGCTGCAGAAGAAAGAAGCGCGAGAGCTCGCCCGGATCGATTTCGACCGCGGAACCATAAGAGACGACATTGATGGAGTGGCCCGGCTCCTCCACCACATCGTGAACCGCGTGAAAGCCGCTTTTCCAACGTCCATCGACGAGCAGAAAATGCGGACAGAATATACGTCCGATCGCTTCGCGCGCCTCGTCCACGTCGTGGGTGTCCACCACCGGACGGGCTTCTGGCTGCTGCTTGCCGATATCGATCATCAGTCACTCGCCGAAATGACAAAAGTGAAGTTTCAGACCGCCTGTTGCCGAAACTGGACAAATCCCTGCGCAATCTGGATTGCCGATTGGACCTGTTCGCCGGAACATCATCGAAAGTTTAAACATAAAACGAATGCGAAATCCATTCGCAAAGGGAACAAAAACATGAGCAGCGAGGAATTCCGCGCCGGCATGCGCAAGCTGACCGGCGGTGTTACTATCATCACCTCCATGGATGCAGAGGGCAACCGCTGCGGACTGACGGCCACGGCCGTCTGTTCGCTGTCGACTGAGCCTCCATCGCTTCTGGCCTGCGTCAACCGGTCGAGTTCGGTGGCCGCCGTGGTGGAAGCAAGCGGCGTCTTTGCCGTCAACGTTCTGTCACTCGATCAGCAGCCAGTGGCGGAAGTCTTTGCCGGGCGTGCTGGCCTCGTGCGTGAAGAACGCTTTGCCGCCGGCGAATGGATCAAGGGCATTATCACCGGCGCGCCGGTTCTGTCGCAGACCTGCGTCTCCTTCGAATGCGAGATCGCCGAGGTCAAGGAATTCGGCACGCATCTGATCCTGATCGGCACCGTCGCCAAGACCCATTGCGCACCGGAAGACGACAATCCGCTGATCTACGGCAACGGCGCGTTTTTGACGGTAGCAGCTCCGCCGCAGGCTGCGGCCTGACATCCACTCACAATTTCTGCTGACATTTGCAAGGAGACGACGATGCGCGGACTTCAAGGGAAAACTGCGATCATTTCCGGCGGCGCGACACTGATTGGCGAGGGCATTGCCAAGGTGCTTGCCGGCTACGGCCTTTCGATGGTGATTGCCGATATCAATGATGAGGCCGGTCATGCAGTGGCTGAGCGGGCGGGAGAGAAGGTCCACTTTATCCGCACCGACATTACCAGCGATGCCGACATCGGCGCGCTCGTTGAGAAGACGGTCGAAGCCACCGGCCGGCTCGACTTTCTCGTCAACGTCGCCTGTACCTATCTCGACAATGGCGTTGAGACGAGCCGGGCCGACTGGCTGAAGGCCTTCGACATCAACGTTGTCGGCTCGATCGTTCTCACGCAGGCAGCCCACAAGCACCTCGCCAAGAACAAGGGCGCCATCGTCAATTTCGGCTCCATCTCGTCGCGCGTCGCACAGACCGGACGGTGGGTGTATCCCGTTTCGAAGGCCGCGATCCTGCAATTGACGCGCAACCAGGCCATGGATCTGGCGCCTGACGGCATTCGTGTGAACGCGGTTTCTCCCGGCTGGACCTGGAGCAATGTGATGGTGGAGCTGACCAAGAACACACGCGAGAAAGCAGACAGCGTCGCCAAGGATTTCCATATGCTGGGACGTACCGGCAGCCCCGAAGAAGTGGCGGAAGCCGTGGCCTTTCTCCTCTCCGACAATGCGAGCTTCATTACCGGCACCGATATTCGCGTCGATGGCGGCTACACCGCCATGGGACCAGAACGCAACGAGCCGGCTATCCCGCGCCTCATGGATTGAGCCGCGCTGAGATCAATAGACGGGAACATCACAGCGGAACTTAAGAAAACAGGGAGAATAAAATGACGAAAAAGCGCAGTTTCACCATTGTCGGCGGCGGCCAGTCCGGACTGCAACTTGCCTGTGGCCTGCTGGATGCGGGGCACGCGGTTCACATCGTACAAAACAGAACGGCAGAAGAGATCGCCGCCGGTCGGGTTCTGTCCAGCCAGTGCATGTTCGATAACGCCTTGCAGAATGAGCGCGAACTCGGTCTGAACTTCTGGGGCGACAGTTGCCCCACCGTCGATTCGATCAACTTCGTTGTTCCGGCACTCGATGGCGGCAAGGCGATCGAGTGGAATGGAAAGCTCGACAGCAAGGCGCAAAGCGTCGATCAACGCGTCAAAATTCCGCGCTGGCTGACGGAATTCGAACATCGCGGTGGGCAGTTGACCATTCATGATGCCGGGATCGAAGACCTCGAAACCTATGCGCGGGAAAGCGATCTGGTGATCGTCGCCGCCGGCAAGGGCGATATCGCCAAGATGTTCGAGCGCGATCCGCAGCGCTCTCCCTATGACAAGCCGCAGCGCGCTTTGGCGCTGACCTACGTGAAGGGAATGGCGCCGCGCCCCAGCCATTCGGCGGTCAATTTCAATCTTATCCCGGGTGTGGGCGAATACTTCACCTTCCCGGCGCTCACCACCACAGGCGCCTGCGACATCATGGTGTTCGAAGGCATTCCTGGCGGCCCGATGGACTGCTGGAGAGATGTGAACTCTCCGGACGCGCATCTCGAAAAATCCAAATGGATTCTCGACACCTTCCTGCCTTGGGAAGGGGAGCGCTGTACCAATGTGTCGCTGACGGATGACAATGGCCGTCTGGCAGGAGCCTTTGCTCCGACGGTACGCAAGCCGGTCGGCAAGCTGCCCTCGGGTGCGACCGTCCTTGGCCTGGCTGACGCCGTCTGCCTCAACGATCCGATCACCGGGCAGGGTTCGAACAACGCATCGAAAGCGGCGAAATATTATATGGACGTCATCCTCGCCCATGGCGACAGGCCGTTCGACGACGCCTTCAAGCAAGCAACCTTCGAGGCCTATTGGAGCTATGCGCAGTATGTGGTCGGCTGGACGAATGCGCTGCTCGCACCACCGCCCCCGCATGTGCTCAACATCATGGGCTCGGCCCAGGCCTATCCCGCACTGGCAAAGCGCATTGCCAACGGCTTCAACGATCCGCGCGATTTCTTCCCCTGGTTCGCCGTCCCGGAAGAAGCAGATGCCTATCTGACGAAGCTTGCCGCTTAAGGCTTTTCACGAGTTGACAGGCCGCGCATCCGCGCGGCCTCAGTCTTCCAGCGGTTCTTTCGGCAGGCGACGATGGGTCGCGGCGCTCAGCGCCGCGTGCTCGTAGATGCCGGTCATCAAATCGAGCGTGGTGGTTGCGTCTTCAAGACGATGGCGTAGCTCCGGCACGGATTGAACCGCCTTCGCCAAAAGCGAGGCGCGCACATCCGCATAGCGATCGGTCACCAGCTTGCCCTTCTCCGTCACGCTATAGACCACGCCCGACCGTCCGCTGCCGCTCTTTTGAACCAGACCGGCTGCGATCAGCTTGCGCAGGCTATACTGCATGTTGGGAATGTCTTCGCGATTGGCCAGTCGCGCCAGATCCTTGATGGATTTAGGCCGCTCGTTCATGCGGATGATATGCAGCATGGCGTTTTCCGGACCACTCACCGCAAGATCAACCACAGAACCCAGACACTCGGCCTGCCATCGGCCAAAAGCCTCAAAGGCGCGCATCAACGCGAATTCGGCCTCCGCCAGATCGACTTCGACGGGCGTGCGGGCCAGATGCCAACGCCGGTCCAGTGCCGGGTCCTGATCCTGCTTTTCGTCGCCGCCCTCCTGCTTGCTCATCGATCTCGCCGCCCTGCTCTTGCTACTGCATCGGCCCGAAAATTGGCCTCGATTTTCGGAAAGCACGATGCGTCGATTCAAAAAGGTAAAGCGTCCTTTGCGCGTCCACTAAGACGCACAGCACTTTAGTGCCTTTGTGATGGCTCGATTGCCCATTGACAAGCCTCAAGTTTAAAATAGACTTTCTATTGTAAATTCTATTAGAAAAATGGGGAACCAACCATGACGGAGAACTCGATGTTCGCCGCCGGGCAGTTTTTGCTTGGCACATTCGCATCCAATTGCTCGGGCGGCATGTCCGTGACCAAAGTGCCGGAGCGCTGGGACAACAGCTGGCACAACAATCTCAAGCTCGCCCGCCTGCTGGACGATGCCGAGATCGACTTCATGCTACCGATCGCCCGCTGGATCGGTTATGGCGGAGAGACGAATTTCCACGGCAACGTGCTGGAAACAATGACTTGGGCTGCCGGATTGCTGGCCAGCACCCGCAACATCAACGTGTTCGCCACCATTCATACCGCCGCCAATCATCCGGCCGTGGTGGCAAAGCAGATCGCCACCATCGATCAGATCAGCAACGGTCGCGTCGGATTGAACATCGTGGCTGGCTGGAACCAGCCGGAATATGAAGCGCTGGGGCTCAATCTTCCCGCCGATCATGAAAGCCGCTACGCCTATGCCGAAGAATGGTTCGATGTCGTCAAGGCCCTCTGGCAAAAGGAGGAGGCGTTCGATTACGACGGTACGTATTTCCACCTGAAGAACGTCCTTGGCGATCCCCGCCCTTCCCGCAAGGTGCCGATCCTCAATGCCGCAGGCTCCGGACAGGGCCGAGACTTTGCGCTGCGCAATGCCGATTTCCTTTTTACCCCGGCAATCGATCTCAGCCGCTCCGCCGCGGAGATTGCGGAGTTGAAGGCAAAGGGTGCGGAAGCCGGCCGTAATACCGGCGTACTGACCTTCTCACATGTCGTCTGCCGTCCGACCGAAAAGGAAGCGACCGACTATCTGCAGCATTTCGGCAAGGACAATGCCGACTGGGGCGCGGTGGATAATCTGGTGAAGCTGCAATTTGCCCACGCCCATTCCTTCCCACACGATCTTCTGGCACTCATCAGAGATCGCATGGCCGCCGGCCATGGTGGTTTCCCGCTGGTCGGAACCCCGCAACAGGTGGCAGAGGGCCTGGTCTCGCTGCACAAGGCTGGCTTTGCCGGGACGACGCTCTCCTTCGTCGATTACGCCGAGGAATTCCCATACTTCCGGGATGCCGTTCTGCCTCTCCTGGAGCAGGCGGGCATTCGTGTGCCTGTCGCAAGGCAGCACGCCGCTCTTGCAAGCTGAATCCGTCATCGCTTGCGACCCCTTGTATTGAAAACAAAGCATTAGCGGGCCTGTGGCGAAAGCTTTGGGCCCACGAACCCCGATTTCCAAAGGTCGTAGGCACCACCCCTGCGACCATTTATTTTAATCCTAAAATAAAATTCGATATATGCATCTGCATACTTGACAGTCTCGATATCGAAAATTAGTTTAATCTTCAAATAAAAGCACGTGACGGTGCACCCAAAGCCACGGAGGGTTACATGCGTATCGTTTGTATCGGTGGAGGTCCTGCGGGGCTTTATTTCAGCCTGCTGATGAAGAAACTGCATCCCGAGCATCATATCCGAGTCGTCGAGCGCAACCGCCCCTATGACACATTCGGTTGGGGCGTCGTCTTCTCCGACCAGACCATGGCGTCCATGCAGACGTGGGACAAGGAAAGCGCTGACGAGATCCAGCAGGCTTTCAACCACTGGGACGATATCGAGGTGCTCTTCAAAGGCACGCGCCAGCGCACCACCGGCCACGGCTTTGTCGGCATCGGTCGCAAGAAGCTTCTCAACATTCTCCAGAGCCGCTGTGAGGCGCTCGGGGTCGAACTCATTTTCGAGACCGATGCGGGCGGCGACCAGGATTTTCCGGACGCCGATCTGATCATCGCCTCCGACGGCTTCAACTCCAAGGTTCGCAACCGCTATCCGGACATTTACGAGCCCGATCTCGTCAAGCGCCCGAACCGCTATATCTGGCTCGGCACCAACAAGCTCTTCGATGCCTTTACCTTCGACTTCCGCAAGACCGATCACGGCTGGTTCCAGGCGCATATCTACAAATTCGATGAGAATACCTCGACCTTCATCGTCGAAACCACCGAGAAGGCTTACGAGGACCATGGCCTTGGCCGGATGACCCAGCAGGAATCGATCGATTTCTGTCAGAACCTCTTTGCTGAGACGCTTGAGGGCGCGGAGCTGATGACCAATGCGCGCCACATGGTCGGTTCCGCCTGGCTGAACTTCAACCGGCTGATCTGCGGCAAGTGGAGCCACTTCAACGGCAACTCCCATGTGGTACTGATGGGCGACGCCGCTCACACCGCGCATTTCGCCATCGGCTCCGGCACGAAGCTTGCCATCGACGACGCGATCGAGCTTGCCAACCAGTTCAACAAGGCTGGCCACGGCAAGGATAGCATCGCCGATGTGCTGAAGACCTATGAAGACATCCGCCGCGTCGACGTGGCCCGCATCCAGAATGCCGCCCGAAACGCCATGGAATGGTTCGAAGTCGTTGGCGATCGCTATGCCGATACGCTGCCACCGGAACAGTTCATGTATTCCATGCTGACCCGCTCGCAGCGCATCAGCCACGAGAACCTGCGTCTGCGCGACAAGGAATGGCTCGAGGGTTACGAGCACTGGTTCGCCCGTCACTCAGGCCTCGCCGTCAAGGAGAACGAGCGCTGCCTGCCGCCGATGTTCACGCCCTATACATCCCGCGGCACGACGCTGCCAAACCGCATCGTTGTCTCTCCCATGGCGATGTATTCGGCGACGGATGGTCTGCTCGACGATTTCCATATGGTGCATCTGGGCGCCCGTGCGCTCGGCGGTGCCGGTCTGGTCTTTGCTGAGATGACCTGCGTCTCTCCCGATGCGCGCATTACCCCCGGTTGTCTTGGGCTGTGGAACGACGAGCAGACGAAGGGCTGGAAGCGCTTTGTTGATTTCGTTCACACCAACAGCGCCGCCAAGGTCGGCATCCAGCTTGGTCATGCAGGACGCAAGGGCGCAACCAAACGGGCATGGGACGGCATCGATCAGCCTCTGGAGGAAGGCGGGTGGCCGCTTCTCTCCGCCTCGGCGATCCCTTACCTGAAACACAGCGTCGTTCCGAAGGCCATGGACCGCGCCGATATGGACCGGGTGAAGGCCGATTTCGTGGCCGCCACCCGTCGCGCAGCGGAAGCCGGCGCCGACTGGCTCGAATTCCACGCAGCCCACGGCTACCTGATCTCTTCCTTCCTGTCGCCGCTGACCAACCGGCGCGAGGATGAGTACGGCGGATCCTACGAAAACCGTGCTCGCTACCCGCTGGAAGTTTTCGCCGCCGTGCGTGAAGCCTGGCCGGAAGACAAGCCGATCTCGGTTCGCCTGTCCTGCCATGACTGGACGGAAGGTGGAAATACGCCGGAAGATGCCGCGATCTTCGCCAGGATGTTCAAAGACGCAGGCGCAGACCTGATCGACTGCTCATCAGGCCAGGTCTGGAAAGAGGAAAAGCCGGTCTATGGACGCCTGTTCCAGACGCCCTTCTCCGACAAGATCCGCAACGAGATCGGCATTCCGACCATTGCCGTCGGCGCCATTTCCGAGGCCGATCACGCCAACTCCATCATCTCCGCAGGCCGTGCGGATCTCTGCGCCGTGGCGCGCCCTCATCTGGCCGATCCCGCCTGGGCTCTGCACGAGGCGGCGAAGATCGGCCTGAAAAACGTGCCTTGGCCAAAACAATATATGTCCGGCAAGTTCCAGTATGAGGCGAACCTCGAACGCGCCAGCGCGGCCAAGTGAGAGCGCCATGCTAGATGTTCTCCCCTTTGAAGGGCGGCACGCGCTTGTCACCGGTGCAGGAAGCGGCATCGGTGCTGCCATCGCCCGAACGCTGGCGAAGGCCGGCGCCAATGTAACGCTCGCCGGTCGCCGCCGCGAACCGCTGGAAGCGGTGGCTGCCGAGATCGGAAGCAAGGCCTTGGTCCTCGACGGTTTCGACGTGACGAAACCGGAGGCGATTGCCGCTGGTCTGGAGAAGGGCCGTAGCGCCTTCGGCCCCGTTTCCATTCTGGTCAACAATGCCGGTGAAGCGCCAAGCGCGCCCTTTGAGAAGACATCGTCTGATATGTGGAGCCATGTTCTTTCGGTTGATCTGACAGGCGTGTTCAACGTGACGCAAGCCGTCTTGCCTGACCTTAAGGCCCATGGCGAGGGAGCGCGCCTCATCAACATCGCCTCGACGGCGGGCCTGACGGGCTATGCCTATGTCTCCGCCTACTGCGCGGCCAAGCATGGCGTGGTCGGTCTCACCAGAGCCTTGGCGCTGGAACTGGCGAAGAAGGGCGTAACGGTCAACGCCGTCTGCCCCGGCTTTACCGATACGCCGATCATCCAGCAGTCGCTCGACACCATCATGCAGAAGACCGGGCGCAGCCGCGAGGAAGCGCTGGCGGAATTCACCAGGTCCAACCCGCAAGGCCGGTTGATCCAGCCGCAGGAAGTCGCGGACGCCACGTTGTGGCTTGCCTCACCTTCGGCGGGTTCCGTCACCGGCCAGGCAATCGCGATTGCCGGCGGTGAGGTCATGGCAGGCTAAACGGAGTTTAAGACAAAAATGCCCTTTACCCATTCCAAACCCATGCGCTTTGGCGACTGCGACCTCACGGGAATTGCCTATCATCCGGCCTATCTCTCCATGCTGGTCGATGTGAACGAGGCGATGTTCGCTTCCTTTGGCGTCACCTGGAAGGAACTGATGTTCGAGCGCAAGCTCGGACTGCCGACGGTGACCATGAACCTCGAGTTCAAGAAGCCCGCCGTCTATGGCGACACGCTCGATTTCGCCGTGCATGTCCGCTCGATCGGCCGGGCCTCGCTCGATCTTGAAACCATCGTCACCGTCCGTGGCGACATCATCTGGTCGGTCAAGCAGAGGATCGTGATGACCTCGCTTGAAGACCACAAATCCCATCCCTGGCCTGACGACGTGCGCGCAGGTCTCACACGTTATCTGGAGCCAAGACATGATGCATGAAATCATCCAGCCGGACGGCTGGGCAAAGCCGATCGGTTACTCGAACGGGATCAGCGCGCGCGGTCGCATTGTACAGGTCGGCGGTCAGATCGGTTGGGACGAGCATTGCCAGTTCCACTCGGACGACTTCGTCGAACAGGTGCGCCAGACGCTTCTCAATATCGTCAGTGTGCTGAAGGCTGCGGATGCAAAGCCTGAGCACCTGATCCAGATGACCTGGTACTTCACCGATCGCGTTTCCTACAAATCACGCATGAAGGAAATCGGCGCGATCTACCGCGAGATCATCGGTCGCCACTTTCCGCCGATGGCGGCAGTCCAGGTGGTGTCGCTGATGGAAGACCGCGCCAAGATCGAAATCCAGGCGCTGGCCGTCGTTCCCGATTGATTGAAATCTGCAGAGGAGGAGAGATTCCATGACCAGCACCATCAGACCCTTCATCACCCGCAAGGGCCAGGAAGACACCGGAACCGGACAATCCGGCGGTTGCGTCCGCATTTCGGGTGTCAGCCCACAGCACACGCCAGCCACCAAGATCTGGTTCGGCAAGGTCTCCAACGAGCCGGGCTATCGCTCCTATCCGCACCATCATGGCGAAGCGGAGACTGGCGGCTATGTGCTGAAAGGCAAGGCGCGCATCTATTTCGGCGAGAACTGGAAAGAGTATCTCGACATGGAAGAAGGCGACTTCATCTTCGTGCCGCCGAAGTGGCCGCACATCGAGGTCAACATGTCGACGACGGAAGAGCTGGTGTGGCTGACCACCCGCACGCCGGACAACATCGTCGTCAACCTGCCGGATGTGGACGATTCCGTGCTCGAAGGTTTCAGGAGAGCCTGATGAAACTATTGCGATACGGCCCCGCAGGCGCCGAAAAGCCAGCCCTTGTGGCGAAGGACGGCTCGATCCGCGATCTTTCCGGCGTCATTGCCGACTTTAACGGCGAGGTGCTCTCCGACGCCGGTCTCGCGCGGCTCGCTGCAATCGACCCGATGACGCTACCAGACGTCTCGGTCGAGCGCATTGGTGCCTGCGTGCCGCGTCCGGGCAAGTTCATCTGCGTCGGTCTCAACTATGCCGACCACGCGAAAGAAACCGGCAAGGCACCGCCGGACGAACCGATCCTGTTCATGAAGGCGGCCTCTGCCGTCGTCGGTCCGAACGACGATGTCGAAATCCCGCGCGGATCGAAGAAGGCCGATTGGGAGGTCGAGCTTGGCGTCGTCATCGGCACACGGGCGAAATATGTGAGCGAAGCGGATGCGCTGAACCACGTCGCCGGCTACTGCGTGGTCAATGATGTGTCCGAGCGCGCCTTCCAGTCCGAGCGCGGCGGCCAGTGGACCAAGGGCAAGAGCCACGACACGTTTGGCCCGACAGGCCCTTGGCTGGTCACGCGCGACGAGGTAGCCGACCCTCAGAGCCTTGCATTGTGGCTGGATGTGGACGGCGTGCGCCGGCAGACCGGCAATACGAATACGATGATCTTCGGCGTCGCGCATCTCGTCAGCTATATCAGTCAGTTTATGACGCTTGAGCCCGGCGACGTGATCGCCACCGGCACGCCGCCGGGTGTGGGCATGGGTATCAAGCCGGAACCTGTTTTCCTGAAGCCCGGCCAAGTCATGACGCTCGGGATCGAAGGTCTGGGTGAGCAGCGGCAGCAAACTGTAGAAGCAAGGGACTGAGCCATGACCGATCTTTCAGGACGTCTTGCCATCATCACCGGTGGCGCGCGCGGACAGGGCGAGGCTGAAGCCCGCCTCTTCGCCTCCAAGGGTGCCGCCGTCATCATCGCCGATGTGCTGGCGGACGAAGGTCGTGCGCTCGCTGAAGCCCTACAGAGGGAAGGCCGCGAGGCCCGCTTCATCTATCTCGACGTGACAGACCCAACCAGCTGGGCAGGCGTTGTTGCGCTTGCAACCGAGTGGAAAGGCCGAATCGACATTCTTGTGAACAATGCCGGCATCATCAACCGCACCATCGTCGAAACCACCAGCCTGGAAGCATGGGAGCGCGTGCTGAAGGTCAACCTCACAGGCGCCTTCCTCGGCATTCAGGCGGTGACGGAATTGATGGCGAAATCCGGCGGCGGATCCATCGTCAACATCTCATCCAATAGTGGCTTTTCCGGCCATTATGATCCCGCCTATACGGCCAGCAAATGGGGCCTGCGCGGGCTTACCCGCAGCGCTGCCATGGAACTGACGCCTAAAGCCATCCGCGTCAATGCGGTCTGCCCCGGCCTCGTCGTTACGGGTCTGAACGCCAACAGCCCTCACCTGAAACCGATGATCGACATGACGCCGATGAAGCGCAGCGGCAAGCCGGAAGAGATCGCCGAGCTCGTCCTCTTCCTGGCGTCTGAGGCCTCCAGCTTCATTACCGGCGAAGACTTTGTCATCGACGGCGGCTTCACGGCGGGTGCGGCCTATCGCAAGGTGGCGTCCCAGACAGGGATATTCGACCAATAGCTCTCAATCCGAGGCACTGATCACCTGCATCGCCGGCATGGGTACTGCTCACTGCCGGCGATGCCGTTTCTAGCGATCAATCTAAAAATATTTTATTCTGATTTTTAACGAAATTAGGAATTGATAATTCCCGCCGCTTTTGCCAATGTGGAGCCCGTAGAAGGGCGTAGCGCGTTTTTCCTTCGCATTATAGGGTTGTTCCTGCGGAGAATATGTGGTGGTCAAGCCGGGTAGACACAGCGACGACAAGCTTATCGTCTTCGATGTCGGCGGAGTCTTCATCGAACTGAATATCGAGAGGCGCCGAGCTGCGCTTGAAGCGGGTGGGCTCTGGTCGTCGACCGCTCAAGCGAATGCGGACCTGCTTCGCCTCAACATGCAGTTTCGCCTGGGACAGATCGGCGAGGATGACTATCTGGCTCGCGCATCCGAGATTTATGGACTAACCGCTGAACAGGTAGCGCAAGCGGAAACCGCACTCCTCGAAGGCGTTTTCACTGGGATGGTGGATTACGCCCGCACCCTGAAATCCAGCCATCGCGTTGTCTGTCTGTCGAACACGCAGGCCATTCATTGGCGCCACATCATCGAAACCATGCTCGGAGCCGATCTCTTCGATGCCTGCTATCTCTCCCATGAGATGGGCATGGAGAAGCCGGGCGAGGAGATTTACCTGGCGGTCCAGCACCGCGAACATGTTTCGCCCGAGCAGATCGTCTTTATCGACGACACGCTGGAAAACATCGAGACATCGCGCAGGCTCGGCTGGCACAGCATTCACCATCTGAATGCGGCCAAGACGATCGCGGCGATAGACGAAGCGATCGCCGATACGCCGCCAAGCGGCACGTCCTGATCGAAATGGAGGTCTGACCTTGGCTCAACTGTCACTGCGCGGCATCAAGAAGCGTTTCAAGTCCGTCGAGGTTCTCCATGGCATCGATCTCGATGTGAAGGACCGCGAACTGATCGTCTTCGTCGGGCCGTCCGGTTGCGGAAAATCGACCCTTCTTCGCCTGATCGCCGGTCTCGATCCGATCACCGATGGCGAATTCCGGCTGAATGACAAGCGCATGAACGAGATCGCGCCATCACGACGCGGGATCGCCATGGTGTTCCAGTCCTATGCGCTTTACCCGCATATGAATGTCTATGAGAACATGGCCTTCGGTGCGCGGCTGATGGGCCTCGGCAAAGCGGAAGTCGAAGCGCGTATCGGCGAAGCCACCCGCATGTTGCGGTTGGAGGCTCTGCTGGAGCGCAAGCCGCGCGAATTGTCAGGCGGACAGCGACAGCGCGTTGCCATCGGCCGTGCGCTGGTGCGCAAACCGCAGCTTCTCCTTCTGGACGAACCGCTCTCCAACCTCGATGCGGCATTGCGTTCGGAAGTGCGGCTCGAGATCGCCCGTCTCCACCGCGAGATCGGCGGCACGACTATCTATGTGACCCATGACCAGGTCGAGGCTATGACGCTTGCCGACCGGATCGTGGTGATGAATGGTGGCCGGATCGAACAGTTCGGTTCGCCGCGGGAGCTTTACGAGACGCCAGCCAACGTCTTTGTTGCCAACTTCATCGGCTCGCCACGGATGGCGATGCTGACTGTCGAACGCGACGGCGACCGGCTCGCTGCACCCGGCATCGGCCAGATCTCCCTGCCCCGTCTGCCATCGTCGCCAGAGCGAGAGCTGTTGATGGGTGTGCGGCCGGACGGCATGTCGATTTCATCGGGCACGCGCCAGGACGGCTTTGCTGCGAAGGTCGTCTACACCGAATATCTCGGCGATAGCGCCTACGTTTATGTGCGGATGGGAGATAGCGCACCTGTCTCGGTACGCTGCGGGCCGGATACGCAATATGCACCTGACACCCCGGTCACCATCAGCGTCGAGCCTGAGAAAGTCCATTACTTCAGCCGTGAAACAGCGCAACGACTTGCGGTGTGATCGAATAAATCGCGTAAACCAAAAAAGAAGGAGAGGAACAGATGAAACGATTTTTACTGGGAGCGGCGATTGCCTGCAGCACCATCCTGTCGGCCAGCGCAACCTTCGCAGCAGACCTGACCTTCTGGACCTGGCGCCAGGAAGACAAGGCCGAATATGAAAAGTTCTTCGCCGATTTCAACAAGGCGAACCCGGACATTACGGTCAAGTTCGAGGCCTTCGAGGCAACCAGCTACAACACCGTCCTTTCCACCGCGCTTGCGGGCGGCAAGGGTCCGGATCTGATGATGACCCGCACCTATGGCGGCATTGAAAGCCTGGCGGGTGCTGGCTATCTCATGCCGCTGGACGATACCAAGATCCCGGCACTGAAAGGCTTCTCGGAACCGGCTCTTGCCTCCGCAACGATGCGCTCGGACAAGACGCTCTATGCCGTTCCCGCCGCAAGCCAGACCATGCTCGTCATCTACAACACCGAGATTTTCGAGAAGAACGGCATCACCGAGCCGAAAAGCTGGGACGAGTTCATTGCGGCTTGCGAGAAGCTGAAGGCAGCGGGCGTAATGCCTTTTGCCAATGGGACGGCAACCGGCTGGCAGAATGAGACCATCGTCTCAGCCCTCACCTCGTCGATCATGGGCAAGGCCTTCTACGCCGACCTGATGGCGGGCAAGACCGATTTCAACGACAAGCGCTATGTCGAAGCTCTGACCAAGCTCAAGGAGATCTCCCAGTACTTTCCCGATGGTTTTGTTGGTCTCGACTACGCCTCCGCGCAGCAATTGTTTACGTCCGGCATGGCTGGCATGTTTGCCGGTGGCTCTTTCGAGCTTGCCAACTTCGCCAAACAAAATCCGGATCTGAAGATGGGTGTCTTCGCCGCCCCCGGCCTGAAGGCGGAGGATGAGAAGCTGGTCGGTCTTTTCTACGACTCCGGCTTCGGCGGCAATGCCAAGCCGAAAGACCCGCAAGCCGTGCTGAAGTTCCTCAACTACGTTTCCAGCAAGGACTTCGGACAGGCCTTCGCCAACGGGCTGAACAACGTATCTGCTGTTCCAGGCGTCACCTTCGATAATCCTCTGCTGGCCGAAGTCGCCGCGCTCAACAAGGACTCGATCCCCTATATGACGCTCGTCAACTTCCGCTACGGCGAACCGACGGGCTCGAACCTGATCCAGGCGGGCGTTTCGAAGATGCTGAACGGACAGGCGACGCCTGCCGAAGTCGGCAAATCGATGACCGATGGTCTCGCCGCCTGGTATGCGCCGTTCAAGAAGTGACCGGACGTCACAGCCAGACTGAGAACCGTTTGGCCTGTGACGTTTCGCACGGATCGAGAGCACGACGGTGAACCGCCTTTACCGCCGATGCTCTCGCCGGCCGCTCCTCAATGGAGCGGCCCACTCCACCGATCGATGGCCGTTGGGATAGGTTCGATGATGTCCAGTAAGTTGACAGGCAGAAGACTTTGGATTGCGGCCCTTGTGGTCCCGCCGATCGCCTTCATGTGCCTGTTCCTCGTCTACCCGATCCTGTCGGCCTTCGCCTATGCCTTCTATGAGTGGCGAGGCCTGGTCCGCGGCGACTTCGTCTGGTTCGACAATTTCCACCGCGTGCTCTTCGAGTACCCCTTCTCCGAACGCACGATCAACGCCTTCAAGCACAATATCTTTGTCTTCTTCGCCCTGATGGTGCTTCAAAACGGCGTTGGCTTTATCCTTGCCTACTGCCTGTGGCGCGAACTTTGGGGCGCGCGCTTCCACCGCATCGCCGTCTTTCTTCCCGTCGTGCTCTCCACCGTTATTGTCGGCCTGCTGTGGAAGCTCTTCTATCATCCGCTCTTTGGCGCAGTGAATGCCAGTCTGAGGGCCGTCGGGCTGGGCAGTCTCGCCCAGCCCTGGCTCGGCCAGGATTCCACGGCATTGACGGCCATCGTCGTAGCCAATGCCTGGCACATGGTCGGCTTTCCGACACTGGTCTTCCTCGCCGGGATGCAGCGCATACCCTCGGAAATCCTCGATGCCGTGCGCATGGAGACCGAAAGCGAATGGGTGAAGATGAGTAAGATCGTCTGGCCGCTGGTTGCCCCTTCGGCGACCGTCGTCTTTACCCTGCTCTTCGTTGGTGCCTTCAACTGGTTTGAGTTGCCCTTCATCATGGCTGGCGTGGACGGCAATCCGCATGAGGCAACGGATGTGCTCGGGCTTTACTTCTACCGCACCGCGTTTGGCAGCATGTCCGCCTCGGCTGAGAACTTCGGGCCCGGCAGCGCGCTTGCCGTGCTAATCTTCCTGTTCATTGCCGTGATCTCCAGCGTCATCACAGTCAGGCTGCGCAGGCGGGAGATCCAGCTATGAGGAAGGGGATCGACCGCGGCAGCTTTCGCACCTATGGCTGGGATGGCCTGATCCAGATCCTGCTCATCGGCAACAGCATCGTCATGCTGACGCCGATCGTCATCATGTTCTTTTCCGCCTTCAAGACCAACGCGCAGATCTTTCAGTCCCCCTTCTCCATTCCCGATTTCACCAATGTCAAAAGCCTTCTTCGCGTGTGGAACGAGACGGACTTCCTGCTCTATATGAGCAATTCGCTCATCGTCACGGCAAGCTCGATTGCGCTTATCCTTATCCTCGGCACGATGGCGGCCTATGCCATCGCCCGTTACGAGTTCCGAGGCTCCGGCTTCATTCTTCTTTTCTTTCTGGCAGGACTGACCTTGCCGCTGAAACTCGCCATCATTCCGCTCTTCATCCAGATGCGGGATTTCGGTCTGATCGACTCGCGGCTGTCGCTGATCTTCATCTATGTCGCCACCGGGCTGCCGACGACCGTCTTCATCCTCACCGGCTTCATCCGCAGCCTGCCGAACGAGTTGGAGGATGCTGCCCGCATGGATGGCGCCAATGAAGCGCGCATCATGTGGTCCATCATGCTGCCATTGGTGCGCCCGGCCATGGTGATTGCCGCGATCCAGAACGTCGTGCCGATCTGGAACGACTTCTTCTTCCCGTTGATCTTCATTCAGAACAACAATCTGAAGACCCTGCCCCAGGGACTGACTGCCTTCATGGGCGAGTTCGGTACGGATTGGGGCGTGCTGTTTTCCGGGCTGACGCTGTCGGCACTGCCGATCATCATTCTCTACATTGCGCTATCGCGGCAGTTCATCAACGGCATGACGGCAGGCGCGATCAAGTAGCCACGGTCAAGACTTGAGAACGGAGACCGCGGCCTCGCTGGCATGAATGGCGTCATTGGCGCCGGGAATTTTAGCGATCAACAGCAGGAAGACCAGATCGCAGATGGCAAGCTGCGCATCGCGCGAGGTGATGGCGGAAGAGCGCACACGCTCCTCATCCGCCACGGTATGAAGCGTGATATCGGCGATCTGGCTCAGACGATTGCCATGAAGACCCGTCAGGGTGACGACCGTGGCGCCGCCCTTTTTCGCCAGTTCCGCCAGCCGGATCGTCTCGTTGGTACTGCCGGAGTGTGAGATGGCGAAGAGCACATCGCGATTGTTGAGCGAAGCGGCATTGGCCATCTGCACATGCGGATCGCGATCCATCAGCGCCACCAATCCGAGCTTCAAGAGCTTGTAGGAAAAGTCGCGGGCAACGAGCGAAGAAGCGCCGATACCGGCGAGATGAATGCGCCTTGCGGACGCCAGCGCTGAGACCGCCGCGGTGACCGCGTCTTCGGCATTCACCTCCATCGTCTGCTGCATGGCGGAAACCTTGCTTGCCACGAGCTTCTGCTGGATGGTGACGAAGTTATCGCCCGCATCGATCGTCCCGTGGATCATGCCGGACGGAACACGCCATTCCTGCGCCTTGGCCTTGGTCACGGCGAGTTTCAGCTGCTGATAGCCGTCATAGCCGATCTTCTGCGAGAATTTCACGACGCTGGATTGGCTGCGGCCGGTTGCTGCGGCAAGTTCGGCAGACGAAAGCTGCACCATGCGATCGGGATCATCGACGATGAACTGGCCGATCTGGCGCTCAGCATCCGTCATGAATTCCAACTTCGCCTGGATGACCTTCAAGACGGACATGGCGTTCCCCCGATCGGAATAAGATATTCGTAAATCAAAAATTCTCTGGAATATTATAGCGCTTATCTTATGATTGGCTATCCAGATTTCAGCATCAGTTTTGACCCGGAAGGTCTTTTATGGATGAGCTGCATATCACCGGCGGAACGAGGCTTGATGGCGCGGTTCCGATCGCGGGCGCCAAGAACGCGGCCCTGCCGCAAATCGCTGCCGCCCTCCTTTCTCCGCATCCGCTCGAGTTGACGAATCTGCCCAAGGTATCGGATGTCGACAACATGCTGCGCATCATCTCGCTTTACAGCGCTGAGGTTCAGCGAAACGCTGGCGGCACCGTCATCAACGCGCAGAATGTGACGCCGGGCGAAGTCGACTACGAGACCGTGCGCAAGATGCGCGCCTCGATTCTGGTGCTGGCGCCGCTCCTTGCCCGCTTTGGCTCGGCGCGGGTGTCGCTGCCCGGCGGCTGCGCGATCGGAGCGCGCCCGGTCGATATGCATCTCAAGGTTCTGTCGGCCCTTGGTGCGGCGATTGCCGTGGAAGGAGGCTATATCGTTGCAAATGCCCCGGACGGATTGAAAGGTGCTCGCGTCGTTCTGCCCGGCCCTTCCGTTGGTGCCAGCGAAACGGCGTTGATGGCGGCGTGCTGTGCAACCGGCGAAACGGAAATCCTCAATGCGGCGCGCGAACCGGAAGTGATCGATCTCGTCGCCTGTCTTTCTTCCATGGGTGCGGAGATTGAAGGCGCTGGCACGCATAGGCTTCTGGTCAAGGGCAGCACGACCTGGCGTGCCGCGAGCCACCACGCCATTGCAGACCGTGTCGAGGCTGGCACCTATGCGGCAGCGGCGATGATCACCGGCGGGCGCATCGAACTCGTCAACGCCCGAATGGAACATCTCTCATCGGTTCTGCAGGTGCTGGAAAGCATGGGCGCCACCGTCTGGCCCGGAGATCGTGGCGTCGTCGTCGAAGGGCATGGGCGGATCAAGCCTGCCGATTTCACCACCGAACCCTACCCAGGCTTCCCGACGGATTTGCAGGCACAATTCATGGCAATGGCCTCGATTGCCGAGGGTGCCAGCGTCATCCGCGAAACCATCTTCGAGAACCGCTTCATGCATGTGCCGGAACTCTCCCGGCTCGGCGCCAATATTGCGCTCAACGGCTCCGTCGCCACAGTCCGGGGGCAGCCATCCCTCAAGGGCGCTCCGGTGATGGCGACCGATCTGCGCGCCTCCGTGTGCCTCGTGCTGGCGGCGCTTGCAGCGCAAGGTGAAACCATTATCAAGCGCGTCTATCATCTTGATCGCGGTTACGAGCAACTGGACCGCAAGCTGGCCCAATGCGGCGCCAACATTCGTCGCGTGTCGCTATGACGAAGCCACGTATCGACCAGACACTTTATCTCGGCGTCGATGGCGGCGGCACGGGCTGCCGGGCGAGGATCGTCGATGAGGATGGTCACGTCATCGGGCAAGGACTGTCCGGCCCGGCCACGACGCGCCTCGGGGTACCCAATGCCTGGGCATCGGTGCTGCGGGCCTGGACGGGTGCAGCCGAAGAGGCCGGCCTTGATCCTTCCAACGCCCCGAATGTCGTGGCAGGCATCGGCATTGCCGGGCTAACGCGTGCGGGCTCGCGCGAACAATTGGAAGCCCTGCCTCATCCTTTCGGCAATATCTGCTTCACCTCTGACGGTGCCGCCGCCTGCCTTGGCGCGCATTCCGGTCACGATGGCGGCATCGTGATCGCCGGCACCGGCTCGATCGGGCTGGCACTGGTCGGTGGCGAGGAAAAACGCGCTGGCGGCTACGGCTTCCCGATCTCCGATGAAGGGAGCGGTGCCGATATGGGATTGAAGGCGATCCAATCCGCCCTTCTCGCCTTTGACGGACGCCGGGAGAGGACCGCTTTGCTCTCCGAGGTTCTCAACCGCTTCGATCACCTGCCCGCCAACATCGTCGGCTGGATGGACAAGGCAACCGCGACGGATTACGCGACGCTCGCTCCACTGGTCCTGCGTCATGCCGATCAGGGAGACCCTGCCGCCCGCCAGATCGTTCAGTCCGGCGCGGGCCATATCGATGGACTAGTACGACGCCTGATAGAGTATGGTGCACCGGCTGTCACCCTGCTCGGCGGCCTCTCCGGACCGCTGGAGCCCTGGCTTGCGCCCGACGTGCGAAAACGTTTGAAACCCGCGGATGGCGACGCCGTCGCTGGTGCGATAACCCTGGCAAAACGCCTGTCGTCCTGAACGCAATCCGAGCGGATACTGAGCCGCGACAAACGGAATAATATATTCCAATATTAATTGACACGCGGAATATACGATCGTAGTCTGTTAAAAAATCGAGTGAGGATCCATGTCGCACCTGCACCTGATGGCGGAACTTGAGCAGCTGGTTTCTGAAGCTCGAAACCCAAATTCCATGTCGATCGACCTGCTGCCAACAGAAGAGATCCTGCGGGTCATGAATCGGGACGATTCGCTCGTGCCAGAGGCGGTCGCCAAAGTCATTCCGCAGATTGCAGAGGCCGTGGAGGAGATCGTTCGCGCCTTCCGTAGCGGTGGACGCTTGATTTACATCGGCGCGGGCACCAGCGCGCGCCTTGGTGTCCTCGATGCATCCGAATGCCCTCCCACCTTTTCCGTACCGGAAGGCATGGTTGTCGGTCTCATTGCCGGTGGTCCACGCGCCATTCTACATGCGGTGGAAGGCGCCGAAGATGATGTGGAGGAAGGCAAGCGCAATCTTGCGGAGATCAATCTCTCCGCCAACGATGTTGTGGTCGGCATCGCGGTGAGTGGCCGCACACCTTATGTTGTCGGCGCGCTGACCTATGCGCAATCCATTGGCGCAAAGACCGTGTCTTTGACCTGCAACCCGCATTCGACGCTGGCCGACATCGCCGATATCGCCATATCGCCGGTCGTCGGGCCGGAAGTTGTCACAGGCTCGACGCGGCTGAAATCCGGCACGGCCCAGAAGCTCGTCTTGAACATGCTGACGACCGCCAGCATGATCCGCATCGGCAAGACCTACGAAAACCTGATGGTCGATCTGACCATCAGCAATCAGAAGCTTCGCGCTCGCGCCATCCGCATCATCATGGAAGCAACCGGGTGCTCGGCGGAAATTGCAGAAGATCAACTGACGGTGAGCGGCAACAATGTGAAGCTCGCCATCCTGATGATCCTGAGCGGGCTGAACCGGGACGAAGCCGAGGCGGCACTGGTTCGTCATGACGGCTTTTTACGCAAGGCACTGACTGAAAAAACCGATTGAACGCGAGACGTGCTGCATACCCGGCGTTCGAAAAAGAGACGGGATCAGCCAACCAGAGGGAGAATAAGCATGACGATGATCGCTCGAAAATGGCTGGCTTGTGCGGCAATCGCCGGAAGCCTGCTGACGGCTACCGCCGCACCCGGTTTCGCGGCCACCTTGAAGATGGCATGGGCGCAGGATGCCACCGGCCTCGACCCGCATAAGCAGACGGCCTTTTCTTCCATCCGCCTGCTTGAACTGATCTATGAACCTCTGGTCCGCCTGGATGGCGATCTCAAGGTCGTGCCGGCGCTTGCGAAAGAATGGACCTTCTCGCCCGACGCCAAGACACTGACCTTCAAGCTGGACCCAGCCGCCAAGTTTCACAATGGTGCTGCCGTCACCTCCGCCGACGTGAAGGCTTCCTTCGAGCGCATTCTCGACCAGGCGACGGGTGCCGCGGCACGCGCGAACTATCTTTCGATTGCCAGCATCGATACGCCGGACGCCGCGACGGTGGTCTTCAACCTGTCGCAGCCCGATGTTCCGCTGCTGACCGCCATGGGCAGCATCAATGCCGCGATCGTTCCTGCTTCCGAAATCACCTCGGGCAAGATTGGGACGGCTGCCGTTGGCAGCGGCCCGTTCAAGCTGGAAAGCTGGGAGCCGAACCAGAAGGAAGTGCTGAAAGCCAATGCCGCGTGGGCCGGCGGCAAGGTGGGTGTCGATGGCATCGACATCAGCGTGTTGCCGGATGAGAACGCCATTCTTGCAGCACTACGTGCCAAGAAGGTCGATTTCGCCCTGTTGAACGACCCTCTGGTCGCAACGCTTGTGCCGAAGGTTGCGGGACTGACGCTGAACCGTAAGCCGGTTCTCTCCTATCACGCGCTGCAGCTGAACGCGTCGCGCAAGCCGATGACGGAGCTTGCGGTGCGGCAGGCAATCTCCTGCGCTATCGACCGTCAGGATGTTCTCGATACGGCTTTGCTCGGCGAAGGCGAAGTCACCGGACCGCTGACCATGCCGCTCTATCGCTCGGACCCGAACAGCCTCTTCTGCTACAAGAAAGATCTGGGAAAAGCCAAGAAGCTGATGGCCGATGCCGGGCTGACGGATGGTTTCTCCGCAACCGTGATTGCCGCAACCGGCGAACCGCCGACGGCGGCTGCCGAAGCTCAGGTTATTCAGTCGCAGTTGAAGGAAATCGGCATCAATCTCGATATCAAGATGATGGAACTCAATGTCTATGTCGACACTTGGCTCAAGGGCGATTTCGACATGGCCATTGCGCTGAATGGTGGCCGGGCTGATCCTTACACCATGTATAACCGCTACTGGACGAAAGCCGGCAACCTGCAAAAGGTCGCCCACTATATCGACGACACGCTGGACGACCTGATGCAGAAGGGTCGTGTCGAAACCGATGTCGCCAAGCGCAAGGAAATCTTCGCCGCTTTCGACAAGCATCTCGCCGAGGTCTCGCCATGGATCTGGCTCTACACCGGCTATTCCTACACGGCGCAGCAGCAGAATGTCGAAAACTTCGTGGCAACCCCGGATGGCTCTCTCTTCGGCCTTTCCAAGGTCACCGTTAAGTAATGCGTGCATGAGGCGGATGACAACATGACCTATCTGCTACGACGTCTTGTGACATTCCCGCTGGTGATGCTGGGTGTCTCCGTTCTGGTGTTCGTCGCCATCCGCCTCGTTCCCGGTGACTCCATCACCGCCATGCTCGGCACCGAGGCCGGGTTGTTGACGCCGGAGCAGAAGCAGGCGCTATCGGCCTATTTCGGTATCGATCAGGGTTGGCTCGTCCAGTATGGCCGCTGGCTTTCCGGCGTCATCACAGGAAATCTTGGTCTCTCGGTCACCTATGGCAAGCCGGTTCTCGAGGTCATTCTCCAGCGTTTCCCTCTGACGCTGGAGCTCGCCTGCTTCTCCGTGGTGATCGCTCTTCTTCTCGGCCTGCCGCTCGGCGTCTTCGCGGCAACGCGCGCTGGCCGCGGCTCTGATCTCAGCGTCCGGATCTTCGCCATGATCGGGCAATCCACGCCAAGCTTCGTCTTCGGCCTCGGCATCATCTACATCCTCTCGGCAGGCTTCGGCATTCTGCCAGCCATGGGCGATTACGTGCCCTTCACGCAGGATCCGATCGCGAATATCTCGCAGCTGTTTTTCCCGGCGCTGACGCTTGGACTGTCCTTCACCGCCTCCGTCACGCGCATTTCCCGTTCGGCGATGCTGGATGTCTTGAGCGATGACTATGTGCGGACCGCGCGCAGCAAGGGTGTCGCGCGCCGCAACGTCATCTGGCGGCATGCCCTGCCCAACGCTCTCATACCGGTCATCACGCTCTGCGGTGTCGAGTTCGGCTATCTGCTTGGCGGCGCGGTGCTGGTCGAGCAAATCTTTGCACTTCCCGGCCTTGGGCGCATGACGCTGGAAGCCATCCTGCAACGCGACTACGCGCTGGTGCAGGGTGCGGTGTTGTTCGTCGCGTTGAACTTCATGATCGTCAACCTCATCGTCGATCTCGCCTATGTCGCGCTCGATCCGCGCATTCGCTTGGGGAGCCGGTCATGACCTCCCTGCTTTCCCGGCTTTTGCGCCATCCGAGTGGTTGTGTCGGCGCAGCCATCGTCCTCACCTACCTGATGCTGGCGCTTGCCGCCTGGCTTGGCCTGACGCCCTACGATCCGCTGCAACAATTCCGCATCGACCGCCTGCAGGGACCAACTGCCGCTCACTGGATGGGCACCGACATGTTCGGGCGCGATGTCCTCAGCCGGTTGATGATCGGCATCGGTCAGTCCTTCCTCGTCGCCTTTTCCTCTGTCGGCATTGCCGCCGTGATCGGCACGATTCTGGGGCTCACCGCCGCATGGGTCGGCCGTCTGTGGGATGGTGTGGTCATGCGGCTTATGGATATTCTGCTCGCCTTCCCGGCCATCCTGCTTGCCCTGCTGTTCATCACCGTCGTCGGCCCCGGCACCTTCACCAGCATTCTCGCCATCGCCTTCGTCTACACGCCAATCTTCACGCGCGTCGTGCGTGGACCGGCACTGTCGATCAAGGCGCGTGATTTCGTCGATGCGGCCCGCACCTTCGGCAGTTCTACCTCCTACATCCTCACCCGGCACCTGATGCTCAATCTTGTGGCGCCACTGACCGTGCAGGTAACACTGGCATTGGCATGGTCGCTTCTCACCGAATCGGGCTTGAGTTTCCTCGGCCTTGGTACACAGCCGCCGAACTCCTCGCTCGGCCTGATGCTGGCAGATAGCATCAACCTGATGGAAATGGCGCCGTGGCTGCTGATCTTCCCGGGTCTCGCCGTCATGCTCGGCATTCTCGGCTTCAACCTTCTGGGCGATGCGTTGCGCGATCTGCTCGATCCGCGCATGCGACGGGTGGCATCATGACTGAGCTTCTTTCGGTTCAAAATCTGAGTGTCGGCTTTGGTCGCGGCAAAGCCATCAAGCCGATCGTGGACGGCGTGACCTTCACGCTCGATGCGGGCGAAACGCTTTCGATCGTCGGCGAAAGCGGATCGGGAAAATCCGTCACCGCGCTCTCCATCAACCGCCTCATCGACTACAGCGGCGGCAAGATCACCAGTGGTCGGATCGATCTGTCGCTTGCAGATGGAAAGACGCTGGATCTCGCCACTCTGGACACTGGGCGCATGGAGCGGATTCGAGGGTCGGAGATCGGCATGATCTTTCAGGAGCCGATGACCTCGCTCAATCCGGTTCTCACCATCGGCAAGCAGATCGAAGAAGTCTTTCGCCTGCAAGGCAAGGGCGGGACAGAAGCGCGTGCCGAGACACTCCGCGCGCTCGACCGGATGCGTATTCCCGATGCGGCGAGACGCCTCGGCTACTATCCGCACCAGCTTTCGGGCGGAATGCTGCAGCGGGTGATGATCGCGATGGCGCTCGCAGCCTCCCCGCGCCTTCTCATTGCCGATGAGCCGACCACCGCACTGGATGTCTCTGTCCAGGCGCAGATCATGGCGCTTCTCGCCGAGCTTCAACGCGAGACCGGCACCGGCCTGATTTTTATCACCCATGATCTCGGGCTGGTTGCCGGCATCGCCGATCGCGTGCTCGTCATGCAGTCTGGAAAGGTGGTGGAACAGGGAAAAGCTGACGATATTCTCGACCGTCCGCAGCACAGCTACACACAACACCTGCTGAACGCCGTGCCGCATTTTGCCAACGGTCAGCATGTCCGCGACGACGCGCCGCGACTGAAATACGCGTATGAGCCCGCCGTCCTTTCGGTCAAGGAGTTGACCGTACGCTTCCCCACGACGACGGGGCTCTTACGCAGACCCGCCGGCGCAATCCATGCGGTGGAAGCTGTGGCTTTCGAGATATGCCGGGGCGAGACTCTGGCGGTTGTTGGAGAAAGCGGATCGGGCAAATCGACCACTGCCCGAGCTCTTCTCGGTCTGGTCAAGACCACACGAGGCTCTTTTACCACGCAATCGTCCGAGTCGACAAAGGCGCAGAAGCCGATGCAGATGGTGTTCCAAAACCCCTATGCATCGCTCAATCCGCGTCTCGATGTGCAAAGCCTTTTGGCCGAGCCCGTCATTGCAGCGGGCATCCGGATCGACGGACAGATCACCTCGCGCATGACAGCGCTTCTCGATCGCGTTGGCCTTCCATCCGATAGCCTCACCCGCTATCCGCATGAGTTTTCCGGCGGCCAGCGCCAGCGTCTTTGCATCGCCCGCGCGCTTATGCTCGATCCCTCCATTCTCGTGCTGGACGAGGCAGTGTCGGCGCTCGATGTGTCCGTCCAGGCTCGCGTTCTCGATCTTCTGATCGACCTGCAAAAGGAGCGCGATCTTGCCTATCTCTTCGTCTCGCACGACATGGCTGTGGTCGAACGCATCGCCCACCGCGTGGCCGTGCTCTATGCAGGCCAAATCGTCGAAATCGGCGACGCCCGCTCCGTCTTGTCGAATCCCCAACACAGCTATACCAAGAAGCTGATTGCAGCAGTGCCGACCATGGAACGGCGGCGCGAGCGGTATGAGCTGAACACTGAGGCGATGCCGACATTGCTACGTCCCGAGGGCTTCGAGCCGCAGCCTTCACGCTGGGACCATTTTGGCGCCGACCACCGCGTGAAGCTTGAAATGGCGGCAACCAACTGAGGGGGAAAGATCCATGGCCGAAGTACAGTCGCCTCTCCTTACGCCTTTCGACAGTGGGTTTGGTCTCCTGAAAAACGCCGTGGAGGACGGTCGCATTCCAGGCGGCGTCTTCGGCATGGTCGACCGTGAGGGCAAGCGACTGACAAGAGCAATCGGCCACGCGCAGAAGGTGGGTGGCGAGCGCCCGACGATGCTCGACACATGGTTTGATCTCGCTTCGCTGACCAAGGTCATCTTCACCACGCGCAAGATTCTCGAATTGGCAGTTTCAGGCGCGATCGATCTCGATAGTTCCATTACGACGCTCATTCCCGATTTCCGGCAATACGCCCCAGATTGCTGGGAACGGAAAGTGACTTTCCGCCAGTGCCTCGGCCACCAGACCCCGTTTCCGGCGGTAGAGCCGATCTACACCTACGGCGATGACCCCGACCGTCTGCGCGCCTTTGTCCTTCAGCGCGAATGGCGACATGGCGAGCCTGCCTATTCGGATATCAATTATATCCTGCTTGGCATCGCTCTTGAGAGGTTGGAAGCCAAGCGCATCCGCGAGATGGATGCCGGCGCGGGCTTTGCCTTTGAGAGCACGCCTGAAGAAACCGCGGCCACCGAATTTTGCACCTGGCGCAACCGGATAATCTGCGGCGAGGTGCACGACGAGAATTGTTACGCGCTCCAAGGCTCCGGCCATGCGGGACTGTTCGGCACTGTCGATGCCGTTCTCGACTATGCCCAGTCGCTGTTGACAGGGAACGAGAACAGCGATCCCGTGGTCAGACTGATGCGCCAACCGCTTTCCGACAAACGCACCCACGGCTGGGAGCGCCCCTATGACGGTTGGTCGGGTGGCGCACTCTGCAATGATAGCGTTATCGGCCATACCGGCTTCACCGGCACCGGTCTCTGGGTCGATTTCGACAAGGGCCGCGCCTGGACCTTGCTGACCAACCGCGTGCATCCGAGCCGCCACGTCGATAGCGGCATTTTCGCACTGCGCGCTGCCATCGGCGATATGATCAACACGCATTGAGGAGAGACGACATGGAACCGATCTGGGCCGTGGGTTTGATGACGGGAACCGTGCTGGATGGCAACATCGACGTTGCGCTTCTTCACACCGATGGAGAACGCGTCGAGCGCTTCGGTGCCTACACGCTCGCACCCTATGATCAGGCGGTTCGCGATCTTCTGGAGGAGACGCTGGCTGAGGCCCGCAAATGGAATTTCGAAGGACCGGAGCCGGAGATTTTTGGCCGAGCCGAAGACGCGCTGACCCGCGCTCAGTCCGCTGCCGTGGCAGAGCTTGTGAAGGATGCCGGGCTTTCGTTCTCCGATATCGGCGTCGTCGGCTTCCATGGGCAGACGGTTCTGCACCGCGCGCCGCAACCGGGTCGCCTTGGCGCCACGCGGCAACTGGGCGATGGCGAATTGATGGCGAAGCTGCTCGGCACCAAGGTCGCCTTTGATTTTCGCAGCGCCGATGTTCGCGCTGGTGGACAAGGTGCCCCGCTTGCTGCCGCCTACCACTCGGCGCTGCTGAAAGGCGTTGCGCAGGATGGGAGTGCTGCCATCCTCAATCTCGGCGGCGTCGGCAATGTCACCTGGAGCGATGGCAAGGGCCATGTCGTTGCCTTCGATACCGGCCCGGCCAATGCCCCGATCAACGACTGGATCAAGCAGCATGGACTGGGCGATATGGACCGTGACGGCTTGATCGCCGCATCGGGTCACGTCAACGAAGAGCGACTGGCAAAGCTGCTGCAGCATCCCTATCTCACCGCCCGCTTCCCGAAATCGCTGGACCGCTTCGATTTCGGTGCCAGCATGGCGGACGGCCTTTCGCTGGAAGACGGCGCAGCCACGCTGACGGCCTTCACCGCCTCCGCCGTCGGCAGGGCACTGGACCTTCTTCCACAGCGCCCGGAGAGACTGTTCGTTAGTGGCGGCGGGCGCCATAATCCGACGTTGATGAGAATGCTGGCAAAGCTGGCGCGAGTGGACGCGCAGCCTGCTGAAACACTCGGCTGGCGAGGCGACGCCGTAGAAGCCGAATGCTTTGCTTTTCTGGCTGTCCGCGTGCTGCGCAATATGCCGATCAGCTTCCCCACCACGACCGGTGCACCCGAACCGATGACCGGAGGTCGACTGGCGGCCTGAAATTTTTCGGGTAGGACCGTCTAGAGTCGCTTCTTCAGAAACTTCCGGGTACGGCCGATCGGAAAGTCTGGCAGCTCCCCGAACACCTCATAACCCTGGCGGCGATAAGCCTTTTCCGCCGCCGGGTTGAAGGTGTCGATCCAAGCGGAGTGACAACCACGCGCCCGTGCTTCCTCTTCCGCCGCCGTCAACATGCGGCCTGCCATCTGCTGGCCGCGGAGACGTTCGTGAACCCAGAGCCACTGCACGTAGAGCCAGCCCCAGGCCGTGTATCCATTGATGCCGGCAAGTAGCGCGCCGTCATCGCCACGAATGATCACCGCGAGCGGCACCCTGTCAGCGGAGCCCACATCAGCATCGTTGAATGCAGAAAGGTTAGCGCCGATTTCCGCAACATCGTCAGCGGCTGGGCTATCGGTGACTGTCAGATCGGATAGACCGCCGGAGCGCGTCATCAATGTGCGCGTCTCGGTTTCCAAAAGAGGAACAGTTTGTTTGCTGTTCGCCCACCATGGCTGTCGATGATTTTGAACTCGCTTACGAGCTCAAGGCCGTTCTCACGAAGAGTAGCTAAATAATAGTCCATGCTTCTGTACATGGCGACGTAACCGCTCGGATCATCCAGCAATAAATTTTGCGAATGAGACAGCGTGTCTCCCATGATGACAAAGGCATTATCCTGGGCAAAATTGGCAATTTGCCCAATAAGCGCGCGATACTTGTTGTCGTCGATAAGGCAGCTCGTCACGCCCATACACAAGATCACGTCGAAGCTTTGCGGGTTTTCTGGGATGGCGTCGACGTCTGCGAGATGAAAGTTCATTCGCGGCTCATGCGCAAAATCGGCTTTCGCTTTTTCCAGGAGACCTGGCGAAATATCATAGCCGCAAAGCTTTTCCACCTTGGGCAACATCATGGCAGTGTATTCGCCATTGCCACAACCGATATCAAGGCCGGATTTCATTGCCGGCAAGTGCTCGACGATCGCAGAGAGATAGTGGCGTTTCTTTTGATATAACTCAGGCAAAGCAAGGTGGGAATCGACGGACTTCTTCCAAAAAACCTCAGACTTTTCCTGATATTCCATCGCGCCCGCCCCCAAACCGAAGAATCACTTATATTTTAAGTGTATTCATAAAAACTGCTGCAAACAATTGTCGACATTGGCGCAAGAGTTCCCGCAGTGCGGACATGAAGACCCAGCCGCCCCTGATTAAAACAGACTGCCCTGGTTGCCGGGATCACTTGCTACAGGCTTGCTGAGCTTCTTTCGAACTTGGCCCGCTGATGTCTCAACCTGCCCTGGAGAGTCCCCGCCTGCAACAGCCGAGATCTGCCCATCGGCAAATTCCACCGAGATCATCGCGCCCGGAGCGATCGCCGCTGCGCGCGTCAAGGGCCGGTTCTCCTCATCGCGAATGACCGCGTAGCCGCGCTTCAAGACGTTTTTGTAGGAAAGCGATTGCAAGATGCGCTCATGTGCAGCGAGGCCGGATCTATTCTGCGCCATGCGATGAAGAACGGCTGTATCGGCACGTCGCACGCAAGCCAATAGTCGTTCTTTCTGCCGATCCAACTGGCCAGACAGGCGCATCGGCAGAGCGCGCAAGGATGAATCCGATGACGATACTCTGGACTTGGCCTGCAGCAGGCGTCTCTCGATCAATGCTTCTGCCCGCAGCATGCGTTCATTCACACGCTGGCGATGCTGGCGCAGGCCGTGGCCGAGAACATCCGGCCGCAATCCGGACGCGGTGCGCTCGAAGCTGCGGCGCTTGTTCATGGTGTTGAGCTCAAGCCCTCTGCCAAGCCCGACGGATACCTCATCGAACCGGCGGCGGGGAAGCGCCAGCAACTGGTCGAGCGAGGGGAGCGCGCGCACCAGCGCACGAAGTCCCTGGGCGCGATTATCCATATGCCGGCGCGTCGAACCAGATAGACGTGCCGCCAGACCGGCAAGCTGCGCTTCAAGATCGGCTCGAACCGGCACCGCCATTTCCGCAGCCCCTGTCGGCGTTGGCGCACGAACATCCGCGGCGTAATCGATCAAGGTCGTATCGGTTTCGTGGCCGACAGCCGAAATCAGCGGAATTGCGCTTTCCGCCGCCGCCCGCACGACGATCTCGTCATTGAAGCTCCACAGGTCCTCGAGGCTACCACCGCCACGCGCAACGATCAGCACATTTGGACGCGGAATATCGCCGCCCTGAGGCAGAGCGTTGAAGCCCCGTATGGCGTTCGCCACCTCTTCACCCGAACCCTCGCCCTGAACCTTGACGGGCCAAACCAGAACATGAACCGGAAAACGATCGGAAATCCGGTGAAGGATATCGCGGATGACGGCACCTGTCGGGGAGGTCACCACACCGATCACGTGCGGCATGTAGGGCAGCCGGCGCTTGCGCGCCTGATCGAACAGACCTTCCGCAGCAAGTTTTCGGCGACGCTCCTCCAGCAAGGCCATCAATGCGCCAGCGCCCGCGGGTTCCAGGCTTTCGATGACGATCTGATACTTCGATGATCCCGGGAAGGTCGTGATCTTTCCCGTTGCGATCACTTCCATGCCCTCTTCCGGGCGGAACTTCAGCTTGGAAAAGCTTCCCTTCCATATGACGGCATCGATGCGTGCGCGATCGTCCTTCAGCGAAAAATAGGCGTGACCGGATGTGTGCTGTCCGCGGTAGCCGGAAATCTCACCACGTACGCGCACCTGATCGAACGCAGTCTCCACCGTCCGCTTGATGGAACCGGACAGCTCGGAAACGGAAAATTCGGTGAGATTGCTCAGCGCTGGCTGACTGAAAATATCGCTCATACCCAATGGTAACCGATGCACCACGATTCGGGAACCGTAAGGACTTTGTGACAGTTTGAATAAAAACTGGCAGAATCGTTATACTGTGTTACATTCGATATCGTGAAGTGCATGCCATCGAGGAGACATCGCAGCTTTTGAGGAGAAGATGCCTTGTCTTGATTGCTTTGGGAGGAGCGGCATCATGGAATTTGTTCTGGGAATAGCCCTTGGCTTGAGTGCTGCGGCAACACGTTCGACCTTCGCTGTCGCGACGGTCGGCATCCTTGTGGTGGCAGTCTTTGCAGCTGCCGCGCTTATGGCGGCAAGCGGCGTTTCGATTCTGACGCTTTTGGCGACGTTGGTAGGGCTGAACATCGGTGTCGCCATGGCCTTCGTCGGAGCGTTCGCGCTTCGGTAAGCAAGCTGCTGACAACGCCCAATTGAGCACTTATGATCACGCCTGCTCATGATCGAGGTTTGGCGTGACATTTGCTCGTTTTATTTCTGTTCAGATCACGTGCATGGCACTTGATGCTTTCGTTACGTGGATGCTCCTGTCACAGATTGGCGTTCCGGTTCTGCTTGGAAAAACACTCAGCTCTCTCTTAGCCGCAGCTTTTGCCGTTCTCTACCTGCGGCGACCAAGAGTTATTGCGAGCACCAGCCGCTTCATCCTAACCAGCATCACTCTGATCTCGTTGCTCGTCAGCTACGGCATCTTCACCCTGCTATTGTTACGCAATCCTATGCTCCAGTGGCCGTTGGCCTTAATTGCCGCCTCCGTTGCAGCCCTGCTTCTATCCCTCATCGGCTACTGGCGCGCGCCTCGCTCAAGTCCCGAACGATGAAGCGACGTCCAAAGATGACGTGTAGCGCATCGAGAGTCTAACGTTCGCTTCTTCCTTCCGACGAGATTCCGGGGACCCGAGCAAGATGGCCCGATATGTCCTCTTTTCGTCCGATGAGCGCATTTCGGCTTTCTATCGCGGGCGTAAAACAGTATCCAGATGAACACTGGAGTTACAAAAATGTCCCACAACACTGCGCTTCTCGTTATCGACGTCCAGGAATCCTTCCGACACACACCCTACTTCGAAGAAAGCGGCCTGACGAAATTCATCGCAGCCCAACAGGCGTTGATCGATGGGGCAGAATCGGCAGGCATTCCCGTCGTGCAGATTTTCCACGTCGATGGAGACCGGGCCTTTTCGACCGAAAGCGGCTTTATTCGCACTTTCGAAGGAATCAGCATCAACCCAAACGTCACCTTCCAGAAGAACCGTCATTCGGCCTTCGTCGGAACCGGGCTTGACGTCTGGCTGACGCAGCGGGGGATCAACCGTCTGATCGTCTCCGGCATCCGCACCGAGCAATGCTGCGAGACCACAACGCGCCATGCCGCCGATCTCGGCTATGAGGTTGACTACGTGACCGAAGCCACGCTGACCTTCCCAATGACGCATGCCTCTGGCGAGGTCTTCTCGCCCGCCGACATTGCCAAGCGCACCGAACTCGTGCTTTCGGGACGGTTTGCGCGCATCGCAACCGTCGAAGATGCAATCGATGACATGAGGAAGGCTGACTGATGAGCCAAGAACCTGGCGACACGCCGCACGTCATTCCTGTTTTTGTAGTGCTGCCCCCGCAGACACTGCTGCTGGATGTTGCCGGGCCTCTGGAAGTGCTGCGCTATGCCAATGAACAACAGAGAAAAATCCGCTTCGATTGCCGCTACATCGCAGCGCAGCCAAACCAGACGACGACGATAGGACTTGGCCTTTGCGGGCTGGAGCCTCTGCCAGATGTGCTGCCCGCACATGCGATGATCCTGATCTCCGGAAGCTCATCTGTGGCCCCGCAGCAGCCGGAGGCCTCCAAGGAACGGCGCGCTCTCTCCGGCTGGCTGCGGAGAACAGTGAGGCCGGACACGACAATCGTCAGCATCTGCTCCGGCGCGTTGATTGCCGCAGAGGCCGGGCTGTTCGATGGCCACTCTTGCACCACGCACGCCCATTGCATCGCCGATCTCAAGCGTATTGCGCCACTTGCCCTGGTTCAGGAAAACAGGCTGTTCGTCGAGGATGGCAAACGCTTTTCAAGCGCTGGCATTTCCACGGGCATAGACCTCATTCTGCATCTCGTCTCGACCCTCGTCAGTCCAGAGGTCGCCGCCCGCATCGCGCAGATCATGGTGGTCTATCTGCGTCGCGCGACCCACGATCCACAAATTTCACCCTGGCTTTCGGGCCGAAACCACATTCACCCCTCCATTCATCGGGCCCAGGATGCCATCGTTGCAAATCCGGCAGAGGACTGGACGCTGGCGCGCCTCTCAGACATTGCCAATCTCAGCCAGCGACATCTGTCCCGGTTGTTTCGAGAGCAGACGGGGTTAAGCGTCGTGGACTATGTCAATCTGATCAGGGTGACCCTGGCGCGCGATATCATCTCCCAATCCAGGCTCGATATGGAGGCCGTGGCAGAACGCTCAGGCTTCGCCTCCGCGCGTCATCTGCGTCGCATCTGGCAGCAGCATCATGAAAAGCCACCGACGGCATTTCGAAACCTCTCCTCGTGACAGGCGTTTACCCTTTCGGCGAGATGATTGGATCACGGAAATTCAATAGTCATCGCCTGGCAGCACCGCTAAACCATTCGAGAGACAATTGAGGAGAAACTCCATGCAGAACCGAACGCTTGGCCGCATCGGCCTTTCCGTCGCGCCTATCGTCTTCGGTGGCAACGTCTTTGGCTGGACCGCAGACGAGAAGACCTCCTTTCAACTGCTGGACGCCTTCTTCGATGCCGGCTTCAATGCCATCGACACAGCGGATGTCTATTCGGCATGGGTACCCGGCCATCAGGGTGGAGAATCCGAAGCGATTATCGGCAAGTGGCTGAAGAGCGGCTCCGTGAAGCGTGACGACGCCGTCATCATCACCAAGGTCGGCTTTGACAATAATGAGCGCAAGACGGGGCTGAGCGCTGACTGGATTGCCAAGGCGGTCGACGACTCGCTGCGTCGACTGCAGACCGATTATATCGATCTCTATCTCGCCCATAAGCCGGATGATGCCGTGCCTCTTGAAGAAACGCTCGGCGCTTTTGCCCGGCTGAAAGAGGCTGGCAAGGTCAGAGCCATCGGCTGCTCGAACTACAATGCGCAGCAGCTTCAGGCCTCACTCGATGTCGCGGAAGCGACCGGGCTCGGACGTTTCGACGTTCTTCAGCCGGAATACAATCTCTATACCCGCGACAAGTTTGAAGGCCCGCTCGCGGACCTTTGCGCCCGCGAAGAAATAGGCGTCATCAATTACTACAGCCTCGCTGCCGGTTTCCTGACCGGCAAATACCGAACCAAGGCCGACACCGAGGGTGTTGCGCGCTCCTATCGCGTCGCCAATTATCTCGATCCGCGTGGGCTTGCCATCCTAGGCGCCATGGACGCGATCGCGGCTGAGACCGGTGCACGGCACGCCGATATTGCGCTGGCCTGGCTGTTGGCAAAACCATCTGTAACGGCCCCGATCGCCAGCGCCACCAGCCTTTCGCAGTTGGAGAGCTTCAAACGCGCGGTCAGTCTTCGCTTGAGCGACGAGATGATCCGGCTATTGGACGAAGCAGGAGCCTGACAGAGACAATGACACTGACGATCCGCGATGCCACCAGCAGTGACCGGGATGATTGGCTCCGTTTGTGGAAGGCGTACCTGGCCTTCTACAAGGTCGATCTAGCAGACGACGTGACCGACCATACCTGGGAACGATTGCTGGACCCGGTATCGCGGCTATCAGTGCGACTTGCCGTTCTGGACGGCGCGGTCGCCGGCTTCGCCATCCACCATTTTCATGAATCCACCTGGGCCAAGACGCCGGACTGTTATCTTGAAGATCTCTTCGTCGATGGCACCATCCGCGGCAAAGGCATCGGCCGCGCCCTCATCGAGGATCTCATCCGCATCTGCCACGAAAACGGATGGTCGCGCCTCTATTGGCATACGGATGAAGGCAATCATCCCGCCCAGGCGCTCTATGACAGCTACGTCAAGAGCGACGGTCATATCCGCTATCGGCTGAAGTTCTGAAGCATGTCGCGCAAAAGTGTGCAGCGGTTTTGCGATAACGACATGCGGCAAAACAAGGACCTAGAGCGAAGGAGCGAATCTGAAAGATCGCGACGGGCTTTAGAGCGCTCCCGCAGAGGCTTGCCGGCCTCTGGCGGCGCTCAGTGATCTTGCTGGAATGCGCGCAGATCAGCCACGACGTTGCACTGCAGACCGCTCGGCTCATAACGAACCGTGACCTTGCTGTTCGAGACCCCGGACACCCCGGCCTTGATCAATCGTGAGCCAGCGCCCTCGCGGTCCGGTTGGCAGACAGGCGGACCGCTCTTTTCCTGCCACGTAAATTCGAAGGTCTCCCGGTTCTCGCCAACAACCTGCCAGGAAATCTCGATCTTGCCAGTCGGCGTCGAGAGCGCTCCATACTTCACGGCATTTGTGGCAAGCTCATGGAGAATAAGGGAAAGCGACAGCGCCGGGCGAGAGCCGACATGGATTTCCGGCCCGTCCACAACGAAGCGGGGCTCGCTCGGGTCATCATGCACCGCCAGCATCTGCCCGACGAGATTGCGGACCGTGGAGGAACCTAGCCCTCCCTGGATCACCGTATCGTGGGCGCGGCTCAAGATATTGATGCGCTCGGCGAGCGTCTGCCGCGCCACATTCATATCCGGTGCAGATCGCAATGTTTGCGATGCGATGGCCTGAACCATGGCCAACTGGTTCTTCAGGCGATGCCCAAGTTCATGCGCCACCAGTTCCTTGTGCCGCTCTTCGGCCAGGCGCTCGGTCACATCCTGCGCCTGAACCAGGATGCCGAAGATCTCGCCCACGGCATCACGCATCGGCTGATAGACCAGATCGATCGACCGGTCCTGCTTTTCACCGCCCGGCCCGCGGTTCAGCTCGATCGACTGGCCTTTTGCAACAAAGGGTTTACCCGTCCTGTAGACCTCATCGATCTTCTCGATATGCCCCTGCTGCGCCACTTCCGAAAGCGCCTCGGCGATTGGCTTGCCTATGATCTCGCGCCCGGCACCGATGATGGAATAGCATTCCTCATTGGCGAACTCGAAGATGTGGTCGGGACCAATCAATGTGGCGATGCCACCAGGGGAGAGTTCGAAGACCTGCCGCAGGCGCTCCTGCTGCAGCTTCTGCTCACGGCGCATCAGCACCTCGCCGGTGATTTCCGAGCACGCGCAGAACATGCCGAGCACCGTCCCCGAGTGATCGCGAACCGGCGTATAGGAAAAGGCAAAATGCGTTTCCTCCGGATAGCCCTTGCGGTGCATGGTAAACTCGATGTCGTCCATCGAGGTGCCTTGGCCAGCATAGGCGGCACTGATGATCGGCTCGACCTTGTCCCAGATGTCAAACCAGAGATCCTGAAAAGGCTTGCCAAAGGCGTCCGGATGACGGTTGCCGCACATGAGCGAATAGCCGTCATTATAAAGGGTGATCTGCTGCGGCCCCCAAACCATCAGCATCGGCTGAAGCGAGCCAAGCATGACGTTGACAAGAACTTTCAGCTCGACGGGCCATGCATCCTTTGGCCCAAGGGGATTGTTGTCCCAATCAAACTCCCGAAAGATCCGCCCGCATTCACCACCGCTGACATAGTGCAAAGACATCCCCTTGGAGCAAGCGTATCAAGGCAGCATCGTTCCCGAACACGCCAACCGCAACTATAAAATCCGAGTACCAAAATTCTAGGTGGTCCCGACGAAAGTCAGCGTTGCCTCTGGCGGCAGCGACCACTCCATGCCGTGACCTCATTCAAATCAGAGGCACAATAGCCGAATACAAATGAACGTGCCAGAGAGCCCGTAGATAGGCAAAGCGTCGCAGGCTGCGTGAATTTCCGACACTGTGTTTGAGCGCCCTTGGAGGCGCTTATTAAAACTGTCTTGAAGAGACATGGCCACGCGCGAACGTTCTTTTGCTCGCGGTCAAAACTTTGGAATAAAGAGACTTGCCGAACTCCAGGAATCCTTAGCCGGCGCGATATCGAAACCCTGCCTATTCCCAGGATCGCAATTCGCGTGGTTTTCAAGACAAAACAGAATTTTACGCTTGCATGGCGCCATGGCTGTGGCTATGAACGGCCCGCTTACCACAGCGCGCCGGAGAGGTGGCAGAGTGGTCGAATGCACCGCACTCGAAATGCGGCATACCTGCAAGGGTATCGTGGGTTCGAATCCCACCCTCTCCGCCATAAATAACGTTGTCCGAACCGAAGACATAGGTAACAGTTTGTACCTAAGACATAGGTGACAATCTCGTGCCGAACGGATTGTCGATGGTTTGCAGCGTTCTCTGTTCCAGGTCGATGTATCCTAGATCATAATGCATGAAGCTGACGAGCCAAATGCCATTTCCACTTACTTTAATTCCAGTTTCTATCCGGCCAGCACGGTCGATATGTTGATCTTCTTGCGATAGAGGCAGGTGCGTCCACAATTCGTGAAGATGACGTCGCGATCATGGAAGGGATAACTCAATCTCGGCAGGCCCAGATAGGGCCGCAAGGAGACGTTGTAGAGATCGACAGACACTTTCATGTTGGCAGCCTCATACAGTCTCTCGCCATTGAATTCGCTGACGAATGCATCGAAGCACCTGTTGCTGAAGAAGGTTACGTTCGGGCGGTCTCGTTGCCTCCTTCTTCAATGTCAGATGCATACGCTCATGCCGCCCGTCCTGCTGAGTCGTTCGATCGCAATCCCAAGCCTGAGCCAGAAGACCGACAGCTTCGACAGATTGTAAAGCCCGTTTGGTGAAGCAAACGGCAGCCCATTGTCCGAGCGTATCGCCTGAGGCAGGCCATGCTCGGCAAACAGGCGGCGGAAGGCTTCGATCACGGCCTGCTGCGGGTCGATTCGAAGGCTTCGCAGGCCAATAGATAGCGAAATGCCAGATCGGTTACGGTCAAAGGGGAACAATGACGACCGTTTCCAAGCTTGAACGCGACCTTGAAGTCGGCGCACCACAGATCGTTTGCATTGACGCTTGCGACAGCGCGATGCCCATGGCCTTGTTTGCCCGGTTCCTCTTGCGGGCCTGGCGCACAAGGCCATGGCGGTCAAGCACCGCGTGCACGGCGCTGCTCGCCGGAATGCGGACGTCGCCGGCGAGCTTCTTCACCAGCAACTCGCGGATTTTGCGCGCACCCCAATGCGGCTTCTCCTTTTTGAGGCGCACGATCATGGCCTCGACGGGATCGGGAAGTTGGTTGGCGTAACGAACCGGACGCCGCGATCTGTCCGTCAGAGCTTCAAGCCCGTCGTCCTTGTAGCGATTGAATATCTTTTAGCCGGTCTTGCGTGATATGCCGAAGTCCCGACACACCTCGCTCATTCCTTTGCCCTCCAACAATCGGGCGACAAAGCGCAGACGTTCCTCCATAACCGAAGTCTCTCTCCACGGCATCAACACCTCCCGCAAAACGAAAAGTGTTACCCATGTCTCCGGTACAAAACGTCACCTATCTCTCAGGTCGGACATTTTAAAAATCCCGGATAATTAGGGTTTCGGCCCATTACCATTTGTTTTGTCGCCAACTGCTACACAACGCAGTATAGACGATATGGCAAAACCTCGTGGACTGGTCCTTCGCGGATGCATTTATTACTATCGGAAGCGCATTCCGAAAGACCTCGTGCTGCGTTATGGGAAGAAAGAGTTCCCAATTTCGCTTGAAACTGATGACTACCAAACAGCGGTAGGCCGGTGCCACGAGGAAGCAGCGAAGCTTGAAGCTGAGTTTTCGGCTATCCGAGTGCGGCGTGCTCTGTTCACATCACGGGTCCCTAGCAACGTGTCCGCCAGTGCGCTTGAAGTGAGCGAGAGAGAAGCGATTGCTATAGCAAGGGCAATCGTTACCCATCGGTTGGCTGGCCACGATGCCGCGATCGCTAGCGAGGCAAAACTTCCGACGAACGATGATCTGTCAGATCTGCGCAGAGAACTAAGCGGGGACATCGGGTGGCTGTTGGATATTAAAAATGAGGAAAGCAATCAGCAAGTACAGCTTTCCGCTAAGAGAGCTCTGGAGCAGTCTGGTCGCGCCATTGATGGGGGCGTCCAGTTAGACAAGCATTTCCTTCATTTCACACGACGTGCGCTGATCGCGGCTAGCCGTATTGAACTCTCTCGTCTCTAGAATGACTTCCGCGATGATCCAAAGGACGCACTGTTTGCCAACTGAACTGCTCCCAGACATTGGACCAGCGGAGGCTTGAGTTTTCCGGCTTCAGTCAGGGAGGCGGGCTGGTTACGCTTCCCGGATTCATCAGTGCGATCGGGACCTTGTTGCCGATCGCACCATGTGGCCGAACCTCATTGTAGTCTCTACGCCAATCCTCCATCTTTTCGCGGGCATCCGCAAGGGTCAGGAACCAATGTTGGTTCAGGCATTCTGCCCGGAAGCGGCCGTTGAATGCCTCGATGAATGCGTTATCGGTCGGTTTACCAGGGCGTGAGAAGTCCAGTGTGACGCCTTTCGCATAGGCCCAGAGATCGAGATCGCGGGATACGAACTCGGTGCCCTGATCGACTCGGATCGTCTTGGGATAGCCGACCTGACGGCATACCCGCTCGAGCGTTTGCACAACATCTTCACCGCGATAGCTGTGCCTTGGATCAAGCACCGGGACGTAGCGTGAGAAGGTATCCACCACGGTCAGAACGCGTAGCTTCTTGCCGGTGGCGAGCTGGTCGTGAACAAAGTCCATCGCCCAGATATCATTCGGCCCGACGGCCATTTGTCGATCCGCCCGCAGCTTGGCTTTCACCCGGCGTTTCGGTGTTTTGTTACGCAATTGCAGGCCCAAGTCCCTGTAAATGCGGTAGGTACGCTTGATATTGGTACCCCAACCCTCGCGCTCCAGCAGCACATGCACACGACGATACCCATAGCGGACACGGGTCTCGCAGATCTCACGGATACGACGCTCAAGACCGGCCTGATCGGCACGGCGGGAGATGTAGTGGTGGGTCGACCGATCGAAGTCCAGCGCCCCACAGGCACGCCGGATCGAGATCGCCCAGTCCTGGCACATGCCTTTCACCATCTCCCGCTTGCGAGCAGGCCTTAGAGCTTTCGGCGAATGACGTCCTGCAACATCTCGCGGTCCAACGTCAGATCCGCGACAATCTTCTTCAGCCGTGCATTCTCGTCCTCGAGCTGCTTCAGCTTCTTCATCTCCGGCGGCAACATGCCCGCGTATTTTTTCTTCCAGTTGAAATAGGTCGCCTGGCTGATCCCTGCCTTCCGGCAGATTTCCGCAACCGTAACGCCTTCATCACCCTGCTTTAAAATGAACGCCTTCTGTGCGTCCGAAAACTGCGATGCCTTCATCGTCTTCCGTTCCTTTCACAGCCAGGAAAAATGCACCGGAAAACTCTAGCCAAAAATGGTCCAGTTTGAAGGGTTCAGATCAGTTCAGATCAGGTTCAGATCACCTTGGCACCCCGCCAAACATCATGAAACGCACCCCTGTTTCGAATGGATCAGTATCGACGCACATAAAAAAATATTAACTTATTTAGACATTGAAGTGCCGCAACCGGTCAACAACTCGTCCAATTTGGTCTGGTGTCATATTTGAGCCAGAAGGAAGGCAGATGCCATGCTCGAATAAATCATCGGATGTTGACCGGTCCTCGTGACGAAAATACTCGCAGCTCGTGAACACAGGTTGTAAATGCATCGGCTTCCACACGGGCCGCGCCTCAATCAAATCTCCCGCAAGCGCAGCCATAACTTCAGATGTCTTCACGTGGGCGACACCGGAGGAAACTCGACAAACAGAAAGCCAGTGTGTGGAGTAACTCCAATCGGGTTCGGGCATCCAATGGAGCCATTCTATATCAGAGAGTTCGCTTCTGTAAATTTCAAATACCGCGCGACGAGCTGCGACACGGTCATGCAACACCGAAAGTTGGCCACGGCCTACACCAGCTAGAATGTTGCTCATTCGGTAGTTGTAGCCAATTGTAGAATGCTGGTAGTGGGGTGCGGGATCCCTGGCTTGAGTTGCTAGAAATCTCGCGCGATCGGCCAGCGCCTCGTCCTCGGTTACGAGCATGCCGCCGCCGGAGGTGGTGATTATTTTGTTACCATTGAATGAGTAGATACCGATCTTTCCAAAAGTGCCGGAAGCCTTGCCCTTATACATGGCGCCCAACGATTCAGCAGCGTCCTCAATGATCGGGACATCATATTTATCACAGAGCTCAATTAGAGGATCCATATCTGCGCTTTGGCCGTAAAGGGATACAATAATAACTGCCTTAGGTAGACGCTTTTTTCGTGCTGCATGCTCGAACGCCTTCTTTAGTGCGATCGGAGACATATTCCAGCTGTTAGGTTCGGAATCGATAAGCACCGGCTCGGCGCCCACGTAGACTATTGGGTTAACACTGGCTGCGAACGTCAAGGTAGAGCAGAAAACAACGTCCCGCGCGCTCACGCCCAGAAGAACTAGCGCTAAATGGATTGCGGCGGTCCCGGAACTTAGTGCTACCGCATGGCTCGATCCGACAGTTTTTGCCAATTCATCTTCAAAGGCATCGACGTTCGGACCTAGTGGCGCGATCCAGTTCGTCCGGAAAGCTTCGCCCACGAACTCAAGCTCAGCGCTTCCCATGTGTGGTGTGGAAAGTAAGATTTGCTCGTCGATTTGTGCGCGTGCGACTAAGTCAACAACCCGGTTATTGGAGTCCACAACTGGTAGATGGTTGATTGCATGTTCACGCATTAGGTTTAAAGCGCTTCTGCGCGTGAAGCCGGGGGCAAGAACGACCGGATCCCCTGTCGGCAAGATGGAGAGGTCCTCCTCCAGTTGGGCACCATTCAAAATCAAGCGGCGCAAATCGCCATCTGTAATGGTTCTCTCAAAGTCGCCGCGGTCGTTATGGAGGAGGAGTATGCCCTGTCCCGTGCGGTCTAGCAGAGCCAATGCGTCGCGCAGAGTCGCCGAACGAGCTATATTGATTTCTAACGAATGCACTCTAAAACCCTCTTGTTATTCGTCGAGCCGGCACGCCGGCTACTTTAAGATCAGCCGATACATCATGAAGGACGACTGCGCCCGCGCCGATAACTGATCTATCGCCCAGCGAAACACCCGGAAGAACTGTTGCTCCTGCCCCTACTAAGACATGATCCCCCACCCTCGCGCCGCCTCCCAGAACAACTCCTGGAGCTATATGGCTGAAGTCCCCGACTGTCACATCATGATCGACAACAGCACGGTGATTTACGATGACGCCCATACCGATGGTAGTACGAGCCGCGACGACAGCGGCGGCAGCAACAAAGGCGCCAGAGCCGACTTCTGCAAATGAGGAGAGAATTGCTTGCGGATGAATAACCGTATTTGGTACATTTCCGGGCGTAGAGAACTGCTTGTAAAGCCGCTCGCGCGTACTGTTGTCACCGATCGCAACATGAAAATTGCCTAGGTCTGCATCATCATTCAAAAGAATGACCTCAGACTTGAGAAGCCATCGTTGTGTAGCTGACACGTCTTGCGAGTAGAAAACTAAAGAAGAAACCCCCTGCGACAATGCAGAATCGCCAACTACGGCAGCATGACCTCCGGCGCCTATGATACTGAGGGACTTAGTAGGCATTCGACTTTCTCAGTAACTCGCTCGGCAATGGTAGCTCCTCAAGAATTTTTGCGATACGCCTCCCCGTGCGCCCGTCGCCGTAAACATTATGATATCTCTTCCTACCCAATCTCCGGGCTGCACTGATCGCTTGTAAAATGGAGACTCTGTCAGCAGCTGTATCAATGACATTATCATTGCGCTGCCTTAAATGCTGCCGTGATCCGATATTGACGACAGGAATGCCGAAGGTAGCCGCTTCGATAATTCCACTGCTCGAATTGCCTACAAGAATATCAGCGTGTCGCAGCAATGAGGCGAACTGTTCTCTGAGCAAGTGCGTTTTAAGGACAATGCGACCTTCTTGCGCATACTGCTCAAGAACGGTGGTTATCATGGCGCTTCCAGGATCGGAATTTGGCCTAAGCGCAATCACAGAGATCCCTTCCGATAGCAGGGCCTCGAGAATTGCTTCTATCTGCTCATCAGCCTCAGCTGCTTCCTGCAAAACAGGATGATATACGAGCAGAGCAGTTTTTTTATTCAAAGCTAACCCAAGATCGGTAAAAAGTTGGCTATGATCAAGGATTGCCAACTCTTCAAGACCATCCAGCCCTGGCGCACCAACCACCCTTATGGTGTCCTTCTGCTCTCCCATCTTGACGAGACGCTCGCTACTTTCTTCGGTTGCAACAAGATGGAAATGAGCGAGTTTGGAAATCGCATGGCGCACAGACTCATCAATTGTACCCGACCGCTCACCGCCGTGGATGTGTACCACCGGAATTGACATATGGCCGCCGGCGATCGCCGCAGCAAGCATTTCGCCGCGATCTCCCAAAACCACGATACAATCCGGTCTGTTATCAGTAAAAACATCGACAAAGCCACTCAACATCGTTGCAATGTTTTTAGCCAGCGTGGCACCATCCGTCTTCACAAGATCCACAGGCACTCTTGCGACAATCGGCAAACCCGAGTTTTCTATCTCTGTCACTGTGCTGCCGAAGCGCTCGTCTAGGTGCATGCCAGTAGCAACTATGCCAAGTGTCAGCGCTGAACTAGCTTGAATCTGTTTTAAGCTTGAGCGCATAAGCCCGAAATCGGCTCGGGTGCCAGAAACATAAATAATTCTACGATGTGTCTTCACAGGAGGTCTTCCCAGATCAGCGTTTCTCCTGCAGCAATATCTCTAGCTGCCGTCCGACCGAGGGTGTCAGGCAAATTCTTGGGCTGAATGCCTGTCCCAGGTCGCATCAGCGCGAGATCGCCCGGAGTCAATACGCTGCCGACGGGAATAGATCTTGTTGTCGTGACGCTCCGTCTCACCAGCATACGTACGGGAATTTCAGATGGAGCCGGCGCTTTCACGCCGTCACCAAAAGCGTCTTCAACCATCCTGATTTGCTCGATCATCTTCTTCAGTTCTTCCGCATCAAGCGACGCGGCATGATCCGGTCCTCGCGCGGATTTATCCAAAGTAAAATGTTTTTCTATGACGCATGCACCCATGGCAACGGCTGCGGTCGAAACGATTGTCCCTAGAGTGTGATCCGAATACCCCACAGGCATACCAGTTAATTTACCTATGGTAAGCATAGCGCTGAGGTTTACGTCTTTAACCGCTGTCGGATAGTTTGAGGTACAATGCAGAATTGTCAAAACGCTCTCTAATGGAGTCAAAAAATTACGCACGCGACGTTCGTCGTCTATCACAGCGATCGCTTCTTCAATCTCTGATAAATCGGCCATGCCCGTGGACATAATAATGGGCAAGTTTTTAGCAGCCATAAAACGCAAGAACGGGTGGTTGGTGATCTCACCAGACGGTACCTTGATGCGTTTAATGCCAAGACTGACCAGAAGATCGAGAGCGTCCTCATCGAAGGCTGTTGACATGAATTCGATGCCGTTGCTGGCACATCGCTCCGCTAGCTCAAAATGCAACTCATCAGATATTTCTAGTGCTTTAAGCATGTCATACTGGTCGCCGTCACCAGTTGAGCGTTTTTGATACTCAGCTTTTTGAGCACCTCGAGAGGTCAACTTCTGTGCTGAGAAGCTTTGAAACTTTACAGCGTCCGCTCCACTTTCCGCTGCCACATCGACCAGACGCTTAGCGAGGTCTGGTTCGCCATTGTGGTTTACACCTGCCTCTGCGATTATAAAGGTCGACATTTAGATGGTTCCTACCATGCGTTGAGGCCGCCATCGACGACAACGTTCTGCCCGGTGATATATGATGAAGCATCTGAAAGCAGAAAGACCAGTGCACCCGACATTTCGTCCTGGTGAGCCATTCTACCCATAGGAACGCGCCTGCTATACGCGCTTACAAAAGTTTCGTTTTGGCCACTGAATACCCCGCCCGGCGTTAGAGCGTTTACTCGAATATTTTTATCACCCCAATATGCGGATAGATATTTTGTGAGCCCCCACAAACCCGCTTTGGATGCGCTGTAAACGGCTGGCGTATTGATTTTACGCCCTTCATATATCGACCCATCATAAATACGCTGATCTGGTGCCATTATACCATAGATGGACAACGTATTAACGATAGCCCCGGCGCCCCTGGAAACCATAGCCTTGCCAAAGATCTGGCAGGAGATCATAGCGCCAGTCAGGTTTACCCCCATCACGGTATTCCAATCATCAAGGGGAAAAGTCTCAAATGGTTCGAAAAAATTATCTGTTTTGACCGCTGCGTTGTTGACTAAACCATAGACGGGACCAAGTCTCGCCTCAATCTTCTCACTCGCTACACTCATTGCTTCGGGGATGGTAATATCGGCCGCAAATGCTTCCGCTAGACCCTGACCCTTTATCGCATCGACGACCGCTTGGGCTTTAGGTAAATCCGGTTCAATTATTGCTACACGAGCTCCAGCTTCCACCATTGCCTGGACCATACGTCTACCTAATATTCCGCCACCGCCGGTAATCACAATGGTTCGGTCTTTGAGAGAGAAGTTAGCGCCGTGTTTCATTCGCCATCTCCATTAACTTCTCGACGATGAGAAAATCGATCTCTGAATCTATATCAATAGATCGTTCCCGCGGCATTTCAAAAAGCTTGACCCTACCGTTCCACAAACCATGCTTCAGCGCTTCGACGCGCCAAACATAGATGGACGCATTCATGGAAAAAACTTGTGGTGCCGCCTGACGGCCCACGATGTTTGTTGCGGGCTTCTTAACTAACCCGATATTTCCGTCCGGCTGAACCTCCACCATGTTGAAATATGGATTTTTCTCGGACTTAAAGCCTGTAATTACAACGTCGGTGTTAGTATCGAATAAAGCCATAGCCTCTTCGATATCGCTGACGTTCCGTAGAGGGGAGGTCGGATCCAGGTCAACGACACGGTCTAAATTTAGACCCGCACGCTGCAACTCGCCAACCAGATGGTCAATAACCGGGACCTTAGCCGCAGAGCTGGTCGCTAGTTCCGCAGGACGAAGAAAGGGCATAATCGCACCAGCCCTTTCTGCAATACTAGCGATCTCTAGATCGTCAGTGGAAATATAGACGGCGTCAATACCAGGGCAAGCCTGCGCTTGTTCGATGGTATGTACGATGAGCGGCTTGCCACACAGCAAACGTATGTTTTTTCTAGGTACGCCTTGAGAACCCCCGCGAGCGCAAATCGTGGCGATCGTAGTCATGCTAATGCTCCAAGCTTATCAGCTGTGATCGCTAACTCAGTACTTAGAAGACCGTCCTCTAAGCTTGGTAGCAAAGTGCAGTCCTCTCCGCAGGCGCCCGCTAAGAAAGCTTTCATCGCGCTAACGTAGGTGGAGGGAATGTCAAAATCTGCAGGATTCTCAGTCAGAACTTCGCTTCTATCAGGGCTTAGCAGTTCCAACCTCCGCAGAGACAGATCCCAAATCAGCGTCGCTTCGGCTCCAACGAGTTCATAGCGCCGGATCGGTCGGCGGGCAACGTAGTCGACGCTGACTGTGACGAGGCTCCCGCTCCTCGCACGACCTATCATCGTCGCCGCACTTTCCGCATCAATTTCGAGAGCTGGTAGGTGCATAGTGTGACAATGGTCTATTCGGATATCATCAAGAAGATAGCGGGCTGCATCGAGCTCATGGCTCAAATCAAATACAACGCCCCCTCCTTCTGCTTTTCGCGCGCTGTAGCTGTTGCGAAAATCCACAGTCGAGCGCCAATCCGGCAACCACTGGCCCGCAGTAAATGAAGAGCGCGCAATCTCTCCGAGAGAACCTTGCTCAACCAGCGTTCTGGCAAGCCGCAATGAGGGCAACAGCCTCAAGTTGTACCCAGTCGCATGTGTAATTCCTGGCCGCTGTGCCAGCGCTGCGCGCACACGAACGACATCATCCATTGCAGTGACGACAGGCTTTTCCACATAAGTAGGTATGCCAGCTAAGATGAGATCGACGAGAACGTATATGTGTGCAGCGGACGGTGTCGCAAGTACTGCAACATCAGGTCGCATCTCAAGTGCAGCATCTAGGTCACAGACGACTGCAGCACCAGCTATGGTTTGTCCAGGCTTTCGTGCGAGCACTATGATCTCTGCATCCGGTAGCAACGCATGAATGTTGCGAGTATGTCGCTGCCCTATTGAACCGTAGCCAATTATCAAAGCACGCATGAGCCTGCCTCCTCCGCATTAGGATTCAGCTTCCAATGAAACTGCGCAGCATCTCAATTCCAGCTTCCCCACTGCGCTCCGGATGGAATTGGGTTGCGGTGATGTTTCCGCGTTTAATTGCGGCGGTGAGCCTATGCCCCCCATAGTCACACTCAGCCAGGCGATCACGAGGATCTGTTGGTACCGCGGCAAAGGAATGCACAAAATAGACAGCAGTACGATCTGGGGATGTCCCTCTCAGTATCGTACCATCCCAAGACCGATTTGTTTCCTTCGGTGCAAGCAGATTATTCCACCCGATATGAGGTATGCGCTGAGAAGTACCATCAAGTCCGCGCGGCGGAACTGGGCGAACCCACCCCTCGATAAGTCCGAGACCTTCAGTGTCACCGAATTCTTCGCTGCCATCAAACAGAATTTGCATTCCCACGCATATTCCTAACAGCGGACGACCGGTTTCTACAAAACATTTTATTGCATCTTCATGGCCGCGAGCCTTTACCTCGGCCATGCTGTCTGAAAATGCCCCAACCCCGGGTACGACCAATCGTTCCGCAGAACTGGCCACTCGAGGATCCTCTGTAACAGCAAGGTGCGCACCAGCATGCTCGAAGGCACGCGCTACGTTGAGCATGTTGCACATACCATAATCGAGCAGAGTAACTTTGTTAGAAGAGCTCATCTGCTTCTGACCTCAAGTCCAGCATCTAGAGCACCTCTCCGTATTTCAGGAAGAGTCATGCGCCCGTAATGCAGAACGTCAGCCATAGACACAGCGTCAGCTCCACCCTTCTTCGCGGCTTCTATGAGGTGTTCGATGCTTCCCATCCCTCCGCTTGCTATAACCGGAATGGTCACCGCGCTACGAATTTGCTCTATCAGATCGATATCGAAGCCTTTGCCTGTTCCTTCTCGATCAACAGCAGTGATCATGAGTTCGCCCGCTCCCATATCAACCCCGCGTCTAGCCCACTCAATCACATCTAACCCAGTTCGCTCGCGACCGTTATCTGTGTAAGCTTCCCACCTTCTCAATGCCACTTGCTTGGCTTCAATCGAGAGCACCATGGCTTGGGACCCGAAGCGACGCGCGACCTCACTTATAAGTTCTGGCCGGGCGATGGCTGCCGTGTTTATAGCGACTTTGTCCGCACCAGATCGTAGGAGGTGACGCACGTCATCTACTGTGCGGATGCCGCCACCTACTGTAATGGGAATAAAAATCTTATCCGCTGCCCTAGAGATAATGTCGGATAGATTATTGCGGCCATAAAGACTGGCAACGACGTCCATATAGATCAATTCGTCCGCACCGGCTTGATAGTACCGCAATGCGAATTCGTGAGGATCGCCCATCACGCGCAAGCCTTCAAGGCGAACTCCTTTTATAAGGTTTTTTCCTTTGATGTCGAGCCGCGGAATAATTCTGACATTACTCATGAAATCGACGTTCGCATCTAGTTGTCATTCTGCCAAACAGCGTGCCGCAACTGCCACTCGTCATTTTCTAGTTTCCATAAATGGGGTGATCGAAACGTGTCGCCAAGGCGATCGAAATACTCACGATCCATGAGCGGCTGCTCGAACATCTTGCTCGCGACAGGGAAGTCCTTTTCAGGAATCGAGAGATAACCGAAAATCTCATCAGCAAAACGGGTTGGAAACTCATGGTCAAATCGCTTGACGAGGGCCACCCCTTCCTCGCGCTCAATGTCTCCAGAGCGGATTTCCTGCGCAGCATCATAACTGGCTCGGCCGAGACCAAACTTCGCCCCTGTCGTGTAATAATGGAAATCGTCAATCCGATCATCGATGCTATTGTATTTGCTGTAGGTTCCCGGGGTTCGCTCGGGAGACGCCTCGAATCCCCCGTGCTCTACTGCATAATAATAAGCACTTTGAGGATGCCACTTAAGATAGTAGCCGAGGTAGTGAACCTCAACACCGAGTTCGTCAATTTGATCAGGATTTGCAGGTAGATAAGGCAGGAGATCCTGATGCTCTACACCATAGTCCGACTTAAGTTCAGCGATCGAGACGCCGCCAAGATAGACCTGAGATTGATCCTTGGCAGTGAAATACGACCAATCACGCTTTGCAGTGTCAGTATCGCCAATAGGATTACCGTACTCCGCCTCATTTTCGCCGTAGAAGACAAGTGGAATTTTGTGCAACAGCGCCATCTTGGGCGCTAAGGATTTCTGGCCAAACATGAAGGCTTGAAAGGGATGGAAAAGCAGATCAACCGCCAACCGAGTAAGCAGCCTGTGCACACGACCATTCGGAGTCATCAGAAGATTATCATGACCAGCGTGAATCCAGCTTTGGAAGTTCCGCCAACCCCATTCTGTGTAGACATGCGGGGCCCAGGTCACCGTGAGTGGATGCATGCCGTACTTTGTGCGTAGGATGTGTGAAGCGTAGAAACTATCCTTCCCACCTGAACCAGGAACGATACAGTCATAGCTGCCCTCGGTGCTCCGATGACGGTCACACAGTTCACGAAGTTGCTTATCGCGGTCCTGCCAGCTAATCGCGCCGTGCTTTTGTTCGGCGAAGCGGCAAGCATCGCAAATCCCATTTTCATCGAAATGAATGGTTTTCTTTAACGAAGACTTGGTGTGGGTATACTCAACAGCGGAATTTGGACGCTGATTGGATATGACGCATCTTTTGCAAAATTTCACGTCTTTAGGTAGCCCAAACTTAGCAGGCAAGTCGGTAGCATCCGGCGCAAATTCAGATTTGTCTATGCTTCCTGGGTAGCAGATATAAGGCATCCGATAGTTCCTTTGAGGACTCAATCGTCCTACTGTTTTCGCAGCCTGAGGGCGGATCCAGAAACAATCACTGCCTCCGTTAGGTTAGCTTCGCCGCCCAATCCATTCTTCTCACATACGGCAATTAATCCGTTAAATCAAACCCTTTAGCCCTGGGGCGCCTACGTTCCAAAGCTCGGCAAGAGTGCTATAATTTCTTCCGCAACAGCCTGCGTTGCAGCCTTTCTTTCGTTGACTGCTTTGACCGGTAAAGCCTCGCGGGCCAGTATCTGGCATAGCGCCTCATGAAGATCATCAAGATGAGTAACGCCAGTTGAAATTCCCATTCGGGAATAAGGCGCATCGGCGGTGAAAACGGAGCAGTCGACAGATACAACTGGTCGTCCCGCGAAATGCGCCTCAACTCCAACAGTGGACGCCATTACCACGACCGCATCAACAGAATGAATAAGTGCATGAAGGCTTTCCGTTCGATTGCTTAAGTACACATCTTGTTCGGGCTGGAACTCTACGTTCTCGCTTGGGTGATACCGTACGATGAGCTTCCAATTATGCTTTTGCCTGACGACGTGCCTCAACGCCACCTCAATGCGACGAGGAAGACTTGGATCACCTTTTTCCCCAGTGAAAGGGTGGCGCTCGGGCTCAACATTAGACGCCCAAAGAAGCACTTTATCATTCGCGTTAAACCCACGCTGGGCTCGCAATTCTCGGCGACTCTCTTCCAATTCAGTCGCGAAAATCGCATCGAAAGCCGGGTTGCCTGTGATTATGATAGATTCCGGAGAGCATCCTCGCGCAACCATGAACTCAGCAACCTGTTCGTTTAGCACGCAAATGGTCGTAGCATAACCTGGCTCTGCTATCCACTTGACTTCCTGAAGTCCAAACAGATCGACCACGCAGACGGATGGTATTCCCAAGTTGCGAGCAGCCATGAGAAGCGCCCGCTCAGAGCGAGGCGAATTAGTAGCGACAACGACGCGCGGCCGTATCTTTTGAAGTAAGGCCTCCATCGTCCTAACTGGTAGAAATCCCTGACGGCCATTTTTTTTGAAATGGCTTCGGGCAGCTATTTCACCTTTCGCGACAACGAGATCCCTAAAGTTTAAGCCGTGATAGGCGACACTCTCAGAATGATGAACAATAGAGCCTGGGACTTCCGGGCCTGCTAACTCCAATCCCCATGCTTGCACCTGAGCATCGTTAGCAAAATCGAGTTCGTTGTATCCGAAATAATCAAGCCCATGGTGTTCAAGGTCGGCCTGAGCTGTTGTCAGCCCCAGAAAGGCAGATCGAAGACCGTGACGTGTGATCGCTTGCGACACTGGGCGCAACATTGTCACGTGTCCGCCCCCGTACGCGGCGAATAGAACGTCGATTTGATCGTCAGGCGGCTTTCTCATGAAACAAACGTCTTTGCCCAGTGTTCAAAGGCGACCAGCGCACGTATCTCCCGTGTATTGTTCGAGGAACCTTCAATATGACTTTCTAGCAAGTGAGAAACTTCATCCGAAAAGAGGCCAGCACTGCGACCGAATGAAGCTTCTCCTAGCATCTTTCGGCAATATTCACGCAGTTCTTGACGAAACCATTCACCAACTGGGACGGTGAACATCTGTTTTTTCCGATAAGCAAGATTCTCGCCTATCATAGGAGCTACCGCTTTTTTCAAAATGTACTTCGTAACGCCGTTCCGAAGCTTCATGTTACCAGGCATGCGAAAAGCCAGTTCCATCATCCGGTAGTCAAGAAAAGGAGTTCTGGCTTCAAGTGAAACAGCCATTCCCATCCGGTCGGGTTTCACGAGATTGTTGCCGGAGAGAAGCAGCTCCATGTCGATATAGAGGGCCTGATTAACTCGATCCCAATGCGGCACCTTGTCGAACAGTTCTTCAACCAGTCCATAAGAGCCAGATCGAGGTATTCGACGCTGATAAAGTCTTAACTTGTCCTCATCATGAAAAAGGCTGATGTTTCGATAGTAAGCGCGTCTGAAGACCTCGTCACTCATCGAATCTACGTCGGCTTCGAAGAAAGTCTTATACTTATCGTAGCCAGCAAATAATTCATCACCGCCATCGCCAGTCAGCACCATTTTCACATGCTTCGAGGCCATCTCCGACACTTTAAACGTAGGCAGGAACGACACATCGCCGTGCGGTTGATCGCAATGGTAAGTTGCCATCGGCCAGAGGTTGAGCATGTTGGGTGCCACCCTCTCAGAAATGTGATCTGTTTGAAACAAATTGGCAGCTTCTAGTGCGAAGGCTGTTTCATCATATTGAGGATCGTTAAACCCAATTGAAAAAGTCTTCACCGGCTTGGTCATATGACGCGTCATCAGCCCAACTATTGTCGCAGAGTCCACTCCTCCAGACAAGAACGCGCCAAAGGGTACATCTGAACGCAACCTAATCCGAACTGCGTCATCCAATGTGGCGTTAATTTCGTCAATCCACGACTGCTCACTTTGTTCTCTCTGCTCAACCTTTGACAAATCCCACCAGCGTTTGTGCTCAGTGCCGTCTTTGTCTACCTTCAACCAGTGCCCGGGAAGGACATGTCTGACACCCTTGAACATCGTAAAAGGCCGCGGCACGTAATTAAAAGTGAGAAAGTGGTGCAGTGCATCATCGTCCATTGGCAAAGAGCCGGTAGCGGCTAGGATAGCTTTAATCTCCGAGCCAAAAATCGCGCAGTTTCCATCGTCATAAAGGAACAACGGTTTTACACCGATCCTGTCGCGGATCAGATACAGACTTTGCGCTCGCCGATCGAATATTGCGATTGCAAACATGCCGTTGAGCTTCGACAAAAAATCTATGCCTCGTTGCTCATAAAGCCGCAACAATACCTCAGTGTCAGAATGGGTTCGGCATGCGAATGGAGTTCCGCGCAGTTCGTTAGCTAGTTCGACGTGGTTAAAGATCTCGCCGTTTTGGACTACAACGACATTGCCGTCATCGGAAATGAACGGCTGGCCGCCCCCAGAGACATCGATGATAGAGAGCCGCTGATTGCCGAGCGCGATACCGTCCTCACTGAACACGCCGTTATCGTCGGGTCCACGATGAACGAGCGATTGCCCCATGCTCGCCAACGCCGTTTCTGAAACGGACGCACCAAGGCGGTCAAAATACCCAAAAATTCCGCACATCGTCAATTGCCGCCTTTAGTAATTACTTGCCGCATCGTCAGAAGGATAACCTTCATGTCGAAAAAAAATCCCAAGCGATCCACATATTCTAGGTCGTATCGAAGACGCTCTTCTGGCGTTGCACTGGATCGTAATTTTGCCTGTGCCAAACCTGTAATTCCGGGTCTTACGCTGTGCCGTTTAGCAAACTCGACGTCGCTGTAAAGGCTCCGCTGTGCTGATACATCTGGGCGCGGCCCCACTAGGCTCATTTCGCCTTTAAGTACGTTCAGCACCTGGGGTAATTCGTCAAGACTGTATCGACGCAATATTCGACCTACCGGCGTGATACGAACATCGTCGTCAGCAGTTGAATATCCACCCGCTTTATCTGCGTTTTTGACCATGCTCCGGAATTTGAGCATGTCGAAGGGACTGCCGAACAACCCTGTCCTCTTTTGCCTATAGAGCACAGGCGCACCGTCGTATGATCTTATGGCGATGGCAATGATGCACCAGATCGGAAATGTGACGAGTAGGACGATCGTGGCCACAAGCACATCGAAGCTTCGTTTTAACATTAGATCCATACCGTTCTGGTTACACGAGAGATCGCACTAGCGAATGCGATAGAGAGACCAATAGCCCCGATCGCAAACGCAGCACCCAAGTGAGCTGACTGCGTGTCGATTAAACTGAGAAGCGCTCCCGATAACCCAGTTGCCGCTGAACTGGCTGCGATTGGTTGGATAAGCATTTTGGCTATCCATTGCCACCCAACGAACGTTGGGTGGCGGGTACTTCGAGCGAGAAACAGCGCGCAGGTTAGATGAAAAAATGGAAGCGCCAGGATCGATATACGAGCATCCTCTAATGCTACGCCCGGGAGGGAAGCCATAGGGACCAGCAAAGCCGCTGCAACCGTCATTTTTAATAAACGTCCCGTTTCCCCGCGAGCGTTAAGTAGCGCGCTTGCCATCGAACTGACTGCGATGAAAGGGAGCGTTAGGAAGCCTAACGCTGCCAAGTCACTAACCAGTCTTAGGTCGGCCGAGGTCATGCGGCCACGGCCAAAGACCACGGACACTAGATCATTGGAGAAATAGACACAGGGTATTGCGATGCAAAGCGATAACAGCAGACTCCTTTGCAATCCACTCTCAAAGATACGATGTTGACCGTCGAGATCTCCTGATGCTCCGGCTTTACTTAAGGCTGGGAAAGCAACCGCGCTGATCGTAGTGATCGCAATTCCCAGCGGCAACTCCACTAGCTTAGCAGCAAAGTTGTAAGCGGAGAGGTTACCCGCGCCAATCAGAGAGACGATCGCGCGCAGCATAACAGGAACAAAAAGCACCAGAGTCGAGGCGCCAAGTGCCTGCGTGAAGCGGATTGCTAACACGCGGAATCGCGTTGGGTCCTGCGAATTCGGCTCGAGAGAAAGATAGGAAACGCAGACGACAAGCTGGCTCAGATAGCGCAAAAGGGCAGCCGATGCGACAGCGACTGCGAGGACACTTAGTTCGTTCCCAGGAACGGTGCCAAAATACAGCGCCGCAATAATCACGGAATTAAACAGCAAAGTTCCAGCACCTGCCAGAAAGAATTTCTCTTCAGCGTTCAGTAGCGCAGTGGTAATCCCGGTCAGTCCAGCCAAAGGAATTGCGAATGCGGTAATCGCAAAAACGGAGGAATACTCGCTCGATGGTACGTCTGCATAGCCCGGCGCAAAGGCGACGATCAGTAGCTTCGGGAACACTGCGATTACAGCTGCTATGGCTCCGAACGAAGCACCCACAAGCATGCTTATCGAGAAAAAAACTTTCGTTCGCGCCAGCCCCTGAAGGCGTCCAAACTCCGGGATCAATGCAACACTCAATCCGCCCGCCAGCAAAAGATTGACGAAGAGGTCTGGGGTCGTAAGGATAACTACGGCAAAGTCGGCGTCGCGCGACACGCCGAAAGCAACCCCAAGCTCAACCTCGCGAACAAACCCCGCAAACCGCCCCAAAAGAAGAGTCAAGCTTAGCACTAGGCTTGCTGAGGCGAAGCGTGGCATTTTGTTCAAAAACCGCCGGCCTTCGATGCTACAATTGTAGAGATCCGCTCTGATACTTCAGCATGTACGGCCAGTAATTCTTCAGCTGGAGCGTTGCTGTAATTGTGGTAAGCGTCCTGCAACTTTGCCAATTCTGAGGCAAAATCCATTTGCCGCTCAATATCCTCAATCGTCAAACTGTTCCGATGAAATGTGCGAGACAGGATGGCACCAGTCGACTTAAACCTAACATGTTCTGCAATAATCATCCTCGCTGGAAGCAACCCTTCGTCCGCTCGCGCTAGACCGCCGATGCCCAAAGGCAAACCTGCAAGAACGATCACTTGAGCTGCAGCTTCAACGATGCCATCAACCAAAGGCTGGAACATAAAGGTATTGCCAATATCTAGATGTAGGTCGTTCAATCCGATATGTATCTCGTCGACACCATCAATGGATACTATGTCGCATAGCTCATTGACTCCGCCTACGGTTTCCAAGAGCAAGCACACCCGCACCCGTTTTCGAACAAGATTGCAAAATTTTTCCACCGCGCTTGCCGTACGAAACATCGGCAACATCAGTACATCAGCACCGAGCTTGATAGCACGATCGATCTCGCTTGCTGAATCGAGATGTAGAGGATTGAGCCTAACTATTAGGTCTTTGTCTGGAATTGCTGCTCTGACGCGCTCGATGTCTCCGAAATCGTGACGGCTGATAACCGTCGAAAGATGCCCCTGACGTTCTACTTTGCCAAGCAGCTCGAGATCCACCATCACGCGGTCCACACCCCGATCCGTAACAAATTTAGCGAGCTCCGGAGAGTTAGTAATGAATATAAATCGCATCATTGCCTGCTGATCCGGACTAAAATTTCGTATTGATTGACGCCTACCTTCAAGCGAATCGAGTGGTGCTTGTATTTCAATTATGCGTCGAGCGAACGAGTTGTGGCGCGCTCTAGAACATCCGTCCGCACAACCAAGTCGAAAAGGATGCTCCGTGCTTTTGCTTCGTTTGCGTCATCCAACGCAACACGCAACTCGACAAGCTCCTGCTGCATCTCAAAAGTTTCAAGTGTGCCTGCGGACCGTAGTATTTTAGCGTGTTTTGTCGGCAAAGCCGTAGAATTATCGTAGAAGAGTTCCTCGTACATTTTCTCGCCAGGCCGTTTCCCGATTACTACTAGTTCAATGTCGCCATCGGGATTCGTGGCGTTTTTTACCGAGAGTCCCGCCAAAGTCACCATATTTTCCGCGAGCTCGCTTATCAGTATCGGCTCGCCCATGTCTAGTAAGAAAACGTCGCCTCCCTCCGAAAGCGCTCCTGCCTGAACAATGAGCTCCGCGGCCTCCTTGATTGACATAAAGTAACGCGTCATACCAATATCAGTTAACGTGATTGGGCCACCATGGGCGATCTGCTCTTTGAAAAGTGGAACGACTGATCCATTCGATCCCAGGACATTTCCGAACCTGACAGCGCAAAATCGTTGTCCTGTCTGAGCTTGAAGCGCCTTCAACGCCTTTTCACGCACAATAAGCTCGGCCCACCGCTTGGTTGCCCCCATGACATTAGTGGGACGAACCGCCTTGTCTGTTGAAATAAGCACAAAATTCTTGACGCCAGTTTCGAAAGCAACATCAACAATAGTGCGTGTACCAAACACGTTGTTCGCGATTCCCTCTAGGGCGTTGGCCTCAACTAGGGGAACATGTTTATGGGCGGCGGCATGGAACACAACCTCCACAGCGTAATCAATGATAGCGCGTCTCGCAAGCGGTGCGTCTATAACTGAACCCAGAACGGGCACGAAGGATACATCGTGGCTACCCGCCAGCTCGCGGTCGATCTTATAGAGCGCGAATTCATTGGCTTCGAAAAGCACAAGTCGCTGGGGGCGCCATTGGGCGATCTTTCGGCAAAGTTCTGAACCGATCGAGCCGCCTGCTCCAGTCACCATGATGGTTCTGCCCGCCACCATATCTCGGATGATATCTGAGTTTGGAGGCACTGTAGAACGCCCTAGAAGATCATCCACTTCAATCTCGCGAATTTGGCTAATGAGATACTTTCCACTCACCAAATTTGAAATATCGGGTAGTGATTGCACCTTGACCGCATATCTTGATACGTCCTTCACTATTTCCCTGTGGCGGGCGGCGGAAATCGACGGCATAGACAAAATGATAAGCTCCACCGAGAAGTCTGTCACCAACTCGTGCAACGCACTTGGCGGATAAACACGTACGCCGGCGATGTCGCGACGGTGCAAAGCAGTATCATCATCGATAAATGCCGCCACAAAATGGCTTTTTTTCAATGAACTAGCTAGTTGCGTACCTGCGGCTCCCGCGCCATATATCACCACAGAAGGACGCAACACTATGGACTCGCGACCAATCGTCCAAATCAGCCACTTTGCGATAAATCGACTCGAGATCAAGATGATAGACGCGAGCGCCCAGTAAATAATAGGTACCGAACGTGGGAGCCCCCCCCTCCACAAAAGCTGTGTCATGAACGCTAGGAGTACCCAAGCCAAAACTGCGATAGCGGTCGCGCGAAATATCGTCCACAGGGCGCTCTCGGGAAGGTAGCGAACTACCGGGCGGTAAAGGCCCACGCATATGAATACTGGAATTGCAACCAGCGGTGCTGAAAGTACTGCGAACCACTCATCGGGAGTGTCGGGCAACTGGTAGCTGTCAAGCCTGATAGCGAAGCTTAACCAGACGGAAAACAAAACGATTAATACGTCTATGGCGATGAGTATCAATCGCTTGATGCGACGTGGAATGCTCAGAACGCGAACGTCTAAATGTCTGATCATCCTGTATTGTTCTAACCCTTCTCAACACTAATCATCAGCATCTCTCATAGATAAAATGGGAGGTCAATAGCTCCAGCAAGATTGATGAACCGCGCTAGCGGCGCAATGACACTGCCAAAAAAAGCGCTTGCCTGTGTATTCAATCTAACTTAGTCAGACATCGCCATGGCTGTGGTGCAAAGCGTAAGCGCGAAAACACCGAACTTAAGAGCTGGTTCTGGAACCGCGCAATTATCAGTTACGGTCTTGGATATCCGAAGCGATTTAACATCACGCCGGTGTCGCGCCGCTAAATAAAAAGGCGTTGATAGATTCATGATGCAAAAGGTCCGTGCGGTACTTGATGATGGCTTTCTAGTTGGACTTGTGTTCGCCCTCTTCCTTGCTGGTAAAATAGTACCATACCTAGTTGTAGTCGGTGTAATCCCGATTTTTCTTTTTTGGAAGCAATCAGATTATGTAGGTGCAATCCACGTGGTCAAGCGGCTCCTTGTCCCTACTCTTGGTTATTTTGCCTTCTGTTATCTTCTTCTCTATCTTTATCCAGGCATTGGACCTGAGCAAAAACCACCTCGTAATCCAGACTTTGAATTGTACTTTGTAGCGCTGCTCCTGCTTGCAACAGGCCTGTTGCGAGGACTCCAGATCAAGGGCCTATTCGTTAGATTCCAAACGATTGTACCGCTATCATTATTCGCGGCCTTCGGCGTGCTTAGCATCTACATGTTCCTGGGTATTGACGGCTGCAGAGTGAAAGTCGCCGCTGCCTGGCCATTCATCCCTGCAATTATCTTTGCGACGTTGACCTTCCTGGTCCTCATGGGGTGGGAATTCCAGTCCAGAAGCCAGCGCCATCTTAGGCTGCTTTTAATTGCGCTTAGCATTGTTGTCACTTTGGCCTACACAGGCTCGCGTGGAGTGGCAGTTGGTCAGTTTGCCGTTCTTTTAGGCCTACTGTCGTTAAGGTGTGGGCCTCGGTTCAGAAAGGGCTTACCAACGACCGGAGGTTTTCTCCTGTCGATTTTTGGCGGTTTGATACTATCTGTCATTATAGGGACTGCTACAGGATGCAATGGGCTCGACAGGTGGCCGGCTCTCCTGAGCACCGCGGTTCAAAGAGCGGAACTCCAACTCCCGGTGGCTACCGATCTCGAAGGCGAACAACAGAGAGATGCTAGAGGCGACTCGATCAATGATAGCGCCTTTGTGCCGTCGACCGACACAACCTACTCAAGTGACACATCAATTTCTTTGAGACTGCACATGTGGGTGGTTTCGGTGCAAGCAATCCGCCAGGCTCCCTGGTTTGGCCACGGTGCTATGTCCCTCCGGACGATCATTCAGGACAAGTTTGGCTTCGAGCACAATCACAATCAATATCTAGCGTGGCTCGTAACGGGAGGGATTGTATTCCTAGCGTTTGGTACCCTTTTTGTGGCCACTCCGATACTCATTTCAACGGAATTGACAGCAGTTGACAGAGCAGTTCTAATCTTGTCAGTGACGGGCCTGTGGGGGGCTTCCATGATCTTCGATGCGTTCTTGAGTTTAGATTTCTATCTTCACTACTTCAGCCTTTTATTAGGCTTTCTCTTTTGCCTGATCCAGAGCGCCTCCAAACCGCAAGACCATGGCAGGAAGCGCGATAATGGATAAAACAATCTTTTTTGACCTCACTGAAGCTCTTCTGGCGACATCGCCACGCCGCGTTCAGTACTATGGTATAGCGAGGACAGTCATAGAGATTGGCAAAGAGGCTGTAGCGCTGGACCCCAACATTCGTTTTGTTGTATTTTCGTTTGGTGAAAGAGCTTTCTTTGAGGTGTCTTGGGACCGTTCAGCTGACGGCGACATAATGTTTAATTTTCCGCAAGAGGTTGGCCAGCGATGGTTTCGGACAAACTACGGTGGGTCCGCCTTTCTCTCAGCGGGCGCACGTGTGCTTAACTTCTTTTTCGGCAGAAAGAACCGGAGATCATGGAAAGAACACGCGACGAGCCTGTCTCGAATCCAAATCTCACACGGGACGCTAATTTCCGCAGCGCGGCCCAAATTGATCGTCGATATGATTAAGTCGCTCAAAAAAGAGAGGGCTACAGTCGCTGTGGTTCCTCTATTGCACGATTTTATGCCCCTACACCGACGTATGACGAAACGGTTCAGGCAATTTGACAAGAACTTCCTTTACGATAATCGCTTTGTCATCGAACGATCAAACCTTGTAATCGCCAATTCACAGTTCACGCTCAACGAACTAGACTACTTTGCTAAGACGGGTATGTTGCCTCAGGCGCGTTCGGCAGCGGTAGTGCCTCTGGTGCAGCATTGTCCAACTGGCACAGAAGAACCTGAAATTGAACTACCTAGCGCACCATATTTTCTGACTGTCGGCCTGAATTTGGGCCGGAAGAATATTGAAACTGTCTTCGAAGCTCTCTTGGTTATGAAGCAACAAGGACAAGTTTTGCCAACGCTCGTAGTAGCAGGGGCGTTGCGCAAAAGGCTTATGCGCTATATCGACCGGCCCTCTTTAAGGCCCATCCGCGACTTGATTGTACTCGCTCCCAATCCCAATCAAACTGACCTTGTACGACTTTATACAGGGGCAGTTGCACTCGTTATTCCGAGTCGAATGGAAGGATGGGGGCTTCCGGCGGGAGAAGCACTGTGGTGCGGAACTCCAGCGATTTGTTCAACTGCCCCCGTGCTACGTGAAGTATGCGGCGATCTCGGCATCTATTTCGATCCTGACGACCCGAACGCACTGGCGGATAAAATCAATAAGTTGATGAACGACACTGACTACCGCGAAAAGTTGCGCGCAAGAATAGCAGAGCGGAAGAGCCAGTTCCGCACATGGGAAGCAGTAGCGAAAGACTTGATTTCAGTTGCGCGCACGGGCGGCGAGAGAGCTAATTATCAGACAGCAATCTCTTGATAGGATCAAAGTGTCATCCTTGGTTCCGTAAGTCGGGGTTAAAGAAGCTCACTAGTGAAAAGGAGAATCGGCCCAGAACTCAACCCTAGTTGCAACATGGATTTGTCGAGCTCGTTCACCCAGTTAGCATGACGCCGAGTTGCCAGCCCCCTTGTTGCTCAAGGGCCTTGATGAGGACTTCTGATGAGATTTTCTGACGACCTCCGTAGCACCACAGGCCGCGAGATGATTACGATCTCTTCAGCCATTGTGGCATTGGTTGTGATTTGCGGCGTCGCCCGAGGCTACAGCTTCATACCCAATCAATTGCAAGACGGTTTTCTGTCACAAATTATCTACGCAAGAAACTTGATAATCAATAGGGACTGGCCGACATTTCTTAATGATCCTCTCGCGATCATTCACACGCTGCGGCTAGTTGTAGTCTGGCCATTCTTGACCGCTGAAAAATGTTTTGGGGCCTCCGGATCAACTTTTCTTCTTTGCATTACACTGTGGCCACTGCTGATAAGCTCGGAACTGCCGTATGCGGGATGGAGAGGGTGGGCATTGCTTGCGTTGCGGCTGACTACGTTCTTTCTGCCCCTTTTAGCGAGCGGTAGAACCACACTTGTCGCGGCGGGTATGGGGTATCTTGTCCTTGGAATGATGAGGAAAGTGTACTCGTGGCGTATGATGCTTGTGGGCAGTTTCTTAGCGGTACTAAGTTCTGCGTCTATTTTATTTAGTATCGCCATACTTATTTTTACAGGCAACTATCGAAATAGCTCTCCAAGGTTTCACATGTGGAAGGCGTTCATGGTGGTACTGCTTTCGTGCCTGTTTATGCCTTCCGTTATAGCGAAAATAGGTGGGTTTTCAAGCGGAGCGCCGGGATATGCTGCTGAGGTGTGCCTCGTAACAGACACGTTCGGTAACGGAGCGTTCGCGGCTGTACAGCGCGTGTTGGTCCGTTCAACAGTGGCGCAGAGCTATTGTGAAGGAAATAAAGCAAAAATCATTTTTTATCTTGGACTTTTCAGTGCTGCAATTGCTTTCGTCGGATATTCGAAAATCACTCGTGCAAACGATCGGCTAAACGGCGTTCTCATTGTGCTGTCGACGGGAATTCTGCTGGAGGGACTTGCATTGTGGCCTATTCTGTTCCCGCTGGTTTGGGCCTACACGCGATTTTTTCAAGTTGATAGTGACCGTGATACGTAGCCTAATAGTTCGCTTGGTAACTACTGAGGTGTCGGATCCCGCCCGCGTGGTAGGATCGAAGGACATCATCGTGGTTGCGAACGTGGGAGGTGGTGAACATCTCACAACGGCTAGCCCTCGCGTTGCGTTAGGACGAGGAGGGTAGAAGCGCCGGGCGGCCAGTTGGTAGAATCTGGCACCATCCTTCCTTATTGTGGTTTGGAGTAGTAGCCAGTTAAGTAGGTCACAAATTCGACACTCGATTTTCCTTTGATCTCCTTGCCGACCTGAAGAGTTATAGTTCCGGCTACGATCGGAACGACTGCGTTTGTGAACACGACGCGTCTGTTCTCCCCCTGCCCGTCCAAGCCCCTACCGTGTGTATGAAGTGGTTGGCGGTATGCCCAAGAATTGGCGCGCTGGCGTAAAGTAAAGCATAATTGGTGCCCTCTTCTGTCTTCAAATTTGTCACCCAGGCCTTAGCTTTGAATTTTAAGACCACGTGCGTTGCACTAGGCGGCGACTGAACTCTGATGGTAGCGATGCACTGGTTGCCATAATGGCTTCTCGCGCCTGACAGTCCACTGGTTCGTCTTCTTTGTGATCGACAGAATCCCACCACTCCGCTCGAAATATTATTTGATCATGATCCGCAGGCGCTCCATCTAAAAGTGAAACTCGGCCCGGTAATAGGGTTGAAGCTGTCTCGCGACTTTCCGCAGTTGAGTGATCCCGGGCAGATATTAATGTAGCTGACAAGACTAAAGCCCAAGTCAGAAATAATGTTGTTTTCATCCTACTGCCCACCAATCTCTATCAAAATCACCTTCTAGTTGAACAATTAAGAGATGTCGATGTGCAATATCCCATCGATAAGTTGCTTCGGAAACCCATCTGGTGGGCCGTGAACGAGCGGGCATAATGGAATTTCAGTCTTACAATGTGATGGCTTGCCAATGTCGCGATCACACAGAGGGCTTCACCGGGCAGCCGGCGTTGCCAAAGGGGTTAGCCCCGCTTGATGCATAGTGTGTCATCCTGATCTCTTAGAGATCGTGAGCCATTGAAATACGATAAGCATATCTCTAATGAAATCTATTTTGGCGTTAAGATTCGGCACTCCGTATACATCCTAATCACGCCTTTGACCATCGATGAGTATAAATTATCAGTCGCATATCACGATTTCACGCTAAAACTTCCGCCAACGTGATTTCAACTCGACCGATCTTATCCGAATATGAACCTTGTCTTTGGGCGCACTGAGCGCCATTGATGCATGAGCAGCTTAAAACACGCCGTAGGCTCTCCCGGGATGACAAAGAGCCTAAGAATAACAAAGCAACACTTGGTAAAGAGTAGCGACCTAAACCGTTTGGTGCCGAAGTAAGAAAATGTCCACGATCGCTTGGCATCATCAAGAAAAGGCTACCCATCCAACGCCTCACTTGTAGCTGGCGAGGAGCTTTCAGTCACGGACCTGATCTCATTCCTAAGTACAGTATCGCTCCCAATCGAGCGTCATTGGTCGCCGCTGATCAAAGGTCCAGTTTGGTGGTAAGCAGCCTCGACCGCATTTTTCACTGTGTGAGCCAGCGCCTTCTCGGCCATATCACGCGGGTAACCGTTCCCAGATGCCCAGTCGCGGAAGCTTGATCTGAACCCATGAGCAGTCGCGTTTCGGCCAACGGTATCACTTTCGACATGATGATCACGCAGAAATTTCGTCGATGCCATATCAGTAATTGGCTTCTTCGTCCGTGACTGAAATACCAATCCCGTTACATCCTCTGATTGCTGAAGCTCTTGTTTCACTTGTTCACGCCGTCCTTCGAGAATTTCGACCGCTCGTGGCCCTAGTGGTAAGCGATGAACAACTTTAGCCTTCATCCTATGTGCGGGTACTGTCCAAAAAGCTTGGGAAAAATCGACCTCTTTCCATTTCATATTCCGAAGCTCGCCGGAGCGGCAGGCGGTCAGCATGACTAACTCCAGTATTTGGCGGGTGATGTTGGCATCACCAGTTCGCAGAACGTCCCTAAAAAAGTCGGAAGCGATTTCCATGGCAGCGCGGGTTGGTGCTGAACCCGTTCGCGTTTGCCTGATTGCTTGGGCAAACTTATCAACTACACTGACGGGGCTCGCTACTATGAAGCCGTTCGCGGCCGCCCATTTCATGAGGGCATCACAAAGCTGTTTAACGCGTGAAGCCGTTTCCGGCTTTTCCAGCCAGATGGATTTGAGGCAGGCTGCAAAGTCAGCAGGGGCGAGGTCCTTAACGAGTGCCTTTCCTATCCTTGGGAAAACCTACCTTTCAAGTGTGCTGATCCATTCATCCTTGTGCTTCTTGTTGCGAAAGCCTTCCGACTTGTTAGTATGGTGCTGGTTTGCAGCTTCGGCAAAAGTTGGAACCGTCGCAAGCCGCCTAGCCTCGCGCTCCTGCTTTCGGCGGACCTCCAAAAGATCGTTGCCGCCATAATAGTACCACGCGCTTCGAATGCCTTTGTCCTTGCCTCCCTGATCGATGTGGTCGGATAACTACCAAGCCCCATCTCGCGACGGTTACCAGTGGTGGGAGACAGATAGCGTAATATCCATTTGCCGCTGCCAGCACTACTGTTCGGCATCAAATACAGCCTAGTGATTGTGCCGTCCGAAATGGGTTTATCGTTCGGTTTTAGCTTTCTGGCCTTCGTATCACTCAACATGTCTTAATCTCCTGCGTGCACCTCATGAGATTTTCCTAGCCCGCCACAATGTCCGAAAGACAATGTTACGGTATGACATGAGATGGCATGTTGACGAGCATGAATCCGACAAAATATAAAACAATTACAAGACGATATTGGATTTAATGAGCTTGGATGGATCGCTTCGCGAAGCGCTCACCATCTCCGCCATATTTTATGATTTTCTATGTTTTTTGAACGCTTTAGCATGTACGCGGTGAGCCAAGCCCACGAAAAAACTCACAAAACTGGATCGTCTTCATCGCATGGGTGAGTCTGAGGCGTACAGCCGCTCGTTGGAGGCGCTCACTGCATTTTCTCTTACGATGCGTCGAAGCTTGCAATAATCATCGGGGACACCTTTTTAAGGTCTTCCATCGACTTTATCGTAATTTCGAGATCACCTGTACCAAAATGCCCAATTTGTCGCACATCGCGCATCATCGTTGAGTCTAGTTCAACTGTATCAGGATCAAGATTCAGATAGACCCGCACCACGCGCTTCTGGTTGTATATTTGGACGGATGCAAAATTCCTGTTTCGACGTGATCTGAACCCTTCAAACTGGACCATTTTTGGCTAGAGTTTTCCGGTGCATTTTTCCTGGCTGTGAAAGGAACGGAAGACGATGAAGGCATCGCAGTTTTCGGACGCACAGAAGGCGTTCATTTTAAAGCAGGGTGATGAAGGCGTTACGGTTGCGGAAATCTGCCGGAAGGCAGGGATCAGCCAGGCGACCTATTTCAACTGGAAGAAAAAATACGCGGGCATGTTGCCGCCGGAGATGAAGAAGCTGAAGCAGCTCGAGGACGAGAATGCACGGCTGAAGAAGATTGTCGCGGATCTGACGTTGGACCGCGAGATGTTGCAGGACGTCATTCGCCGAAAGCTCTAAGGCCTGCTCGCAAGCGGGAGATGGTGAAAGGCATGTGCCAGGACTGGGCGATCTCGATCCGGCGTGCCTGTGGGGCGCTGGACTTCGATCGGTCAACCCACCACTACATCTCCCGCCGTGCCGATCAGGCCGGTCTTGAGCGTCGTATCCGTGAGATCTGCGAGACCCGTGTCCGCTATGGGTATCGTCGTGTGCATGTGCTGCTGGAGCGCGAGGGTTGGGGTACCAATATCAAGCGTACCTACCGCATTTACAGGGACTTGGGCCTGCAATTGCGTAACAAGACACCGAAACGCCGGGTGAAAGCCAAGCTGCGGGCGGATCGACAAATGGCCGTCGGGCCGAATGATATCTGGGCGATGGACTTTGTTCACGACCAGCTCGCCACCGGCAAGAAGCTACGCGTTCTGACCGTGGTGGATACCTTCTCACGCTACGTCCCGGTGCTTGATCCAAGGCACAGCTATCGCGGTGAAGATGTTGTGCAAACGCTCGAGCGGGTATGCCGTCAGGTCGGCTATCCCAAGACGATCCGAGTCGATCAGGGCACCGAGTTCGTATCCCGCGATCTCGATCTCTGGGCCTATGCGAAAGGCGTCACACTGGACTTCTCACGCCCTGGTAAACCGACCGATAACGCATTCATCGAGGCATTCAACGGCCGCTTCCGGGCAGAATGCCTGAACCAACATTGGTTCCTGACCCTTGCGGATGCCCGCGAAAAGATGGAGGATTGGCGTAGAGACTACAATGAGGTTCGGCCACATGGTGCGATCGGCAACAAGGTCCCGATCGCACTGATGAATCCGGGAAGCGTAACCAGCCCGCCTCCCTGACTGAAGCCGGAAAACTCAAGCCTCCGCTGGTCCAATGTCTGGGAGCAGTTCAGAAGCCGGAAAACTCAAGCCTCCGCTGGTCCAATGTCTGGGAGCAGTTCACATGTGCCGCTCAAAGTATCTGACAACGGTAGATCGACGGGTATCACAAGGTGGACACGTCAATATCTTCGATGATTTTACCGCCAACACAAAGATCGTCTGCGCCGAATTGGCTCTTGCCCTTGCGTCTTAAAAAGCCTCCTTTAAGACAGTTCCAGCGAGACAAGGGAGCGGACATCGCAGGCAGCGGTTGAGGCGTTCATTGCGCGTTGGCAAGGGCAGGAAGGCGGACAGGAGCGAGCAAATTACGCGCTGTTTTTGACAGAGTTGTACCATCTGCTGGGCCTGCCGCAGCCCGATCCGGCATCTGCCTTGCATGAAGACAATGATTATGTCTTCGAGCGCGTGGTGAAGGAAACGACTCGAGACGGCGCAGTCAACTCCAAGCGGATCGATCTTTACAAGCGCAATTGCTTTGTTCTGGAAGCCAAGCAAAGCCGTCTGACTGGCGATAAAAAGCTCGCAGACGCCCCTATGCTGCCCGGTATGGAAAGTGCGCCGCGCGGGCGCCGCGCCAGCGCCAACCGTGCCTGGGACGTGTTGATGATGAACGCCCGTGCGCAGGCCGAAAACTATGTCCGGCTTCTCCCTTCGAGGCATGAGCCGCCGCCGTTCGTGCTGGTCTGCGATGTCGGTCACTGCATTGAGATCTATGCCAATTTCCGCCGCGACGGAAAGGCTTACGACCAGTTCCCGGATCGCCGTTCCTTCCGCATCTATCTTGAAGATTTGCGTGACGAGACGGTGCGGGCGCGGCTGAAGGCAATCTGGACCAACCCGGTTTCGCTCGATCCTTCGCTGCATGCCGCCAAGGTCACACGCGATATCGCCACCCGCATTGCCAAGGTCAGTCAGGCACTGGAGAAATCAGGCTACGCAGCCGAAGAGGTGGCCATGTTCCTCATGCGCATGCTCTTCACCATGTTCGCCGAGGACGTGCAGCTTCTACCCAAGGATTGTTTCAAGGATCTGTTGAAGGACTGCGCGCAGAAGCCGGAGATTTTTCCCGGCATGATGGAAGATTTGTAGAAGGCGATGGATGAGGGTGGCTTCACCGCCACCATTCGCGAAAAGGTGAAGAAATTCAACGGCGAGTTCTTCAAGAACCGCAAGGCACTGAAGCTCGCCAGGGAAGAGATTGGCGAGCTTGTGGCGGCGGCCAATCACGACTGGAAGGATGTGGAGCCCGCCATTTTCGGCACGTTTCTGGAACAGGCGCTGGACCCGACGGATCGGCGTAAGCTCGGAGCGCACTACACGCCGCGCGCCTATGTGGAGCGGCTGGTCATTGCCACCGTCATAGACCCCTTGCGCGCGGAGTGGGATAGCGCCCGCTCCACCGCCGACCGGCAGAAGGCCGAGGGCAAGGCGGATGCGGCGATCAAGACCGTGCAGGCTTTTCATGACAAGCTGTGCGAGACCCGCGTGCTGGACCCTGCCTGCGGCACCGGCAACTTCCTTTATGTGTCGCTTGAACTGATGAAACGTCTGGAAGGCGAGGTGCTGGAAGCCCTCGTCAACCTTGGCGGACAGGAAGGTCTAGCACTCGAGACCCACACGGTCGATCCGCACCAGTTCCTCGGTATTGAGGTCAATCCGCGCGCCGCCGCCATTGCCGAGCTGGTGCTTTGGATCGGCCATCTGCAATGGCACTTCCGCAACCGCGGCGTGGCGCCATCCGAGCCCATTCTGAAAGCCTTCAAGAATATCCAGAAGATGGATGCGGTGCTGAAATGGGATGGTTATCCCATGCCCAAAGTGGTGGATGGCAAGGAAGTCTATCCCAACCCACGCCGCCCGGACTGGCCGAAGGCGGATTACATCGTCGGCAACCCACCCTTTGTCGGCGGGAAGGATATCCGCGCGCGTATGGGCAGCGTCTATGCCGAGGCATTATGGAAAGCGCACCGCCATATGAACGAAAGCGCCGATTTCGTCATGTATTGGTGGGATCGATCTGCAGAAATCCTCCTGAAACCCAAGAGCCAGTTGAAACGCTTCGGCTTCGTCACGACCAATTCCATCAGCCAGGTGTTTCAGCGCCGGGTGATGGAAGCGCATCTCAACGCCAAGAAGCCGCTCTCGCTCACCATGGCAATCCCCGACCACCCGTGGACAAAGGTCACCCGAGACAGCGCCGCCGTGCGCATCGCCATGACGGTGGCGCAGGCGGGCAAGCATGAGGGCCGGTTGTTGGAGGTTGTTTCGGAAGAGGCGGTCGAAACAGACAGCCCGGTGATCTTATTTGCGGAGAAGCGGGGGAAAATCAATTCGGATTTGACGGTTGGCGTGGACGTGACGAGTGCGCTTGAATTGAAAGCGAATGCTGCGATCTCGTCGCCTGGGATAAAACTGCATGGCGCGGGCTTCATCGTTTCGCCGCAAGACGCCCTGCATCTGGGCCTGGGACGGTTGCCCGATCTAGAGAAACATATACGCATCTACAGAAATGGTCGCGACCTTATGGATAGGCCACGTGGCGTCATGGTGATCGATATGTTCGGCCTTGGCGCAGACGAGGTCAGATCGCGATTTCCAGCCGTTTATCAGCACCTGCTGGCCACAGTCAAACCAGAAAGGGATGGGAATAATCGTGCGACGTATCGCGACAACTGGTGGATTTTTGGGGAGCCACGCAAGGATATGCGACCGGCCCTTGAGCACCTTCCACGCCATATCGCAACTGTAGAAACCGCCAAACATCGTGTATTTCAGTTTCTCGATGCATCAATCTTGCCGGATAACAAGCTCATCAACTTTGCTATGCGTGATGGATACTCCCTTGGCGTTTTGCATTCGAGACAGCACCTTGCGTGGTTTGTCGCAAACTCGGCGAAGATCGGTATGTATGAAGGTGATGCTGTCTACGTCAAATCCCGTTGCTTCGATCCTTTCCCCTTCCCCGATGCCACCGAAGCCCAGAAAGCCACGATCGACGCTATAGCCGAAGAACTCGATGCGCATCGCAAGCGGGTTCTGGACGAGCACCCGCTTCTGACGCTGACCGGCCTTTACAACGTGCTTGAGCGGCTGAAGGCCGGCGCGACGCCCGATGAGTTGAACGAGAAAGAACGGCGCATTTTCGATGACGGGCTGGTGCTGATCATCAAGGAGTTGCATGAGCGGCTGGATGCGGCGGTGGCGGATGCCTATGGCTGGCCGGTGGATCTGGCGGAAGAAGAAATATTGGCGCGGCTGGTTGCCTTGAACAAGGAGCGGGCCAAGGAAGAAAAGCGCGGTCTGGTGCGCTGGCTGCGGCCGGATCACCAGATCCCCCGCTTTGGCTCCGACAGGGAAAAAGCGGAGCAGATCGAGGCCGATTTTGGCGAGGCGGCGGTGGCGAAAGCGGGGCCAAAGCCGACCTTTCCTGCTGACGAACGCGACCAGACGCCCGCTGTCCTACACCAGCTTATGGAAGCGGAAGGGCCAATCGATGCAGCAGCGATTGCCAGCCGCTTCAAGCAGGGACGCAAATGTCTGGGCGCGGTTCAAGCCGTACTGAACGCCTTGTTCCGTATGGGCCTGGTATCGACAGTGGATGGCAAGCGCTTCGCTTGGCGGCGTGCGGCATAATTCGTATCCGGCTCCGTCGTCCATCGATGTGCCGCTCATTTGGGGGCCCAGTCGTCAGTTTCAGGCGGACCCTGACGGCATAATGGCGTGCGGGAGATTTATGCCAGGTGAGAGCTGGCCGTGTTGCGTCATCAAATTTTTCTATGCAGGCGATCATGACGGCCCGAACGGGCCGTCATGGGGCTTATTGCTGTTCAGCCGAAACCCCTCAAGACCTCGGCGGCAGGATCGGAAGAGGTTCTGCGCGACCGACGATGAAGGCGTAGGAGAAGGCGCCGACCAGTGCCATGCCTGCTGCCATCATGAAGGATGGCGTGTAGCTTCCGCCGAACATGTCCAGCAGGAAGCCGAAGAGCAGCGGGCTGATGATGCCGGCGATGTTGGAAGCGAAGTTCTGGATGCCGCCGATCGAGGCGACGTGGCGGGAGCTTGGCGCGACGTCGGCGGGTAGAGACCAGATGCCTGTCGCGGCAATGGCGAGGCTGCTGTAGGAGATCGCCAGGAAGAACAGCGCCATATAGAGCGACTGCGTCAACGATGCCGGCAGGATGGCAGCGCCACCCAGCATGCCGCCGACCATGATGATCTTGCGGACCGTGGTGACATTGGCACCATTCCGGATAGCCCTATCGGCCAGAGCGCCGGCAATCCATGCGGTGACGACAGCAGAGAGACCCGGCAGCATTCCATACAGGCCAAGTTCCGCAAGGTTGAGGCCGCGGGCGGTCTTCAGGTAGCTTGGGAACCAGGTGAGGAAGAAGTAGATCACGAAATTGAGGCAGAAGAAGCCGATCATCATGCCCCAGATGGTGCGGTATCTGAAGAGATCGACCCATTTGATCTTAGCCGCTTCAGGATCGTCGTTTTCGACGGTTCGCCCACCATTCTCGATGATGTAGCGACGCTCCAGGTCGTTTGCCCGCTCATGCTCGGTGGGATCGCGGTAGGTCACGTACCAGAAGAAGGCCCAGATGATGCCGACGGCGCCGAGGATGATGAAGGAATAGTGCCAGGTCGCCACGGCAATGATGGCCGTGACGATGGGCAGCGCCAAGACGGTGCCGACGCGAGAGCCCGAGTCGATCACTGCCGTTGCAAAGGCGCGCTCGCTCTTAGGGAACCATCGGGAGGCGGCTTTGGTGGCAGATGGATAGGCGGGGGCTTCACCGGCACCGAGCGCGAAACGAACGGCGAAAAAGGTCCAGAAGCTGTAGGCGAGCGGCGTCAATGCCGTAAATACCGACCACCAGACGGCGGCAAGCGAAAAGGTCTTGCGCGCGCCAAGCTTGTCGGTGATCCAGCCGGCAAGCAGCATCATGCCGTCATAGGCCCAGAAAAACGCGCCGAGAATCAAGCCTTTCTCGGTGTTGGTGAGGTTCAGGCCAAGCTCGGAGTCGATGAAGGGAAGTGCGACGCTCATATTGGCACGATCGAGATAGTTGATCGAAATCCCGATAAAACACATGAACAGAATAAAATATCGAACTTTCGTGGCGCCGGCGGGCGCACTCTTTGGGTTTATCATGACATCGAACCTCCCTAGCATGATGAACTCACCGCAGGCCGCGGGATTGCTCTGCTTCTGAGGATCGAGCAGATGGCACCGATCTTTTCAGAACGATGGAAGGCCTTCGGCATGCCGGGCAACATCAACGGGCGAACAGATGTCCTCCAATGATGGCCAGCATCATTCATTTATCAATCAACCCTCCACCAGTAAATAGACGAAACGGGGCGAGCCGATGCGAACGATAGGTGACGCTGGGATGACAGGAGCAACGTCATTTCTCGTGAGGACGCTGGCTCGCTGTCGTCTGTTGGTCGGGGTCTCGGTCGGGCGATTGATAGGGCGTTCTGCGGATAAACGCTGCGCGACTTGCTCGCTCGGCCTTAAGGGTTCGCCTGACATAGACGAAGGCGGGAGATGCCGCTGGATGCGGTCACTCCATCGGTGTCCGTAGGTCTGGTGAGGCAAAAGGCGCCTACAGCATCGGCCCGAAAATCGAGCTCGATTTTCGGAACAGCGCGATGTGTAGGTTCAAAAAGGTGAAGCGCCCTTTGTGCGTCCAATAGGACGCACAAAGGGCGCTTTAGGGCTTCCTAAGCGCAGGCCGTGCTCCGTTCCGGTCAAGAGCGGTTGACTGGCCGGCGTTCTTGTTGCTGGGCCATGCGCAACAATCAGCGCGCCACGAGTTCGATCTTCAATGGAGCAGCACCGGCCACAATCTCCAGCAAGCGGTCGATGTTCGGATGGGCGCCGGGACGGTTCTTTGCGTCGGCCGTGTGCTCGGCGAAAATATCGAGCCCATGGGTCGCTGCTTGCCTGCTCAGCGTCCCGAAGCATTGCTCAAGATATTGATAGACGGCGAGCGAGCCTTGCTTGCCGGGCTGGTTTTCGATCGTGGCAACAATATTGCCGTCGGCATCACTGAGGTTGATCTTCGCCAGTCCATCGATCGAAGGCAGCAATTGCAGGTTATCCTTGAAGGAAGCGGTAGGCTCAATCATGATCAGGTTCTCCTAGAGCATCGGCCCGAAAATCGGACTCGATTTTCGGAGAACACGATGCGTCGATTCAAAAAGGTAAAGCGTCTTTTGTCCGTCCAATAGGACGCACGGCGCTTTAGCGTCTGTTTCGCCAGCGTTTAGCAGCTTCATCACGCTGCCGCCACCGGCATCGACTGAGCTTTTGAATTGACGCTTTCGCTGCCATCACGCAGGCAAAAATCCTGATTGCCTGTCGGCATAAAGGCGCTATCATCGCGGTGTTGTAAGATCATTGTCTTTGGGAGGAGCAATAATGAGACGCATGTGGCCAGAGGAATTTTCCGCTCTACTCGACCATGCCGAAGAGGTGAACCTCTCCATTCCACCGGCAGAGGGCGGCGGCGCCAAGGAGCCGACCACGAGAAAGGCCCTCAAAGCCCGCATCACCCAGGACGACTTTGAGAAGATCTGGCCCCTGGCGGAAGCGCGCTACCGGCTGGATGGCAAGTTTTCGGGCAAGGCGACTACGCTCATTGCCAACAATCCGCATTACCGGCAGTGGCACCCGTCTGATGGCGGTAGCGAAGAAGGCGTAGCAGACAGCGGCCACAAATACACGACGCGCTACGTCATCGTGCATTTCCTATTGGATGAAGTGCGCGAACCCGTCGAGGCGTGAAAACGGCCTGATCGGCTTTGCGAAGCGATCGGTCATCCGGCTGCCGAACAAAAGATCGCTTGCGGCAGCCTTAAGCTGCCGCAGCGTACATCCCGCCCCTGACCGAACGCGTGGTGGCAAACTGCCCCACCATCTGCGCCAGCCTTTCGGTCTCGTGAACCAGAGTTTGCGCTGCTGCAGTCGTCTCCTCAACCATCGCCGCGTTCTGCTGGGTCACCTTGTCCATTGCGTCGCCAGCAGCGGACACTTCGCGCAGGCTCACGGCCTGTTCGCGCGCCGCAGTTGCAATCCTGTCGATGATGGCGCTGATACCGCCCACCTGCTCGCAGATATCCTTCAGAGACATCCCCGTTTCATCGACGAGCTGAACGCCTGTCGTGACCTGGGCTGACGATGTGGAGATCAGAGCCTTGATCTCGCGTGCGGCACCGGCCGATCGTTGCGCCAGTTCGCGCACTTCCTGAGCGACGACAGCAAAACCCTTACCGGCCTCTCCGGCGCGGGCTGCCTCCACCCCGGCATTCAGCGCCAGGAGGTTGGTCTGGAATGCGATTTCGTCGATCACGCCGATGATGTTGCCGATCTTTGTGGAGGATTCCTGAATTTCGCTCATGGCACCGATGGCGCGCTCCACCACGACACCGCCACTCTCCGCATTGGTTTTGGCAAGCGACACCGTCTTCTGCGCATGGCTTGCACCATCGGCGGTGCCGTTGATGCCGCTCGCCACTTCACCGAGTGCCGCAACCGTTTCTTCAAGAGATGCGGCCTGCTGCTCCGTGCGGCGGGCGAGATCGTTGGAGGCGCTTGAGATTTCAAACAGTCCCGACTGAATGGTGCCGACGCTCTGGATCACCGCATCGATGGCCTCTTCAAGCGTAGAAACTGCGCTATTGAAGTGGTCTCTGATCCGATCGTAGCGTGGATCGACTGCGCCGATACGTGCTGTCAGGTCGCCCTTGGCAAGCGCATCAAGACCCGTCGAAATCTGGCGGAAGGCATGTTCCATTGCCTGCGCTTCCGTCATGCGTTCAGCCTCGCGCTCGAGGCGCATATGTTCGGCCTGCTGTCTTTCCCGATCGGCCTCCGCCTCGGCATGGATGCGGGCGCGGTCATTTTGCTGGAACACCTGCAGCGCACCGATCATCTCACCGATTTCGTTATCGGTCTTCGCAAGCTTCAGTTGGGTGTCGGCCTCGCCCCGTGCGAGCCGCGCCATCGCTTGCGCCACCTGCATCATCGGGCGAGCCACAGAGCGCACCATGAAGAGCGCGATCGCCATCGCCAGGACAAGGCTGAACAGGCCGGCACCCCACATCCAGGATGTGCCCTGGCTGCCCTGACGTTCCGAAGTCGAGGCGATTTCGCCGGCGATCTTCACGATGCCGTCGGTAACGCTTTGCAATGTGGAAACAACGAGCGACGCCTGCTGGTCGGATGTCGCCAGATTGGTCTTCATCGCGTCGAAGGATTGACCGAGCTGAGCGAGATTGGCGGTCATGTCAGTCCCGCTGGTTTTCGACAGCATGGTGCCCAGCGCTTGCGCCTTCTTCAGCCCGGCCGCAATCACCTCGGCGGAGTCTGTCGATGGCTGGACGCGGTATCGTTCGACCTGGGCAAGCGTGTCCTTCAACACATTGCTGAAATTGCGCGCCGTACCGGAAATGATGCGCGCCTTGGAGCGCGCCTTGTCCTTCTCGCTTTTGGAGGCAAGTTCGGTCTCGGCGGATTTGCGCAGCGCTTCGTCAAGCGCCTGGGTGATGGTGGAAATCTTGGAGAAGAGGGCGAAATCCTGCGTTGAAACCAGTGCCGCGCCATTGTCCTTGGCAATCGCTTCTTGGATATCCGCAAATGTCGCGGCCAGATTGCTAACGATCGGCTGGATGTCCGGCGTGCCGCCGAGCTTCACGACTTCGGCAAGGCCTGCCTCGGCACGCGCCATCGGTTCGGCAAGCTGCGCGGTAGAGACCTGAGCGCCTTGGCCTGCGGCACGAACCAGCGCAAGCTCGATCGCGTTGATGCCTTCATTGAAGGTGCTGGCGTTCTGAATGAGAATGCGGATGCTGTTGAGCGTCACCAGCGCGTTGTTGGAATTGGTCTCTGCCTGGCTGGCAATATCCTGAGAGGTTTTCTCGGTCTGTTCGGCAAGCGTCACCATGCTGCCAGCCGCATCGCGCAAAGCAGAGCCTGCCTTCTGAACAGTATCCTGCGAGGCCGCAAGGGCTTTTACCGCGTCGGATGTCTTGGCGATCCCGCTGGAGAGTTCGGATTTCTCGCTTGTGGAAAGAGCAAGCGCGTTGAGCTTGGATTGGGCCGTATCGAGAGCGCCGACAGCCTCGTCGATCCATTTGGGATCCTTGCTGACGAGATATTGGATGATCGCGCCTTCGGCCTTGTTGGCGCCGATCAGCACCTTCGACGTATCCACCGTCTGGGTTACGGCGCCAGTAAGGCTCCCCATGCCCCGGATGCCAACGACCGCCACAAGCACGACGGATATGAGCAGCAACGCCATCCCACCCGTCGTTCTGAAACCGATGGACTTCACCTTTTGGGATAATGCCATGCCCGTACCCTCTTCCCCACAGCGGCTTAGCCGGCTGACCACCGGCAGACGCTAGAGGAAATGGATAAAAAACATCTTAAGTATCGAACGAGTGTCGGCCAGGCCGATACGGAGTTGTCTTCGTATCAGCAGGAAAGCATCACATTTAACGGTCGTCGCTGTTGATGAACGATGCGCTTGGGCGACGAGGTCTGGTCTTCATGTCTCGGCACCTTCTACTCTCGTCACGGGATACAGTCCTTTCGCCAAGAGATTGGCGGGCTTGGAACACAAGGCGAAAGATGACGTTGTGAAGAAAATGTCATGGATGAAGAAGCACTGCTCGACCTTTTCGACACGTTGAAATGAGACGCTTCTTTCGGCCGGCATGCGATCACACATGATGGATTATCGAATGGACATCCGCACGCACTCTGACGTCGAAAGCCATAATTTCTCAAGATATGAGAACGCGGGCAGCAACATCCCGCGGCCGATCTCAGATCACGGTATCGTCGGCGATCTCGCGACACTGGCGCTTATTGCCAAGGACGGTGCGATCGATTTCATGTGTTGGCCAAATTTCGATAGCCCAACCATCTTTGCCGGCCTGCTCGATCCGGAACGCGGTGGTCTGTTTGAAATTCTGCCGGATATTCCCGACGTCAGGATCGTGCAGCACTATCGGCCAGATACCAATGTGCTGGTCACTCGCTGGATGGGCGAGAATGCCAGCGCCGAACTCACGGACTTCATGGCCGTCAGGGAAGACAGTGCCTCTACCTCAACAAAATTGGTGCGGCGACTGAGAGTGACACGCGGGACGGTGGCCCTCACGCTACGCTGTGCGCCCCGTTTCGACTATGCAAGGCAGAAAGAAACCGCCGAGGTTGACGGTCACACTGCCCTTTGGCGGCCGAAGCACTGCGACGGGATCAGGCTCACTTCCAGTCTCACGCTCCAAGCGCTCGATGGCGACGTGATCTGCAAGGCGAACCTAACTGCCGGAGAAACAGCCGATTTCGTTCTGACCGGCGCCGACGAAGAGGCAATGGACTTGGCAGACGTCGCGGGGTTCGAGGACGCGACGATCCAATATTGGCAGGACTGGGCCGCACAATCGTCCTATCGTGGTCGGTGGCGCGAAATCGTGACCCGGTCTGCCCTGACGCTGAAACTGATGACGTCACGCCGCCACGGATCGATCATTGCGGCTGGAACCTTTGGCCTGCCAGAAGCACCTGGCGGAGTCCGAAACTGGGACTACCGCGCGACCTGGATCCGCGACGCATCCTTCACGGTCTATGCACTGATGCGGCTTGGCTACCAGCAGGAAGCGCAAGACTTCACATCCTGGATCGGGAAACGCGCGATGCGATGCGGTGCGAACGGAAAGCTCGACATCATGTATGCCGTCGACGGAAGCACGGTCGCCGATGAGGTATCTCTCGATCACTTAAGTGGATATGGCGGAGCGCGTCCCGTGCGGATCGGAAACGGCGCGGCAAAACAGGTGCAACTCGATATCTATGGCGAGTTGATGGATGCCGTCTATCTCAGCAACAAATACGGCCATGCCATTTCCCATGATGGCTGGAACGGTGTGCGCGACATCATCAACTATGTTTGCGAACACTGGGAAGAGCCTGATGCCGGCATTTGGGAAATGCGGCGCGGCCCGCAGCATTTCCTGCATTCGCGCCTCATGTGCTGGGTCGCAGTCGACCGCGCCATTCGCCTGGCGAGCAAGCGATCGCTCGCGGCACCCTTCAGCCGATGGATCGACGTTAGAAACAATATCTACGAAGACATCTGGGCAAATTTCTGGAACGAGGAGAAAGGACACTTCGTCCAGACCAAGGGTGGAGACACCCTCGACGCCTCACTCCTGCTGATGCCGCTTGTGAGGTTCGTCAGCGCCACCGACCCGCGCTGGTTGGCAACTCTGGACGCGATCGGTGACACGCTCGCCGATGACGGCCTGGTTCATCGCTATAAGAGCGAAGACGGCTTGAGTGGTGAGGAAGGGTCGTTTTCGGCCTGCTCGTTCTGGTACGCCGAATGCCTGGCAAGGGCTGGCGACTTGAAGAAGGCGCGTGCGACCTTCGAAGCACTGTTGAACTACGCCAACCATCTGGGCCTTTACGCCGAAGAGTTCGACCACCGTGGTGAGTTGCTCGGAAACTTCCCGCAGGCCTTTACCCATCTGGCCCTGATCAGTGCCGCCTTTTACCTGGACAGAGAGCTTGACGGCAAAAGTCCGCAGCAATGGCGACCCTGATATCATTCACGACGGGAACCGTCATACCAGCTCTCTTGCTTTATTCCCGCCTTCCATGTGCGGTCGGCAGGGTCGCGGAAGCGCTATAGCCTCAGCATAAGATTTAAGCACAAAAAAAGACGCATTTTCCTTAAGAACCCCCGCTTGCGCACCGCATAACTTCATGCTTGTATAGACAACCAAGGAGACCGGATCGCTGGCGACATCCGGGACCAGAAAAGGGAACGCGCCTATGATAACATTCGATCATGTCAGCAAGCACTATCGGGGGCCGACCACGGCTGTCGACAATCTTTCGCTGACGGCTCCCAGTGGCAAGCTCACCATCTTCGTTGGCCCATCGGGTTGCGGCAAGACGACGTCGCTTCGCATGGTCAACCGGCTGATCACGCCCTCCTCGGGCAGAATTCTTCTCGATGGCGAACCGACGGACGCCATGGATGTGGCGCTGCTGCGCCGCAAGATCGGTTACGTCATTCAAAATGCCGGCCTCTTTCCCCACCGCACCGTCGTGCAAAACATCGCAACGACCGCGCGGCTGAACGGAACGCCCAAGGAGCAGGCGCTTCGGACCGCGCATGATCTCCTGGAGCGCGTCGGCCTCTCTTCCGCTTTCGCCAATCGCTATCCCTGGCAGCTTTCCGGTGGCCAGCAGCAGCGCGTCGGCGTCGCGCGCGCACTCGCTTCAGATCCGAAATTCATGCTGATGGACGAGCCTTTTAGCGCCGTCGATCCGGTGGTCCGTGGTCAATTGCAGGACGAGTTCCTCCGCCTCCAGCGGGAAATCGGCAAGACCATCATTATGGTCACGCATGATATCGACGAGGCTCTGAAGCTTGGCGATCAGGTCGCGGTTCTGCGCACTGGCGGAACGCTGGCGCAGATCGCCACTCCCCAGGAATTGCTGGCACGACCCGCGGACGAATTCGTCGCCGATTTCATCGGACGCGACAGGGGTTATCGTATCCTGGGTTTTGCCGACTTCAACGATGATGGCGTGCAACTTGGCCAGGAACCGACAGCCACACTCGGCGCCACGCCGGAATCCCTTCGCCAGATTGCGACCGACAGATGGGTGCTCGTCGCCGACGCCGAGAACCGCCCGTTGGGCTGGGCCGATGTGGAAAGCATCAAGGCTCCGTTGAGAGAGGGCGACCTCAATCTCAGCGGCACGCTTGCGGTGGAAGGCAGCAGCCTGCGCAACGTTCTTGACGCCGCCCTCAGCTCACCCTCTGGCCGAGGCGTGATCGTCGGTCCGTCAGGTACATTGGCAGGCACCGTCACTTTGTCTCATGTTGTGACCGCGATCGAGGCGGCACGCACCGGTCGCGCGAGGGCGCAAGCATGAGGTTCGATTGGCTGTACCGCGAGTCCGGCCGTATCGCCGAACTCTTCCTCTGGCACCTCTGGCTTTCGGTCATCCCCGTCGTCATTGGTCTCCTCCTCGCGCTGCCGCTTGGCTGGCTTGCGCACCGGGCCGGCTTCCTCCGCTCCACGATGCTTGGTGCGGCTGGTTTGCTTTACACCATCCCGTCGCTTGCCCTCTTCGTTCTGCTACCGCTCGCTCTCGGCACGCGCATTCTCGATCCGCTCAACGTGGTCGTCGCGCTAACGATCTATGCGCTGGCGCTTCTCATCCGCACTGTCACCGACGGCCTCGATTCCGTACAGCCCGATGTCATTCAGGCTGCCAATGCCATGGGATACCGCACATTGCCGCGGCTTCTTTTCGTTGAGCTGCCGCTTGCCGTACCGGTGATTGCCGCGGGCCTGCGCGTCGCGGTAGTATCCAATGTCAGTATCGTTTCCGTGGCGGCACTCGTCGGCACGCCGCAGCTCGGTCTTCTGTTTACACAAGGGCTTCAACTGCGCTTCCTGACGCCGATCATCGCCGGTATCGTTCTCTGCGTGCTGTTGGCAGCGCTGCTCGACGGGATTGTGCTCTTTGCCACGAAACGCCTGACACCATGGCAGCCCGGAGGTGCAGAACGATGATCGCGTGGTTTTCCGATCCGGCGTACTGGACAGGTACCGATGGCGTCTTCGCGCTCGTCATCCAGCACCTGATCTATAGCGGCGTTGCCCTGTTCTTCTCCTGCCTGATCGGCTTGCCGATCGGTCTTTATGTTGGCCACACCGGCCGCGGCGTGGTTGTCATCGCAGGCCTTGCCAATGCACTGCGTGCACTGCCGAGCCTGGGTTTGATCGTGTTGCTCGTCATTATCTTCGGTCCGGTCTTTGCCTCCGACATGGCGTTCATTGTGCCCAGCATCATCGTTCTCGTGCTGCTGGCCGTGCCGCCCATCATGAGCGCGACCTATGCCGGCGTTGCGGCGGTGGATCCGGCAGCGGTGGATGCGGCGCGCGGCATGGGCAAGCGGCCGCTCGATATTCTGTTTGATGTCGAACTTCCTTGCGCCCTGCCGCTGATCTTCTCCGGGCTTCGGAGCGCGACATTGCAGATCATCTCAACGGCAACCATTGCGGCTTACGTATCGCTTGGCGGTCTTGGGCGCCTCATCATCGATGGCCGTGCGCAGAACGACTACTACCAGATGGCGGCGGGCGCCGTTCTGGTCGGTGCGCTCGCCCTTATGGTCGACTTAGTGATCGGCATCATATCGAGGCTCACGGTCTCACCAGGACTAACCCGCCGGGCATAGGGTGGGCATCAACCAAAACTGCATTTTCATTCTGAAGACGTTGACACAAAAGGAGTAGCTTGCATGGCATTCAATATCTTAAAGGCCGCCGGCGCATTCGCGCTGATCGCGCTTTCCGCCACTACGACGCTTGCGCAGACCGATCCTCTCGGGAATGCTCCGGCTCAGCGTTCGGATACGTCCACCATCATCGTCGGCTCGGCAGACTTCCCTGAAAGCCAGCTTCTGGCCACGATTTATGCCAAGGCCCTGGCCGCCAAGGGCATCAAGACGGAAACCAAGCTCAGCATCGGTAGCCGCGAAGTCTATATGCCAGCACTTCTCGATGGCTCGATCGACCTCCTGCCGGAATATGCCGGCGCGACCTTGAGCTATCTCGACAAGAACGCCACCGCCCATTCGCCGGCGGACGTCGCTGCAGCACTGACAAAGGCGCTGCCAGAGGGTGTCGTCATGCTGACGCCATCCGCGGCTCAGGATTCCGATGGTGTGGCGGTCACCCGTGCCACTGCCGAGAAATACAAGCTGAAGACCATTGCTGATCTCAAGCCCGTGGCGTCCGAACTGGTGCTTGGTGGCCCGCCGGAGTGGAAGACCCGCAAGGAAGGCATCATTGGCCTGAAGGAACTCTACGGTCTTGAATTCAAGTCGTTCAAGTCTCTCGACGTCGGTGGCCCTCTGACCCTATCGGCACTGCTGAACGACCAGGTTCAGGCGGCAAATCTCTTCTCGACGGACCCGGCGATCGCTGCCAACGACCTGATCATTCTGGAAGACATCAAGAACCTGTTCCCAGCCCAGAACATCGTGCCGATCATGGCGAAGGCCAAGGTCAACGACACGGTGACCAAGACGCTGGATGCGGTTTCGGCCGCTCTGACGACCAAGGACCTGATCGTCATGAACGGTCGCCTTGCCAACCATGACAGCTTCGACGTGGTTGCCGAAGAATGGCTGACGACGCACAAGTTGAACTGACGGCTGTTTGCGGGTATGGCACGCACCATACCCGCACACGCGCCCCGGACGCGTCCGGTGCCGAACCTTCGTCGTTCGCCTTTTGGAGCCCCATGCAAACGGTAGAGAAACAGATCGAAAAAGCGCAGCACGAGCAGGCCTCCGACAAGCCGCTTTACGTCACGCTCAAGGATTATGTTCGAAGCCGCGTCGAAACCGGCGAGTGGGCTGTCGGCCATCGCGTGCCGTCCGAAAACGAACTCGTCGAGCTGCTTGGCGTCAGCCGCATGACGGCCAACCGCGCGTTGCGCGAACTGGCCGACGAAGGCTTCGTCGTTCGCGTACAGGGTAAGGGGTCTTTCGTCGCCAGCAAGAAGCGGACGTCGCAATTTCAGAGCGTTCCCAATATTGCCGACGAAATCACCCGCAATGGCGGTGTCCATACGGCCAATGTCATCGTCCTGCGCATGGAAAGCTGCGATGCCGAACTGGCAGAGGCCCTGTCGATCGAGATCGGCAGCCCGGTGTCCCATTCGATCATGGTCCATGCGGAAGATTCCGTGCCGATGCAGATCGAAGATCGTTTCGTCAACCACGCCATCGTTCCGCACTATATCGATCAGGATTTCGGCAAGGCCACGCCGAACGGCTATCTGACCGCGATCGCACCGATCGTGAGGGCCGAGCAGCATATCGAAGCGGTGACGGCGCAGCCGTGGGAGTGCAAGCTGCTTGCCATCTCCAAGACGGAGCCCTGCCTTCTGGTGCGCCGCCGCACTTGGTCTGACGCCGGCGTGATCTCTTCCGTCCGCTTGCTCTATCCCGGTAGTCGGTATCGCCTCTACAGCACCTGATCCAGGGCCTGGGAAAGCCGAAACCGCGTTTCAGACGAACCCTCTCTTTGCATTGAATATCATCAGGAAAACCGAATGACCGTGTTGCTCGATAACAGGCTGACTTGGCAGGACGTGGCAAAGATCGGACAGGGAGAACCACTTGCACTCTCCGACGCCGCAAGTCAGCGGATAGAAAACGCGGCGCGGATCGTCGAGAGCATCGTCGAGCGGGGCATCCGTGCCTACGGCGTCAATACCGGCGTCGGCGCTCTTTCGGATACCGTTGTTGATCGCACAGCACAGGGCAAGCTCTCGCGCAGCATTATCCTGAGCCATGCCTGCGGCGTCGGTCCGCTTCTTCCCCCTCGTGAGGTGCGCGCCATCATCGCCGCGCAGATCGCCAACTTTGCCCATGGGTATTCCGGCGTCAGCCTGGAGATCGTTCGCCATCTTACCACCTTTCTCGAACGCGACTGCATTCCGGATGTCCCTTCCCGCGGATCGGCGGGCTACCTGACGCACAATGCGCATACGGCGCTGGTGCTCATTGGAGAAGGCTCCGCCCATATCGGTGGACGTGCCTTGAGCGGGCGTGAGGCCTTGGCGGAGCTCGGACTTGAGCCACTCGTTCTCGGCGCCAAGGAGGGATTGAGCCTCGTCAACGGCACCGCTTGCGCCACCGGCCTCTCCAGCATCGCGCTGGACCGGGCCGCGCAATTGCTCGACTGGGCCGATGCCATTGCCGCCATGACGCTTGAGGCGGCTGGCTGCCAGATGCCGGCTTTCAGCGAGGTCGTCCTGTCGTTACGAGTCTCCGATGGTATTGCCAAGGTGGGCAAGGTGCTGCGGGCACGTCTTTCTGGCAGCGGACTGATCGAAGCTGCCAAGGGCCGGCGCACACAGGATGCACTCAGCCTGCGCTCTATCCCCCATGCCCACGGTGCGGCGCGCGATCTGTTCGAAAACTGCGCCGCCATCGTTGACCGTGAACTCGCATCAGTCACCGACAACCCCGCTGTCGCCGGCACGCCGGAGGAGCCGCTTGTCTGGTCGGAAGCCCATGCGGTGGCGCCAGCACTCGGTCAGGCCGCCGACGCGCTTGCCATTGCCATTGCGCAAATTGCGGCCATGAGCGAACGGCGGATCGACCGCCTGGTCAACCCGCTGGTGAGCGGCCTTCCGCCCTTCCTCGCCTCCGACCCAGGCAGCCATTCCGGCTTCATGATCGCCCAATACACGGCAGCAGCGCTTGCAAACGAAAACCGCAGGCTTGCAGCGCCCGCCTCCACCGATGGCGGCCTCACCTCGGCGCTGCAGGAGGATTTCCTTGCTCATCCGACCGCTGCAGCCAACAAGCTTCTCGCCGTCATCGACAATGCCGAATACATTCTGGCGATCGAGTGGCTGGCGGCTACGCAGGCCCATGATTTTCTGGAAACCGCGGCGCGCCGAGCACCGGGTACGGACGCGCTTTACAGCCTGCTCCGGTCGCACGTCAGCCATTATTCAGACGATCGGCCGATCTCATCCGACATGGAGAAGACCAGAGCGCTCCTGGCGAAGACACTGCCTCCCCATCAAACTATCTGAGGTGCGCGAAGCGCCTACATGAGGAAGTCGAGATGGATGTTTCTGGCGCGGATAAAGGGCAGGCCCTTGCGCCGCCCTGTCCAGCCGACGACATGCAGATCCCTCGCCGCAGGCTCATAGCGCTCAGCCAGCATCCAGGATCGGCAGTCGATTGCCGCGAAGTCGGCTTCTCCCCGTGCGACAGCCGTCACCGACGCCCGATGCGCTCCGGTTTCCACCAATTCGGAAAACAGCTTGAAGCTTTCGCCTATCGCTTCCAGATCGCGCTTCAAGGCCAGATGACCGGACATCGAACGGTGCTCGTTAAAGGCAAGTTTTCTTTCTCGAAGTAACGAGATCGGCAAGATCGGTTGGCCTGTCTCAGGCGCCATCACGCTGGCGCCCTCCCCTCTCCGACCAACAATGGCGCTCGAATAGAATATTCCCGAGCCTCCCGCGACATCATCATACGGGCTTTGTCCGATGACCTGGACATGATCCTGCAAGCCAAGTTCCATCGGCCCCCAACAGGTGCCAGAGACGAGAAGAGCCGGATGGCGCCACAGGACATCGAGATCGAGAGCATCCGGATCGAGCGTTGCCGGGTCCGGCGCGATGATCGATCCATCCTCGCCACGGATGCCGCCCGGAACCGGTGGCATGTCCGCGTTGCGTCGAACGAGTTGCTCAGGCGCATCGATGCCATTTGCGATGAAGCGGGCGCGCATTATCTCCCAGCTGCGATCCACATCGGATCGCAGTTCCGGCCAGTCATACATTGGCAGAGCGGCAATCCACTTCATGCCGGAAGATCCGGAATTGCGGTACCACCCGCGGCTTGATAGCTCGCGACCTCGCCCTGATCCTTTACCACGATGTCGTTCGCGACGACCGGTTCCTCCCGTCGCCAGGCAGGATGCACCACCGGCTCCTTCGCCTTGAAAGCGAATGCGCGGAAAACCTCGAAATAGTTGGCGAAGACATATCCCTCGTTCATCCTTTGCCATTCTGCACGCCCCGCGCGATAGAGCGACGGCAACCTGTACCATGCCACGGTAGGCAGCTTGTGGTGCACGAAGTGCAGGTTGTTGTAGAGAAAGAGCGGTGCCAGAACCGAGCTTTCGACGATGATCGTGCGCCCGTCCGGCTGCTCCGCCCACTGATGCTCGCAATAGGAGCGGATGGCGATAATGGAAACGCCGAGATAGGCGGAAACGCCGACGTAGAGCCAGAGGGGAATGCCAAACAGGCTCGAGACCACCAGCAAGGTCGGAATGAGCCCGGCAAGGTGGAGGGTCCATGCCATGATGACCTTGCGATCGCCCTTGAAAATCTTGTGCCATTCGGAAGCGGTGAACCCAACCACCATCAGCGGCGGGCCGATCAGCACACGTCCAATCAGCGTGTTGTTCCAGGCAAGCAGACGCTTCAGTAACGCCGGCATCGTCTCCCAGTCGCTCATGGCGCGGTAGTAGCTCTCGGGATCATCGAAGGGATCGGTGAGGCGCTCATCCGCGTGGTGCTGAAGATGCGTCCGCTTGTAGCTGCGGTAGGGGTAAAACACTCCGAGCGGAGCGAAGACCAGCGCCTCGTTCACCTTGGCACTCCTTGTGGGATGTCCGTGCAGAACTTCATGTTGAAGCGACGAGTGAAGCGCGACCGCAACGCCCATCAGCACGAGCGCGTCGATGGGATAGGCCGGATAAAGACTGTAGCCGGCCATCCCCCACAGGCCGTAGCATGCAAGAAGTAGAGCAACTGTCGGCCACTCCACTCTAGGTGCCCTTGTTCGACGTTGATGGATTCCTTGGTGTTGCCTATCGAATGACGTATCGCTCATCATATTCCCTGATTTGCCCCGGAACAGAGTTTCACTGAGCCGCGATGCGCACAATGAGAGTTTGGTGACCGACTGTTGATTTTGATAACAGAAATCATACAATGTTGATAATAGTAAACATTGGGGTTGATTATGGACAAGCGTGCCTTGGCGGAGCTCTTTCGCCTCCGCTTGCTGGAACTGGTCACGCGGTCCGGCGATAGCCATTCGGCTTTTGCGGCCGGAATCGGCGTTGACCGCTCGGCGCTATCACAGCTTTTGTCGGGTGATTCGGCGCGTCTACCGCGCGTGGAAACTCTTCTCAACATTGCCGAACGCCACGCCGTATCGCTCGATTGGCTGCTCGGCATCTCGCACGATCCAGGCTTGACGGGAGAACTACGCCCGAGCTTCGAGATCGAGGAAGGCGGTGAGGACTATACCGACACGCTGCTGATGAAATGGCATGCCGAGGCCACAGGTTCGAAGATCCGTTACGTTCCCGCGCGCATCCCGGACCTGCTACGCACACCGCAAATCATCGCCTTCGAAGCCGAAAGCGCGCATCAAAGTGTGAAAGCACAAGCCAGCGAGTCCGCTTTTCGCCTCGACTACAACCGCCAGCCGGGCACGGATATGGAAGTCTGCATGCCGTGCGAAACGCTGGAAGCTTTCGCCCAGGGGCGCGGCATGTGGAGCGGTTTGAAGAAGGAGATCAGGGCAACACAGCTGCAATACATGTCCGAACTCATCAACGAGCTCTACCCGTCGTTTCGGCTATTCCTGTTCAACGAGAAAGAGCGCTTTTCTGTACCCTACACGATCTTCGGCTCGCAGCGCGCAGCGATCTTCGTGGGCGGCATGTATCTCGTTCTCAACAACGCCGAATCCATCCGCAAGATGCAGCGCCACTTCGATGAACTGATCCGGTTTACCCGCATTCATGCTCATGAAAGCGCGAATTTTGTTAAAAGTCTGGAGGTTGCGTGAGCGACAGTACCAGCAGAGCCAATTTTGGTCTGGACTGGAGCCACTCGATCATTCTGCAGTGCGCGGCTTTTTCCGATGCAGGGTTTCCGACGCCAGTCCCGCCAGTTCGCGAATGAAGAAGTCCAAGATTGTCGATGGCCTCTCGCTCAGACGAGTGGCGATGATGAAGGGAGAATTGATCCGGCCTTCTTTCGCCAGAAGGGCACGCAAGATGCCTTTCTGTACCCAGTCGGCCGCGTAGTGATCCGGCAAATAGCCGAGATATCGGCCTGACATCACAAACATCGCCTGGGCCTCCATGTTCGAGGCCGAGGCCTTGGCGCGCGCTCCAGGAAAATACTGCAACTCGCGCATATTGGCATAGGGCCTGACGACGAATTCGAAGCCTTCCACACGTTGCACGGAAATGTCCGCCTCATCTGCAGTGAAAAGTGGATGTCCCTTGGCGCAATAGAGGGAATGCATCTCATCGCGCAGGCGCGACAGTTTGAGGCCCTGGTAAGGTTCCGTTTCCGGAAGGATCGCAATATCGAGACCGCCATTGGCGATTTCGGCGAGCAATGCGTCCGGCGAATCAATGACCAGTTCAAGGCGTGCTTCCGGCGCCTTGTCGCTGATGCGGGCAATGATGCGATGAATGGGCAAGTCCGCATCGGTAATGGTGTTGTCCACCAACCCCAGCCTGAGCGTCCCGGTGATCCTGTTTTTCAACGTGCCTATTTCGCTTTCGAAGGCGTTGAGTGCCAGAAACAACGCTTTCGATTTCGCATGAACGATCGCACCGCGATCTGTCAATTCAAAGCCCGCACGCCCGCGGCGGCAAAGCTTGTAGCCAAGCCTGTCTTCTAAGGCCTTGATGTGGAAGCTGACAGCGGACTGGCTGAGGCCAAGCATGATCTGCGCGCCGAGAAAGCTCTTATGCTCCACCACTGCACGAAACACGGTGAGAGCCCGGAGGTCGGACTGGGCAAATTGCATGAGACGACCTTACATCATCTTTTCTAATGTGAACTCCACATCTTTCCTATTTTTTTGCGCTGATGTCCATGGTTCGTTGGCAGAATAAACAACCGGGGAACGAACCATGATGCCATCGTCCATTTCCAGAGCTTTGCTTTTCGGCGCAGCGCTCGTCACGATCCTGTCGTCGACCGCCGCGAACGCTGCAGATCTTCTCGACAAAATCAAAGCGGACAAAGTCTTTACCGTTGCCACAGAAGCCCGCTTTGCGCCTTTCGAGTTCGTCGAAGACGGCAAGATCGTCGGCTACTCGGCCGACATCATGGTTGAAGTCATGAAGGCTCTGCCGGGCGTCGAGCTCAAGCGATTGGACCTGCCCTGGCAGGGCATTCTGCCGGGCCTCGCGGCTGGCCGCTTCGATTATGTCGCCACCTCCGTCACCGTCACGCCGGAACGCATGACGGCCTACCATCTCTCGGCTCCGATCGCCGATGCAACCATGGCACTACTGAAGCGCAAGGGCGATGCAACCATCACCAAGCCGGAAGATATCGCCGGCAAGGCGGTCGGTTCTCAGGCCGGCTCCGCGCAGCTTGCCGCGCTTGCGACCTTTGCCGCAACGCTGAAAGACAAAGGCGGTCCGGTGACCGTCTCCACCTATACGGACTTTTCCGAAGCCTATGCCGATCTCGGCGCCGGCCGTATCCAGGCTGTCGTCAATTCCCTTCCCAATCTTCTAGAAGCCGCCCGCCAGCGGCCCGACGTCTTCGAAGTCGTTCTGCCGACCTTCGGGCCGAAGACCTATTTCTCCTGGGCAGGCCGCAATGATGCCGACAGCGCATCGCTGAATGCGCTGATGGACGCCGAACTGGTCAAGCTCAACACATCCGGCAAGCTTGCGGAGCTCCAGAAGAAGTGGTTCGGCGCCCCGATGGAACTTCCAGAGACTCTCCCTGCCGCTGAATAAGATAGGAAGGGTCGGCCATGGACAGGACAGCCGCACATATCTGGCCCGCGCTTCTCGATGGCCTCACCAACACAATGACGATCAGTCTGACGGCGCTTCTCTTCGGCGCGCCGTTGGCTCTTCTGTTGGCCGCCTGCGCGCGTGGCACACGGTGGACGCGCGTCCCGGCAGCGCTTTATCTTTCCTTCTGGCGCGGAACACCGATCCTCGTACAGCTTTTGATCACCTTCTACATTCTTCCATTCCTCGGGCTTGAGCTTGAGCCGATCGTTGCCGCCACCTTGGCCTTGGCGCTCAATACGGCGGCGTTCCAATCGGAAATCTATCGGGCGGGGCTTCAGGCTGTGCCGAAAGGCGAAATCGAGGCGGCAAGAATGCTGGGTCTCTCTCCCTCTGCGATCTTTATCAACATCGAGGTCCCTCAGGCTGTACGGGCTATGTTGCCAGCGCTGGTGGGAGAAATGCAGGCTCTGATCAAGAACTCCTCGCTCGTCTCGGTCATCGCCGTGACGGATTTGACCCGCCGCGCCCAACAGGTCGCGTCCTCGACGTTTCGCCCCCTGGAAGCCTATGCCTCAGCCCTGCTTCTCTATGTTGCAGTCGGCATCCTTATCGCCGCTCTGGGACTCATGCTTGAGAGACGCCTGTCACGCAGAGGGCAAAATTGATGACCGGCTTTATCACTGACCTGCCGCTCTATCTTGCCGGGCTACTCACAACGATCACAGTCTCGGCAAGCGGCGTCACTATTGCTGCCCTGCTTGGCATAGTGCTCGCCACTGGTTTGCGCAGCAGCTTTCGTCCGCTTGCAATCTTGACCAGAGCCTATGTCGAGTTTGCCAGGGGCGCGCCTCTCGCCCTCTTGCTTTTCCTTCTCTACTACGGCGGACCGCAGATCGGGCTGTTGCTCAGTCCCTATGTGGCCGGCACCTTCGGACTTGGCATCTATGGTGCAGGTCCCTTCGCAGAGATTTTTCGTGCAGGCCTTAACACCGTTCCCAAGGGAGAGCGCGAAGCCGCAGAGATGCTGGGCCTCACACGCGAGCAGCGCTTCCTGCACGTGGAGCTTCCGCAAGCCCTTCGGCTAACGCTGCCGCCCTGCGTGGGTCAAGCGATCGCGCTTTTGAAAGAGTCGGCTGTTCTCTCTGTGATCACGGTTGGAGAGTTGACGAAGGTAGCCGGAACGATCAGCTCGATCAGCTTCAGCGTCGTGACGCCCTACCTCACTATCGCCCTGCTCTACTGGGCCCTTGTTGAAATTCTGTCGAAGTCGGGACGCGCTCTGGAGCGCCACTTCGCCCAGAGAGGTTCCTGAGATGACGAGACCGGCAGCCATTTCCGTTCGCGGACTTGAGAAGCGATTTGGCGACAAGACCGTATTGCAGGGCATCGATCTTGATATTCAAGATGGCGATGTCACCTGCATCATCGGGCCTTCCGGGTCAGGCAAGAGCACCCTGCTGCGCTCGCTTGCGTTTCTCGACGCCTATGATGCTGGCGAGGTTCACATCTTTGGCAAGATGCTGGGATGGCGCGAGACACCGCTTGGACGCGAAAAAGCGGGCTACAGGGAATTGACCGATACCCGTCGCCCGATCGGAATGGTCTTCCAGCATTTCCACCTGTGGCCGCATTTGAAAGTGCTGGACAATGTGACGCTCGCATTGCGGTTGGTCCATGGCTTCTCCCGCACGAGGGCAGAAGAGATCGGGCGCGAAATGCTCAGTAAGGTCGGACTGCTGTCCTTTGCCGACCGCTGGCCTGAAAGCCTCTCCGGCGGGCAGAAGCAACGTGTTGCGATCGCCAGAGCTTTGGCCGTGAAGCCGAAGGTGATGCTGTTCGACGAACCGACCTCGGCGCTGGACCCCGAACTGGTCGGCGAAGTCCTCTCCGTGATGAAATCGCTCGCTTCGGAAGGAATGACGATGGTGATCGTGACCCACGAAATGGGTTTTGCCGCACATGTCGCCAATCGCGTTGTTTTCATGGATGCCGGCAGGATTGTCGAAGAAGGCGCACCGAATGTGCTTTTCGCAACTCCAAAAAGCGACCGTCTCTCTCAATTTCTGGAAACCTGGCGCGAACGCGCGATTTGATGCCTGAAAGGAATAAGCATGACAGCCCACGGCTACGACAATGGACGGTTAAACCTACCCTTCGTTGGCATTTCCACCTTCGCGAAAAGTCCCTATGTGGAGAACTGGGACAAGATCGACGCCGATGTCGCTGTCCTCGGCGCACCCTTCGATTTTGGAACCCAGTGGCGCGCCGGCGCACGCTTCGGACCACGCAGCATCCGCGAAGCCTCGACGCTTTTCGCCTTCGGTCACGCTGGCGCTTACGATCATGAGGATGACGTCACTTATTTGGAAGGCGTTCGCATCGTGGATCTTGGCGACGCGGATATCGTCCACACGGACACAATGAAAAGCCATGCCAACATAGAGTTCGGCGTTCGCAAGATTCTTGCGGCGGGAGCGCTGCCTGTCGTGCTCGGCGGCGATCATTCGATCAATATTCCATGCATCAATGCTTTCAGCGAGCAGGAACCGATCCATGTCGTGCAGTTCGACGCCCATCTCGATTTCGTTGATGAGCGCCACGGCGTTCGCTTTGGCCATGGCAGCCCGCTGCGCCGCGCCTCGGAGAAGGCTTGGGTCACCGGCATGACACAACTTGGCATTCGCAATGTCTCCTCAACGGCTAAAGAGGGTTACGATTACGCCCGCGCTCAAGGCTCCGATATTCTCTCGGTCCGCCAGATCCGCAAGCTTGGCATCGATGCCGTTTTAGCCCGTATTCCGACTGGAAAGAGATATTACCTAACAATCGATATCGACGGCTTCGATCCCTCAATCGCACCAGGAACGGGTACACCGAGCCATGGCGGCTTCATCTATTATGAAGTGCTGGAACTGATTGCGGGCCTTGCCAAACAAGGAACGATCGTCGGCGTCGACCTGGTGGAAGTTGCACCCGATTACGATCACACCGGTTCGACCGCGATCCTGGCCGCCCAACTGCTACTCAACACAATCGGGCGCGTGTTTGCCAAAACCGAGAGTAGAGATGAGGCGTAGCAGTTCAAAAGGGTGGTTGCGCAATGCCGACGCCGCACCGCTCGTGTGAATCTCTCGACATCATCAACTAAAGCGTGTCGCGATCTTTCAGATTCGCTCGCCACGCTTTAGCTCTTTGTCTTATCTCATGTCGTTATGGCAACCGCTGCGCACTTCAGTTGCGTTTAGGCGACTTTCTTGACGTCGGCGGTGGCCGGGACTGTCTGCGAGTTGACCATAGCATCAACCGCCTGCCGGAGCGTCAGCACAGCTATCGTACGACCCTCTTCATCGACAACCGCGGTTTCGCTCTCTCCTGCCGATGTCATCGCTCTTGCTGCCTCCTCGAGCGTTGCGCCGACCGGTACAGAGATCCTCAACTCGCGGCGTGGGTCTGTCGTCGCCGTCGCCACTGTTTCTGCTTTGATAATGCGCGCGCGGTTCACTTCCCGAACGAAGCTCGCAATATACTCGTCGGCTGGCTTCATCACGATATCCTGCCCGGTGCCCTGCTGCACAACTTCGCCGTCTCGTAAAATAGCAATCCGGTCACTCAGCCTGAGCGCCTCGTCCAAGTCATGTGTGATGAAGACGATCGTCTTCTTTATTTCTTTCTGGAGGTCGAGAAGAACCGTTTGCATGTCGACACGGATGAGAGGATCAAGGGCAGAAAATGCTTCGTCCATCAGCAGGATTGGCGCGTCGTTGGCGAGTGCGCGGGCGAGCCCCACGCGTTGTTGCATGCCGCCCGATAGTTGATTTGGGTATCTATTCTCAAAGCCCTTGAGCCCGACAAGCTCGATCCAGCGCATGGCACAGTCCACCTGCCTGTTGCGGGGTGCCCCCTGTATCTCGAGCCCATAAAGTGTATTCTCAAGAACGTTTCGGTGCGGGAGAAGAGCGAATTTCTGAAACACCATTGCCGTCTTGTGCCGACGGAATTCGCGCAGCTGTGCCGCGTCCATCTTCACCACGTCCTCGTCACCGATCAAGACTTCACCGGCTGTTGGATCAATAAGGCGATTGATGTGGCGAATGAGCGTGGATTTTCCCGATCCGGAGAGCCCCATGATCACCTGGATCCCGCCGGCGGGCATGGAGATATTGATGTGACGGAGCCCGAGCACATGGCCATGTTGCGCAATCAATTCAGCTTTGCCAATACCTTGCTCCACGAGCTTGACGCACGCCGCGCCATTGGGGCCGAAGATTTTGTAGAGCTTTTTGATTTCGATGCCGTAGCCGCCAACTTTTCGGTTACCCATGAGCAGCCTCCCGGTGCTTTTGAAGGCGAGAACCGAAAGCCTGGCTGACGCGATCGAAGATGATGGCGATCCCGACAATGGCGAGCCCATTGAAGACGCCGAGCGTGAAGTACTGGTTTGATATGGCCTTCAATACAGGCTGGCCGAGACCTTGCACGCCAATCATCGAGGCGATGACCACCATGGCGAGCGCCATCATAATCGTTTGGTTGATGCCGGCCATGATGGTGGGCAGAGCAAGAGGCATCTGCACATTCTTGAGCTTTTGCCAATTGGAGGAACCAAAAGCATCCGCAGCTTCCAATACATCGCGGTCAACCAGGCGAATGCCGAGATTGGTGAGGCGTATCATCGGCGGTATGGCGTAGATGACGACGGCAATGAGGCCAGGTACTTTGCCGATCCCGAGCAACATGACGACAGGAATGAGATAAACGAAGCTCGGCATGGTTTGCATGACGTCGAGCATAGGGTTGATGATCTTCTCTATCCTATCAGAACGGGACATTGCGATGCCGATGGGAATCCCGATGACAATCGACATGACGGTGCAGACGAAAATCATGGACACTGTCTTCATCGTGTCATCCCACATATCGATATAACCGATAAGCAAAAGGGTCACGACAGCGCCGACAACGATCTTCCAGTTGCGGCTGGCGAACCAGGCGAGTGCGGCGATCAAAAGAAGAATGATGGGCCAAGGCGTCTTCGTCATGAAGCGCTCAGACCAGATCAAAAAGTGCTGCAACGGTTGGAAGAGCGTCTCAAGCCCGGCGCCGTACTCTCGCGTAAAACCGCGAAAGCTTTCGTCGATGACCTTTTTGAGTTCGCGTAAAGACGTTTCATCCATGTGTGGAAAGCTGAATAGCCAATCCAAAGCCAATCCTCCTCGATAATGGTCGATGCGCCCCATGACGCGCGGCTCGTTGTCGGCGCGATCCGCGCCAACCACGTCTTGGACGAGATCAGAGCGCCGCCTTGATCTTTTCGGCAGCCTCTGGCGAAACCCACTGCTTCCACATGTTTTCATTCTCTGCGAGGAAATGCTTGGCGCCGTCTTCGCCGCTTGCCTGGTTGTCGGTCATCCACGCCATCAGCTTGTTGACGGTTTCGTTGCTCCAGCCGCGTTTGTTGAGATAACCCATGACATCTGCCCCGGCACGTTCGGAGAAGGACTTGGTCACCAGGGTCTGCACAGTATCTTTGGGCCACTCATTTTTCTTCGGGTCTGGGCAATCCGCCACGGTGTTGCAACGCTTCCACTCGGCGGCGTTGAATGGCACGCCATAGTCGAGCTTCACCATCTCATATTTTCCAAGAAGAGCGGTGGGTGCCCAATAATAGCCGACCCAGCCCTCTTTGCGCTCATAGGCCTTGGCAATCGAACCATCGAGACCAGCGGCGGACCCCGTGTCGACAAGACTGAAATTGGCCTCCTTGCCACCGTAAGCCTTGTAAAGCTGCGCCGTTACGACGGTTCCGCCCCAGCCTTGGGGCCCATTGTGGATAGCGCCCTTGGATTTGTCTTCAGGATCCGGGAAAAGTTCCGGGTGCTTCAGAAGGTCATCGATTGTTTTGATATCGGGATGGGCATCGGCGATGTATTTCGGCATCCACCAGCCCTGTACCGCGCCATCCGTCAGAACTGTCGATGCGACAACGAGTTTCCCGCTTGAAATGCCGCCATTGACGACATCCGGCAGAAGATCGACCCAGCCTTCGGGCGCGATGTCCGGCTCAGCCTTTTCGGTCATGGATGTGATCGTTGGAACCGTGTCACCCTGGATAATGTCGGCGTTGCACCCATAGCCCTCATTGAGGATAAACTTGTCGAGGCTGGCGAGAACTTCGGCGCTCTGCCAGTTCATGCTTGCGATTGTCACATCGCCGCAATCGGCCGAATGAGCCGAACTTGCGAAGCACAGCATCGATGCTGCAAGGCATGTCGAAGCAAACAGTTCTTTCATGGTGGTTCCTCCCTGTGCGATGGTAAGGTTCGAGGCCCATCGACGCCATCGCGTCCTTCGGCGGGCTGCAAGCCGCTTCGGTATCCTCCTCAGAACCCGAAGCCGCCTCTCATACTAGCTCGGCAGATATTCGGCACTCCACGTCTCGCTGACCGTGCCGGATGCGATCAGTCTATCAATCTCGGCGTCGGTGTAGTTCAAGGAGCGTAGCACGATGCGCGTAGAGGCCCCGTATTTCTCCGCTGGAGCGACCGCCGTAACCTTTCCGAGTGCCGGACGAATAGCAAACGGATCAAGCTGAGTGACGGTGTGACCACTCGGGTGATCCGGGAAAATGGAGAAGGAGTAGCTGCCACGGTCGGTGCCTGGCGTCCCATCGGCAATACGGGCACTTCTCCTGCGGATCGTCTCGATGTTTTCGCACAGCGATGCACCAATGTCGGCTCGGCGCAAACGCTGCAGCCACGTTTCCGCGGGTTCCGCCATGAAGGCCTTCTCCAGATATGCCAGGCGATCGGGCTCTGGCATGCCTATAATCTCCCGCAGTTCCGGAACTTTGGCGAAGCGCGGCAAATCTCTTTCCGAGGCGCAGAGCAGCAGATGATCACCCGAGGCCGTTTCGTAAAGCCGTGAGAGTGCGTCATAACCCTTGGTTTTGCGACCGGACGGCTCATTAAAAGGCCCCCGTCCAGCATAATCGTAGCAGAACGGTATCTGTGCCAGACCCGTCAACGCCGAAAGCGACGTGCGCGGGCGGCCGATCACACCTGTCCTCGACTTCTGATAAAGCGCTGCCGCTATGCCCAGGGCCGCTCCGAAACCGCACATCACGTCGATCGTTCCGACATGCGCATGTTCTTCCGGCGTCTCCATCGAGCCACCGAAACGTAACATGATGCCCGTTGCCGATTGGACCAGGTCGTCATAGCCGAGATAGTCTGTACGCGGCCCGGTTTGCACACCCCCGAAGCAATCGAGCTGGCAGAAGATCGCTTGTGGATTGATCGCTTTCAGGCTCTCTGCATCGAGCCCCATCGCTTTGACCTGACGATCCGTGGCATTCCAGACTACGACATCGACGCAGCGCACCAGGTTCTCGAATACGATACGCCCGTCTGGGGAGCCGATATTCATCAAAACCGATTGCTTGCCGCGCATATGCGACATGCCGAAAATCACCGTGTTCCAGCAGTCGTAGAAGGGCTTTGACGGATCGATCTTGATAACGTCCGCACCGAAGCGGGCAAGATAGGCGACGGAATGCGGACCTGCGATGACGTTGCAGAGATCGAGCACCTTCACGCCATCCAGCCAGCCACCTTGAGCTCCGGCGACAGGAGACGGAAGCGATGCGCGTTCATTCCGTTTAAACAGTGCAAGCGCCTCGTCTGCGGTTCCCCAGCGCCTGGGATGAGGTGCGAGCATGGCTTGTCCGCTTTCCTGCAGCCATGCCATTGGCCCCGGCTGCACCATACGACCGAGGATTGGGTCGTCCACCTCGATCATCAGGCCTGCGGCTTTTGCGTGATCGTCGGCGATCCATTCCTTCAGCCAGCGCTGCGGGGCACCTGGGAAGAGGCCCTCGCCGAAAACCCGCTCCCATTCATCGGAGGTTTTCGTCAGGAAGACGTCTTTCATCCGCGTCGCGATCTTGTCGGCCCAGAATTTCGGAAGAGGATAAACGCCAAGCGATACATCCGAAGACCATTGGGAAACGGGCAGATAGGTATCGTCTTCCTCGCGAAGCCCCTCGGCAACCAGTTCGTCGTAAAGGCCCATCGCCTGCAGGCAGCGCTTCGCGTGGTTCTTGTGGCTGGGGCAGACGACATAGAACATGCGCCCGTCAGCGCACATGTAACTTCGGTAAAAGGGATCGAGGAACTCCTGAAGGTCGTCGTAGGACATGTCCATCGGCAGGCCGTCTTTGCGCCGCCGTTCAATTTCCCGTTCGCGCTGCGTCTGGTATCGCAGCGGATAATCATCGATCAGGATCGAATTGTAAGAGAGACCTTCCATAACCGCGCTTGCCAGCGGCACTTCGATATGATCGCCGTGACCCGTCCGCTCGCGTGCCTGAAGTGCCAATACCGTCGCGGAGGCGGCAAGCATGGTGCCATAGGCCGACGAGAGCGGCAGTGGCGAGAAGGATGGGTTGATGCCCATCAGGACGCGATTGAGACCCATATCCGTAAAGACGCCGGACGAAGCGGCAATCACGGCTTCGAATGCGCGCCAGTCGCGGCGAAGCTCGTCGTTGGACGCAAAGCCGGGGATCGACAGTGTGATAAGATCCGGCCGCACGTCGCGTAGCGCGGCAAAATCGATGCCGAGCCGGGCGAGCACACCGGGCCGAAAATTCTCAACGACGATGTCGGCCTCGTCGATAAGCGCCGACGCCTGCTTCAGCCCCTCTTCCGTCTTGAGATCGAGGTTGATGGTCAACTTGTTGCGGTTGAGGATGGCGTTTGCAGGATTGTTCCAGAGCGGACCGCCTGGCGGATCGATATGCACGACGCTCGCCCCAAGATCGCCAAGGATCATCGCGACGGCGGGACCGGCAATATATTGCCCGAAATCAACCACCCGGACGCCGGAAAGAGGACGTGCGGAGCGCGAGATCGATGTCATTGCTGTTGTCTCCCCAAAAAAATTCTACGCACGCGCATCGGCAACGATCCACCCGGCTGCCTTTTCGGCAATCATCAAAGTGGGTGCATTCGTATTGCCGCTCGTAATCTTAGGCATGATGCCTGCGTCCACAACACGCAGCCCTTCGATGCCGCGCACCTTCAGACGGCTGTTCACCACGGCCATCGGGTCATCGTCACGGCCCATCTTCGTCGTTCCGACCGGGTGAAAAATGGTATTGGCAATATCACCGGCAAGCCGCGCCAACTCTTCGTCACTCTGGAATTGCGGTCCTGGCTTCCATTCCTCGGGCTGGTATTTCGCCAGTGCTGGCTGAGAAACGATCCTGCGCACCTGCCGCAGGCTTTCTGCGGCAATCTTCCGATCTTCGTCCGTGCTGAGATAATTTGGCGCGATCGCCGGAGCGTCTTCCGCCTTGTCAGACCGGATATGCACGCGGCCCACGGATGTCGGATTGAGGTTGCACACACTTGCGGTAAAGGCGGGAACATTGTGCAAGGGTTCGCCAAAGGCGTCCAGACTGAGGGGCTGGACGTGATACTCTAGGTTGGCATGCGGCTGGCTTTCATCCGAGCGGGTGAATGCGCCAAGCTGCGAGGGCGACATGCTCATGGGGCCGCTGCGCTTGAGCACATATTCCAGCCCGATCATCGCTTTCCCGACGGTGCTATTGGCAAGCGTATTTAACGTCCTTGCCTTCCCGACCTTGAACACCGCGCGGATTTGCAGATGATCCTGAAGGTTCTCTCCCACCCCTGGAAGGTCATGCGCCACCTCGATACCATGCTGTTTCAAAAAGCCTGCCGGGCCGATGCCGGACAATTGCAAGATTTGCGGTGAACCGATCGCACCGGCAGAGAGGATGACTTCCCGGCTGGCCCGCGCTTCGACGCGTTGACCCTGACGTTGCAGAAGGACACCAGTGCAACGCTTGGCACCTGAGGCATCGGTCTCAAGGACCAGCCGTTCGACATGGGACTCCGTCCAGATGGTCAGGTTTGGGCGATTTTTCACTGGTCGCAGGAAAGCCTTCGATGTGTTCCAACGCCAGCCAGACCTCTGATTGACCTCGAAATATCCGACCCCTTCATTGTCACCACTGTTGAAATCATTCGACCGCGGAACGCCAGCCTCGACAGCAGCCTCGGCAAAGGATTCAAGAATGTCCCATTTCAGCCGCTGTTTTTCGATGCGCCACTCCCCCCCATGGCCATGCATATCGGAAAACCGGCTATTGTCTCCGGTCTTTGGATCGGCCCCATTGTCGAGACGATAATGATCTTCATGCGCCATGAAGTCCGGCAAGCAATTTTCCCAGGACCAGGCATCATTGCCCGTCATCTTCGCCCAACCATCGAAATCCCGCGCCTGACCGCGCATATAGATCATGCCATTGATGGACGAGCAGCCGCCCAGAGTTTTTCCGCGTGGGTAGCGTAGCGACCGCCCGTTCAGGCCGGCATCCGGCTCGGTCTTATAAAGCCAGTCGGTCCGCGGGTTACCAATGCAATAGAGGTAGCCAACCGGGATATGGATCCAGGGATAGTCGTCCTTGCGCCCCGCCTCCAGCAGGAGGACGCGCATGGCGGGATTGCGGCTGAGACGGTTTGCAAGCAGGCAGCCCGCCGAACCGCCCCCGACGATGATGTAGTCGAACATGTTGCTGGAAGGGCGAGAAATAGAGCGCGTCATCGTGCGACCTCAAAGGTTCGGCCGCTCGCCTCATTGGCGCAAGACTTGATGATGGACACAACCATTTCGCTCCTCCCATATTTCTGCTTCTTGGAATAGCGGAGGCGGAGTGTGAAAATCCAATGACAAATTACATGGGGCATTATAAGTAAAATTAATATGCTTCACGCCACTGACCTCAAAACCTTAAGGGCATTCGTCGCTGTTGCGCGCGCTGGAAACGTCACGCGCGCCGCCGAGGAACTTTACGTGACACAGCCTGCGGTGACGCTGCAGTTGAAGCGGCTCGCCAACGACACCGGGCTCACCCTGTTCCGCCGCACGTCGACCGGACTTGAATTGACTCAAGAAGGGGCTCTGCTTGCGGCGAAGGCTGAGCAGGTCCTGGCAGCTCTCACAGACTTTGGGCAGACCGCTGGCCATTTGGCGTCGCGGGTACGCGGAAAGCTTCGGATCGGCACGATCATCGATCCAGAATTCACCCGTTTGGGGGCGTTCCTCAACGCGCTGATCGAAAGCGGCCCGGGCATCGAGACCACGTTGCGGCATGGCATGAGCGGAGACGTGGCAGAGGGCCTGCGGCGAAACGAGCTGGACGTCGGTTTCTATCTCGGGGATCCGAAAGACCATGATCCGTCCCAGGAGATTTCCTCAAGCGGCACACCATCGCTGTTTTACGCCTACGAACTTGCGCAACTGACCTATCGGGTCGTGGCTCCGCCCTCACTCGCGGCTCTCGTGCGGGAGGGCGACTGGTCTCTGGTCGCATCTCTCCCCTGGATTGGGACACCGCACGCTTCCGTCCACAACCGGTTGCTCACGCGCCTTTTCACCAACCTTGGCCTTCGGCAAAACATCGTTGCCGAAGTCGATCAGGAGGCGTCCATGGTGGCGATGGTGCGAACAGGAATAGGTTTGAGCCTCTGCCGCGAAACGATCGCTCTCCACGAACAACAATCTCACGGCCTCGTCATCGCCGATAAGCTCCAGATCTCCACAAAACTCAGCTTCATGTGCCTGGACGCGCGCGTGAGAGACCCAGCCATATCGATAGCCCTCGACGCCATCCGACGCGTCTGGGGCTGATAGGCGCTCGGCGAGTCACCGCCACGGGATGTTCTGATAACCGGACCAGAAGACACCTCATGCGGCACCTGCCGACCCAGCCCGCGGCGCCCCCAGTGCGGCAGTTAACTTGCCTCAATTTCTCTTTTGATTTCGCTCCGGCGGCTTGGGTTATGGGTCATCAATGAAAATTGTTTCGCATCGCCTGACGTGATTGCACTATCAATCTACTGGGGTGCCGCGGAACGATACTATCACGCGCGTTACCTCTGGCCGGATCGACATTCAGGGTTCCCAAATCACTCGATCGTTGATTCATAGGTTAAGCACTGAGGCTTTGATAGCGGTGAAGCAATATGAGTTGAACGAGGCGCAATGGTCTAGAATTGCGCCCTTGTTCCGGCGGATGATCTCAACCGGACCACAACTGACGAGCGGGACAATCAATATCTGATGACCGAAAGCACCATCGTGCGTGCGCATCAACAGGAGGTAAACGGAAAGGGGGACAAGGATCGGGCGCTGGGGTGTTCCGGAGGTGGACTGACCGCCAAAATCCATATGCTGTCTGATGCACTCGTCGACCTTCGCGCTTTATCGTGACCGCAGACCAGCGCGATAACATCACACAGGTTCCTGCGCTTCTGGATGGCCAGAAGGACAATGCTAGCCTGGCCGATAAAGCCTATGACAGCAACGCCTTGAGGGCAACGATCAAGGCCACGTGTACCGAAGCGGTCATCCCTTCGGACCGCATCCGCAAGATCGTCATCACGCACGATCGGATCGCCGCAGCGCAACCGTATCTAGCGGTGCTTCAATCGCCTCAAAAATTTCCGCCGCTTCGCAGCCCGCTACGAACCCAGAACCATTCACTTCACCGGATTAATCCGTCTCGCCACCACGATGACTTGGATCCGGTGAATGTCGATCGGCCCTAAAACATCCCACTCTAGAAGCGCAAATGCAGCCGCGCCCATATTCAGCAGGTGTTGGAGGGAAGCGTTTGGTATTTCTCAGCGTCTGCCGGAAAAGCTTGCGATGATGTTCTGTGTGCCCGGTGGTCGGATCAGGGGCAGACTGAATCGTCTAGCGAACTTCAATAGGCTTTTTAGATGCGTCTTCCCGGCAAAGCTGAGCGGGCTAGCGGCGCTTGAGCGCTGATGGTCATGTACAAGTTGCGCCTGGGGCAAGCACTGAACACGGTATCCCTCGCACCAAACTCTCGCGCAGAGATCAACATCTTCCATATAGAGAAAGTAGTCCACGTCCATGCCGCCAACCGCATCAAGGACGTCGCGTTGAATGATAAAGCCCGTGCCCATCACCCACTCTGCGTCGAATGGAAGATTCCTAGCGTAAGCATCCTGCATCAAGTGGCGTTCTATGCGCTTTGGCATGAGTGGCGAAAGGGCTTTACTGCGCCGCGCAAAAATATCAAGCGCAGAGTAAAAACGACGTGCGGAGTACTGACGAGTTCCGTCTGGATTGATAAGATCCAGTCCAACTATTCCGACGTCCTCGTTTTCTTCCATATGTGCGATAACGGTAGAGACGCTGTCGTACTCGAAATAGGTGTCTGGATTCAAAATGAGAAAATACTTCTCACTTAAACCACGGCAACCGAAATTGACACCTGCCCCAAATCCTCCGTTAGACGGGGACTGGATAATAGAAACCTCTGGAAGGGCAGCCGACAATTCCTCAAAAGAGGCGTCCCCAGAGCAGTTTTCGACAATAGTAATTCTAGATGGGGAGACAATGCCGTGCCGTAAAATCGATCTAACGCAACGGATTGTAAGAGCCGATGTTCTATAGTTAACAATAACAACGTGAAGTTGGTGTTTTAAGCACATTTGTTGCCCCATCAAATATGCATTCATCTTTGAGATGCGCACTTTATCGCACTGCGAAATATAATAATCCATATGACATGAGCGATGCGCTAAAGCAAGACATTACAATTATGACTTCCTACGGAAGCAACATTGCTTTAGCGTTTTATAATTTATTGACCTCGACTCGCGCAGCATATTTTCAATTTCAGGCTGCTAACAATCTTAATTTTGGGCATTTCTTTTCACGTCGCAACGCAAGAGGTTATTTTTTCGTATTGTAGATTCCGATGTCGCTGAAGACCTGCACAACAGGCACCGGCGGTTTGCGCGTCACTCTTGCTGGGCGCCGATCTCTTGCTCTGTCGGACACCAGAACAGGTCGAATCGGCCGAGATTGCATTGATACCCAGATTTCTGGATTTGACGACTGCATCTTCAACCAGAAGAGATCAGTCTTCGTCCAATCTTTGACCTGAGAAGTCCGATTGTCGAGAACGAGGTCGCCTTTGGAAGTCCGGACGACCAGAACAGCGTGCCCCTCGCCCGACGGCGTCGTAGCGACTGCCATACGCAACGCTCGCGATGGCCACCCGAGCTCTAGGAGGCGTTTGCGTTTTGTAAGAGCATAATCTTCGCAATCCCCAGTGGAGACATCGACGCTCCACACATCAGCGGTGGGAGAGTCATTCTTCGGTCTGATGCTGCCGTTAACCCTTGAATTTACTCCGAAGAGTTCTGCTTGGCGAGCATCCGTCAATTCGACGACGCCGCCTCCGGTATCTTTGCATTGATCCGCATTCTTCATGCAGAAGGCAACGCTTGCGAGGGGAGCAAGCGTGAACTCCCCATCAACGATTCTTTTGACGTCGGCTCCGAGATCACGGGCGTATCCACCCACGCCTGCGGCAAGCAAAGTGGAAGGTGCTAAAGTCAGAAGTCCGATGAATGCAGCGATATGAAGGGTTACGTTTCTTGTAGTCATTGGGTTATCCTCTTCAGATATCCCGACTATGAACGAGGTCATTCTACATCCCGTTCAAAGAATCGCTAAAATGCAATCGATGCTGCGTGTTCTTGCTTAGAATGACGATGCATTGGATTTTTCGCCAACCGCGACGGTTCGAAAGTGATCGCGGCGCATAGCGTGAGCCTTGGCAATTTGCCGCATCAGCACGCGCAGAGGCCAGCTCATTTTACCCATTCTCAATTTCGAGACATATTGGCTGAATCTCCAAATTATTGACCAGTTCACCAAGCCTTTCTCGATGTCGAATACAATCCCAATGATATTTGATCTGATCTCGGACCTCCAGTTTAATGACTTAGCAGAGTCTGATAAATATACTCCGCGCCAGTCTCGTGGGCGGTACATGCAGCGATGCCCGTTTCTTCGGGACTTCGAGGCCAAATGCGATAGCGGACGTGGGAGTTTTATGGAAAAGCAAAAACGCTTGCGCCACTGGCTAGGGGCGGTTGCCTTATGAAATGGATACACAGCACTTTCTTCAAGAAAAAGAAGGAAGTCGCAACGTTACGCAGACGGATAAATATCGGCGATCAAGAACCAAGCTACCCGATTTACGCGATTGGCGACGTACATGGCTGCATCGATCTTCTGCGTGATGCGGAAAACAGGATCGCCGATGATATGAGCAAATCGAAACGAACCGGGCTCGTTATTCTACTAGGAGATTATGTCGCTAAGGGGCCTGCTTCTCAGATGGTGCTCGACCATTTAATCCGGCCAAGCGCCCACGGTCTAAGACGAGTGGCTCTATGTGGCAACCATGATGATCTTTTCTACAAAGTTCTTCAGGATCCAGACGCTCACCCAAATTGGCTCAGTCAAGCAGGGAAGCAGACCTTGCTTTCTTACGGGATAGATCTCGATTATCTAAGATCCCAAAAAGGACTTGCTGCCAACGCGCTAGCTCAGGTTATGAAAGACAGTATCCCTGCTGAGCACATCGATTTTCTGGCGGGTCTGCCGGTCACCCTGAAGGTTGGAAGCCATCTCTTTGTCCATGCGGGTGTTAGACCTGGTGTGCCTCTTGATGCGCAGCGCGAGAGCGATCTCCTATGGATACGCGAGCCATTTATTTCTCAAGGCCCAAATCTCCCTCTGCTTGTCGTTCACGGTCACACGCCGCGAATCGAGGTCTCTTTCGGACCAGGTCGGATAGGGATTGACACCGGAGCCTTTCAAACCGGAAATCTGACCGTATTGAAACTAGACCGGGGCGATGTTGCGATTTTGTAGTTTCTGTTAAGTCTCGACGCCCGAAGTCGCAACCTCGTTGCGCTTTGCCTCGCGGAACATCCGCCCTCAACCTTCGTGCCCGGTCAAACATTTGCGGTTCTACAGAGATGCTGCGATAATAGACGCGACGTTCTAGGAGTTCTGCTTTTAGCAAGCTCGTAAAAGGAGTTTCCTATGCAGACGCTTCTCATCATTCTGACTTTGTTAACGATAGCCCCGTGCGCTTATGCCCAACAGGTTCGTAATTTGGAGGTCCAGCCCGATGGAACCGGTGGTTACATCGGAACTTATGGAAACCAGAATTTTCAAGTTCCTCCAAACAACGGCCCTTCTGTTAAGCCTAATGCCAGCCGCAGGCACGTTGGCCCGCCTCCGGTTGTTATTGTCCCCAACGGAAGTGTGAACGGTGACACCCACAAACGTTGTTACTTGGACGGCAATGGGCAAGCATCGTGTCACTAATTTTGGCGGCTGCTTGAACGAGATGCCTCCAATGAAGTTCCGCATTATGTACTGTTGAAGAAAGAGGAACGCGATTCGAATTTTCTGGCAACTAATGATCGGCGCAATCAAATTTCGGACTTCAGACTTATATTCGCTAGCAGTCGTTGCGTTAAATCGAAATACAAATTCTGAGAAATTGTGTTGGTCGCTGTAACGCGACATCCCCGCGTACCATCTGATTGCCTCAACTTCAAATTAATGCCTATAAAACAGCCAAAAGGCGACGAATTTACGATACTGCATCCGTGAAATAGAAGGATCTCAAGTATCTTCATCGCGGCTTCGATAGAAAGAAGCGCCGAAATTTACACTAGCTGCAACTTTTCTCCAACGAACGCGTTCATCTACTGATTATGGGGAGACAATTATGTTTAAAGCTAAAGCAACATTTACTATCAGCTTCGCAGTGTGTGGAGCACTTTTCGTTTTTGTTACCACCACTGCGCAAGCGGCCGATATGATTTCAGACTCGTATTATAAAGAACAAACTGTTCCTACACCCGGGGCTCAGCGCATCAATAGGACGGCTTACCGCGTTGGTGTTCAGCCCGTAAGAGACTGTAATTTACTACGCGTTTCCTACCGTCCTCCATACGTTCCAAGAACTGAAATCTTACAATTCTGCCACGAGCCCCTCGATCTACGGCCCGGACGCACCTAGCAGCGGTCGTCATGCCTCCCATCGGGAGGCCATGCGGCCTAACTTGAGCTAGCGAATTACAGGCTGCGGCCGATATCCAGGAACTTCTGACGACGTTCGGCGCGGAGTTGGCTGCCGGTTTGAGCCGTCAGTTCTTTCAACGCAGTCTCAATCGTTCTGCCGGTTGCGGCGATCACGCCTGAGGGGTCGCGGTGGGCGCCGCCGATGGGCTCCGGGATGATACCGTCGATGACGCCGAGCGCTTTCAGGTCGTCCGAAGTGATCTTCATGTTGGTCGCGGCTTCCTTGGCGCGGGTCGAATCGCGCCAGAGGATGGAGGCTGCGCCCTCGGGAGAGATCACCGAGTAGATTGCGTGTTCGAGCATGTAGACACGGTTGCCGGTGGCGATCGCGATGGCGCCGCCGGAGCCGCCTTCGCCGATGACGACGGACACGATCGGTACCTTGACGTTGAGGCACATTTCCGTCGAACGGGCGATGGCTTCCGCCTGGCCGCGTTCTTCGGCACCGACACCCGGGTAGGCGCCGGCGGTATCGATGAGCGTCACGACGGGTAGAGAGAAGCGGTCGGCCAGTTCCAGAACGCGGATCGCCTTGCGGTACCCTTCCGGACGCGGGCTACCAAAATTGTGCTTGAGCCGTGACTTCGTGTCGTTGCCCTTTTCCTGGCCGATGATGGCGACTGGCTGGCCGTTGAAACGGCCAAGGCCTGCCTGTATTGCGGCATCTTCGGCAAATTTGCGGTCACCCGCCAGCGGCGTGAAGTCGGTGAAGAGCGCGCTCGCATAGTCGATGAAGTGCGGGCGCTGCGGGTGGCGGGCAACCTGCGTCTTCTGCCAGGCATTCAGCTTGGAATAGATGTCCTGCATCGCGTCGTTGACGCGCGATTCCAGACGCGAAATTTCCTCGGACGTATCTATGCTCTCGTCTTCTGCGGCCAGTTTCTTCAGTTCAAGAATCTTGCCTTCCAGGTCCGAAATGGGTTTTTCGAAGTCGAGATAGCTGAGCATGAGATCCGTTTCCGATCGTTTTGCGCAAGGTTTGACCGGGCTCTCCCGGCGGTTCCGGTCGCTCTAATCAAGGTTTTTGCCCTGTTTGGCAAGAGGGTGGTGCGTTTGTACCAACTCTTGGAGGCGTTCTTCCAACACATGTGTGTATATTTGTGTCGTTGAAATGTCCGAATGGCCGAGCAGTTCCTGCACTGCGCGCAGATCCGCGCCGTTCTGCAGAAGATGGCTGGCAAAGGCGTGCCTCAGCACATGCGGCGAGACAGCCGACGGGGTGAGCCCGGCGCGGATGGCGATATCCTTCAAGTCGCGGGCAAACACCTGACGGGGCAGATGCCCCTCCTTGCCGGCGGAGGGAAAGAGCCAGGGGCTTTCTTCGTCTGACTTGCCCTTCGGCGCAAGCGCCTTGCGGGCTTCATCATATCTCTCCATCGCCTCTATCGCCGTTCGTGACAGCAAGACGACGCGATCCTTATTGCCCTTGCCGCGGATCATCAGGAAACGGCCTTCGTGACGCAGGACCTTGGCGGGCAAGGAGACGAGTTCGCTAACGCGCATGCCCGTTGCATAGAGCAGTTCCAGCAGAAGATGCATGCGGATGCGCCCAAGTTGCCCCGGCCCTTCCAGGCTCGCTTCTTCTGCGGCTCTGGCGAGAAGTGCTGTGACGCTGGCAACGCTCATGGTTTTCGGAAGAGATCGACCTTTGCGTGGCGCGTCCAGTATTCCGGTCGGATCGTCGGTGCGAACACCCTCCGAATAGAGAAACTTGTAAAACTGCCGGAGCGCAGAAAGGCGCCGTGCCTGCGAGGACGCGGCAAAGCCTTGGGTAGAGAGATGAGCGAGATAGGCCGAAAGGTCGGCTGTGGTTGCCTCGGTCAATGACGCCTGACGGGATGAGAGAAACGCCATCAGGTCGGTGAGATCGCGCTCATAGGAGGCAAGCGTGTTCATCGCCGCACCGCGCTCGGCGCTCATCATTTCCAGAAAGCCTTCCAGCCGTGCATGATCCTGGCGAGACATGGCTTGCCTGCTCCTCAAGGTGTCGGCGGGTTGAGGCGCTCGGACGGAATACGCACCGTGACTTCCCGCTCGCGCGGTTTGACCAGCGAAACAAGCGATACCATGCTCCCATAGATGATGCCGGCGATGGCCGCGAGGATGAAGATAAAACGGAAAAGGGTGGGCATGATCACTCCGCAGCACTTGGTCGCCTTGCCTGTGAGAACATCTTGGCAAGGGCATGGCGTGGCTGGCCTTCCCGCATAACAATCGGTGTCATCCGGCCAGGCTATTTCTATGGCCTAAAGCGCGCCGCGATCTTTCGGATTCGCGCTTTAGGCTTTAGGTTCTTGTTTCATCGCATGTCGTCATCGCAAAACCGCTGCACACTTCCGCGCGACATGCTTATAAGGCGCGATTTGGCTTGACGCTTGGTAAACATTTGAAGATACCGAAGCCAAATGGGCCATCATTCATGAGCGAAACCAACTTATCTCTTCCCCAGAGCCTGGGAGAAAAAGCGCGTGCCGCCCTAGGCAGGCGCAACATCGTTTTTGTTGGGCTCATGGGTGCGGGAAAATCCGCAATCGGCAGGTCGGTCGCGCAGCAGTTGAGGATCCCCTTCGTCGATACGGATGACGAGATCGAGCGCGTCTCGCGCATGACGATCTCGGAGCTCTTCGCTAGCTATGGCGAAGACGAATTTCGGGCACTGGAAACGCGCGTGATTAAGCGGCTTTTGCGTGGTGGACCCAAGGTCGTCTCCACCGGTGGTGGGGCCTTCATCAATGAGAATACCCGTAGACACATCAAGCGTGGCGGCGTTTCGCTCTGGCTGAAAGCCGATCTTGAAGTGCTGTGGGAACGCGTCAACAAACGGGATCATCGCCCCTTGCTGAAGACCGAGAACCCCAAGGCAACGCTGGCGGCACTGATGGAAAAGCGTTACCCCATCTATTGCGAAGCCGACATCACCATCGAATCCCGCGATGTTCGCAAGGACATCATCGCCACGGAAGTTCTAGAAGCCATCGCCAGCCTCACCAAGAAAGCCTGATGCCATGCCCTCTGCCATCCAGACCGACGAGCGCCTTGTTCATGTTCCGCTGGGTGAACGTGCCTATGATATCCTCATCGGACCTGGCCTGATCGGCCGCGCCGGTGGAGAAATTTCCTCACGGCTGAAAGGCAAGCGCGCCGCCATCATCACTGATGAGCATGTCGCGCCGCTTTATCTCGAAACCCTGATGGATGGTCTGCAGACCGACGGCATCGAGGCCGTATCGCTGACGCTACCGGCAGGCGAAAAGACCAAGAGCTTCGATCACCTCGTCACCGTCTGCGATGCCATCCTTGCTGCGCGGATTGAGCGGAACGATGCGGTCATCGCGCTCGGCGGCGGCGTCATCGGTGATTTGGCGGGCTTCGCAGCCGGCATCGTTCGCCGTGGTGTACGCTTCGTGCAAATTCCAACATCGCTTCTGGCGCAGGTGGATTCTTCCGTCGGCGGCAAGACCGGCATCAACAGCCGCCACGGCAAAAACCTCGTCGGCGTTTTCCATCAGCCGGATCTGGTGCTGGCCGACACCGCCGTTCTCGATACGCTGAGCCCGCGCGAGTTTCGTGCAGGCTATGCCGAAGTGGTTAAATACGGCCTGATCGACAAGCCGGATTTCTTCTCCTGGCTTGAGAAGAACTGGGTGGAAATCGAGAGAGGAGGCCCGGCTCGCATCGAGGCGATCGCCACGAGTTGCCAGGCGAAGTCGGACGTCGTTGTCGCGGATGAGAAGGAAAACGGTGTCCGCGCGCTGCTGAACCTCGGCCATACCTTCGGCCACGCTCTGGAAGCGGCAACCGAATACAACAGCGAACGGCTGGTTCACGGAGAAGGCGTTGCCATTGGCATGGTACTGGCGCACCAGTTCTCCGCCCGCATGAACCTTGCAAGCCCGGATGATGCAACCCGCGTCGAAGCGCATCTGAAAGCGGTGGGCCTGCCCACTTCGATGAAGGATATCCCCGGCACACTTCCGCCGGTCGAAACGTTGATGGCGGCGATCGCCCAGGACAAGAAGGTCAAGGGCGGCAAGCTGACCTTCATCCTGACCCACGGCATCGGCCAGTCTTTCGTGGCGGATGATGTTGCGGCATCGGAGGTGCAGAGCTTCCTGTCGGAAAAGCATCCGGGCTAAAGCTGCAACGGCTTACGGTCGCTGTAGACAATCAAAACCGCGTCGGTTCGCCCGGCGCCGCTGCTTCGATGGCCAGCGCATGCAGGCCGGCATCCAGTTCGGGCTTCAGCAGCCCATTAATGGCACGGTGGCGGTCCACGCGAGACTTGCCTGAGAACTGCTCAGACACTATCTGAACACGCATATGCGTCTCGCCTGTGCCGGTCATATCCGGCTGGTGTCCGGCATGCATGTGGCTTTCATCAATGACATTCAGGCGATCCGGCAAAAATGCTTCCCGAAGCTTGTTTTCCATGCGTTGGCGCAGGGACATGGCATCCATCTCCTGATGATCACGTTGGTTAGAGCCTGTCTGGCAATTCGGCGACGGAGAGCCGATCGGTTACCAAACAGGCCTAAAGGGGCTACCTAAAAGCCTGCAACATTCCGCTTTGTCAATTCTTGTTGTGCACCCTTTTGCGCACCATAATTGGGATATCATGAAACTGGATTCGAAATACTTCGACCGCATCCGCACGCGTCGCAAGAGAGACCAACCGCCGGAGGCTCAAGCCCCCGTGTGTCAGTGGGATGGATGCGACAAGCCTGGTAATCACCGCGCACCCGTCGGCCGCAATGCCGAGGGGCAGTTCTTCATGTTCTGTTTCGAGCATGTGAAGGAATACAACAAGGGCTACAATTATTTTTCGGGCCTCTCCGACAGCGAGATTGCCCGCTACCAGAAGGAAGCGATCACCGGCCACCGACCCACATGGACGGTGGGGGTGAACAAGACAGCGCGCGACAGCCCGCTTCATTCGACCTTGCGTTCGGGTGCTGCAAATGCGCGCATCCGGGATCCTTTTGGCTTCACCAATGGTTTTGGCGACGGAAGGGCGGGCGGCCAGCGCATCCAGCCGGACCGCAAACTGAAAACACTGGAAGCGAAAGCCTTCGACACGCTCGGTCTGGAGGCTGGCGCCAAGCAGGAAGACATTAAACGACGCTATAAGGAGCTTGTCAAAAAGCACCATCCTGATGCTAATGGTGGCGATCGCGGTTCGGAAGAGCGTTTTCGGGCTGTCATTCAAGCCTACCAATTGTTAAAGCAATCGGGTTTCTGCTAAGCCCCTTTGGTAATTGCCTTATGAAGATGTGGCCGGGTGGTTGCTACCCGCCTTGGAGACGTGATGAGCAAAATTGACCTTGATATTACCAACCTGCCGGATACGACTGTTTCTGTCCGTGAGGTCTTCGGTATCGATACGGATCTGCGTGTTCCGGCTTACAGCCAGGGCGACGCCTATGTGCCTGATCTGGATCCGGATTATCTTTTCGACCGCGATACGACACTGGCGATCCTTGCAGGCTTTGCTCACAACCGACGTGTCATGGTGTCCGGCTTCCATGGCACCGGTAAGTCCACCCATATCGAACAGGTCGCAGCACGCCTCAACTGGCCGTGCGTGCGCGTCAACCTCGACAGCCATGTCTCTCGTATCGACCTCGTCGGCAAGGACGCCATCGTTCTGAAGGATGGCAAGCAGGTCACCGAGTTCAAGGACGGCATCCTGCCCTGGGCTTACCAGCACAATGTCGCACTCGTCTTCGACGAGTATGATGCGGGCCGCCCGGACGTCATGTTCGTTATCCAGCGCGTTCTGGAATCGTCCGGTCGCCTGACGCTGCTCGACCAGAGCCGCGTGATCCGCCCTCACCCGGCCTTCCGCATTTTCGCAACCGCCAACACCGTTGGCCTTGGCGATACGACCGGTCTTTACCACGGCACGCAGCAGATCAATCAGGCGCAGATGGACCGCTGGTCGGTCGTTACGACGCTGAACTATCTGCCGCATGAGCAGGAAGTGAACATCATCGTTGCCAAGGTGAAGAGCCTCGACACCGAGAAGGGTCGCGAAATCGCATCGAAGATGGTTCGCGTTGCCGATCTTACCCGCTCAGCCTTCATCAATGGCGACCTCTCAACCGTGATGAGCCCGCGTACCGTCATCACCTGGGCAGAGAACGCAGAAATCTTTGGCGACCTCGCCTTTGCCTTCCGCGTTACCTTCCTTAACAAGTGCGATGAGCTGGAGCGGACGCTGGTGGCAGAGCAGTACCAGCGCGCTTTCGGCGTCGAGCTGAAGGAAAGCGCGGCAAACATCGTTCTCAGCGCCTGATACTTCCGGCGAAAGCCGGGAGATCACTAGAGCATTTCCAGCAAAAGTGGCATCGGTTTTGCGTGCGGAAATGCGCAGATTAAAGCGTGAAGACGAAGACGCTCCCGCGTAACTTTCAAAGTCTGCGCGGAGCGTTCAGAATCGACAGGAAAGACCATGGCAGCGCGCGGCGACAATGTGAGACCCAAATCCGGCACGGTGATCGATACCGAACCGCTGCGTCAGGCGATCACCGGCTGCGTGCGGTCTGTCGCGGGTAGTTCGGAAGTCGAAGTGGTTTTCGCCAATGAGCGTCCGGGCCTTGCCGGCGAGCGCATGCGGCTACCGGAAATCTCCAAGAAGCCGACGGCACAGGAAGTGGCGATCACCCGTGGACTTGGCGATTCCATGGCGCTTCGCCTTGCCTGCCACGATAGCGATGTTCATGCCACGATGTCGCCGCAAGGTGCCGATGCACGGCAAATCTTCGATGCTGTCGAACAGGCGCGTGTCGAATCCATCGGCGCGCTTCGCATGCCGGGCATGGCGAACAACATTCGTGCGATGAACACGGAGAAATACGCCAAGGCGAACTTTGGCGCGATCAACACCCAGGAAGATGCACCCATTGCTGAGGCTGTCGCGCTGCTGGTCCGCGAGAAGCTGACCGGGGAAAAGCCGCCGGAAAGTGCGGGCAAGATTCTCGACGTCTGGCGCCCGTTCATCGAAGACAAGGCGTCTGGTGATCTCAAGGATCTCTCCTCCGTCATCGAAGACCAGAAGGCGTTTTCCAAGCTCGTTCGCAAAATGCTGACCTCCATGCAGATGGCGGAAGATTTCGGCGACGAGAATGACGAGCCGGAATCGCAGGAAGCCGAATCCGACGAAGACCAGCCGCGCAGCAACGAGCAGCAGGAAGAACAGGTCGAGGAAGACGCGGGCTCCGATGCCGCCCCTGCGGAGGAGAGCGAAGCCTCTCAGGAGCAGATGGAAGATGGCGAGATGGATGGCGCCGAGATGTCGGAGGACGAAATGTCCGACGATCTCGATGAGGATTCCGAAACGCCCGGCGAAACCCGCCGCCCGAACAGCCCCTTCGACGATTTCAACGAGAAGGTCGACTACCGCATCTTCACCCAGGAATTCGACGAGGAAATTCATGCTGAGGAACTCTGCGACGAAGCGGAGCTCGATCGCCTGCGCGCCTTCCTCGACAAGCAGTTGGCGCATCTTCAAGGCGCCGTTGGACGCTTGGCAAACCGTCTGCAGCGCCGTCTGATGGCGCAGCAGAACCGCTCCTGGGATTTCGATCTGGAAGAGGGCTACCTCGATCCGGCACGTCTCGTGCGACTCATCATCGATCCAATGCAGCCGCTTTCCTTCAAGAAGGAACGCGATACGAAATTCCGCGACACGGTCGTTTCGCTGGTCATCGACAATTCGGGCTCCATGCGCGGTCGACCGATCACGGTTGCCGCCACATGCGCCGATATTCTGGCCCGCACGCTGGAACGCTCCGGCGTGAAGGTGGAAATCCTCGGCTTCACCACCAAGGCGTGGAAGGGTGGACAATCACGCGAGCAATGGCTTGCCAGCGGCAAGCCGCCGTCGCCCGGCCGTCTGAACGATCTGCGCCACATCATCTACAAGAGCGCGGACGCGCCATGGCGCCGCGCGCGGCGCAATCTCGGCCTGATGATGCGCGAGGGCCTGCTTAAGGAAAACATCGACGGCGAAGCACTGATGTGGGCGCATAACCGCCTGATCAATCGGCCGGAGCAGCGCAAGATCATGATGATGATCTCCGACGGCGCACCGGTGGACGACTCGACGCTGTCGGTCAATCCGGGCAACTATCTCGAACGGCATCTGCGTGCCGTCATCGAGCAGATCGAGACGCGTTCGCCTGTCGAACTTTTGGCGATTGGCATCGGCCACGACGTGACGCGCTACTATCGCCGTGCTGTGACCATTGTGGACGCGGACGAACTGGCGGGCGCCATGACCGAGCAACTTGCCGCTCTCTTCGAGGATACCAGCACAAGCTCCGGCAAGCCGTCCCGCAGGATGCGCCGTGCGGGATAAGACACGTCGCAGCGGGGGCGTTTTCCCCCGCCGATCGTTCGCAAGCCCCGTCGCTACGCTGGCTTTTGTTCTTGCCATTCTCAGCCCGGCCGCAATCGGCGCCTCCTCTCCTGAAGTTGCTGTGACCTCTTCACCAATCCGGGATTTTCTGACCGGATCGAGTGAGAGGCACTTCGGCAAGCTGGAATTTATCGGGGGACTGTCCATGCGCTCGTCCGACACCGATTTCGGGGCAATTTCGAGTGTGCGCTTTCGAGCGGACGGACGCAGCTTCGTTGCGGTTCTCGATACCGGCCACTGGATGACCGGCCAGATTGAGCGCGATAGCAAGACCGGGGCTCTTTCCGGCGTGTCGATGTTGCATATCGATCCGATGCTGAACGAGAATGGAACTGCCGCGCGCAGAAAGGTGGACATGGACGCCGAGGGCTTGGCAGTACGCGGCGATCGTCTTTATGTCAGCTATGAACAGTTCCACCGCATCGGCATTTATCCCGATAAGAATCTCGCCGGTGCCAAGCCACGCGGCAGGCTTCCCCATCTCATTCCCAACAACGCCCTGAAACGCAATGCCGGACTGGAGACACTTGTTGCCTCGCCGGAGAACTCGCCGCTCAAAGGCGCACTGGTTGCGGTGGCGGAAGACAGCGTTGATAGAAACGGCAATCTTTACGCCGCCATACTGGATGGGCCGCTCAAGGGGCTGTTTGCCGTCAAGAAACACGGTGATTTCGCCGCGACGGACGGCGCTTTCCTGCCCAATGGCGACCTACTGTTGCTGGAGCGCCGCTTCAATTTCAGCGAAGGCGCGGGCATGCGCATCCGCCGTATTGAGGGCCAGGATATTCGTCCAGGCGCTGTCGTCGATGGCGAGACGCTGATCGAGGCCGGCCCGTCCTATCAGATCGACAATATGGAAGGCATTGACGTCGTGCCTCAGCCGGATGGGTCCACCCATCTCATCCTTGTCTCGGACGACAACCACTCGTTCCTGCAGCGGAACCTGATGCTGGAATTCAAGCTGAATCAATCAGACTCTTGAGAAGCCTAGCTCGGCCAGCCGCTTCTGCGCGGTCGGCGGCATGGGCAGGTCGGGATTGTTGCGCGCCGTCTCGATGAGCAGTTCGTCGCTCGCCTTTTCCGTCACCTCGATCAACGTCTTGAAGAAGGTATCCGGATCGAGACCGGGCTGGATCGGCGGCAGAATGCGCACCTTGAAGTGCCCCGGATAGCGCATGGTGGACCGGCGTGGCCAGAAAAGGCCGGGATGCATGGCAACGGGGACCACCGGCACTTTCAGATCGCGGTAAAGACGCGCAATGCCGTAACGATATTCCGGATCCGCCCCCGGGGGACGGCGCGTGCCTTCCGGATAGATGATCAACTCGCGACCCTTCGCCATCTCCTCCTTGGCGCGGTCCATGACCTTCAGCATCGCCTTGCCGCGCGCAGCACGATTGACCGGGATCATGCGCTGCTTGGCGACGTACCAGCCAAAAAGCGGTATCCACATCAGTTCACGCTTCAGGATGTAGACCGGGTCTTTCAGGTCCGGCAGCAGCGCGTAGGTGTCCCAGAAGGACTGGTGCTTGGGCGCGAAGATGCAGCCGGTTTGCGGAATATTTTCCAGACCCTCGACCTCGAAAGTCGTTCCGACGATCGTCTTCATCAGCCAGTGGTTGGAACGTGCCCAGTTCTTCGGAATCTCATAGGCAAGCTTGCGCGGCACGATGAAGTAGATCGGCGTCAGCACGATCATGCGCAGGATGAGATTGAGATAGAAGAAGGTATTGAACAGAACCGAACGTAGTCTGAGCATGTGTCTGGCGTCTCCGGGCGCTTGAGCCGAAGACGGGTGCCTCTTCACGCCAGCGCAGATGGCCAACGCCTACACGAAACCGGGGCCATGCAGCAAGAGCTATCCAGCGAGAAGGTCGCGACCGAGACGGCACAACATTTTTCGGATCGACCGTTCAGTCTCTCAGGCCATTACCCTTGCCGATACCCGTCAGGTCGCGAAGCGCGGCGACGACGAATTTTGCGTATTCGGAGATCATGGTGCGCAACACGTTGGGATTGGCGAACCAGTTGGTGCGGCTCAAATCGGAATTGATGACCGGATAGGCGATGAATTCGGTATTGGGGCTTGCGCTTCTAAGCTCATGCAGGCTTCGATGCATATGGTAATTGTTGGTAACGACGACGATCGAGGTGTAGCCCTTGTCGCGTATCCACCCTGCAGCCTCATTGGCATTGCCAATCGTGTCGATCGCCTTGTAGCCCATGTCGACGCAGCAGGCGAAGAGATCGGGAGAACTCTGCGTCATCCTCCTGATTTGCGCGCGCGTCGTCGATGGGTTGACGCCTGAAATGAGTAGCCGCTTTCCGACCTTATCACGCAACAACCCGACCGCCTGGTCGATCCGCTGGTAACCGCCGGTCAGGACAATGATGGCATCGGCTCTTGCGCCTTCCGGCGGTCGCATGGTCGCAACGGAATCGGCAAACCACAAAAATCCGCCGAAAACGGCACCGGCAGTGACGACGAAAACGAGGATGGCGATACGGATGAAGCGGCGCAACGGCCCGCGTCGCGAGAACATTCGGTTCCGCGGCGAATCAGCCATATGATCATGCCGGTCTATGCGACTCATTGCCATGAGTTACCATAAGCAGGGACTATGGCAAGGAACAGGCGGTTGTGCCCGGCCCTCGACCATCAACGCCCCTATAAGCCATCGCTCTTCGACGGGTCGGAACGGATGCGGTCGATCTCATCGATCGTGCGGATGACCGTCATGCGCGCTGTAATCGTCGTCAGCAGCGAGATGATGATCATTGTCATAAGGATACCGAGATAACCGTCGATGCCGACCGAGAATGAGCCGAACAAGGCGGTCGCCTGATCGCTTTGCGGCGTTGCAAGCGATCGCGACTGCCAGAAGCCTGCCGCAAGGAAGACGAAAGCCGCGACAGCACTGCCGGCACCCGACCCCTTGAGGCTGATCTTCAGAAAGTGCTTCTGGAATTCGCGCGCGACAAAGCCGCTTTCGGCGCCGACGAAATGCAGCACCTCGACAATGTGCCGGTTGCCGGAGAGTGCGCCGCGCGTGGCAAAGATCACCGTCAGCACCATGGCGGTAAAGACCAGCACCAGCACGCCGACGCCGATCATCACCGTGGTATGGGCCATGGAGACCAGGCGATCTACCCAGGTGCGGTGATCATCCAGAAAGGCCTGCGGGATTTCGGTCTTCAGCATTGCCCGCATGGCTTCGAAATCCGGCGGGTTGTTTTCATCAATGGTGATGATCACGAGGCGCGGTACCGGCAGTTCGGACAGATCAAGCCCCGAGCCCAGCCAGGGCTCCAGGAGGCGGCTCGTCGCGGCGTCGTCCATGATCGTGCCTTCGCGCGTGCCGACGAAACCCAGCGCCAGATTGCGGGCCTTGTTGAGCGCCGCATTCATATCGAGCCCGTCTTCGGGCTTGATCTGAATGGTGATCTCCCGCGAAATCTGGCTCTGCCAGCTGGCGGCGGTGGCGCGTACCATGCTGACGGCACCGAGCGTCAGACAGGCGAGAAAGGCCATGATGGCGATGACCACGATCAGCGCGTTGCCCTGAATGTTGGATGGCGGCAGGATCGGCGCCATCGGGCGGATGCGCATCTGCGGTGCGCCTTGCTGCGGCGCTCTCGGTTTCAGCGTCTTGCGGTTCATCTCATTCATAGATGTCGAGCCGCCCTTCGGTCAGGATCATCCGGCGCGCATCGACCTGATCCATCAAGCCAAAATCGTGCGTGGCGATGACGACGGCGGTGCCCAGCCGGTTGAGTTCCAGAAAGAGATTGAGCAGCCGCTTGGCCATGGGCGGATCGACGTTTCCGGTCGGCTCATCGGCCAACAGGATCTCCGGCTGGTCCATCAGCGCGCGCGCGATCGCGGCGCGCTGCTTTTCCCCGCCCGAAAGAATGGCGGGAAGAACGTTGACGCGCTCTCCCAGACCGACCCACTTCAAAAGCTCGATGACATCGTTGCGATAGGCGCTTTCTTCCTTGCCGCGGACACGCAAAGGCAATGCGACATTCTCATAGGTCGTCAGATGATCAAGGAGGCGAAAATCCTGAAAGACGATGCCGACGCGCCGACGCAGCATCGGAAGCTCGCTTCTCGGGATGCGCGAAATATCGCGGTTGAACATGCGGATATGACCGCGGGTCGGCTGCAGCGACATGAGCAGCAGGCGCAGAAGCGTCGTCTTGCCCGCACCGGACGGCCCGGTCAGGAACTGAAAGGAACCCTTGGGAATATCGAAGGTCATGTCCCTGAGAATTTCCGGGCCCATGCCGTAACGCAGCCCGACATTTTCGAAATGGATCAACGCTTTTCCAGTCTCTTTCTTTTCCGATCCGCTTGAGCGTCTTCAAATCTCCGCCCTGCCGCTTTTTGCCCGCAAACTGCGGGAAACGCGGCTCGACGCAGTCGATCTTTGCGAAGCGTTAACCAATTAAATTTACGACTGGTCAAGATTCCTTTCAATGCCCGGGGTGAACTCGGGCTGAAAAACTGACCAAGGGAACTTCATGGCTATGTTCCGTCCATTTCGCAAACAATCGGCACATGATTACGACCTTTTGATGCCAGATGCGCCTGCTGCCCGGCCAAAGACAAGAGCCGTGACGCGACAGGAAACGATCGACGCCGACTTCGTGACCGTAAAGGAAACGGTCTTTCGTGACTACGGAAACGACAATCGACGCGCGGCTTATCAACAAGGCAAGCGCAGGACCGTCGGTGCGCTCGAGACATTTCAGGCGATGATCGCATGGATCGATCGCAAGCTTTCCTCGCTTTCGGTCGACGGCTATTCGGCTGTCGTTGCAGCTGCAGCCGTCGGCATGTTCTTCATGTCCGGTGGATTTTCCGTGCTTCCAACGGAAAGACCGGCCGTCGAGGCCCCGCCTGAACCGCTTGCCATCTCGCATATCAGCATTACCCCGCAGGATGCTGGCGGGATGGAAGTCCTGGTCATCAACGGCATTGTCGATAACAGAACCGACAACATTCAGGAGGTTCCTTCCATCCGCGCCGACCTCTTCGCTGCCAAGGGAGAGAAGGTGGCCAGCATGCTGATCGAGCCGCCCATCACCGAGATCGGACCCGGCCAGAGCCATGGCTTCTCGGCAAAACTGCGCCATCCCGGTGGAAAAACGCCGGAAATCAAGCTTTCCTTTATCGAAACGGATGCTTCCGCTCGCTGACTGTGCTACCGCAGCCCCTTCATTTCATCCGCCGGCAGCTTCTGTCTGGCTGCGAAGCAATGCAGGAGACACAATGCCCGTCGTTCGTGGAAAAAACATCGAGCCGCTTTACACCGCCGACCAGATCGCCGAGCGCAACCGCGATATGGCAAAGCACATCGCCCAGGGCCCGACAAAGGACCTGCTGGTCATTGCGGTGTTGAAGGGCTCCTTCATTTTCGCTGCCGACCTCATCCGCGCGCTGCACGATAGCGGCCTTGCCCCGGAAGTCGAATTCATCACGCTTTCCAGCTACGGCACCGGCACCGTTTCGCAAGGCGTCAAGATCGTCAAGGATATCGACAGCGACGTGAAGGACCGCGACGTTCTTCTGATCGACGATATTCTCGAATCCGGTCGCACGCTGCGTTTTGCCAAGGAATTGCTTTTCGAGCGTGGCGCCCGCAACGTCTCCATCGCCGTGCTTTTGGACAAGAAGGTCAAGCGCAAGGAAGATCTGGAGGCTGATTTCGTCGGCTTCGAATGCCCGGACTACTTCGTCGTCGGCTACGGCATGGATGTGGCCTATGCCTTCCGCGAATTGCCCTTCGTTGGCGTCGTCACTGGTGACGCAGAGTAAGTCTGTCTCTTCTCGATAAAACCGCAACAACGAAAAAGGGCTCCCGAAGGAGCCCTTAACCACATCACGCGGCGTCTGCCACGCCATCATGCGCAGATGGCTGCTTGACCTTGAACAGCAGCCTGTCGGTACCGGAGGTCACCTTGACGGTAGAACCATCCGGAACCTCGCCGCCCAGGATCATCTCGGCCAGCCTGTCCTGAACGGACTTCTGGATGACACGCTTTAGCGGGCGTGCACCATAGGCAGGGTCGTAACCCTTGTTGGCCAGCCAGATCCGGGCATCCTCATCCAGATCGAGCGTCACCTTGCGATCGCTGAGCAGCGAAACCAGGCGGCGAAGCTGGATATCGACAATCGCACCCATCTCATCGCGATGCAGGCGATGGAAGAGGATGATGTCGTCGATACGGTTGAGGAATTCGGGGCGGAAGTGACCGCGCACGCGCTCCATCACCATTTCGCGGACCGACTCCACCGTGTCGCTGTCGCCCATCTGCGTCAGGAACTCCGAACCGAGGTTCGAGGTCATGATGATGATGGTGTTCTTGAAATCGACGGTGCGGCCCTGGCCATCGGTCAGACGGCCGTCATCCAGCACCTGCAACAGGATGTTGAAGACGTCCGGATGCGCCTTTTCGATCTCATCGAACAGCACGACCTGGTACGGACGGCGGCGAACCGCTTCCGTCAGAGCCCCGCCTTCTTCATAGCCGACATAGCCGGGAGGCGCACCGATCAGCCGGGCAACGGAGTGCTTCTCCATATATTCCGACATGTCGAGGCGAACCATCGCGGTTTCGTCGTCGAAGAGGAAGCGCGCCAAGGCCTTGGTCAGCTCCGTCTTACCCACGCCCGTCGGGCCGAGGAAGATAAAGGAGCCGATCGGACGATTCGGGTCCTGAAGACCCGCACGCGCGCGGCGCACCGCCTTCGACACGGCCTGAACCGCTTCGCCCTGGCCGACCACGGACTTGCCGAGTTCGTCTTCCATGCGCAGCAGCTTCTCGCGCTGACCTTCCAGCATCCTGTCGACGGGAATGCCCGTCCAGCGGGAGACGACATGGGCAATATTGTCCGCCGTCACCACTTCCTGCACCATGGAGGCGGCACCGTTGCTGTCGCGCTCTTCCGCCGTCGCCAGTTCCTTTTCCAGGCCTGGAATGATGCCATAGGTCAACTCACCGGCGCGCTGGAACTGACCGTTGCGCTGGGCAATCGCCAATTCGTTACGTGCTTCGTCGAGCTGCTTCTTCAGGTCCGCAGCATGTCCGAGCTTCTGCTTTTCCGCCTGCCAACGGGCCGTCAGGGCATCCGCCTTTTCTTCCGTATCGGTCAGTTCATCCTCAAGCTTCTTCAGCCGGTCGGCCGAAGACGCATCCGTCTCCTGCTTCAAGGCTTCGCGCTCGATCTTGAGCTGGATGATGCGACGATCCAGTTCGTCCAGCTCTTCCGGCTTGGAGTCCACCTGCATGCGAAGACGCGATGCGGCTTCGTCCATCAGGTCGATGGCCTTGTCCGGCAGGAAGCGATCGGTGATGTAGCGGTTCGAAAGCGTCGCAGCCGCAACCAGGGCCGAATCCGAGATACGGACCTTGTGATGCTGCTCGTATTTCTCTTTCAGGCCACGCAGGATCGAAATCGTGTCCTCGACCGTTGGCTCGTCAACCAGAACCGGCTGGAAGCGACGGGCAAGTGCCGGATCTTTTTCCACATGCTTGCGATATTCATCGAGCGTGGTTGCACCGACGCAGTGAAGCTCGCCACGGGCAAGAGCAGGCTTCAGGAGGTTGGACGCATCCATCGCGCCATCCGCCTTGCCGGCTCCAACCAGCGTGTGCATCTCATCGATGAAGAGGATGATTCCACCTGCTTCTGCCTGAACCTCGTTCAGCACAGCCTTCAGACGTTCCTCGAACTCACCGCGATACTTCGCACCGGCAATCAGCGCGCCCATGTCGAGCGCCATCAGCTTCTTGTCTTTCAAGCTTTCCGGCACGTCGCCATTGATGATGCGCAACGCCAGGCCTTCGGCGATGGCCGTCTTACCGACGCCCGGTTCACCGATCAGCACGGGGTTGTTCTTGGTGCGGCGCGACAGAACCTGGATCGTGCGGCGAATTTCGTCATCGCGACCGATCACCGGATCGAGCTTGCCTTCGCGCGCTTCCTCCGTCAGATCACGGGCGAATTTCTTCAGCGCATCAAAGCCCTGTTCGGCATTGGCGCTATCCGCGGTGCGGCCCTTGCGGATATCATTGATCGCCTGATTGAGCGCCTGTGCCGTCACCCCTGCCTTTTTGAGCGAGGAGGAGGTGGATGCGGAGGTCTCGATCGCAAGCGCCTGAAGCAAACGCTCTACGGTCACGAAGCTGTCGCCTGCCTTTTTCGACACGTCTTCAGCGGTCGCAAAGACCTTCGCAAGCGGCGCTGTCAGCGAGAGGCCGCCATTGCCGCCCGAAACCTTGGGCAGTTTGGCGAGCGCCGCATCATTGGCAAGCCGCGCTTCCTTTGCATCGCCACCTGCGCGCTCGATCAGCGAGGACGCCATACCCTGGTCGTCATCGAGAAGCGCCTTGAGCACATGCTCGGCTGCAAACTGCTGGTGGTTTTGCGCCAGCGCATAGGTCTGGGCAGATTGAAGAAACCCGCGGACCCGCTCTGAGTATTTTTCAATGTTCATGTTCATAGCCTCCTTTGCCGGCCTGCCCGCTTTCGGCACAGATCGGAACGTTGGGATTGGAGCCCCCGTAAGCGGCAGACCCCTTTTCGGCATCTCACATCTTGGATTTGCAAGTGCCGCGAAGCCTTGGCGCATTTGATCGCCGCGGCTTGCTTAGCCAGAATATGGTGGGTGTTTTCATGCCTTTAAAGAGCATGCGGCAGTTGCGCGTGCAAAATACTGCGGCCTGCTTCAGGCAGACGGCGAAAGCCGCAGAAGCGACAGGTTCGCAAACCCATCGCGCAGTGTGTCCGCTGTCGGGTCAGGCCGCGAGAGCGCGGGCCACGGCAAGCCGGATATCCGGCAGTGCGAAGGGCTTGGGAACGACGTCGATGATCTTGGTAACGAGATCGTCCGCACGCTCACGCTGTTCGGCATATCCCGTCATCAGCAGGATTTTGAGGTTGGGATATTGCGTCGAGGCACGATGCGCCAGTTCGATCCCGTCCATCACCGGCATGCGGATATCGGACAAGAGAAGATCGAAATCCTGTTCGCTCAGTTTTTCGAACCCCTGCTCGCCATCGGCGGCCTCATGGGTTTCGTGTCCATCCAGGCGAAGTGCCCGGGCGACAAACGTACGCAGAGCGTCTTCGTCTTCGGTAATGAGAATTCTGGCCATCTTCCATTGCTCCTGGTATTCATTCCAGCGAGCCCAAACTCGGTCATTTCCCTTTGCAATAAGTAAATGACGGTGAGGCCACCGGTGGCATGGTTAACAACCCATGCCACAATGCGTTCCACCCCATCCAAGGCAGACCCGATAACTGATGAGTGAAGACATGGCAGCAAGAGCTGTGCACAGCGCGGCAATGCAGGAACGCGCCGAAAGGGATATGGCCCGCATGGGTGTCGATGCGGCATTTATTTCCAGACTGGTCGAGACCTTTTACGAGCGTGTCCGTGCGCATGACACGCTCGGACCTGTCTTCGACAACCGGCTTTCAGGCCGCTGGCCGGAGCACATGGAAAAGATGAAGAGCTTCTGGTCTTCCGTCGCATTCAAGACCGGGGCCTATGGCGGAAAGCCGGTCCAGGCGCATATGGGGGTCGGCGGCATGAGCGCCGATCTTTTTCCCCAATGGCTGACATTGTTTTCGCAGACGCTGGATGAGATCGCGCCAACGGGGCAAGCGCATGCATGGTTCATGCAGACCGCCGACCGCATCGCCAGAAGTCTGACACTCTCGCTCTTCTACAACCCCGCTTTCGACGATCCGGCACGCGGCACCTGACGAATTTGCAGATCTCAACTTGGGGTTACCCAAGGCTGGCCGAAATATCACCACTATTGTCTTGAAGGCTGCAATCGGACGTGGTTATTACATCGGCGGGAGGCGTACCAAGCGGTTCGCCGAAGCTTCAGTCAAGGCAATCAGTGATGGATCGCAGATCGTTTATTAGAAACGCGGGCGCCGCCGGCGCAGGCGTTACAGCAGCAGCCCTCGCAGCACCCGCTATTGCGCAGGAAAACCCGCAGATCACATGGCGCATGACATCCTCTTTCACCAAGGGGCTGGATATTCTCTTTGGCGCGGGGCAGCTGGTTGCCGATCATGTGAAAGAAGCCTCGGGCGGCAACTTCGTCATCCAACATTTTGCCGGGGGTGAAATTGTCCCGGCGCTCCAGGCTGCAGATGCAGTCAGCGCCGGAACGGTCGAGATGGCCCATACCTGCTCCTATTATTATGTCGGCAAAGACCCGACTTTCGCGCTCGGCACCGCCATTCCCTTCGGCCTCAATGCTCGCCAGACCAATGCCTGGTTCAATCAGGCCGGCGGCAACGATCTGCTGAACGCGTTCTTTGCCAAGCACAACATCTATTCCATCCTGCTCGGCAACACCGGCGCACAGATGGGCGGCTGGTTCCGCAAGGAAATCAACACCATCGATGACCTGAAGGGTCTGAAGATGCGTATCGCCGGACTTGCCGGCCAGGTCATGCAGAAGGTTGGCGTCACGCCGCAGCAGATCGCCGGCGGCGATGTCTATGCCGCCCTTGAAAAGGGCACGATCGACGCCACCGAATTTGTCGGCCCCTATGACGACCAGAAGCTCGGCTTCTACAAGGTCGCCAAATATTACTACTATCCCGCCTGGTGGGAAGGTGGCCCCGCGGTTCACGCCTTCATCAATCTGGAGAAGTACAACGGCCTGCCGGAAAACTACAAGCGCATCCTGAAAGACGCCTGCGCTGCGGGTAACGCCTACATGCTGGAGCGCTACGACGCGCAGAACCCGAAGGCGCTCAAGGAACTCGTGGCTCAAGGCGCGATCCTTCGCCCGTTCAGCCAGGAAATCCTCGATGTCTGCCACAAGGCAGCGGTCGAGACCTATGCAGGCATTTCCTCGGTGAACCCGGACTTCAAGACCATCTACGAGAGCCAGCAGGCCTTCAAGAAGGATGCCTATCTCTGGGCGCAGATCGCCGAATACACCTATGACACCTACATGATGATCCAGCAGCGCAACGGCACGCTCTAAGCGTTACGCAGGCAGGAATACGAAAGCCATCCGACGCGCGCGGATGGCTTTTTGTTCTTCAGGCCAAATTGAAAGGGGCACTACTTTCATCGCGCCCCTTTCTTGTTTTATTTGCAGAAATCAGACGAGATCGAAGCGGTCGGCGTTCATCACCTTGTTCCAAGCAGCAACGAAGTCCTTGGTGAACTTGCGGCCGGCATCGGCGGAGGCATAGACCTCGGCGAAGGCGCGCAGTTGCGAGTGCGAACCGAAGATCAGGTCGACACGCGTACCGGTCCACTTTACCTCGTTGGTGTTGCGGTCACGGGCCTCGTAGATGCCTTTCTCGCCAGCGACCGGAGCCCACTGGGTGCTCATGTCGAGAAGGTTGACGAAGAAGTCGTTCGTCAGAACTTCGGGACGATCGGTGAAGACGCCATGCTCTGGCTTGCCGACGTTGAGAACACGAAGACCACCCAAGAGCGCCGTCATTTCAGGACCGGTCAGGGTCAGCAGGTGCGCACGGTCGATCAGTGCTTCCTCTGCCTTCATGAACTGATGGCGCTTCTCGTTGACATAGTTGCGGAAGCCATCGATGCGTGGCTCGAGTGCGGCGAAGGAGGCAACATCGGTCTGCTCCTGCGAGGCATCGGCGCGGCCAGGCGTGAACGGTACGGTTACATCCTGTCCGCCGGCCTTCGCGGCCTTTTCGATTCCGGCAGCACCCGCCAGCACGATGAGATCGGCAAGCGAGATCTGCTTGCCGCCCGTCTGAGCCGCGTTGAAGTCACGCTGGACGCCTTCCAGAACCGAGAGAACCTTTGCCAACTGCTCAGGCTGGTTGGCTTCCCAGTTCTTCTGCGGCTCCAAGCGAATGCGTGCGCCATTGGCACCGCCACGCTTGTCCGAACCACGGAAGGACGAGGCAGACGCCCAGGCGGTGGACACCAGTTCCTGCACCGAAAGACCGGTCGCCAGAACCTTTGCCTTCAACTCGGCAATGTCCTGATCGTCGATCAGCGGATGGTTGACAGCCGGAACGACGTCCTGCCAGATCAGATCTTCGGCCGGAACTTCCGGACCAAGGTAGCGAACCTTCGGACCCATGTCGCGATGGGTCAGCTTGAACCATGCGCGGGCGAAAGCATCGGCAAACTGTTCCGGATGCTCCAGGAAGCGACGCGAAATCTTCTCATATTCCGGGTCGAAGCGCAGCGACAGGTCCGTCGTCAGCATGGTTGGCAGCTTCTTCTTCGACGGATCGAAGGCATCGGGAATGGACGGCTCTGCATTCTTCGCCACCCACTGCTTTGCACCAGCCGGGCTCGTGGTCAGTTCCCACTCGAAACCGAATAGGTTTTCGAAGAAGAAGTTGCTCCACTGGGTCGGCGTCTGCGTCCAGGTGACCTCCGGTCCACCGGTAATGGCATCCTTGCCGACGCCGGTGCCGAACTTGCTCTTCCAGCCGAGACCCTGGTCCTCAAGCGCGCCACCTTCCGGCTCTGCGCCGATCAGCGACGGGTCGCCGGCACCATGCGTCTTGCCGAAGGTGTGGCCGCCTGCAATGAGTGCCACCGTTTCTTCGTCGTTCATCGCCATGCGGGCAAAGGTTTCGCGGATATCGCGGGCTGCGGCAACCGGATCGGGATTGCCGTTCGGGCCTTCCGGGTTGACGTAGATGAGACCCATCTGCACCGCGCCGAGCGGTTCGGAGAGTTGGCGCTCGCCGCTGTAGCGCTCATCGCCAAGCCATGTGCCTTCCGGGCCCCAGTAGAGCTCTTCCGGTTCCCACACGTCTGCACGACCGCCGGCAAAACCGAAGGTCTTGAAGCCCATGGATTCGAGCGCGACATTGCCCGTCAGAATCATCAGGTCGGCCCAGGAAATCTTGTTGCCGTACTTCTGCTTGATCGGCCACAGGAGACGACGCGCCTTGTCGAGGTTGGCATTGTCCGGCCAGCTGTTGAGGGGCGCAAAACGCTGCTGGCCCATGCCGGCACCGCCGCGGCCATCTGTGATGCGATAGGTACCGGCGCTGTGCCAGGCCATACGAATGAAGAGACCGCCGTAATGGCCGAAGTCGGCTGGCCACCAGTCCTGGGAGTCCGTCATCAGCGCATGCAGATCGTTCTTGACGGCATCAAGGTCTAGCGACTTGAACGCTTCGGCATAATCGAAGTCCTTGCCCATCGGGTCGGACAGGCTGGAATGCTGGTGAAGCTTCTGGATATCCAGCTGATCGGGCCACCAGTCACGATTGCCTCTTCCACGCGGGGAAGAATGGGCGACGGGACACTTGCCCGCGGCTGCGTTGGGATTGTCCATGATGTTCTCCTGCTTTGCTCAATCAAGTCATCAAATTTAATGAAGCGCGGTTGCGGAAATAATATGAGCCGCTCGCTCGTCGCGCTATGATCCCATCTTCGAAGACGGAAGCAGCGCGGCGCTCCTCGCGGTTCATGTCTTAGCCAATAGATGTGATAGTTTTAAGTTGGATTTACCGATTGCATCGATAGGAAATGATTATCGACATCATCTTCCAGCGTGCTTAGGCGGCAATTGCGAGGGAGACCGGCAACAGCGGAAAAAAGCAGCAAAAATATTCTCCATCACCGCATCTTTTTGAACGTTTCTGCCGTTTAAGGCGTCACGCTTTGTGGGATGACACATCAACCGGAGCGATGTTATCCGGACATAGGGAAAAGGAAATACCAATGGGCTTGCTCAAGACAATCGTAACGACGGCCGCAACCACGATTGCGCTCCACGCCGTGCTGATCTCTCCTTCTGCCGCGGGAGAAAACCTCGATCAGATCAAGTCCGCCGGTGTCATCAAGATCGGCACCGAGGGTACCTACGCTCCTTTCACCTTTCATGATGCCAGCGGCAAGCTTGTCGGCTTCGATGTCGAAATCGGCCAGGCCGTTGCCGAGAAGCTTGGGGTGAAGCCGGAATTCATCGAGGGCAAGTGGGATGGCCTGATCGCTGGTCTTGATTCCAAGCGCTATGATGCCGTTATCAACCAGGTTGGCATCACGGAAGCCCGCAAGCAGAAATACGCCTTCTCCGAGCCCTATATTGCTTCGAAAGCCGTGCTGATCGTCAGCGACAAGAACACCGATATCAAGGGCTTTGAAGATCTGAAGGGCAAGAAGTCGGCGCAATCGCTGACCAGCAATTTCGGCAAGCTTGCGACCGAAGCGGGCGCCGAACTCGTCGGCACCGATGGTTTCGACCAGTCGATTCAGCTCGTCCTGACCGGCCGCGCCGATGCGACCGTCAATGACAGCCTATCCTTCCTGGACTTCAAGAAGAAGCAGCCGCAGGCACCGGTAAAGATCGTCGCCGAAAAGCCGGATGCGGACTATTCCGGCATCATCGTTCGCAAGGGCGATGACGCACTGGTCGCCGCCATCAACAAGGCGCTGGAAGAGATCAAGGCCGACGGTACTTACAAGAAGATTTCCGACACCTATTTCGGTCAGGACGTTTCCAAGTAAGCTCTTTCTAAATAGCGGATGCGCCGCATCTGCTATATCCTCTCTTATAGATCATTCGCAGACGAAGTCCGGCAACAGCCGGGCTTCCTTTTTGTTTTGAGGGTTTCTTCGTGCCGCACTGGCTGCAATTGATGATGGATTCGCTCCCCACGCTTCTGTGGGCCGGGGTGAAGTTCACGATACCGCTGACCCTGCTCTCCTTCGTCCTTGGCCTGGCACTCGGTCTGGCGACAGCGGTCGCGCGGCTGTTCGGTCCGGCGCCTGTTGTTCTCCTCGCCCGCTTCTATGTTTGGGTGATCCGGGGAACGCCGCTTCTCGTCCAACTCTTCGTCATCTTCTACGGACTGCCGAGCATCGGCATTCTTCTCGATGCTTTTCCCGCAGCACTCATCGGCTTCACGCTGAATGTCGGCGCCTATACGTCGGAGATCATTCGCGCCGCCATTTCGTCCGTGCCCAAGGGACAGTGGGAAGCTGCCTTCTCGACGGGAATGAACTGGCGTCAGGCCATGCAGCGCACGATCCTGCCCCAGGCAGGGCGCGTTGCCGTGCCGCCTCTGTCGAACACCTTCATCTCGCTGGTGAAAGATACCTCGCTTGCAGCGGCAATCACCGTGCCGGAACTCTTTCAATCGGCCCAGCGCATCGTTGCCACGACATACGAACCGTTGATCCTCTATATCGAAGCAGCTCTCATCTACCTTGCCCTGAGTTCCGTTCTATCGACCCTACAGGCGCGACTTGAAACCCGCTTTGCCCGATATGGCGGCATGATGGAGAGCAACCGATGATCGAACTCAACGCCATCGAAAAGCGCTTCGGCGATGCGGTGATCCTCAAGGACATCACGCTCGACTTTCCAGAAGGAAGCGTCACGGCTCTTGTGGGGCCTTCGGGCGGCGGCAAGAGCACGCTTCTGCGCTGCATCAACCTTCTTGAACTGCCAAGCGAAGGTACCGTGCGGATCGGTACCGATAGCGTCTCTTTCCATCACGGTCGAAGGGTCGCGTGGCCAGAAATTCAAAAAATTCGCCGCCAGACGGGTATGGTGTTCCAGAACTTCCAGCTCTTCCCGCACAAAACCGCGATCGAGAATGTCATGGAAGGCCTGCTCGTCGTGCAAAAATGGCCTATGGAAAAGGCCCGTGCGAGAGCGATGGAGCTTTTGACAAAGGTCGGCATGGCGCACAAGGCGGATGCCTGGCCTGCAAACCTGTCGGGCGGCCAGCAGCAGCGCGTCGCCATTGCCCGCGCGCTTGCACCCTCGCCCAAGGTGCTGCTCTGCGACGAACCCACCTCGGCGCTCGATCCGGAACTGTCGGCGGAAGTGGTGGAGGTCCTGGGCCAACTGGCGCGAGAAGGCACGACCATGGTCATGGCGACACATGATCTGCGCCTTGCGTCAAAGATCGCCGGCCTCGTCGTGTTTCTGGAAGCCGGCAAGGTGGTTGAGACAGGTAGCTCGGACGCGATTTTCCGCAATCCGCAGCAGGAGCGGACGCGTCGCTTCGTCTCATCCATCAATGCGGCTCAGACGTTGTCATAAGCCTCTTCGAGCTTTCAGCTTCGCTCGACACGTTCCAGGTAGCCGTTAGACGCTCGAGATAACGCTCGCCCAGCGACCGCCTTGCGAGTCCGTTCGCCGTGTCAAATCTGCGTGAGCAGGACGGGAAGACGGGTGCACAGGCTTCGGTCATATTGCGCGGCAGCATTTTATAAGTATTTATAAAAAAAAGCCTATTAGCCATCATTAAAATAATAAGGATCAAATCTGCGGCGCGAGAAACCGCTTGATTTTAAAAACGAACGTTCGTACTTAAATTTCCACAAAGGACGTTTCATGGCTAGAACCCGCAAGATCAGCACCGACGATATTCTCGACGCCGCCGAGCGCGTTGTCATGCGCGACGGGGCGGCGGGGCTTTCCATCGATGCGGTGGCGCAGGAAGCGGGCGTCAGCAAATCGCGCGTGGTCTATGACCACAAGTCGAAAAGTGCGCTTCTCGAAGCTCTGATCGATCGGCACATGTCCGCTGAGGAGGCCCGCATTCGCGAAGCCGTCGGCTCGCACAGCGAGGCTCCTCACCCCGAGCTTTTCGGCCGGATCAGTCTGGCGGAAGAGGCACCGGACGATATCGACCGCGCGGTTTGCTTCGCCATTTCAGCCGCCATGTCCAGCGAGGAAAATGTTCATGAGCGCATGCGGGCATGGACGAAGGCCGACCTCGAGGCGATGAAAGCCGGGCCGCGCCCGAAAGCAGCCCTTCTCACCTATCTTGCCCTCACGGGTCTTTGTTGCATGGAGCTCTTCGATTTCCACCGCTGGGAGACCAGCGAGCGACACGAGATTCTGGATGGCATTAAAGACATCTACGCTTCCTTACCCGATAAAAAATGACGATCGCTAGATAGCGATGAAGACAAGGATTGAAAAAATGCTGAGCAGAAAAGCTTTGCCCCGCCTTGCGAGCCTGTTCCTTGGTGGCATGATCGTGCTGTCGGGACCGCCGGTGCATGCGCAGGAAGGCGGCATGCAGATGCCCCCGCCCGCCGTTGGCGTTCTCGAGTTGAAGGCACGCGCCGTTCCTGTCGTCAACGAATTGCCAGGCCGCGTCGCCGCAACGCGCGTAGCGGAAGTGCGCGCCCGCGTTTCCGGCATTCTTCTGGAACGTGTCTTCCAGCAGGGCACCTTGGTGCAGAAGGACGACGTTCTCTACCGCATCGATCCGAAGCTCTTCAAGGTGCGGGTGGAGAGCGCCCAGGCCGCGCTGCAGCGCGCGCAGGCAACGCAGGCCAACGCCCGCCAGCAGCTGGAACGCCAGAAGAACCTGCGCGAACGCAATGTCGCGACCGGGATCGAATACGACACCGCCGCGGTAAACCTCGCACAGGCGGATGCCGATGTCGCGCTCCAGCAGGCAGCACTTGATGAAGCCAAGATCAACCTTGACTACACGGAAGTTCGCGCGCCCATTACCGGCATCATCGGTGCGGCACTGGTGACCGAAGGCGCGCTTGTGACAGCGGATGGCACTCAGAATCTCGCGCTGATCCAGCAGATCGACCCAATCTATGCGGATTTCACCCAATCGGCGCAGGACATGCTGGCGTTGAAGCGTGCGGTGGAGGATGGCAAGCTGGCAAGCCCCGCACCGGATCAGGCAAGTGTCCGTCTCGTCTTCGATGACGGCACTGTCTATGCCGATGCCGGCCGCCTGCTCTTTGCCAGCGCCAACGTCGATGCCACCACCGGTCAGGTGACGCTCCGTGCAGAATTCCCCAATCCGAAGCGCAACCTGTTGCCCGGCATGTATGTACGCGTGCGCATCGAACAGGCCGTGCGCCAGGACGCGATCACCATTCCTCAACGCGCCGTTCTTCGCAACGCCGAGGGCAAGCCGATGGTCTATATCGCCAAGGATGACGGTACCGCCGAAGCCCGCCCGATCGAACTCGGACAGGCTGTCGATACCGAATGGGTTGTCGATAAGGGTCTGTCGGCGGGCGAGAAGATCATCGTCGACGGCGCACAGAAAGTTCAGCCTGGCGGCAAGATCGCAGCAGAACCCTGGCAGCCGCAACAGCCTGCCGATGCCGCAGCGCAACCGCCGAAGCAGTAAGGTCACCTCATGGCACAGCTATTCATCAGACGGCCGATCCTTGCCTGGGTCTTCGCGCTGTTCATCTCGATTGCCGGCATCATCGCCATCCCCTTCCTGCCCATCGCGCAGTATCCAAAGGTGGCACCGCCGCAGTTGACGATTTCCACCAGCTATCCCGGCGCCTCGCCGCAGGAAATCTATCAGGGCGTGACCCGTCTCATCGAAGACGAGTTGAACGGTGTCGAAGGCCTGATGTATTTCGAATCCACTTCGGATACGGCAGGTCAGGTGTCTATCAACGCTACCTTCCAGGCCGGAACCAACATCAACCAGGCCTCGGTGGATGTGCAGAACGCCATCCGCCGCGTGGAAGCGCGCCTTCCTTCTGCCGTCGCCTCGCAAGGCGTAACCGTCGAAGAAGCCTCCTCCGGCTTCCTGATGTTCATTACCCTCACCTCCACCGATGGGACGATGGATGAGGTAGCGCTTGGCGACTATCTCAACCGAAACGTTCTTGGAGAATTGCGCCGTATCGATGGTGTTGGCCGCGCCCAGCTTTTCTCCGCCCAGCGTGCCATGCGCGTGTGGATTGATGCCGACAAACTGGTCGGCCTCAATCTGACGGCCGCCGATATCAACAGCGCGATCACCGCGCAGAACGCCCAGGTGGCCGCGGGCCAGATCGGTGCAGCACCCAATCCGGTCTCCCAGGATTTGACGGCAACCGTTCTCGTCAAGGGACAGCTGACCGACACGAAAGAGTTCGGCAACATCGTTCTGCGCGCCAACCCGGACGGCAGCTCCGTTCGCTTGAAGGACGTAGCCCGCATCGAACTTGGTGCAGAAACCTACAACTTCTCGAGCCGCCTGAACGGCCAGCCGAGTGCTGCCGTCGGTATTCAGCTTTCCTCCACCGGCAATGCGGTCGCCACCTCGAAAGCGGTGACGGCGAAGCTCGAAGAGCTGTCGCGCTTCTTCCCTTCGGGCGTCGCCTACAGCGTTCCCTATGATACCAGCCCCTTCGTCTCTGCATCCATCGAGAAGGTGATGCACACGCTGGTGGAAGCCATCATCCTCGTCTTCGTGGTGATGTTCGTCTTCCTGCAGAACTTCCGCTACACGGTCATCCCGACACTCGTGGTGCCGGTGGCGCTGCTCGGCACCTGCGCCATCATGTATGCGACGGGCTTCTCCATCAACGTGCTGACGATGTTTGCCATGGTGCTTGCCATCGGTATCCTCGTCGATGACGCCATCGTCGTGGTCGAGAATGTCGAGCGCATCATGGCCGAGGAAGGTCTGTCTCCCAAGGCCGCGACGCAGAAGGCGATGCGCCAGATCACCGGCGCCATCCTCGGCATTACGCTGGTTCTTTCCTGCGTCTTCATTCCCATGGCCTTCTTCCCCGGATCGACAGGCATCATCTACCGCCAGTTCAGCTTGACCATGGTGGTGTCGATCCTGTTCTCGGCCTTCCTCGCCCTGTCGCTGACGCCTGCGCTCTGCGCGACGTTCCTCAAGCCCATTCCAAAGGGACATCACGAAAAGCGTGGCATCGGCGGCTGGTTCAACCGCAAGTTCGACAGCCTGACAAACGGCTATACGAAGACGGCAACCGGCACGGCCAAGCGAGCAGGCCGGATGATGGTGATCTATCTGGCACTGGTCGCGGGTCTCGGCTATCTCTTCATCAACCTGCCAAGCGCCTTCGTACCGGATGAAGACCAGGGCTTCCTGATCGTGGACATCCAGGGCCCACCAGAGGCCAGTGCCAACCGCACGCTCGCGTCCATCAAGCAGATCGAGACGATCTTTAAGGCCGACCCCGCCGTGAAGGATATTGTCGCGATCCAGGGCTTCAGCTTCTCCGGCAACGGCGCCAATGCTGCCCTTGCCTTCGTAACGCTGAAGGATTGGAGCGAGCGTGGTGCCGGCAACTCGGCGCAGGATATCGCGAACCGTGCCAACATGAAGCTCTTCGGTTTGAAGGATGCGACGACCTTTGCCCTTTCGCCTCCACCGATCGAAGGCTTCGGTACGTCCGGCGGCTTCTCCTTCCGTCTGCAGGACCGTAACGGCATTGGCCAGGCTGCCCTCTCTGCCGCAGCCGCAGAACTGATGCAGAAGGCCAGCCAAAGCCCGATCCTGACAGGCATGCGTATCGAAGGTCTGCCGGATGCGGCCCAGGTCCTGCTGGTGATCGACCGTGAAAAGGCTAACACCTTTGGCGTGACCTTTGCGGATATCAATAACACCATCACCGCCAATCTCGGATCGTCCTATATCAACGACTTCCCGAATGCCGGCCGTATGCAGCGCGTCATCGTGCAGGCGCAGGACCGCGACCGCCTTCAGGTCGAAGACCTGCTGAAGCTCAACGTCCGCAACTCGAGCGGCGGCATGGTGCCTTTGAGCTCCTTTGCCATTGCTCAGTGGCAGAAGGGTTCTCCGCAGGTCGTCGGCTATAACGGCTATCCGACGATCCGTATCTCCGGCGCTCCAGCTCCCGGCAACTCCACGGGCGCGGCGATCACCGAAATGGAACGCATCGCTTCGGAACTTCCGGCGGGTGTTGGTTACGAGTGGACGGGCCAGGCGCTTGAGGAAATCAAGTCCGGCTCCCAGGCACCCTTCCTCTTCGGCCTCAGCATTCTCTTCGTGTTCCTGCTTCTGGCAGGCCTCTACGAAAGCTGGTCCATTCCGCTTGCGGTTATGCTGGTCGTTCCGCTCGGCATCATCGGCTCGGTCCTGGCGGTTATGGTGCGGGATATGCCGAACGACATCTACTTCAAGGTGGGTCTAATCGCGATCATCGGTCTCTCGGCCAAGAACGCGATCCTGATCGTCGAATTCGCCAAGGATTATTATGCGGAAGGCAAGTCGCTCCTGGATTCTGCGGTTCAGGCCGCACGCGTCCGCTTCCGCCCGATCATCATGACCTCGCTTGCCTTCACGCTCGGCGTGGTACCGCTGGCGATCGCGACAGGCCCAAGTGCGGCAAGTCAGAACGCCATCGGCACCGGTGTTCTGGGCGGCATGATCTCGGCCACCATCCTTGCGGTCTTCTTCGTGCCCGCCTTCTTCGTCTTCGTGCTGACGCTGATGCGCACCAAGCGGCCTGTCACGGAGCATGAGGAACAGCAGGAGACGACGCCGCCGGCCCCGCAAACCCACTCCTCCTGACGAAGATGGATTGAAACAAGAACGCCGCGGGTGAAACATCCGCGGCGTTTTCGTTTGTCAGACAGGATGAATTTCGATGGGGCGCTACTTTGCCCCGGCATCGTCCTCGACATGAGCGGCAATCTTTTCCAGCAGGACATCGCGAATGCCGATGGCCTTGAGATGCTCGACCGTGTTGAAGACATAATCCGAGTTGGGGCCCGAACTGCCCTCCGCATTCCGTATGATCGAGGCGGCATCATCCACCTTCAGACCACCGACATATTGCGGGTGGCAAGGGTCTGCCACATAGGTCAGCGCGTTCAGCCGTCGACCGTCCTCAAGGCTCACCATGATCAGGCGTTCCTTGTAGACATTCGTCACCAGTTCCCGCTCACGCAGATAATCGAGCACAGGCTTGCGGCCCGATGCCTTGACCCGAAATGCCACGCCAAGGCAGGACCCGCCGCGCTCAAGACCCAGCACCAGCCCCGGCCTTTCCTCCGTACCACGGTAATGGTTGGAGCGGATGCAAAGCGCCCGCCGGTAGCCGAATAAGCGCGCCCGTTGACGCTCCTCAAAAGGGAAGCCGGGGTTCCACATCAGCGAACCGTAGCCAAAGACCCAAAAATCGTCCATATCGCACGCCAAATCACTATTATACGCTGCGCAGCATTGGAGATCATCATGGCAACGTCAAGCCAATCCCGTACAGGCAGAAAATTCCTTTTTCTCGGGCTCGGCATCGTGCTTGTCATCGCCATCTACACGGCGGGTTGGTTTTACGCCGCCAACAGGCTGGAAGAAACGGTGATCAAGGCGATTGCGCCCGGCGGCACGTCCAGCATCAAGGGTGAATGCACCGACATGGCCTTCCGCGGCTATCCTTTCCGCATCGGCCTCTTCTGCTCCAAGGTGAATGTGGAAGATACCAAAACCGGGGTGACCACATCCTTCGGCGCTCTGCGCTCTGCAGCCCAGGTCTACGCACCGGGCCACATCGTCTGGGAGCTGGATTCGCCAGCTGAAATCCGCACACCGCATGGCCTCACGGTCTCGGCGCAATGGGCGAACCTGCAATCCAGCCTCGTCACGAAGCTCAAGGGCATCGATCGCACCTCGCTGGTCATCGACGGATTGAAGGCGCAAGCCGTCTCGTCTGTCACCAACCAGACCATCGACTTCGACGCCGCCAAAACCGAGGTCCATTTGCGCCAGAACGGCGCCGATCTCGATGGCGCAGTAACGCTGAACGACGCCGCCACAGTCGTTCAGGGCTGGCCGCAGATCCTGCCACGCCTCAACGCCATCGCCGACGTCACCCTTGCCGGCAAGGCCGGTATGATCGACGGCAGCGATACGACCGGCCTTTACGGCGCAAGCGGCGAATTGCGCCGGGTGATGCTCGACATTGGCGATGGTCGCATCATGCGCATCAGCGGCCCGTTTGCTTTTGATGATCAGGGCTATCTGTCGGGCAAGTTCAAGTTGGAGATCGAAAAGCTGGGTGACTGGGCCGACAATGCCAAACAGGCATTCCCGCAGCTTCAGTCCACCATCGACACCGCCCGCAAGCTTCTTGGCGCGCTCGCAGGTGGCGGTGATCATACGTCCGTCGATCTGGTGGTCGATCGCGGCCGCGCCACCGTCAGCGGCTTCATTCCACTCGGCAAAATTCCGCCGATCTGACAAACCAGCTGAGCACTACCGGCTCCCGTCATGCCGATTGATGGGCGCCGGTCAAAGTGTCCCGTTTTGAACCACACGCTGATAGGCAGATGCAGCAATCTCTAGAGTCGATGAAGCCGTCTGAAACCAACCCGCTGCGTGACTGCGCGGCGGCTCTACATCTCACGCTCGTGCTCTTCGCACGATTTTGGCCGCAACTCATGGCGCTGTGGTTAATCGGCTTCTCGGGAAGCCTCGCGCTGACTGATCTCGCCGCTTTTGCTGGTCGATGGAATGCACTGGCGGGCCTGTCTCTGTTATCGCTGGTCGTCCTCTTAAAGTTGGTCATCATCGTCGCGCTGTTCGAGACCGTCCGGCGCGGCCTTCCAACACTCCACGCCGCATCCGCTCAGAATGATCGGGGAGCGACAGAGCCGCGCGCGGCGACGAAGACGAACTTCGTCACCGCGCTGGCACTTACGCTCGTTCCCTTCTTCGCCTTCTATGCCGCCTGGGGTTTCCTCGCCGACACGCTGCGAGATTATGCGCGACTATCCTTTGACCTCTTGCTTTCAGGCGAAACCGCCAAGCTGCTGGAGGTCACGGGGGGTGCCTGGCTCGTCGTTTCCGTCGCAATTGCCTGGGCCATTCGCCGCTTTGCCAAACTCATGAGCAAGCGATCGATGTCGCCCTTATGGCCGATTGTCATCGTTATCTGCGAAGCGAACTGGGCATTCATCGGTATCTTTGTCATTTCCACTTGGCAGGACGATATTCGCAACTGGTTCACGCATCTGCCGGACGTCATCGGCAACCTCTTGACGACGCTAGACCCAGTGCCCAGCGCCATCGCGCAGGATCTCCCTGCGCCCACTGAGTTTGCCGACGCCTCCTTCAGCCAGCGTCTACAATCCGTCTTGCTCTATGCGCTCTATCCGGCTGTCTGGCTGACGCTCGCAGCACTGATCTATGGCTACGATATCAATGGCGAACATCCTCTGCCGGCACGCGGTCTTTCTGCCGCCATCTCCAGATGGCAGGCGCTCCCGAAGTTCTTGCAGGACTTCATCGCTCACTTCATCGCGGGCACGTTGAAGCGTTACCGAACCCTGGCGGAGGGCGTTGGGCTGGCGCTCAGCTCCGGTTTCGCTTTGACCCTTTGTGCCATTCTCTTCTATCGCCTGCTTGATTTCGGTTCGGCATGGGCATGGTTCGGGATCTCACGATGGATCGGTCCGCAGGAAACGGCACTCTGGCATGTCATCGCACAAGGGATCTCCTTGCTTTTCGGCACGCCCAGCGATCCCGGAGAGGGACTGCTGGTATCACCGTTGAAAATCTGCCTGCTTGCCGCCACACTCGAAATCGGCTTTGCGCGGGGCCGCGAATGGCGGGCACGCACAATGGACGTCTAGGCCTGCTTTCGTCTGAGCCTCCCTATTGCGCACCAAGACGAAGCGGAATGGAAAGTGCGGTGGGGCGGGACGGGGCGAAACTGATGCGCGCCGACAGCCGACCTGCAACGGGCGCGGGCACGAGGAATTTCTCCTCGATCAAGGTGTTTTCGCCTTTTGAAAGCGGTGTCAGCGAGGCGATGCCGCAGCCATTGATCGGTGTTGCCTTCGGATTGAGTTCGCGACTGACATTGTTAGAGAGTGTCACATCCAGCGGCAACCACCGGCGTCCTTCACCATCGACCAGACTGATCTGACACTGGGACCAATCTTCCCCGATGTCTTTCACCGCCGTTGCGCTCAGCCGAAGGATGACCAGCCGTCGTTCCCCAGGAAGCCGAAGCGGCGTATCGTTGCCATCGCCCAGCAGACGGGCCGCCTCAACCTGCCATAGCGCTCCGGCGTAGATGCGATCGCCGGCATTGCCGACGATCTCGATTTCAGTACGGCGTTGATATTCCTGAAAGCTGCGCCAGGCGTTCAGCGAGAAAGCCAACACCACCAGGGCAGGCAGGCTGATAAACGAAATCCACCACAATGTGCGTTCGCGATCAGCGCCCATCATTGCCGATCTCCAATACCGCTTGGGAGACAAGCTCGTCTGCATCGATCGAGATATCGAGCTGGTCGCTAAGTTGCGGAAAATATTGCCTGGCCAAGAGTAGCGACATTCGTGAGGTCTCCGCCTCCGGCAACTCGAAAACGAATATCCCCGACGTCGGCAAGCCGGGTTGTATGGTCTTGGTCGACAGGGCGCCCGGCACGCTGTCCACCCGGGTAGACTGTCTGTATGAGCGGCCGGATGCGCCGACGATCGTCGCTGCCTGTAGGGGCAAGGTCTCGGTCGATGCAGCAGCGTCCACTGTGACGACAAGCCAGACACCCGAGGTGCTGCGTTCCACCTTTCGTCCGAAGCTCTCATAGGAGAGCACCTTGGCCTTGCGAACCTGCGAAACTTTGCCGCTGAACGCGCGCCCGGAGACAGTCTCCCCCGCATGTCCGCGTGCGACGATCGGACCTGTCAGCATGGCGTAGGACGGCGTCGTTTCCTTCAGCGCTATCAGGGCGACCACCGAAAGCGCGACGAGAGCGGCGTAGACGACCGCGCGGATCATGGTGCTCCCCCGGCGGATGCGCCAACGGACAGGGGTAGAACGACTTTCGCGACGGGGCCCTTAGGGAACCAACCCGGTGCCGCATAGAGGTTATCCCGCGGACGAAAAGCCTCACCCTGAACCGATAGGTCGAGTGAGGATGGCACCGGAGCATTGGCGGGAAGTTCCCACACGGCTGTAATCGTCTCCGGCATCACCGGCTGCAAGTCGCCCAGCAGATCACGATCGCGGTCGAGAAAGAATGTCGGTCGCGGCGCATCCTTGATGTTGTCGACTTTGATAAGGTCGCCATAGATGTTGGAGCTTTCTGCAGACGCGTTCTCAAGGCGCATTTCGAGAGCAACAGCCCTTTTTCCAGGTGTGACTTTCAGCCCGTTCGGCATGAGCGCGATGATGCTGGCAGATTCCAGCGACACCTGCCAACGCCCGGCATTGATAGTCTCCCTAGCTTCCACCACCGGGACAAGCTCGCTCTCGCGCCGCTCATATATGGAATAGCCAAGCGACAGGCCGGCGGCAACAAGACCGCCCGCCCCTGCAATCAGTTTCCGCAGACGCCCTCTTCGAGACCGTGTTTCAGTGTTCGCTACCATTGCCGATCAGCGATAGCCGCCCTTATGAAGTCTACTCCAACGACCGCTGAAGACGCGGTACCCAAAGTCTTCAGCGCAATTTCGGCTCAAGAATGACGCCTAAAATCCAGATCCTATTTCTTCTGGTCCAGCGAATGGCGACCAAAGTCCGGCGCGTCGACATCCTGACCAGCCTGAATAATGGAGCGTCGGACCGCACGGGTGCGGGTGAAAAGCTCGAACAGCTTGTCGCCCTCGCCCCAGCGAATTGCGCGCTGCAGATAGGCAAGGTCTTCTGAAAACCGCGCCAGCATTTCAAGGATCGCATCCTTGTTGTGCAGGCAGATGTCGCGCCACATGGTCGGGTCGGACGCCGCCAGTCGGGTGAAATCGCGAAAGCCGGATGCGGAGTATTTGATGACTTCCGATTCCGTTACCGTCGAAAGATCGTCCGCGGTGCCGACGATGTTGTAGGCGATGATATGCGGAAGATGCGAGACGATCGCCAGCACCTTGTCGTGGTGCTCGGGGTCCATCTCGTCAACGCGCGAACCGAGCGCCAGCCAGAAACCTTTCAGGCGATCGAGAGCGGCAGCATCCGTGCCAGGCAGCGGCGTGAAGATGCACCAGCGGTCGCGGAAGAGACCTGCAAACCCGGCATCCGGGCCGGATTTTTCCGTCCCCGCCAAGGGGTGGCCCGGAATGAAATGCACATGCTGCGGCATATGCGGAGCCATCTGGGCAATCACGGATGCCTTAGTGGAACCGACATCGGTGACGATTGCACCCGCCTTCAGGTGCGGTGCGATCTGCTTTGCCACGTCCTCCGATGCGCCGACGGGAACCGAGACGATGACGAGATCGGCCTCCCTCACGGCATCGGCCACCGAAGTGGTGTAGGATGTCCCAAGCTCCAGTTCCTCGGCGCGCTTCAGCGTCTCTTCGCTGCGCGTCGAGACGACCACGTCGCGCGCAAGACCGAGTTCCTTGATATCGCGGGCAATGGACGAGCCGATCAGGCCGATGCCGATCAGCGCGATGCGTTCAAACAGAATGTCTGCCATCACGCCTGACCCATGAACTCTTTGAGGGCGGCGATAACGCCGAGATTGGCCTCTTCCGAGCCGACTGTCATGCGCAGCGCATTGGCAAAGCCGTAACCCCGTACGGCACGTAAGATATAGCCACGACGGCTCAGGAATTCGTCGGCATCGGCTGCACGCTTGCCGTCCTGATCCGGGAAATGGATGAGAACGAAGTTGGTGACGGACGGCGTGACCTTGAGGCCAAGCTCGGTGAAGACCGAGGTCAGCCGGTCGAGCCAGTGCAGATTATGTGCCACGGCCTGCTGCATGAAGGCCTGATCGCGGATGGCGGCAGCACCCGCAGCAATTGCCGGCGCATTCATGTTGAACGGTCCGCGCACGCGGTTCAGCGCATCGATGATGGCAGCCGGTGCATACATCCAGCCAACGCGCAGCGCCGCCAGACCATAGACCTTGGAGAAGGTACGGGTCATGACGACGTTGCCGTTGCCGGAAACGAGCTCAAGCCCCGCCTCGTAATCGTTCTTGCGCACGTATTCGGCGTAGGCCGCATCGAGAACCAGGATGACATTTTTCGGCAGCGTCGCCTGGAGGCGACGAATTTCGGACACGGGAATGTAGGTGCCTGTGGGATTGCCGGGATTGGCAATGAACACCATCTTCGTCCTCGGCGTAACCGCATCTAGGATCGCGTCTACATTGACCGTGCAATCGGTTTCCTTGACGGTGACCGGCGTGGCGCCTGCGCCCATGATCTGGATCTTGTAGACGAGAAAGCCGTGTTCGGTGATGATCGCCTCGTCGCCCGCGCCAAGATAGACGTGGCAGAGCAGGCCGAGCAGTTCATCCGAACCGTTGCCGCAGATAATATTGGCCGGGTTCAGGCCGTGAACATCGGCAATCGCCTGACGCAGCGCCACGGCCTGACCGTCCGGATAGATCTCCAGATTGGACGCAGCCGCCTTGAAGGCTTCGATGGCTTTGGGGCTTGGGCCGAGCGGCGTTTCATTGGAGGAGAGCTTATAGACCTTCGCCACACCGTCCACATGCTCCTTGCCCGGAACATAAGCGGCGATATCCAGGATGCCTGGACGTGGAACAGGTTGGTTAAGCTCTGCACTCATTTCATCGACCTTCGGAAAAGCACCGGGAAATCCGGCCTGACAATGCCGAAGGCATTAGACTGGAAGCAGCCCTTTGTCGAGTATCAGCGCGTCTTTTGCTGCTCGAGATCATGCCTCAATTTCACCCGAGTGCTTGGCACGCCCTGCGGCGCCAGCACCGGCACGAAGACACGGCGGGACGCGCGCTGCGTCACGGGTAGCCCCTGATAGAGACGCTTTTGGGCTTCTACAATGATCACACCGGAAAAGACCGGCCAGAGCCTTCGCCCCATCGTTTCGAGATAGCGACGGAACTTCAGCACGGAGCGGACCTTGGACGGCGGGAAGAACAGCGCTTCGGAAGAGGCGCCGGGGGTGAAGTTTGTCTCGCGCAAAAGCGCCGTCAACTGGCTGCGGGAATAGGGCCGGCCAGAACCAAAGGGCGTATGCTCAACACGCGCCCAGACGCCGCGCCGGTTCGGCACCACGATGACCAGACGCCCGCCAGGCGCCAGCACCCGCCAAAGCTCCTTCAGCGCCTCACGCGGATTTTCGACGAATTCCAGCGAGTGGATCATCAACACGCGGTCGATCGAGGAATCAGGCAGCGGCAGTTCTTCATCAAACACCAGCGCGGTGGAGGAAAGCTCACCCGCAGGCCAGTTCACCGCACCCTGCCCTGCAGGCATGAAGGCAAAGGTGCGCTCGGTATCGTGGCGAAACCGGTCGAGAAACGGCACAGCATAGCCGAGCCCCACCAGCCGCTCATCCGGCAGCGAAGGCCAGAGCGTCGAAAGCGCCATGGTGATCGCCTGTTCGGCAGAACGGCCAAGCGGGGAATGATAGAATTCGCGCAGATCGACGATATCGGTGTTCATGGCTGGAATGTAGCGGCTCGCGAAAGGACTTCAAGCTTGGACTTCAAGCACGCTTCACCTAAATAGAGGAGACTGGTTTTTTAATGCGAATAAAGGGAGCGAACCATGAAGCCGCTGGATATCGAGGTCTTTCCGTGCCGAAGCGACAATTTCGGCGTGCTGTTGCATGACAGCGAAAGCGGCACAACGATTTCCATCGACGCCCCCGAGGAAGCGCCGATTCTCGACGCGCTTAACCGCCGCGGCTGGCAGTTGACCCACATCTTCACCACCCACCACCACCAGGATCATGTGGAGGCCAATCTCGCTTTGAAAGAGCGTTTCCACTGCGAAATCCGTGGACCGCATGACGAGGCTATCGCTATTCCCGGTCTCGACAAGACCGCAGCCGACGGCGACGAATTCGAGATTGCCGGACGCCGCGTGCAGATCATCTCAACGCCCGGTCATACCGCAGGACATATCTGCTACTATCTTCCCGACGATGGCCTGCTCTTCGCCGCCGATACGCTGTTTGCCATGGGCTGCGGCCGCCTGTTCGAGCGCCCGGCCGCTGACATGTGGCACTCGTTCCAGAAGCTGATGGCGCTGCCGGACGAGACGCGGGTCTATTTCGGCCATGAATACACGCTTTCGAATGCGCGCTTCGCGGTCACCGTCGACCCGGAGAATGAGGCATTGACGCGCCGCCTGAGCGAAGTCGAAGCCTTGCGCAGCGAGGGCCGCTTCACCATTCCGACGACCATTGCACTCGAGAAACAAACCAACCCCTATATGCGCGTGGCTGACGCCAGCATTCGCGCCCATCTTGGTCTGGAAGGTGCGACAGACGAGGATGTCTTTGCCGAGATCAGAGCCCGCAAGGACAAGTTCTAATGGCAGTAGAACCGTCCGCCGCCGCCATTATCGCCGCGCTCAACCTCGAACCGCATCCCGAAGGCGGCTTTTATCGCCAGACCTTTCGCGATTCTAATGGAGAAAAGCGAGGCCACTCGACAGCGATCTATTATCTGCTCGAAAAAGGCCAGCGCTCCCACTGGCACAAGGTGATCGATGCCGTGGAAATCTGGCACTACTATGCCGGCGCCCCGCTATCGCTCCATTTGTCCGAAGACGGCAAGCGTGTGACGACCGCGCGGCTTGGGCCTGGGGTGCTCGACGGTGAGCAACCGCAGGCGATCGTTCCGGCAAACTGGTGGCAGGCCGCAGAAAGCCTTGGCGATTTCACGCTCGTCGGCTGCACGGTAGCGCCCGGCTTCGTGTTCGACAGTTTCGTCATGGCCGAACCCGGCTGGGAGCCAGGCTAATCCTTTCGACATCAGCCGCCATATTTCGTGGCGGTGATGTAAACCTGGCCGACCTTCGTCGGGATACGGGCATAGACCGGTGCGTAGAGGTCCATATTGTTGGCCTTGGCAAACCACACTTCCATGGAGATCGACTTCAGATATTCGATATCCTTGCGGCCCTTGCGGAAGCCGGATTTCGGCACATAACGCATATTGCAGACAACGGCGTCGCCTGAATACCCATTGGTCTTGAACGGCTTCGTTCCGCTGGAACTCAACACCAGATCAAGACGCGACTCGCCGTCATAGATCGGCAGGCGGCTCGGGCAGATGCGCCCGCCGACCGGGAAGATCAGGCCGGAAATCGGATCAAGCACGGAGCGCAGATCACGATCCTTCACATCCACCCAATTGTCTGGCCGGGATTTCGGCGCGGGATCGATGGTCGTGGAAGTCACGTTGCCGTTGCGATACTGCACATCATAGGTGCGGGTACGCTTGCCGTCCTTGTAGACCAGCGAATATTCATTGGCCTGCATACGATTGCCGCGCTTTGCGCCCGACACGGTGGTCTTGCCGGAAATATCCTTCAGCACGCTGGCAATACCTGCGGAACTGAATGAGCCGGAAATCGAATAGGTCGAGCCGTTCATCTTCGTCGAGAAGTTGGCGCGCGCGATCGGCAACACCCCAAGCGCGATGGAATATTCGCTGTCATGGCGCGATTCGGCAGCGAAGGATGGCGTGAGGCCGCAAAGCACCAGCGCTGCGGCGGCAAAAAGTCTTTGTGCATTGACGATCATGAAGATAAACCTCGGCGGCACCAAAAGCCGCGCACTTCCGGCGATCATATACGCGCACTTGTGGCAATAAAAAAGCGGAAGCCACAGCAAAACCGGTGAAATCGCGCACAAAACGGCGCGAGCGGCTTGACTGCACGGGCAGGCCTGACTATAGAACCGCAACTTTCCAATCATCGGCTGTTGGATTGCAAACCGGATTTTGCCGGAGAGCAGACTGATAGCCATACAGTGACAACGAATAGGTGTACCCATGTCCCGTGTATGCGAATTGACCGGCAAGGGCGTCCAGACGGGCAATAACGTCAGCCACGCCAATAACAGAACCAAGCGCCGGTTCCTCCCGAACCTTTGCCAGGTTACTCTGATTTCCGATTCTCTCGGCCAGCGTTTCCGTCTGCGCGTTTCCGCAGCGGCTCTGCGTTCCGTTGAACATCGTGGCGGCCTTGATGCCTTCCTTCTGAAGTCTGACGAAAACGATCTCTCGATGCGCGCCCGTCTGCTGCGTCGCCAGATCGCAAAGAAGACCGCTGAAGCCGCTTAATCGCAGCTCAGACGTCTATCCTTTTCAAAAGGCTTGAATGGCTCTGCCGCTCAAGCCTTTTGTCTATTTTGGGATTGGCTTTTGCCTCGGCATTCGGCTTGCCCACTTCTCACGCAATGCTGCAAGATCTCTGAGACGCTTGCCGCTTGCATATGTTCGCTCCAACTGGTGGCATCACCCAGGATAAAAAAATGCCTTACCTGCGCCAAACGCTTATCTATGTGATCCTGATGACGCTTGTAGTCGTCGCATCGAATATCCTCGTTCAGTATCCGCTCTCCGGCACGCTCTTTGGCATCAATCTTGGCGATCTGCTGACGTGGGGTGCCTTCACCTATCCTATCGCCTTTCTGGTGACCGATCTGACCAACCGTCAGTTCGGCCCCTCCATTGCGCGCCGTGTCGTGCTGGCAGGCTTTGTCGTCGGCGTCACGCTGTCCTTCTGGACCTCGCTGCCGCGGATCGCGATTGCGTCCGGTACCGCCTATCTGATCGGCCAGTTGCTGGATATTTCCGTCTTCAATCGCCTGCGTCGCCAAAGCTGGTGGCGTGCGCCGCTGGCGGGCTCCATGTTCGGCTCCGTGCTGGATACCGCTCTGTTCTTCTCGATCGCCTTTGCAGCGAGCTTCGCCTTCATCGGCCCGAACGATGGCTTCGCCATCGAGAGCGCGCCGATCCTTGGCATCTTCTCAGCTGAAGCGCCACGCTGGATCTCCTGGGCGCTCGGCGACCTATCGGTCAAGGTTCTTGTCGGACTCGTCCTCTTGCTGCCCTACGGCGCTCTGATGAACACGCTGAAGCCCATGCCGCCTGCACGCTCAGTCTAAACCGAGCGCCGCTCCATAAGGTCTGAGGTTGCGAAATGAAGCAGTGAAGGCTGATCGCCTCCGCTGCTTTTTGTGGTTTGCAGTCAGCAGCGCCAGAAATACTCTAAAACTTCAACCGCTCACGCAAGAACACGAGCGCGACAATGAGGCCTGTTGAGGCTCCAATCAGCACGTCGAGAAAACGGGCAAGGCCCGCGACCTGCGGCCCCATCAACAGCACCAGCATGGCCGACGCGCCCGCCTGTATCGGCACCACCGGGGCCACGCCGAAGGCGGCGGCGATCATCATGGCGACGAAGGTGGCTGACGCCATCCGGACCGCCGCAAGGTCTGCCGGAATCATCAGAGCAAGCTCGCCCACCAGAATGCCGACGGTAACGCCAACGATCAGGCCTAAACCCTGACGGATCTGGCTTGGGATGCCCAGTGCCAGGCATATCAGCGCGCTGATCGCAGCAAAAACCGGCTGCTGATGGCCGAGCATATGTCGAGAGGCCCAGAACGCAAAAGCGGCAGCTACAGCATCGGCCCGAAAATCATACTCGATTTTCGGAAAAGCACGATGCGTAGATTTTAAGAGATAGAGCGCCGTGCGTCCAACAGGACGCACGGCGCTCTATGGCTGCCGCAAATGCACGGGTGAAGCTGATTGGAGACGCTCGGCGATCTGCCTGAGCACTGCTTAGTCCTTCTTGGACGGAACGACGCGCAGAGCCAGTTCGCGAAGCTGTGTCGGCGTTGCCGGCGACGGCGCGTTCATCAGAAGGTCCTGTGCCTGCTGGTTCATCGGGAACAACGTGATTTCGCGCAGGTTCTTTGCACCGACCAGCAGCATGACCACACGGTCGATACCGAAAGCGCAACCGCCATGTGGAGGCGCGCCGTACTGGAATGCACGGTAGAGGCCGCCGAAGCGCTCTTCCACGTCTGCTTGGCTGAGACCAACCTTTTCGAACGCCTTGACCATCAGTTCAGGCGACTGGTTACGAATGGAGCCCGACGCAATTTCGAAGCCGTTGCAGACGGCGTCATACTGGTAGGCCTTGATCGACAGCGGGTCCTGGCCTTCAAGCGCTTCCATTCCGCCCTGCGGCATGGAGAAGGGGTTGTGGGCAAAGTCGATCTTCTTGTCTTCTTCGTTGTATTCGAAGAAGGGGAAATCGACGATCCAGCAGAGCTCGAAGCGGTCGCGATCGACGAGATTCAGTTCCTCGCCAGCACGGGTGCGGGCCTCTCCTGCAAACTTGTAGAACTTGGCAGGATCGCCAGCCACGAAGAAGCAGGCATCACCAGCTTCGAGACCAAGCTGCGTGCGCAGCGCCTCGGTGCGCTCCTCGCCGATGTTCTTGGCAAGCGGACCGGAGCCTGCGATCTTGCCGTCTTCTTCCTTCCAGAAGATGTAGCCGAGACCTGGCTGGCCCTGGCCCTGCGCCCAGGCATTCATGCGGTCGCAGAACGCGCGGCTGCCGCCGGTCTTGGCGGGAATGGCCCAGACTTCGACCTTCGGGTTCGACGCGATCATATTGGCAAAGACCTTGAAGCCGGAACCGGCGAAATGCTCGGTCACGGCCTGCATGACGATCGGGTTGCGCAGATCCGGCTTGTCGGAACCATATTTGCGCATCGCCTCGTCGTAAGGGATGCGCGGCCATTCTTTCGTCACCGGCTTGCCTTCGGCAAACTGCTCCAGAACCGAAGTCATCATCGGCTCCATGGTTGCCCAGACATCTTCCTGCGTCACGAAGCTCATTTCCACGTCGAGCTGGTAGAATTCGCCCGGCAGACGGTCAGCACGCGGGTCTTCATCGCGGAAGCACGGCGCGATCTGGAAGTAGCGGTCGAAACCGGCAACCATCAGAAGCTGCTTGTACTGCTGCGGGGCCTGCGGCAGGGCAAAGAACTTGCCCTCGTGGATACGGCTCGGCACGAGAAAGTCGCGCGCGCCCTCCGGAGAAGAGGCCGTCAGGATCGGCGTCGTATATTCGGCAAAGCCGGCCTCGGCCATGCCGTTGCGCATGGCGGAGATGATCTGCGTGCGCTTGACGATATTCTTGTGCAGCGTCTCGCGGCGAAGATCGAGAAAGCGATACTTCAGGCGAACGTCTTCCGGATAGTCCGGCTCGCCGAAGACTGGCAGCGGCAATTCCTTGGCAACGCCCAGCACTTCGATCTCTTGGGCGTAAAGCTCGATCTCACCGGTTGCCATCGCCTTGTTGACGGTGTCTTCCGAACGCGCCTTGACCTTGCCGTCGATGCGGATCACCCATTCGCCGCGCACGGTTTCAGCCGCCTTGAAAGCCGGGCTGTCCGGATCAGCAACCACCTGGGTAATGCCGTAATGATCGCGAAGGTCGATGAAGAGAACGCCGCCATGGTCTCGAACGCGATGCACCCAACCGGAAAGACGAACGGTCTCGCCGACATGAGACTTGCGAAGAGCGGCACAGGTGTGGCTGCGGTAGCGATGCATGATTGTATCCTGAAGAAGCGTGTCATGGCCTCTGGGGCCGACTTTCGAAATTTGGCGGAAAAGCGCATGGCTGAACCGATTTGTCAAGGAAAAGCGCCATGCGCGAGCCTTTGCCGTCTAGCCTGGAAATTCTCGCGAAACTCGAAAGGGAGCCGGATCAAGGAGAAAATGCTGAAGAAGATCGACAATTGCAGGGGCAAAGCGCTCAGTAAAGCGGCCTCTCATATTGACATGTGGCCCCCAAAGAGAAAGTAAGACGGAGTGTTTTCCAGGACTGGCCGAACGTAATGATTGAAACGACTGCAGCACTCGCCGACGCCTGCAAGGAGCTGGCGAAATCGGAATTCGTCACCATCGATACGGAGTTTCTCCGCGAAACAACCTTCTGGCCGCAGCTCTGTCTCGTCCAGATGGCAAGCCCCACGCTCGAAGTGCTGGTGGACCCGATGGCGAAGGGTATCGATCTGACGCCGCTCTTCGAACTGATGGCCGATGCGAATGTCGTAAAAGTCTTCCACGCTGCCCGTCAGGATATCGAAATCATCCATCACCTCGGCGGGCTCATCCCCCATCCGATCTTCGATACACAGGTTGCAGCCATGGTCTGCGGCTTCGGCGATTCGATCTCCTACGATCAGCTGGTGCAGAAGACCAAGAACGTCCAGATCGACAAGTCATCCCGCTTTACCGATTGGAGCCACCGTCCGCTCTCGGAAAAGCAGCTGGATTATGCGCTGGCAGATGTCACCCATCTTCGCGATGTCTATCTGGCGCTGAAGGCGCAGCTTGAGCGTGAAGGCCGTTCGTCGTGGCTCAAGGAAGAGATGGATATCCTTGAGGCGCGTGAGACCTATGACATGCATCCCGACGATGCATGGCTGCGATTGAAGTCGCGCCTTCGCAAACCGACCGAACTTGCCATCCTGAAATTCGTCGCCGCCTGGAGAGAGCGCGAGGCGCGCTCGCGCAACGTTCCGCGTTCGCGCGTGCTGAAGGACGACGCGATTTTCGAAATCGCTCAGCAGCAGCCGAAGGACGCGGAAGCGCTATCGCGCCTGCGCACCATCCCGAAAGGTTGGGAACGCTCCACCTCCGGCGCGGCGATCATCGAGACGGTCAATGCAGCGCTCGCCCTTCCCAAGGCCGACATGCCGCAGGCGCCCCGCCACAGCCATTCTCCCGAAGGCTCTGGTGCCGCGGTAGAGTTGTTGAAGGTGCTTTTGAAGTTGACGGCGGATAAGCACGGCGTCGCTGCCAAGGTAATCGCCAATAGCGACGACCTCGACAAGATCGCCTCTGAAGGCGAGAAGGCCGAGGTTCAGGCGCTTTCCGGCTGGCGGCGCGAACTCTTCGGTGAACCTGCTTTGAAGCTCATCCGTGGTGAAGTCGCGCTTCGCTTTGCAGGCAAGAAAGTCGAGGCCGTCGAAATGCCAGCCCAGGATCAGGCCACCGAATAAGTCATCGGTAAAAACCGGGGTCGTGCAAAACTGCCACAACTGCGCCTCTTCCTGAGTGATCGCTTAAACATCCCTTTTGGCGGCACCTGATCCGCATTATTATCCCGCACCGGGAGGAATCGACCTGCTCACTTGGGAGGAAGTGGCACCCCTATCCCCTCAATTAAGGGCAGACGATGAGAAAAATTCTGGCGATGCTGGACTATGTCGTGCTGTTTCTGGCGGTTGCCGGAAGCGGCGTGGTCTATGCATTCCTCGAATATGGCGGCGGTGCATTCATCGGGGCAACCTACGCCCTGTTTGCTTGCGCGCCGATCCTTGCCTTCGAGCGTGGCCATATCCTGCCTGGCCTGTCCAAGAAGATCAGCATGCTGCCAACGCCCGCCTACATCGCGGTCGGCATGGTCGTTTATGTCATTCTCGTCTTTTGCGGCTTCGGTCTCGGCGGCACCATCCTCTGGGCAACCGGCGTTCTTCCTACCAGCTGGGCGCGGGCAGTGCATGCGGAACTGCAGACCATGGTGTTTACGCTCGGCGTCTGCGCCATCATCGTCTTCATCATGCGCGTGCGTGAGCTTTTGGGACGCGATATCTTCATCGATCTCATCTTGGGTCGCTATCGCAGGCCAGTCAGCGAAGAGCGCGTGTTCCTCTTCATCGATCTCGTCGGCTCCACATCCTTTGCTGAAACCCATGGCGATCTCAAAGCCCAGGAATTTCTGGGCGCGCTCTTTTCCGCCTATGCCGCTCCGGTCAGAAAGCATGGCGGGATCATCGACGACTATATCGGCGATGCTGCCATCATCACCTGGCCCTATCATCTGGCAATCCGGCGTGCCGCCTGCATCAACTGCGTCTTCGACATTCTTTCGGAAATCGAAAGCAGCCGTGCCACCTGGATTGCCAGTTTCGGTACTGTCCCGAAGCTCCGCTTCGCCATTCACGGTGGCCCGGTGATCACGGCAGAAATCGGCGTCGATCATCACAAGATCACCTATTTCGGCGATACGGTAAACACGACGGCGCGGCTGGAATCGCTGAGCAAGATGCTCGGCCACCCTATTCTGATCTCGTCCGACCTCGCCCATCAACTTCTGCTGCCCAAGGGCATCAGGAGCCAATATCTCGGTGAACACGCCGTCAAGGGTCGCGGCCAGACGCTCGGCGTCTGCGCGCTCAGCCGCCAGCCGGCTTTGTAAAAGAACACCGTCATCAAAGCTTCAAAGCGGTTTTGCGCGAATGTCACAAAGCCCGCCTATCGGTCCGTTGCTCCTCTACAGCATCGGCCCGAAAATCGGAATCGATTTTCGGAAAGCACGATGCGTAGATTCAAAAAGTTAGAGCGTCCTTTGTGCGTCCTAAAGGACGCAAGCCGCTCTATGCAACAGACAGGTATGTTCCATGAAAAAAATCCTGCTTTCTTCCGCTGTTTTCCTCACGCTCGGCACCCTTCACGCGCTTGCCGCTGAGAAGGAGTTTCCGGCAAAGCTCGTCTCTCAAGCAGTTCTGCCAGCCAACACCATCATCCCCGCACCGGCCGATGCTCCAGACTTTTTGAAAAGCGCAGGTAAGTTCACCACAGCCGACCGCAAGCGTGCCGAAGGTATCGGCACCGTGCCCGGCAAGGATGGCGTCCGTCCCACCGGCCTCTCCATGCCGTTTAACGGCCAGGCAATGCAGGGCTTCTCCGGTATCAAGGCCATGGAAGACGGCACCTTCTGGAGCCTGTCCGACAACGGCTTCGGCTCGAAGCTGAACTCCAGCGACGCCATGTTGATGCTGCACCATCTGAAGTTCGACTGGGACGCCGGCAAGGTCAACGCGGTTGAGACGGTCTTCCTGTCCGATCCCGACAAGAAGGCCCCCTTCCCGATCGTCATGGAAGGCTCGGACAAGCGCTATCTGACCGGCGGGGACTTCGACGTGGAATCGATCCAGCCGGTTGCAGACGGCTTCTGGGTCGGCGAAGAATTCGGCCCCTACATTCTGAAGTTCAGCCGTGACGGCAAGCTGACGGATGTGATTGCGACCAAGGCTGGCGAGACCGAGGTCAAGTCTCCCGACAATCCCACGCTGACCCTTCCCGGCAATCCCATCCAGAAGCTGCCCGCCTTCAACCTGAAGCGCTCCGGTGGCTTTGAGGGCATGGCACTCTCCAAGGATGGCACAAAGCTCTACGGCCTGCTGGAAGGCCCGCTCTACACGGCAGATGGTCAGGTCGAAAAGACGGAAGACGGCGCGACGGGCCTGCGTATCATCGAACTCGACGTTGCCTCCAAGGCGTGGAGGGGCCGGACGTGGCTATACCCGCTGGCCGAAGGCGGCGAGGCGATCGGCGACTTCAACATGCTGGACGACAGCACTGCGCTGGTGATCGAACGCGACAATGGCGCCGGCACGGCAGACAAGGCCTGCGCCGACCCGAAGAAGCCGGAGGCCAACTGCTTTGCAGTCTCTGCCAAGGTGAAGCGCATCTACAAGATCGAGTTCAATGACGCGAATGTCGGCAAGGCTGCCCGCAAGATCGGCTATATCGACCTGATGAAGATCGCCGATCCCGACAAGAAGGCACGTCAGGGTTCTGAAAACGGCATCTACACGATGCCGTTCGTCACGATCGAAAATGTCGACCGTGTCGATGCCAGCCACATCATCGTCGGCAATGATAACAACCTGCCCTTCTCGGCCGGCCGTGCGCTGGACAAGGCAGACGACAACGAGTTCGTCATCCTCGATGTAAAAGATCTGCTGGACGCAAAGTGATGCAAAGGAGCGTCGCCGTCTCGGCGGCGCTCTTTCCACCACGGCTGGATGACGATCCGTAACTCAAACCGGTCACCCAGCCGGCGGTCTCAGACTTATTCGAAAATGAAAGCCAGCCGCTTGCCTGTGAGCTTCGCCAGTTGCTGCAGACGTCCCTCGAGACGTTCGCCGGCAAAATCGCAGTACTCATGCGGTACCACGAATTCCAGATCGAGATCGGGATTCTCCGACACTCGGAAGCGCAAGTGGTCAACGACGCCCGGCATGGAAGCCGAGAAAAGGTAGACGACGCGCAGCAGTCCGCCCAGCAGCTTGGCAAGCTCTAGCAGACGAGGCCCGGCCATGTCGGCCAGCGACTGGGTGGTGCCGTTATCGTTCAGGCCTTCGAAGCGGTAATAATTGGCAAGCGCGATGAAGGCGCGGCCTGGATGGGTGATCGAAACAAAGGATGAGTGGGCAATGACGTTCAGTGCCTGCAGCCCGCGGTAGTCCGGATGGGCGCGCCAGCTGATATCTGCCAGGAGACAAGCCGCCTGTCGGTACCGCCGCTCTTCTTCCGTTTCATCGATACCGAAGACAGGCACGGTTCTGCCGGTCCAATCCGCAAGCTCGCGCGCATGCTCGGGAGACCGGGCGCGCAGAACCGCCAGTTCATCGGCAGCGACCAGCAGTGGATCGGCGGCTTTGTCCGTCTCGGATAGAAGCGAATAGAGATAGCCCTCACGCACACCTTGGGCCGAAAAAGCAATCTTTGCCGGCTTCATCACCTCAAGCACTTCGCGCATGGCAATCGCGCCGAAAGGAAGAAGCGACCGGCGGTTCTTGGAGACAGCCTGCCACGCCGGGTCCTTGCTGTCCTTGGAGGCGATGACCTCGTTCAGGAAGTTCAGTATCTCCTGCAGAGGAAGCTCATAGCCCTGCATCATATGCAGGGGATAATGGGTGATCTCCATATGGAGCTTGGCGATGTTGCGCCATGTGCCGCCAACGGCATAGAAGGTCCGGCCTTCCCCGGCTGACAGCAAAGCGGCGCTCTTCTTGACCTGCTTTTTGGCAAAAGCCGTAGCCTTTTCGAGCGAACCGCCCGCCTGTTCTGACAGTCGAAGACCGCCGAGCGGAAGCGTGATGCCCTTGCCGCAGGCATTACCCTTGATATCGATCAGCTCAAGAGATCCGCCGCCCAAGTCGCCGGCAATGCCATCGGGGTCATGGAAACCGCCAATGACGCCATAGGCAGAGTAGAGTGCCTCGCGCTCGCCCGAGAGAACCTCGATCTCGCAACCGAGGATCGCCTCCGCGTCGCGGATGAAATCAGGACCGTTTTCCGCTTCTCGTGCGGCGGCGGTGGCCAACACATGCACCTGGGTGGCCTGTGCCTGATCGGACAGCGCGCGGAAACGGCGCAGCGTCATCAGTGCTCGCCGCACCCCTTCTTCGTCCATCCGCCCGGTCAGGGCCAGCCCTTTGCCAAGGCCGCAAAGAACCTTTTCGTTGAACAGCACCACAGGCGCGCGCGAGAGACCTTCATAGACGACAAGGCGAACCGAGTTCGAACCGATGTCGATGACGGAAACGGGGGCATGGCCGACGAGCCGCCCCTGTGCTTCTGATCGTGTCATTCAGCCTGTTTCTTGCGGGAAGAAATCAACCCGGCAATCAGTTTTGGCGCACTGGATTTCAAAGCTTCACCACGTCCGGACAGGCTGGGATTGGTCATGAAATAGTGCTGCGCGTTGAACGGTTCCTCGCCCTTGCGCACTTCGATACGCCTGGACGTTCCGTCGGGAAGTATCTCGTAGCTTTGCTGGTTGTCAATGAGATTGCCGAGCATGATCTGTGAAAGGACCTGCTCATGCACAGTCGGATTGACGAGCGGCACAAGGGTTTCGACACGGCGGTCGAGGTTTCGCGGCATCATGTCGGCAGAGCCGATATAGACCAGCGCCTTGTCCGATGGCAGCCCGTGACCGTTGCCGAAGCAGAAGATGCGGCTGTGTTCCAGGAAGCGACCGACGATCGATTTGACGCGGATATTGTCCGAAAGTCCGGGCACCTGCGGGCGAAGGCAGCAGATGCCGCGCACCACAAGATCGATTTCCACGCCTGCGGCACTGGCACGATAAAGCGCGTCGATGATCTCCGGATCGACCAGAGAATTCATCTTCATCCAGATCGCAGCCGGCGCGCCGTTCTTGGCGTGCTCGATTTCATCATTGATGTGCTTGAGGATGCGCGGACGCAGTGTATAGGGCGAGACCGCCAGCTTCATACCTTCTTCCGGCTCGCCATAGCCGGTGATGAAGTTGAAGATATTGGCCATGTCATGGGCAATCTTCGGATTGCAGGTGAAGAACGAAAGGTCGGTATAAATCTTCGCCGTGACGGGGTGGTAGTTGCCGGTACCAAGATGGCAATAAGTACGCAGCTTGCCATCTTCACGGCGCACGACCATCGACATCTTCGCGTGGGTCTTGAGTTCGATGAAGCCGAACACGACCTGCACACCAGCACGCTCAAGGTCGCGCGCCCAGCGGATGTTGGCCTCTTCATCGAAGCGGGCCTTAAGCTCGACCAGTGCCGTCACCGACTTTCCAAGCTCAGCCGCATCGATCAGGGCACGAACGATCGGGCTGTCATTGGAGGTTCGGTAAAGCGTCTGCTTGATCGCCAGAACGTCCGGATCGCGGGCAGCCTGAATTAGGAACTGTACGACGACGTCGAAGCTCTCATACGGATGGTGAACCACCATGTCCTTTTCGCGAATGGCGGCAAGGCAGTCGCCCATATGTTCGCGAACGCGCTCCGGGAAGCGGGCATTATAGGCTTCGAACTTGAGGTCTTCTCTCGGCGCTTTGGCGAGTTCCGAAATGGTGTTGAGCGCCAGAAGACCGGGCAGAACCGCCACACGATTTTCCGGTACGTCGAGCTCGTGAACCACGAACTGGCGCAAGGAATGCGGCATTTCACTGTCAGTCTCGATGCGGATCACCGAGCCGCGACGACGGCGTTTCAGAGCGCTTTCGAAGTAGCGCACCAGATCTTCCGCCTCTTCTTCCAGCTCGATATCGCTGTCACGAATGATGCGGAAGGTGCCGAAGCCCCGAACGGTGTATCCAGGATAGAGCCTGTGGATGAAGAGGCCCACCGAATCTTCCAGTGTGATGTAGCGGATCGCAGTCTTGTCGTCGGGCAGGCGGATGAAGCGGTCGAGCGCCGTCGGAAGACGCAGCAGCGCCGTCATCGGCTCGCGTCCATTGACGCTGTCCAGCTGCAGACCCATCGAGAAACCGAGATTGGGAATGAACGGGAAAGGATGCGCCGGATCGATGGACAGCGGCGTCAGAACGGGGAAAATCCGTTCCTCGAACTCGTTCTCGAGCCAGGTGCGGTCTTCGTCCGAAAGCGCGCCCGGACGAACAATGTAGATATCTTCCTTGGCGAGATACTGCTGCAGAACGGCAAGCGAGGCCTGCTGCTCCATCTGAAGATTGTCGATTTCCTTGAGAATATCTTCAAGCTGCTCGGCGGGCGTCCTGCCATCCGGTGTCTTGATGGTGACGGACTGGCGTACCTGGCCTTCCAGGCCGGCAACGCGCACCATGAAGAATTCATCCAGGTTGGCGGCGGAAATGGACAGGAAGCGCAGTCGTTCCAGAAGCGGATGCGCGGGGTTCAGCGTCTCTTCCAGCACGCGGCGGTTGAACTGCAGCCAGGAGAATTCGCGGTTCACAAATCGAGTGGGGCTGTCCCAGAGATTTTCAACCTCCGCTGCCTGTGCCGATTGACCGCCTGCCAATTCTTCCTGTACCGCCGAATCCATCAAGTCGCCCACCCTTTGTCAGTTTCCATGCCCGTATAACAGTTTGACGACGGAACTATGACAGTCAATCGTCCTGCGAAGCGGCACCCAATTCGTTCAGCACCTCGGCCGCGAGCGCCCGACTGATACGCGTGCCACGCGAAAGTGCCAGACGATCCAGCCGTTCCACGATGATCTGCGCCGTGTCTAGCGAACGCTCCATTCTGGCCACGATATAGCTGACAAGTTTGTCATCCATGTAAAGCTGCCGGTCGGCGAAGAGCTTCATCAGCACCTGCGCCAGGAGGTCCTCATCCGGCTCGCCGATCTCCACCACCGTCGCCGCTTTCAAGCGCGAACGCAGATCCGGAAGCGTGACAGGCCACGCCGCCGGCCATTGCCGTGTCGTGATCAAAAGCGAAGTCCCGTTTTCACGCACGCTGTTGATCACGTGGAAAAGCTCGGTGTCGTCGAAGCCAACGCGATCGGCATCTTCGAAAAGAACCGACCCTTGCTCGGCAGCGCGCGCGGCATCAGATCCCTTTTCAGGTTTGATCTCGACGGCACCGCTGGTGTTCCTCCAGATCGCAGCGAGATGCGACTTTCCCGACCCTGGCGGACCAGCCAGAATGACGACCGGAGACGGCCATTTCGGCCATTCGTCCACAATGCTGACCGCTGCATCCAGGGGCGCAGCCACCAGCAAATCGTCACGGCCCGTCGCGCTGCTATGAGAGAAGGCAAGCGGCAACTGTTCGGCCTTTGGCCGGAGCGGACCGGGCTTATCATTCTCGTTCATCAATCAGCTCTGGAGTCGATCTGCGCATCGATCTTCTGCGATGGCACGATGTCGGGTTGCCACGGCAGATTGGCCGCGCGACCATGATAGAGATCGCTTTCCAGATATCGCGACAACGCGAAGCGAACCAGAACACCAACCGCGGCCGCGGCCGGCACAGCAACCAGCAGGCCGACAAAGCCGAATAGCGCACCGAAAGCAAACAGCGCGAACATCAGCCAGACAGGGTGCAGGCCGACGCTGCTGCCGACGAGCTTCGGCTGAAGGATATTGCCCTCGATGAACTGACCGGAGAAGAACACCGCCAGCGTCAGGATCACGTAGATATAGTCCGGCCAGAACTGGACGAGCGCAATCCCGATGGCAAGGACCAGACCTACCATCGAGCCGATATAGGGGATGAAGCTGATGGCGCCAGCAAACATGCCGATCAGAAGGCCGAAGTTGAGGCCGACGAGCGACAGGCCGACCGCGTAATAGACGCCGAGAATGATGCAAAGCGAGCCTTGGCCGCGGATGAAGCCGGCGATGGTCGCATCCATGTCACGCGCAATCTGGCGAACCGTCGCGACATGATCGCGCGGCACCCAGCTGTCGACCTTGTCGATCATCCGATCCCAGTCCAGTAGGAGATAGAAGGCGACAACCGGGGTGACGACCAGAAGCGAAATCACATCGATCAGCGACTTGCCGGAATTCCAGATCTGCGTCAGCAAGGTGCCGATAAAGCCTGCCCCTTCGGCGAGAAGCTTGGAGAAGTTCTCCTTTACCGTATCAATCTGGGCGCTGACCCAGGCGGGCAGCAGGTTGGTATCCGCTCCGGCAATCAGATTCTGCAGCGACGAGATGTAAGACGGAATGCGGGTGATGAAGTCCGACGCCTGCGCCGCGATCAACGGAATGATGATGATCAACGATAGCGCGAACAGGAGCACGAAGGAAATCAGGATGAAGATGCTCGCCATCATGCGGCTTAAGCCCCGGCGCTCCAGCCAGTCGGCAACAGGATCGAGAAAATAGGCAAGCGCCATGCCTGCAACGAAGGGCAGCAGAATCGAGCTGAACACCATCAGGAAGACGACGAAGACGACAAGCGCGCCCAGCCAGAAGAATATCTGGCGTCTTAGATTGATGCCTCTGATGTGTGGCTGCATCTCATTTCCCTTCGCGGCACGTGACGCCTCATAACGCACTGCAACGAGATAGGATGCGCCGCTAGGAGAGGTCAAGGGTTGCGGCAGGTGGTCAGACACCTCAACAGCGCATTGCTCAATGCTCTGCCGCGGGTAAAATGGTACGAAAATCGGGGGCTGCAGCGCTCTTACCCTTGCATCAGCACCCATCTCATGCGAATGGCGAGCCCAAGAAAACCAGCGGAGACGAGAGCCATGAGCCAGTCGGGCAAGAACGGTCTTACCTACAGCGATGCAGGCGTGGATATCGATGCCGGAAACCTGATGGTCGAGAAGATCAAGCCAGCCGTTCGCTCCACCCGCCGCCCCGGTGCGGATGGCGAAATCGGCGGCTTTGGCGGCCTGTTCGACCTGAAGGCCGCAGGCTTCACCGATCCTGTTCTGGTTGCCGCCAATGATGGCGTCGGCACCAAGCTGAAGATCGCGATCGACGCCAACTTCCACGACACCGTCGGTATCGACCTCGTAGCCATGTGCGTCAACGATCTGGTCGTCCAGGGCGCAGAGCCTCTCTTCTTCCTCGACTATTTTGCTACGGGAAAGCTCGATCCGGATCAGGGTGCAGCCATCGTCAACGGCATTGCCGCGGGTTGCCTGGAATCCGGTTGCGCGCTGATCGGTGGCGAGACGGCTGAAATGCCGGGCATGTATTCCGATGGCGACTATGATCTCGCGGGCTTTGCCGTTGGCGCTGCCGAACGTGGAAAGCTTCTGCCAGCGGGCGACATTGCCGAGGGCGACGTGATCCTCGGTCTTTCTTCGTCGGGCGTTCACTCCAACGGCTTCTCGCTGGTGCGCAAGATCGTGTCGCTTTCCGGCCTTGGCTGGGATGCGCCAGCACCCTTCGCAGACGGCAAGAAGCTCGGCGAAGCCCTGCTGACGCCGACGCGCATCTATGTGAAGCCGCTTTTGAAGGCAATCCGCGAGACGGGTGCGTTGAAAGCACTCGCCCACATCACCGGCGGCGGTTTTCCTGAAAATATTCCGCGCGTGCTGCCGAAGCATCTGGCGGCAGAAATCGATCTCGAATCCATCGAGGTGCCTGCGGTATTCTCCTGGCTTGCAAAGACCGGCGGCGTTGCGGCAAACGAGATGCTCCGCACCTTCAACTGCGGCGTCGGCATGATCGTCGTCGTCTCCGCAGAGAATGCCAAGGTCGTCACAGACGCCTTGACGGCGCAAGGCGAGACCGTGTTCCCACTGGGGCGCATGGTTGCCCGTGAAGAGGGTGCGCATGGTACGATCTACAAGGGCACACTGGCACTATGAGCCACAGCGCTCCCCGCAAGCGGGTCGTCGTCTTCATCTCAGGCGGCGGCTCCAACATGGTGGCGCTGGCGAAAGCCTGCCGTGAGCCGGATTTTCCCGCAGAGGTCGCTTGCGTCATCTCCGACAAGCCGACGGCTGGCGGGCTTGCCAAGGCGCAAGGCCTTGGCATTCCGACGCTGGTCTTCGAGCGCAAGAACTATGCGAGCAAGGGTGAGCATGAAGCTGCGATCCTCGCAGCCCTTGGAGAACTCGCGCCCGATATCATCTGCCTTGCGGGCTATATGCGCCTGATCTCTGGCGAGTTCATCGCGCCTTACGAGGGCAGGATCATCAACATCCACCCCTCGCTTCTGCCGCTCTTCCCCGGCCTCCACACCCACCAGCGCGCCATCGACAGCGGCATGAAGATCACCGGCTGCACCGTGCATTTCGTCACCGAAGGCATGGATGAAGGCCCGATCATCGGCCAGGCCGCCGTGCCTGTTACCGCTGGCGACACGGCCGACAGCCTTGCCGCCCGTGTGCTTACCGTCGAGCACAAGCTCTATCCGCTTGCCCTCCGTTTGCTGGCAGAAGGCAAGGTGCGGATGGACGGCGGGAAGGTCGTCCGGGACTCAGACGTCAGTTCCGAACTCCAATCGCTTGTTTCGATCTGATCCAAGACGCCAGTCTACAATCCTGATGATCGGGTCGCCATCCCGTATGACGACGACGCTGCATCATCATCACCAGCGTTTCAGCCCGAGAAGCTTCTCGCCAAGGGGATTGAGTTCTGCCGTCTCCGCATTGTGCTTTTCCCACTCGCGAGGATCGCCGGGAAAAGCATCGCGGCGCGGATGATCACGGTCTTTCCATAGCCGAATGCGCTCCTGGCGCTCAGCATCGTTGTCGAACTCAGCGGGGTGCATCGAGATATATTGCGCCATGCGCACACGATCATCGGAATGGTTTGGTCTGACGCCGTGCGCCAGCAGCGAGTTGAAGATCATCAAGTCACCCGGCTCCATATCGATATTGACGATGGAAAGGCCGGCCATGTCCGGATGCATCGGATCACGATCGTCGGGCTGCGTTTTCACCCATCCGTCAAAGTGCTCGAAAAGATACGGCACGCATTGGAAGCCGCCGACGTCGCCATCTTGCTTCTGCAGGCTCAACACGCCCTGCACGCCAATTGGCAATGGCCGAATGGAGGTATCGACATCCCAATGGATGAAGCCGTTCGGATTTCCCTTCACCTTCTTCGGCGGATTGAGATTGGCGCGGTCGATAGTGACCCAAAGGTCCTCCCGATCCCAGATATCGACGAAGATATCGTAGACCCGCCGCTCCATCCGATTGTCCCAGAGGTATTGGTGATTATAGATCTCCAGCATGCCTGTATTGTTGAGCTCTTTCATTTTGTGTTCGCGTCGCTGCGGCGCGTACCATGTGGACGGGTCCTTCGGGTCTTTCTCGTCAAAGCGCCAAAGGAGATCCACAAGCCGCTCTACATTGGCCGCAGGCACCGCCTGACGGACAATGATGTAGCCCTTCGTGATCCAGTGCTCCCAATCGGCCTTGGACAGAACCCGCAGCGGCAAAGTCTTGCTGATCTCCTTGAGCTGCGTCGTGGCATTCGTCGTCGGGTGGCTGTCCCGTTTCATTGCGGCGGTGGATTGCATGTTCGTCTCCCATCGAAATCTCCCTGAACACCAAGGCGATGTGAAAAGAGTAATCGACGCGACGCCTTCATGTTGTCGAAGGCTGGCAATTTCTGATACTATTCTGGCGTCCACAGCTCTCGGAATGCGCGATGCGATCTTATCTCGAACATCTTATCGTGTCCCCTGGGTGTTCCTGGAGCCGGCTGAACAGGCGCCTTGAGGAGGAAATTCCATTCGAATGGCATCACCATCCCGAATTCGAACTGACACTGACGCTTAACTCGCGCGGCCAGCGCTTCGTCGGCGATCATGTCGGTCGCTATGACGATGGCGATCTGGTTCTCATTGGGCCGAACTTGCCGCACACCTGGGCATCGAGAGAAAAGGTGCGTGAAGGTGAACCGCATACCGCGCTCGTCTTCTGGTTCAGTCGTGAATGGATCGAACAACTGACGACCGAAACCGCGGAATTGCGTCCTATCCACCGCCTGATCGACGGCGCCGCCAGTGGTCTTGCTTTCGACCGAACCATTGGATTATCGCTCGCGGCGGATTTCGAAGCGATCTTTTCCAGAGCGCCAGCCCAGAGCCTGTTCAGCCTGCTCGACCTTCTGCTGCGCCTATCCGAATTAGAGGCGCAACCACTGTCAGCAACCGCGCCAGCCCAGGCAGAGGCCGGTCGCGAGCGGATCGACCGGGTGTTGCAACACCTGCACCAATCCTATCAAGAGCCGCTGCGGATGGAAGACCTTGCCGAGATCGCCGCACTCAGCGTTTCCGGCCTGCACCGACTGTTCCGCAAACACACGCAGTCCAACGTCTCGGACTATCTGATCGGCTTACGGATCGGCGAAGCCTGCTCGCGCCTGTCGGCAACCCGGCAGCCTATCCAGCACATCGCGGCTGAGGTTGGCTACGCTTCGCTTGCCAACTTCAACCGGCAATTCCGGCGGCTGCGTGGGATGTCACCACGCGCCTACCGCGCTTCGTTTCAACGGTAACGCGGACGGGCCCGAAAGGCGGATCAAAGCCCTCTCGCCACGAACTCCCGGTTACAGGTTCGCCCGGTTGAGCATGGCCCATTGCAGCATGATGATCGTCTTGGAATCGGTGATCTCGCCGGATGCAATCATGTCATAGGCGGCGTCGAGGGGGACGGTCAGAACTTCGATGTCCTCCCCCTCGTTTTCAAGGCCGCCACCCTCTCCCGCCTTCACATCAAGATCGACACGAGCATAGAAGAGGCTGACCTTCTCGGTCAATGTGCCGGGGCTGGCATAGGTATCGAAGAGATAGCGCGGCGCGCTGACGGCATAGCCAGTTTCTTCCATGGATTCGCGGCGAATGGCCTCGTCCGGATGATCGCCATCGGTCAAACCAGCCGGAATTTCCAGCATGAAGCTTGGGTCGCCATTTACATAGGCGCCGGGACGGAACTGGCGAACCAGCACGACTTCCCCCCGCTTCGGATCGAAAAGCAGGATGGCAGCAGCAACGCCATGATCATGCACCTCGCGATGGATGCGGAACGTGCGCCCGTCACGAGCCTGCTGTTCGAAAATCATCGTCTGCAGGTGGATGAAGTTCTTCCAAACCGTCTGCTTTTCGATGAGCTTGACGCGCGCCTCGTCATCGACCTGCGATACTGGACCAGCAGTGGACCGCATCATGAAACTCCCATCAGGCTTTCTTCAGCCACACCTTGTTATCGTGGAACGCCGCGCCGCCATAGGGAGCGACAGCATCGGCTCCCGTCAAGACGTTGATACCCTCACCGTCAAGATGTGCCTTGTTGGGCCAGAGCCCTTCGGCAATCAACACGCCGGGGCGAGCGCCCTCGACGACTTTCGCATGAATGCGCACATCGCCGCGCGCATTGCCGATCTGGACCACGTCCCCTTCTGCGATGTCGAGGCGCACGGCATCAACGGGGGAAATCATCAGTTCCGGGCGACCTTCCTTCTGCACCGAGGTCTTCGTTTCAGCGAAGGTGGAATTCAGAAAGTTGCGAGCCGGAGACGTGGCAAGCCGGAAAGGATGCTCGGCGTCGACCGTTTCGATCACATCCACCTGATCCGGGAATTTTGGAAACGCGTCGGCAGGCCCCATGACGCCGACATTTTTAGGCGGCTTGTTGGGTGACGGGCCTTTCTGCCAGTCCGGACTGAAACGGAACTTGCCGTCACCATAGCCGAAACCCTGCAGATAATGCGCGACCTCGAATTCCGGCTGCGCATCGATCCACTTCTCCTCAGCCAGATTGTCAAAGCTGCCCCAGCCACTTGCTTGAAGGATCGTCTCGACATGCTCGCGCTCGCTCATGCCAAAGCCCGGCATGTGATCGACACCAAGGCGCTTTGCGAGTTCCTCGATAACGAAGAGGTTTGTCCGTACCGTCTCCGGTGGCTCGACCAGCTTGGGACCGAGCAGAATATGGTTCTGTCCGCCGGCGCGGTAGAGATCGTCATGCTCGAGAAACATCGTGGCCGGCAGGACGATATCGGCAATCTCTGCCGTCTCCGTCATGAACTGCTCATGCACGGCGACGAACAGATCCTCGCGCAGGAAGCCTTGGCTGACCAGCCGCTGCTCCGGGCAGACATTGGCCGGATTGGTGTTCTGGATCAGCATGGCCGTCACAGGTCCGCCGCCGCGCAGCGCTTCGGCATCGCCTGTCAGGATGCGGCCGACTTGCGACTGATCGAGCTGGCGGACATTCGGATCGGCATAGGCCGTCCCCATCAACTCCGCCTTGTTCAGCCGGAAGATATCGCCGTTGTTATGAAACGCGCCGCCGCCCTCATATTGCCAGGAGCCGAGAACGGTGGCGATCGAGAGCGCCGCATGCATGGCGACCGCGCCGTTGCGTTGGCGGGCAAAACCATAGCCAAGGCGGAAGAAGCTTTTCTTCGTCGTCCCGACGAGCCTTGCGAAAGCCTCGATCTCTTCCACCGAAAGCCCGGTAATGTCGGCAGCCCATTGCGGAGTCTTGGACGCAAGATGCGCTTCGAGCCCGGCCGGATCGTCGGCAAATTTCGCCATATAGGCGCGGTCGGCATAACCATCGCGAAACGCGATGTGCATGACGGCGCAGGCAAGCGCCGCATCCGTGCCCGGTCGCACCACAAGCTTCATATCCCCCTGCTTCATCGTCGGGTTGTCATAGATATCGACAACAACGATCTTCGCACCGCGTTCCTTGCGGGCCTTGACCGCATGGGTCATGACATTGACCTGGGTGGCAACCGCGTTGGTCCCCCAGATGACGACGACATCGGCCTTTGCCATCTCGCGCGGGTCCGGTCCGCGCAAGGCACCTGTCCCCATCACATAGCCGGTCCAGGCCATATTGGTGCATATGGAGCCGAAGAAGCCGGAATATTTCTTGGCGTGGCGCAGCCGCTCGATGCTGTCGCGCTGCACCTGGCCCATCGTGCCGGCATAAAAATAAGGCCACACGGCCTCGGCACCATGCGCCGCTTCCGCCTTGATGAAGGCGTTGGCGATCTCGTCCAGCGCATCGTCCCAGCCGATCTCCTGCCAGTCGCCAGCACCCTTCGCGCCCTTGCGGCGCTTCGGCGTCAGCAATCGGCCCGGATGATAGATCCGCTCCGCATATCGAGCCACCTTGGCGCAGATCACGCCAGCGGTGTAGGTGTTGGCGTTCGCACCACGCACCCGGCCAATGCGGCCATCGGCGTTGATATCGACCTCCAGCGCGCAAGCGCTCGGACAGTCATGCGGACAGACGGTATGGCCGACGCGGTTGGCATCGGTCACGGCTTTGGCGGAAATCGGGGTCGCAACGTTCATAGATTTTCTATATTGCATGTGCGAGATCGCCAAAAGGGCGAAGTGACGCACATCAAGATAATTCATAAAAGGCATCGCCCCAGATGAACTACCGGCACATTTACCACGCAGGCAACTTTGCCGATGTTCTCAAACATGCGGTCCTGGCCCGGCTCGTTCGCTATCTGCAGAACAAGGACAAGGCGTTTCGCGTGCTTGATACGCATGCCGGCATAGGCCTGTATGACCTCTCATCTGAAGAGGCGCAGAAGACAGGCGAATGGCAGACCGGCATCGGCAAGCTTCTGGAAGCCGATCTTCCGGCAGAGGTCGCGGAACTGATGGAGCCTTATCTCTCAGCCGTTCGGGAATTGAACCCTGAAGGTGGGCTCAAATACTATCCAGGCTCTCCAAAGCTCGCCCGGATGCTGTTTCGCCCCCAGGATCGTCTTTCAGCCATGGAGCTGCACCCGGATGATTTTCGCGCGCTCTCACGCCTCTTCGAAGGCGATTATCAGGCGCGCGTCACCGAACTCGATGGCTGGCTTTCGCTTGGCGCCCATCTGCCGCCGAAGGAAAAGCGCGGCCTCGTTCTGGTCGATCCACCCTTCGAGAAGGAAAATGAATATGAGCGCCTGGCGGATGGTCTGCACAAGGCCTATCGCCGCTTTGCCACCGGAACCTATTGCCTGTGGTATCCGCTGAAGAAGAATGCGCCCATCAAGGACTTCCACGAGCGCCTGCAATTCTATGAGATTCCCAAAATGCTCTGCACCGAGCTATCGGTCAGAAGTGACCGGCTGGAGGGCTTGAGCGGCTCTGGCCTCATCATCGTCAACCCGCCCTATACGCTAAAGGACGAGTTACACGCGATGCTGCCCGTGCTGAAGGCGATCATGGCGCAGGACCGATACGCGTCACATCGCGCCTTCTGGCTGCGCGGCGAAGAATAGGAACGGCTACTTCTGCTGAAGCCGCCTCTCCTCCCGCTCGGCCGCCGCCAGCTGGGATCGTTCGAAAAACAGGATGATGAACAGGCCAATGACGAAGGGGATGATCAGGTAGAACAGGCGGAAGACGAGAAGTGCGGCGATGACGTCTGCCGGGTTCATGTCCGGCAGACCCATGACGAAGACGAGTTCGAGCACGCCAAGCCCGCCCGGCGCATGCGAAATCAGGGCGGCGGAAAATGAAATCAGGAAAATTCCCAGGATCACCATGAAGCCTGGATTGCCAAGCTCGGGCAGTGCGAAATAGATGATACCGGCCGCGCCGATCAATTCGATCGGACCAATGACCAGCTGCTGCACCACGAGCTTCGGCACCGGGTAGAACAGCGTGAAGGAGCCGATCTTGAGCGGCCTCAGCTTCATCAGACTCCCGAGAACGTAAAGCGCGACGATGGCAAGCAGCAGAATTCCTGTGGTGCGCGAGGCTTCCACCGGCAGAACATCGACAAAACGCTCCGTGATATCCGGCTCATAAACCAGGATGAAGCCGATCAGCATCAGCGTGCCGATGACGAAGGTGAAGGAGCAAAGCGCAACGAGAACGCCGACTTCCGCAGCACTCAACCCCTTGGAGGTGTAGGCACGGTAACGCACCACGGCACCGGAAAACACGGACGCGCCGACATTGTGGGATAGGGCGTAGGTGGTAAACGAGGTCAAAGTGATGAACCACCAGCCGACCTTGCGCTTCAGATGCTGCAATGCGATTCGGTCGTATCCGGCAAGAGCGGCATAGGCGACCAGCGTGCAGAGCCCCGACATCATCCAGTGATGCATGCTGATGGCGCTGAGGCTGTCCCAGACGTCATCGAGCGAGAGATGGCGCAATTCCTTGTACAGCAGCCACACCGAAAAGCAGATCGTCGCAATCCCGATGACGGGCCAGAGATACTTTTTCATTTTCATGCGGACATGCCCAGGCTCGATCCTCCCTCCGGCAAGATGTCATGCCGGATTCGACAAGCTTATTCGTTATACTAACTCCGGTTCAACACGAAGGATGCCGGAGAGATGATTTTTCGGTGGTCTGTTTGCCATAGGCAGAAGATGGTATAAAACCCGAAGCCTGTTCAACAAATCGTCATCCTTGCCAGAAAGACAGCGCCCTCGATGAAACAGTATTTCGGTTTTATCGCACTCGGCGCACTGTCATTGGCAGCGGCTGGCTGGGCGTTTCTGGGCCAACCCCAGCCGGCGTCCGGTCCTGCGGCGCCGCGAACCGGAACCCCATCAGCGCCAAGCTCACAAGACACTGCTAAAACCTCGGAAACAGGCTTCGATTTCTACGTCCTGTCGCTCTCCTGGTCTCCCGCATTCTGTGCCAGTGACGCCGGACGCAACAGCCGGCAGCAATGCGGCTCGGATCGAAAGTTCGGTTTCGTGGTTCATGGTCTCTGGCCTCAGAATGACCAAGGCTATCCGGAATTCTGCGGCGCGGACAAAAACGAGCGCGTGCCTGACAACCTTGGACGAAGCATGTTCGACATCATGCCGTCCATGGGGCTGATCGGCCACCAGTGGCGCAAGCATGGCAGTTGCAGTGGCCTGACCCAGAAACAATATTTCGACAAGACACGTGATGCCTACGACCGCATCAAGATACCTGCCGACCTCTCAACCGGGGATCAGAGCAAGCGGCTTTCCGCCGACGCTATCGAATCCGCTTTTGTGGATGCCAATCCTGGCATGACAAAGAGTGGCATCGCTATCAGTTGCGAAGGTCCGCGACTGGAGGAGGTGCGGATTTGCCTGTCCAAGACCTTGTCCTTCCGCGATTGCTCTGAGGTCGATCGCCAGGGTTGCCGATCGAATGCTGCAGAGATCATTCCCATCCAATAGTGAAACAGGAAAAACCGATGGAACTGCTTTACGCTCCCGCCTCCCCCTATTCCGCCAAAGTGCGCATGGCAGCGCGCTATCTGGATATCGGCATCACCGATGTCCGCGTCGACACCAATGCCGAACCCGCCACGCTGATCGACAACAATCCGCTCGGCAAGATTCCCGTGCTGCTGCATGAAGGTGGCTCGGTCTACGACAGCGTCGCGATCATGCATTATCTCGATCGCGTGTCTGGCGGAAAGCTCTATCCGAAGAAGCATGCCAAGCGCACCGAGGCCGAAATCCTCGAAGCACTTTGCGACGGCGTGATGGATTGCCTGCTGGCGATCGTTTACGAAAAGCGCTTCCGCCCGGAGGAAAAGGTTCACCAGGAGTGGATCGACAAGCAATGGCGCAAGGTGGTGAAGGCGCTTGATTACCTGAACGACAATCTGCCGAAAACCGGCAAGAAGCTGCATGGCGGCCACTTCGCCCTTGCTGCGATGGTCGGCTATCTCGATTTGCGCTTCAGCGGACAATGGGCGGATGGCCGCAAGCGGCTCGCGGACTGGCCGGAAAAATTCGGCAAGAAGTTCAAGCAGTACACGGAGCTGAAATCGGCAGCCTGATCGCCGAATTTCACTCGATGTAGAAACAGAAAAGCCGGGGAGAACCCCGGCTTTTCCGCATTATATCTGGCAGATTAGAACTTGACGCCGATACCAGCCTTGACGCTGTGATCGTCGAAGCCGCGCGAGACGTTGCCACCGTTGATGGCGAAGTCCTTGTCCTGGTAATCGGTGTAACGATACTCAAGACGTGCCGTGATGTTGTCGGTGACGAGAGCTTCGACACCGGCACCAACCGTGTAGCCGAGAGCCGTCTTGTCGTCCTTGCTACCGGTTGCAGTGTCACGAATTTCGTTATTCGAAACTGCAAGACCACCCGTACCGTAGATCAGGAAGGGGTTCATGTCGTAACCGACGCGAGCGCGCAGCGAGCCGTTCAGCTTCTGCTTGCCTTCGAGCGTGCCGCCAGCGGAGCCCTTCTCATCGCCGTAAGCGAGATCGGCTTCACCACCGTAAACGATCTGGCCGTTCTGCCAGTTGTAACCACCATAGAGGCCGCCGCCAAAACCGTCAGCGTCGCGACCGTTGTTGCTGCCGCTGAAACGACCCCAGTCGTAGTTCACGGTACCACCGAGATATGCGCCAGACCAATCCTTGATCGGTGCGGGCTGCTCAACTGCGACCGGCGCCTGCGGAACTTCATTTACCGCATCGGCTGCCTGTGCTGCCGAGAAAGCTGCCGCGGCCATGGTAGAAGCCAAAAGTGTTGCAACGATAGTACGCATGCCATTCTCCTTTTCAAACCCGCGGGGGCACTCAAACACTCGGTCCCAACGCGGTACAAAACAGTTAGTTCCCTGCCCGTCTGGAAATGCAAAATGATGGGGGAATGAGGAAATCACAGAGCCAAAATGTGAATTGATTGAGGCACAGCCGTGACAGAAATTGGACGTTGCCAAAAGGACACAGAAATCCATTAAGGATAATGGATCGTTAATTTAAGCAAAGCGCGTTTTTACTTGTGTTTACATCAAATTAAGCTGGTAAAACTTGCGCCTGATAAATCTGTATAACGCCATTCGGATGTGGGCAAACCTCACGGTTTCGATTTATATCTACAGGTAAATGTGGAATAAGCAGAGCACGGGTCCGCTTTGACAGAGACTATACCGAAGACCGTCTTGATCACGGGCGCAGCGCGCCGCATCGGCAAAGCCATCGCCGATTATCTTGCTTGCGAAGGGTTTGCGGTGGCAATCCATGCACGCTCTTCTTTGGCCGAAGCCGAAGAGTTCGCTAACGATTTACGGCAAAAAGGTGGCAAAGCGGTCGTCTTACAGGCCGACCTCATGGATTGCGCCTCCACCGCCGAATTGATGGAAAAGGCAACAAAAGCCCTTGGACCTGTGGGTGTTCTGGTCAACAACGCCTCTGTTTTTCACAAGGATGAGGCCGAAACCTTCGACGCCGAGACGTTCGACGCGCATTTTGCCGTGCATGTGCGCGCGCCGTCCATCCTCTCAGCCGCATTTGCAAAGCAACTGCCGCAGGAGCATTCCGGTCTGATCGTCAACATCATCGACCAACGCGTGTTGGCGCTCAATCCGCGTTTCTATTCTTATACCCTGTCCAAGGCAGCGCTCTGGGCCGCAACGCAGACGCTCGCCCAAAGTTTTGCGCCACGCATCCGGGTCAATGCCATCGGCCCTGGTCCGACGTTTAAAAATGAGAGACAGAGCCCCGAGGACTTTCAGGCGCAGGTCGACGCCCTTATATTGAAGAGAGGTCCGAAGCCCGATGAGTTCGGGCGGACGATTCGCTTTCTTTACGATACCCCCTCGATGACCGGCCAGATGATCGCACTCGACGGGGGCCAGCATCTTGGCTGGGAAACCCCGGACGTGGCGGAGATTAATGAATGAACGGAAAGAAGCTGCCGGATGGCGGTGTTCTCTTCGATGAAACCGACGACGATGAAGACGATGTTGCACTTTCCACCGCCGATGTCGCTGTGGAGCGGGACAGCGCCGGCATCGACTGGAACGCCGGCTGGAAGAACGAGTCCGGCCTGAAGGGCATGGATCTGATTGGCGAATTCGTCAAACATCTGCCCAACAATCCCGGCGTCTATCGCATGTTCAACGAGGCTGGCGACGTTCTTTATGTCGGCAAGGCGCGCTCGCTGAAAAAGCGTGTCAGCAATTACGCCCAAGGCCGTGTGCATTCCAACCGCATCGGCCAGATGGTGCGGCTGACGACTCATATGGAGTTTGTTACCACCCGCACCGAAACGGAAGCGCTGCTGCTGGAAGCCAATCTCATCAAGCGCTTCCGCCCACGCTTCAACGTGCTGCTGCGCGATGACAAGTCGTTTCCTTACATTCTGATTACGGGCGACAACCGAGCGCCGGCGATCTTCAAGCATCGCGGTGCAAGAGCGCGCAAGGGCGCCTATTTCGGTCCCTTCGCCTCTGCCGGTGCGGTCGGTCGAACCATCAATTCGCTGCAGCGCGCCTTCCTGATCCGCACTTGTACCGACAGCGTGTTCGAGAGCCGCACCCGGCCTTGCCTGCTCTATCAAATCAAGCGCTGTTCAGGCCCCTGCACCCATGAGGTCAGCGACGAGGCCTATGCAGAGCTGGTGCAGGAAGCCAAAGACTTCCTCTCCGGCAAAAGCCAGAGCGTGAAGTCGACGATTGCCCGGCAGATGAACGAGGCCTCCGAAGATCTCGATTTCGAGCGCGCCGCCATTTATCGCGATCGTCTTGCCGCGCTCTCGCACGTTCAGAGTCACCAGGGCATCAACCCTGCCGGGATCGATGAGGCAGACGTCTTTGCCATCCATCACGAAGGTGGCGTGTCGTGCATTCAGGTCTTCTTCTTCCGCACCGGCCAGAACTGGGGCAACCGCGCCTATTTCCCCAAGGCCGATCCGTCGCTTCCTGGCTCGGAAATTCTCAATGCTTTCCTGGCGCAGTTCTACGATGACAAGCCGGTGCCGAGGCAGATTCTGTTGTCTGAAACTGTGGACGAACAGGAATTGCTGGCTGCAGCCTTTAGCGAAAAGGCCGGTCACAAGGTTGTCCTTTCGGTGCCGCAGCGCGGCGAAAAGAAGGACATTGTCGATCATGTGCTGGGCAATGCTCGCGAAGCCCATGGCCGCAAGCTCGCCGAGACCTCGTCTCAAGCGCGGCTGTTGAAAGGCTTCGCCGAGACCTTCGGTATGTCCTACATCCCGCGCCGCATCGAGATCTACGATAACTCCCACATCATGGGCACCAATGCGGTGGGCGGCATGGTGGTGGCAGGGCCGGATGGCTTCGTCAAAAACCAGTACCGCAAGTTCAATATCAAATCGACGGACATCACCCCGGGCGACGACTTCGGCATGATGCGCGAGGTGATGACTCGTCGCTTTTCTCGCCTGTTGAAAGAAGAAGGCAGGCCTGACCGGAGCCAGCCGGTGTCGCCGGAAGACGCGGCAGATATGCCGTTTCCGGTCTGGCCAGACGTGATCCTGATCGACGGTGGTCAAGGCCAGATGTCAGCGGTACGTGCCATTCTCGATGAACTCGGCATTCGTGATTGCGTCACCGCGATTGGCGTTGCCAAGGGTGTCGACCGCGATGCCGGTCGCGAGCGCTTCTTCACCGATACGCGCAGCGACTTTTCGCTGCCACCGCGTGATCCCGTTCTATACTTCGTACAGCGCCTGCGTGACGAAGCGCACCGCTTTGCCATCGGCTCGCATCGGGCGCGGCGCAAGAAGGAGATGATCAAGAATCCTCTCGATGAAGTAAGCGGCATCGGGCCGGGCAGAAAGCGCGCGCTTCTGCAGCATTTCGGCACGGCGAAAGCCGTGTCGCGTGCAGCGCTCAGCGATCTGATGGCTGTGGGCGGCATTTCAGAAACTGTCGCAAAACAGATATACAATCACTTCCATGAGAGCGGCCGCGAGTGACGTGGCGGCTTTTACCGCCGCCCGCTAAAAAAACACAAAGAAGTGTTGACGCTTCCACCTCGGAGCGTCATCAACGCTCTGATATCGATAGACAGGTTTTCCATGGCTTCGCGCGCATACAACATCCCAAATCTTCTGACCTACGGCCGCATTCTGGCCGTACCGGTCATCGTTTTGTGTTTCTTCGTCGAAGGAAAACTCGAAAGTTCGGATTTTGCGCGATGGACCGCGCTCTGGCTGTTCATCATCGCCTCCATCACCGATTTTCTCGACGGCTATCTGGCGCGCATCTGGAACCAGACCTCCAATATCGGCCGCATGCTCGACCCCATTGCCGACAAGCTCTTGATCGCCTCGATCCTGTTGCTTCTGGCAGCCGACGGCACGATTGCCGGTTGGTCGCTCTGGGCCGCCATCACCATCCTTTGCCGTGAAATTCTCGTCTCGGGCCTGCGCGAATATCTCGCAGCGCTGAAGGTGTCGGTGCCTGTGACGCGCATTGCCAAGTGGAAGACGACCATCCAGATGGTGGCGATCGCTTTCCTTCTGGCCGGACCCGCAGGCGACACGATCCTGCCCTACACCACCGAGATCGGCATCGGCCTTTTGTGGATCGCCGCAGCGCTGACGATCTATACCGGCTATGACTACTTCAAGGCTGGCCTGCGCCACATCGTGGATGAAGAGTGATGACCCATATCGTTTACTTCGCCTGGGTGCGAGAAAAGATCGGCAAGTCGGAGGAGGATATCGACCTTCCCGCGAATGTGAAAACGGCGCGCGAACTGATCCTTTATCTGAAAGGTCTTGGCGAAGAATACGAGGCGGCCTTTGAATATCCGAATGTCATTCGCGTCGCGGTCAATCAGGAGCATATCGAGCATCACGAAAGCATCGTCGGCGCGCGGGAGATCGGCATTTTCCCGCCCATGACCGGTGGCTGACCGATGGGCGTGACCCCGACCATCCGCGTGCAGACGCAAGACTTCGACCCTGCCGCAGAAGCCAGGCTCTTGACGCGAGATGACGCAGGGATTGGTGCTGTCGTGACCTTCACCGGTCTCTGCCGCGATGAAGGCGGCGCGCTTTCTGCTCTGGAGCTTGAGCATTATCCCGGCATGGCAGAGGCGGAAATGACGCGGATCGCCAGGCTTGCCATCGAGCGCTTCGACCTTCGTGGCCTGACTGCGATCCATCGCTATGGCAAGATCGCCACCGGCGACAACATCGTCCTCGTCATCGCCGCCTCATCCCACCGCCAGGCCGCCTTCGATGGCGCCAATTTCGTCATGGACTATTTGAAGACCGCCGCCCCCTTCTGGAAGAAGGAGCACGGGACGGATGGGACTGCGGGCGGTTGGGTATCGGCTAAAGATGCCGATGAGAGCGCCAAGGAAAAGTGGCGCTAACGCTCTCGATCTTCTTCGCGTGACCACATGAACGGTCTCAGACTTCGCCGAGTTGAGGCCTGAGACACGGTCGCTGGTTGGTTTTGAGCTGTTCCTTACTTCGCGACCCTCAGCAGGCGCAGCGCGTTCATCGTTACAAGTACCGTGGCGCCGGTATCGGCAAGGATTGCGGGCCACAGACCGGTGACGCCGATAATGGTGGTGACGAGGAAGATGGCCTTCAGACCAAGCGAGATCGCAATGTTCTGATAAATATTGCGCATCGTCCGCTTGGAAAGATCGATCATCCGGGCGACATCGCCGACGCGCCCATGCAGGATGGCGGCATCGGCCGTTTCCAACGCCACATCCGTTCCGCCGCCCATGGCAATGCCGACATCGGCAGCGGCAAGTGCCGGTGCATCGTTGATGCCGTCGCCCACCTTGCCGACAACGAGACCCTGCTGTTTCAGTTCGCCGACGATGCGCTGCTTGTCCTCTGGCAGAAGGTCTGCACGCACCTCGATGCCGAGCGTCTTGCCGATTGCGCTTGCCGCGCGGGCATTATCGCCCGTCAGCATGACGATCCTGACACCCGCATCCTTCAGCGCCTTCAAACCGTCTGCGGCATCCGCACGCGGCTCATCGCGCATGGCAATCGCACCGGCCAGTTTGCCATCCACCACGAGGACAGAAACCGTCTTGCCTTCATCATTCAGCGCACTGATGGCGGTCTGATCCGCAGCGGGAATATCCACCAACCCCGAGGCCGCTTTCGCCGAGCCAAGAAAGACCGACTGCCCTTCCACGGTGGCCGACACGCCCTTGCCGCCAAGCGCCTTGGCATCGCTGACCGGTGGTAGGGCGATCTGGTTCTCCGTGGCCCTTTCCAAAATAGCGATAGCAAGCGGATGGCTGGAGCCCGTCTCAAGCGCTGCTGCCAGACGCAAGGTTTCCGGCTCCGACAGCCCGAAAGATACAATATCCGTGATCTTCGGCTTGCCCTCCGTCAGCGTGCCCGTCTTGTCGAAGGCCACCGCCGTCAGACGACCGAGCCCTTCCAGAACAGCGCCACCCTTCAACAACAAGCCTCTGCGTGCACCTGCCGAGAGCGAGGCGGCGATGGCGGCGGGGGTGGAGATGACGAGCGCGCAAGGGCAGCCGATCAGCAGGATGGCAAGGCCCTTGTAGATCCACTCATCCCAGTTGGCGCCCCAGAGAAGCGGCGGTACAAGCGCAACCAGCGCGGCAACAACCACGACGCCTGGCGTATAATATTTCGAGAAGCGATCGATGAAGCGCTCGGTCGGCGCCTTGCTTTCCTGCGCCTCCTCAACCAGCTTCACCACGCGCGCAATCGTGTTGTCGGCTGCGGCCGCCGTAACGCGGACCCGCAATGCAGCGTCACCGTTCACAGTGCCAGCAAACACGCTGTCGCCAGCGCTCTTTTGAGTAGGTACGCTCTCCCCCGTCACCGGCGCTTCGTTGATCGCACTTTCGCCGGACACGATGACGCCGTCTGCCGATATGCGATCACCCGGACGAACAAGAATGATGGCGCCGATCCCAAGGCTTTCGGCCGGCACCTCGCTGGTTTTGCCCGCCTCTTCCAACAGTGCGGTCTTCGGAACGAGGGCGGCGAGCGACTTGATGCTGTCACGTGCCTTCCCGGCAGCTACGCCCTCCAGCAACTCGCCCACCAAAAACAGGAAGACGACGGCAGCGGCTTCTTCCGTCGCGTTGATGGCCAGGGCGCCAACGGCCGCAATGGTCATCAGCATTTCGATAGAGAAAGGCGTGCCCGCGAGCGCTGCCATGATGGCCCGGCGCGCAATCGGCACCAGACCCACCAGCATGGCGATGGCGAAGGCATAAAGCTGGATGGACGGCACGAGGTGGCCGATCACATAGGCCACCACCAGGGCTGCGCCCGCCAACAGCGTTGCACGCCCCTTCTTGCTTTTCCACCAGGGGCCGTCACTCGACCCATGGTCATGGCCATGCAATCCCTCGACAACGGCGGCACGGTCGCCTCGGTCCTGTTTGCCATGTTCGTGGCTATCGTGGTCGTGGGCATCGTGATCGTGGGCCGGGCCGGAATGCGTGTGGCTGTCGCCATCCGCATGATCATGCGCATGACCGCCACAGCAGGCCCCACCATGGTTCGCCGATGTCGGGTGATCGACTTGGCGCCCAGCCAATCGCTCGACCGAGTAGCCAAGGCCCCGAACCTTCTTTCCTATGGCGTCGAGATCGCTCGTCTGATCGTGACGGATGCTCATCGTTCCCGCGGTGACGGAGACCGACACGTCTTCCACCCCCGGCATGCGCCGAACTGCAGTGTCGATCTTGCTGGCGCAAGAGGCGCAGTCCATGCCGCCAACCCGAAATCTGGTCTGTAAATCCGTGCTCATCTCGTGGATCCTCTTAATGGTGAACACGTCTTACGACCTCTAGCCACTAGAGCTACAAGACCAAAATGAGATTTCTCGCAAAATTCAACGCGGCATGTGACGCATATAAATTGGTGAAGGGAACGGAAGAGATTTGATCCGGCCTTTCGCTTCGACCATTTTTCGCTAGATTGTTTGGTGATCAGACTATCGGCATTTCCTCCCTCCCGCCGATATGCCGAGAGAGAGCGATGCCCAGCCAGTCAACCGGACTTCTTTACGCCCTTGGGGCGTTTTCGATATTTGCCGTGCAGGATGGCATTTCCAAGCATCTCGGCCAGTACTACCCGCCGGTCTTTGTCGTGATGCTGCGCTACTGGGCCTTTGCAGTCTTCGCCGTGATTCTGGCCGCACGCTCTCACGATGGCCTGAAGGCCACCATGCGCTCCAAGCGGCTATTGCTGCAGATCAGCCGTGGCGTGCTGCTTGCCGCGCAGATCGTTCTTTCGATTTTCTCGTTCAAGCTCGTGGGCCTGGCGCACACGCACTCGATCTTCGCCTGCATCCCGTTGATCGTCGCAGCGCTTTCCGTGCCGATGCTGGGGGAAAAGGTCGGGTGGCGGCGCTGGTGCGCCATTCTTGTCGGCTTCATCGGTGTGCTGATCATCATCAACCCTGGCGAAACGGGCTTCGATCTGACCTTCCTGTTGACCTTTGTCGCCGCCTTCATGCTGGCGCTCTACGGTGTGATGACCAGGCTTGCCAGCCGCACGGATACGGCCATGACCAGCTTCTTTTACACCGGCGTTGCTGGCGCCGCAGCGCTGACGCTGGTCGGTCCTTTTTACTGGGTGAACATGGCCCCGCATGACTGGCTGTGGATGGTTGCGCTCTGCATCACCGGCATGAGCGGCCATTACCTTTTGATCCGCGCTTTCGAACTGGCGGATGCGGCCTCGGTGCAGCCCTTCTCTTACTATCAGCTCGTGCTGGTCTCGATCGTCGGCGTCACGATCTATGGGGAAGTGCTGACCGCCCATATGGTTTTCGGCGCGGCGATCGTCATCGCAGCCGGCCTCTTCACCATTTGGCGCGAGCAACTGACCGCCAGAAGACGCCGACTTCAAGGACTATGAAAGCGCAGGCTGCTTCTGTGTGTCGGCAGCGGACATCGCCGCCTCGCATCGAAGCAACATGCCATAAAGATCGCGCGGCTCGTCGGGATCGGCGAGAAGATCGAGTTCTTCGAACAGACCCGTTTCCATCAGCTTGGAACGCACATAGCGCAGCGCTGAAAAATCCTCGATGGCAAAGCCGACACTGTCGAATAGCGTGATCTGCCGGTCGCTCGTGCGACCCACCGTCTTGCCCGCCATGACCTGCCACAGCTCGATGACCGGATGATCGGCATTCAGCTGCTGGATCTCCCCTTCGATGCGCGTCTGCGGCGGATATTCGACGAAGATATCCGAGCGCAGCAGGATATCGCGGTGAAGTTCCGTCTTGCCGGGGCAATCGCCACCAATCGCATTGATGTGGACGCCTGGGCCAACCATGTTGTCGGTCAGGATCGTGGCATATTGCTTGTCTGCGGTGACGGTTGTGATGATGTCTGCACCTTCGACAGCCTGCTCGGCGCTGTCGCAGATCGTGATCGAAAAACCGAGCCCGCGTAAGTTTGCCTCGCATTTGCGGCTCGCCAGCGGATCGATATCGTAAAGCCGCAAGTGATCGACGCCGAGAATTGCCTTGAACGCGCGGGCCTGGAACTCGCTCTGCGCACCGTTGCCGATAATCGCCATGGAGCGCGCATCCGCCCGCGCCAGATGTTTTGCCGCAACGGCAGAGGTGGCGGCGGTTCTAAATGCTGTCAGGATCGTCATTTCGGACAGCAGCATCGGGTAGCCGTTGCCGACATCGGATAGGACGCCGAATGCCGTCACCGTCTGCCGGCCTTCGCGCGTATTTTTGGGATGCCCGTTGACATATTTGAAGCCGTAAAGCGTGCCGTCACTCGTCGGCATCAACTCGATCACCCCTTCCCGCGAGTGCGAGGCCACGCGTGGCGTCTTGTCGAAGGACTCCCAGCGCAGAAAGTCCTCTTCGATCACGTCCGCAAGCTCGCGAAGAAAACTGTCGATGCCAACGTTCAGCACCAGCTTCATCATATGATCGACGCTGACGAAGGGAACGATGTTGAGTTTCGCAATGGCTGTCATGGTGAGTTCCTCCTCAACCTGCTCGTGTCGGACGGTCGAGAACGCGCTTGCCCATCAGGCTTGCGGTCAGATCCACCATCAGGGTCGCGGTGCGCCCACGTTCATCCAGAAACGGGTTCAACTCCACGAGATCGAGGCTGCTGACGAGACCGCTGTCATGCAGCATCTCCATCACCAGATGCGCCTCACGGAAAGAGGCGCCCCCCGGCACCGTCGTGCCGACAGCTGGCGCAATCGACGGATCGAGGAAATCGACATCGAAGCTGACATGCAGCAGCCCATTGGCCGCCTCGACCTTCGCCAGGAACTCCCGCAGCAGCGCGGCCACGCCATGCTCATCGATCATGCGCATGTCATGCACGGTGATGCCGGAACCTTTAAGCGCCGCACGCTCTGCCGGATCGACACTTCGAATACCGATCATGCAGACATTGTTCGGATCGACAGGATGCGCGAGCGGCGGGAAGTAACCTGCAAAGCCATGTCTCCCTGTGTAATAGGCGACCGGCGTGCCGTGCAAATTGCCGCTCTTCGTCGTCTCAAGCGTGTGAAAATCAGTGTGGGCGTCCAGCCAAAGCACGAAAAGTGGTCGCCCCCGCTCGGCAGCCCGGCGCGACAGCCCGGCAACCGTGCCGGCGGAGAGAGCGTGGTCACCGCCAAGGAAGATCGGCATGGCATTCGCACTTTCGAGATAGGCTGTCTCGATCAAGGCTTCGGTCCAGGCGACCGTTTCGGGAAGGTGATGCACCGCCGCGTTCGGATGCTGGAGATCGCGAAAAGGCGCCGGCGACACATTGCCGAGATCGCTGACGTGATGCCCCAACTCTTCAAGCGCTACCTTCAGCCCCGCGACCCGAAGAGCGCTGGGCCCCATCTCGCATCCGAGCTGCCCTGCTCCGATCTGCAGCGGAACACCGATCAACTTGCAGTCCATCATGTCATCTCCAGTTCCCGATTTTGGATCATGACACCATATCTGTATGGCAGATTGAATGGTAAGGATTGGCAATTTTTATGAGAAAGCTTATCATTATGATCAATTACCCTGCCAAAATGGTTTATCATGGATCAACTTGACGAAAAGCTCATCACGCTTCTGCGCCACAATGGACGAAGAAGCATATCGGACCTGGCGATCGAAACCGGCGCCTCCCGCGCCACGATCCGCACGCGCATGGAGAAGCTGGAGCAAACCGGCACGATCATAGGCTACACCGTCATCCTTCGCGCCGACGCAGTGGAAAACGCAATACGCGGCGTCATGATGATCGAGATCGAAGGCCACGTCACCGACCGCGTCATCCGCGCCCTCGGCGGCATTTCGGAGGTCTCCGAAATCCACTCCACCAATGGCCGCTGGGATCTGATCGTCGAACTGAGCGCCGCAACACTCACCGAGTTTGACGCAGTACTCCGCCGCATCCGCCTCGTCCCCGGCATCACCGGCAGCGAAACCAGCCTAATCCTCTCGACACAGAGATCCACCAAAGCAAGGCTTTGACCTGAACCGAAAAACAAGCTTTGAAAAAATGCATTTTTCAGCTTGCATAGCCAACCAAATCATCTATATGACGACCCACCAAACGAAAGCGCCCGGCGCTTCTCGGATTGGGGAATAGTTCAATGGTAGAACAGCGGACTCTGACTCCGTCGATCTTGGTTCGAATCCAGGTTCCCCAGCCAAATTTCTTTACAGAAATCAAGGCTTACTTCTTCGAAGATCTCGGACAAACCAGAACAAACGTCGCACTTCGGTCACACGGAAGTCGGCACAATATGTTCGATGCATGTTCTATTTGATCGAGATGCGCGCCGTGCTTTCTCTTAAATCAAGACGTCTAAAGACGGTGCTACTTGAAGTAGAAAGGCGTCTTTTTTTCTATTCGTCAGCCATAATCACGCTGCCCCCGTCAGAACCACTTATTTCTCCGGGCTTTAGAGCCGTCCGCCGTCCGCCGCGGATAAGATCATTGTCTCTGCCCTCGCCACTATGCTATCGATGGGCTAAACTGCTCTTAGAGCGTGTTTTTAACGCTAATTTTTTTCTATAGGTATAGCATTGAAATGTGTATGCTTTTGCAGCGCTCCACCAGCAGATACGCCGGCCCACGGCGTTTGGACTATTCTGGACGGTGACGCGCAGTTTCGCCTGTTTCACGCCTCAGTTGCGGCCGTCGAACCCGATGCGGATTTCGTGATCCTGACGGATGAGTTCACCCCTTTTGATGCAAGTTTTCCCACGACCGACGTGCAGCGCTCCTCCATCAATCACGGCGAGATAATGCTGGAGCGGACACGACGCCAGTCATCTTTCCTGGACGGAGATCCACTTGATAAGCCCGTGGTCTTCTTCGACACAGACATGCTGCTGCTAGAGCCGATCTCGCCTATCTTCGAGCGCGATTTCGATATTGCCTTGACGCTTCGTCCCTCCGGGCGAATGCCGGTCAATGGTGGCCTGATTTTCATCAACAACCGCCGCCCCGACCTGGTTCGACTGTTTTTTCAAACACTAAAAGAGCACATAGAGAGAGAGGCCCAAGGCCAGAAGCGCGAATGGTATGGCGACCAGATAGCATTGGCCGATATTGTCGGCGAGGTGAATGTTGCCCGGGACCGTGACGCGATCCGCGAGATCAACGGCCTGCGCATCCTATTTTTGGATGCGGCGCGCTACAATTACTCGCCTAACCGGGATCACCCAGTTTTGTGGTCAAATCTTTCAGGTATCTCGCTGTATCACTTTAAGGGGCGCTGCCGTATCTACATGCGTGATTTCTGGATCAAACGCATCAATCCACAAAGGGGCTTTCTTGATCGGTTTCCGCTAACATGGCTAATCACAGGGCTGTGGCTGGAATGGAAACGCAAGAAGACAAAGGCTGTGTTTTTTGGCGACACGCGGAGACTTTGAGGGAACTGCACTCACGGCGATACACCAGGTTCGGGCTCAGTTGCGAGGCACCGGGAATGCTGCCATAAGACCGCATAATGTAGAGAGGACTGCGATGAGAAAGCTGTCAAAATCCATCCGCAAAAAAATCCGGTACTTATTGGACGCAAAAACTGTTCGTATTAATGGGGTTAAACTCGTCAGCGACGGGACGAGGATTTCCGCGTATATGCGTGATCTAATCTATCGCGAAGCGTACGAGGACACTGAGGCAAATGTTCTTCTCAGGGCTTTGAGACCCGGTACCAAAGTTCTTGAAATCGGCACGGGCGTCGGTTTCATCGCGCTCCTTGTTGCAAAAATTTGCGGTGCTCAGAACGTCAAAACCTATGAAGCCAATCCAGATGCTGAGCAGCTCATCCGCGAGAACTTCGCACTTAACGGTATCGAACCCGATCTGGTTATGAGAGCAATGACTGCTGATGGTCGCTCTCTAACGTTCAACGTTGCAGACAACATTATCTCTTCGAGTGCTTTCGAGCGCGACACGCAGTCCAAAAAGATTGCGGTTAACAGTGACCCCTTCAAGAGGGTACTGAGCGACTACAATCCAGATATGATCATTATGGATGTTGAGGGTGCAGAGTATGAACTGTTTCTGAGCGTCACTCAGTTTCATGCGAAAGACATCCTTGTCGAATTGCACCCGCAGATTATCGGCCAGGACAAGGTCGATGAAATAGTAAGTCATCTCACGGGGGCTGGTTACAGGGTCAGTTACACCGACCGCAGGACCTACCATTTTTCGTTGACCCATCCGTGATAGTGCAGGCCACAAACCCCACAACGGACTGCAGAGACGAAGAGCGCACAGCTTTGCGCGCGCCGTTCGAAGCATTGAAAAGGCTACAACACGTTTTTCCGACCGGCAAACTAATCGATAGCTGACGCCAAGTCTCGCGACGAGAGCAAAAAGGCCGTCCGGATCGCTCCGGACGGCCTTATACATTGGAGGCCGGAACATTGTTATGATGTTCCGGCCTTGTCTTTCTTGATGATGGTCGCAATACCGTCGAGACGATGGGCAGGGCGGTTGGGCCTTTGGCGGCCTGAACTTTCGTTCGTAAAAAAGCAAAACCCTCAGCGCATTTCGAGGCTTCGTCGAACCGTTGAGAGAGCCAAGCGCTCGCGTATAAGGGAGACAAGACCTCATGACCTATACTAGCCATTTTGTCGGCATCGACATATCGAAAACGTCATTCGATGTCTGCGTTCCTCCCGAAGAGCGCTTCGCAAATTTTGCTAATGATGCCGCAGGGATTGCTCATTTTGTGACATTTCTCGCGCAATGGGAGGGTGTCGAACGTCTGGTGCTGGAGCCGACGGGCGGCTATGAGCGTGGTGTCGTGGAGGGCCTTCTGGCGGTTGGTTTGCCTGTGGCCAAGGTCAATGCAAAGCAGATCAGGCAGTTCGCACGCGCCTGCGGTCGCTTGTCGAAGACGGACAGGATCGATGCATTCGTCTTTGCCGACTATGCCAGGCGCATGGATACCAAGGTTCTGGAGCCCTCTTCACCTGCCCATGCGATGCTGATCGATCTCGTATCGCGCTACAGGCAATTGTCGCACATGATCGTCCAGGAAAAGAACCGGCGCGAGAAGCTCGTCAATCAGGACAACGCCAGAACAAGAGCATGGATCGAACAGACGCTTGCATTTCTGCAGCAACAACGTCAGGCGGTCGTCGATGCGATGGCAGCCTGCCTGACCTTGGATGAGCACCTTGCCCTCAAGGCTAAGGTGCTCATGTCGCTCAAAGGCATTGGGTTGCGCACAGCGTGTTTTCTACTCGCAGGTCTTCCCGAACTCGGCCAGATGAACAAAGGACAGATCGCAAAGCTTGTCGGCGTTGCGCCGATCAATCGTGATAGCGGCCAGATGCGCGGCAAGAGAATGATATCGGGCGGACGAAAGCCGATCAGAGACGCTCTCTACATCGCAGCCTTACCAGCCATTCGTTTCGATCCGAACATGAAAGCCGTCTTCCAAAGGTTGAAGGCCAAAGGCAAACCAGGAAAGGTCGCCCTCGTTGCCGTCATGCGCAAAATGATCGTCATCCTCAACGCAAGAATGAGAGATCATCGAGCAACGGCCCTTGATTGTTAACACCGTTGCTTTTTGATGACTACTGACGATCTGTTGACTCTGTCCTTAAATAAGAACATTTATAGAACAAAAATGGAAGGACCATGCGAGCCCGATCACTCATAACCCCGGACGAAATTAGAACAAGAATCAGGAGGCCGCTTAGCTTTCCCATGCTGGTTTTTTACGGCAACGAATGGCAGGTCTGCTACGAGGAAAAAGGTGAAAATGCCAGGCGGTAAGATTGTCACTGCCTGGGTCTATGGACGAGAGAGCATCTTCTTTTGCGAGAAAGGACACAAAAGATATGTTTTCGATCTACCTAACCCCGACCAGAAAACGTTCTTCGATAACGCGTTCAACCATAGCGTTGATGAGATTATGCCGGACGGTAGCCGCGAGCGAAAACTAGGCGGCGCGCAGAATGTTGTAGCGGCAAACGCCATGTACCAAGCGCACAAGTTCAACTCTTCCGGCATCATCCGCCTCTGCGAAAGCGGCAGACTGATGCGCCGATCCGACACAGAAGACTAAGATTTGCTTGTCGGCAGGATTGTGAACTGTATCCCGAGCGAAACGACGGGGATCGGCCCCACCAAGTTGTGAAGCGGATTGCAGATGTATTCCAGCGTCACACTGTACTCCGCAGGACCAGGTGCAGCGGCCGGAGGGATGGTAAATTGACCGACGATAAGTCTCTCTGCCCGCCAAGAGCCTCAGTGCGGTCGTGTATTGAGGAATGGAGTGACGCTCCTTATGGGCACCGAGCAGCCAGCGTTTCGCCACCAATGGGCATATCCTCTTGCGGAAACAGAAAATTCCATCTCGATCGTCCCGCCCTGCTCGACTGTCCCAGAGAGCGCTCTTACACTCTCAACTCAATGGGAGCGTAAGTGTCGGCTACCCAGATCCCGAGGTTGACCGAGCCAACAATGGCGAGGAGGCCAATCACCGTCGCAAAAATTTTTATGAAAAATCTCTTCATTAGGACGATCCCCCTCTGAAAAAGCTTATGAACTTGATGAACTGCTCATAGAGCATGGCTGTGCCCACGAAGATCGAGATACAGGTGATGATCACCCATCGCATATTGCAACCGACAATCCGCATATCTCTGATCAGTTTGAATGCATTGCGGATGTCTTCTTCTGGCAGCTCAACGATCGCCTTGAGCGTGTTGAGCTAGTCCGGTCGTAAACCCGCCATCCATTCACGAGTCTCCGTCGGCAAATCCCGCATTTTATCCGGGATAGCAGTTTCGGTCGTTTTTCTACTTTCACGACGCAAGGGGTGATCGAGGTCGCGATAACCGCAGATTCTGAGGACCAGCGGAGACGCGCAGATAAGCGCCTCCCGCCAATTGACGGTGAAAATTGGTGGTGCGTGATTGTTCAGAATGAACAAGTTTCGCCAACCGACGTAATTGATTAAATCGGAAAGCCAGCCATCATTTTAATTCTGAGTCGTAACTGAAGGATCGAAGATGTATTCAGACCCGCAAATCTTCGTTTCGGACTTAGATGCACTATCGGAGATGATGAAGTACCCAAACGAAAAAACATGCTCTAGGCTTCAGGTAGACTAAGAAGACTGCTTCTCGACAATGTCGCAGGAGGCACGCTCCTATCAAAGGTAGCGCATGAAAACGGATTTAAACCAAAATTTCGCGTGCACTCCGTACAACTCCTAGAGGAACTTGCCGAAGAAGTTACATTTTCGTGGTCAAGTGCGAACGCCGACTCTGGCAACCGGTACGTGGGGCTCGATGCATTTCTCGCAGAACCAATAACGTGGATCCGAAGATAACGGTGCGCGAGACCATCAGCTACGTGGCGAATGTAGGAGGAGGAGTGCACAAAGGGCAACCTTCGAAACGAGATAACGCGGAAAGCATCCACGAGACAGTGAACCGGTTTTTGCCGGAAGGGATTCCCTATCCAGTCTACAGCATTTTAGGCATCTGTCGGGCGACATTAGATGCGTTACAGCCACTCTATGATTGTCTGAGGGCCTAGTATATCAGATTAGAGAACGCCGGATCGGGTACAAAGCCGAGGCACTTATCATAAAGGGCCGCGCACGGACCTTCCATCACTTCACCGCAACTGCAGTCCAGTGCGTGCTGTCGAAGAAGAATGCCGCATCTTCACTGTTAGACAGGACAGTTGGTGTGATGTGCTCGATTTTGGTGGTATCGATGCAAAAATCAAACCCAATCTCACTCCTTTTTGCTTTTAGGTAGGCCATCACGTCGATATTGTGAGCGCTGATTGAGCCATTGATACCGCGAGCCCACATGCCACGATGAACGATCTTTAGATCGTGAACGTAGGAGTAGCGCTGACGGCAAAGCGCGACGAACGGCTTAAGGACGTTGTCGATGTAGTTGATCGTCCCCGCATATGTCGCGCCCGGCGTTCCAGCAGGCACCGAAGCGAGGCCGGGGTTACTGTTATCGAGCGAATAAGGAATGTCATTGGTGTCGCCAATTGCGAGCACCAATTGCTGGTCGGCTCCGACGTTGATCTGATCCATCTGACCAAAGTTTTCCAACCAGGCCACACCCTGCGTGTAGGCCCAGTTAGGGATGGTGACGAGCCGCGCGCTGTCCCGTCCCATGTTCATGATGCAGCGAGTTTTCTCGTATGCCCATCGCGGATTGAACCCGATCTTCTGGTTGGATGATGTAGGGGGAAAGATCGCCTCTAGCCCGGTAGGCAATATGCCTTGTGACCACAATTGGTCTCTAAACAGAGGCGTGTATCCGCCGAGAACAGAATTTATGCGGCTATCTCCCACCGCGCATATGAGTTGGCGCTGCAGTATGCTGTTGAAGTAAGACACGTCGTCACTTGTTGCCGTGTAACTTCCAGCAGGAGCGTCGCTGCCGTAAAGCGCGTCAGCAAAGATGTTAGGGTTAGCGGCCTTGGCGGCGTCGTAGCTGCGCTGATCAATCTGCAGGTGTCGTTCTGAACCAAGAGCGAAAATCGGTCCCCATTTGGGCGTTTTCTTACCGAGCGCATTGGATATCCGGGTCTGCAAAAATCTCTGATCATCAGGACCAGTCGAGGCAGGCTGTGCGACGGCAGTCGTCACGGCCGGGAAGGCCTGCGCTGGTCGGATTTAACGAAATGGCATGGATCAGACCTCCGACATTGCGGCGAAGATTGCATCAAGACGGGCGCTGTCGGCAATTTCGCCTACCAGCAGCAAGTCCGCGAAAATTTCAGCGAGTGCTGTCCCGTCTCCCAGAAAACTTTGCACGCTGTCTGGCGTGTTAGATGCCCAGGGAGCGGGTTCGGCAGGGGTCCAGCTTTCTGTGTAAATTGCAGTTCGCGAGTTCATGTACATGTTCATGAGAACCTGGGACCCGCTCATATCCAGCGTCACGATGCCGGTGTTTTTCGCGCCGTCTACCGCCTGGAGAGGATTAGCAGAAGTGCTGACAGTGGCCTTAGTCGCTCCGTCTGCAATCGCCATGCTGATGAACGGCCTTCGATTTGCCGCCCAGCCGGACAAGCGAAAAGAGAAGCGCGGCTGAGTTGATCCCCACCGGCAGGAGAGGCCGTTGTCGCAGCTTCGGAAAAAGTCACGAGAACTCGCGCTGCACCTGACGCACCATATAGGTCGCCTCGAGACAAGAACCCCATCGCGTAAGTGATTTTGTTGGCGCCACTGAGCGCTGAATTCTTGAGCGCTAGGAGCCGCTGCGCTTTAGCAGCATCAGCAAAAAACATGCCGCCGTTGACGCCCTTTGTCGGCTGAAGATTTTTGTCACCATCCACCACCCCAGAGAGCGGCTTAAGAAAGCAATATCTAAAGCCGCTGAAATGGGACTGACAGCCGACAAACCCTTCTTGACCAACTTCGCTCGCAGGAAGGACTAGCTAAACTGAGCCAGAACGCGACGGTGAACGCCCTCGCTGCAGACAGCTCCCTCATAATGTAGATGCTCTCCGCTGCGGAATTCGAAATCGGCGTTACATCAGAGGATGAATTTGTGATCGAAAGCAGACCGATCGCAATGGCTAGCGAGGGGCTGCTGCAAGCTAAGGTAGGTAAACAGCCATGTGGTTCCCGCTAGCGCCGGATGTCGCGGTGCGCCCGAAGTTCAAGGGACCATCATGCATCAGCGAGTTGAACACAAAACAGGTGAGAGAAATAAACGAGCACATCCTTCGGCAGAGCGGCTACGTGGCGAGCGCATCTGAAGCCCTGCTCAGAAGCCTACCGATAATGACGGCCTGATATCTGCTGGATACGGCTCGCTAGCGTCGGTCGAGCTCACAAAGTATCAGATTTGGACGCCCGGGCCGGATCAAGTGGCATTTCGCGACTTTGTTCCGATATTAATTTGCGAACGGATCGCCGCTAGAGTGCGACGAACCGTGAGGAGCATTGAGGTAACCTTAAACACCCCGAAGAACTTGTGGACGATGGTAATGCTACTGCGAAACCCTGGTAGGCCGTAGATCTCGACGGTGTAGACGCACTCGTTGCGCGTGTCTGGATTGCCGAAGGCCATGAGGTCCAGCGGCTTCTGATCGTAAAAGCGGTCGATTCCGTCCTGGATGGCCCGCGCCTCCGAATCGGCGTTGTCGACGAGCCGATGATAGATGTGGTTGATCGTGTATTCCGGCGGCAGTTGCTTTCTTTGGGACTTGTAGATGACGCCGCACGAAAGTGCCGTGAAGAAGTCGTCGAAGCGTGCGCGGTCCACGGGATACCTAACGCACCCCCCGGAAACCTTAACGAACCTTTCAGCAATAGCTTTCGCAGAGCGTCTTTATTGTGCGACAGCTGTGGAGCGACTTTCGCCAGAGATACCTCTCTCGCACGGTTGCTCGGCGACGCCGTTCATGCAGATCTGAGCTAACACGTAAAGGTCGTCCGTCGACTTGTCATTGGTGTGCGATTTGCAAGAATTGACACTAAGAAGTTGCAAACTTTCGCGGTTTGGGAAGAACGATCGCGGCGGAATGTGCTCCTTAGTGATCCCCTTTTCAGCGCAGCCTTGGAAATAACAGCTCATATTAACCTTCAGGCGCGATCGGTTTGCCCCACCTGGTAGCTATATAGCTGCCATCGGCCGCTAACCGATAAAGTTGCTTGAAAGCGAATAATATAACAAGGGTTGCAAACTTTCGAGTTCGAATTGTTCGTCTTTTGAACTTGAGTCAGCCATCGCAACTAAGCGGCGTGTCAGAATTATGTGCTCAACTCCGGCAACTGCTCATTCGGAATGTGCCGCTGGAGGTGCGTGCTCGGCCTACGACGGCCGCTACCGTCTTTGAACGGGGTGCGGACCTTCAGGCCACCATCAGGCCGCTACCCACGGGGAGCGCGTGCCCGATATGTTGCCAGTTTCAATATCCACCACCGCATTGAGCGCCGCTATTCACTTTTGGAAAGATATCTCACAGAGAAGCTCAAGCAACTGGCCCAGTCGTTGTATGGTCACGATGTCTGTGACATCAGCCCGGGTGAGCGTAGAAGGCACACCCTAATGTGTCGCAAAGAGGTCGGATAGCCAGTTCATCTGCTCTCGCTCCTGGTAGAACTGCCCACCTTCGTGATTGTTGAAATCACAGTCGACAATGTTTTTCTGTCCTGCATAAGCGTTAAAGGCGGCGTACACCGTCGAGGCAGGACAGATTTCATCCATCAGGGCGACAGAAAACAGCGCCGGCGCCTTGGCGTGCCGCGCAAAGTGGACGCAATCGAAGTAATTCAGCGTCTCGAAAACCTTGGCTTTCTTGTCTCTGTGTTGCGAGAGAAAGCGAATGATCTCGATGTAGGGATCGCGAGTAGCAAGCTGCACAGCGCGTGGGAAGTCGCAGAGAAATGGCACATCGGGCATGACAGCCTTAATTCTTGGATCCAAACCACCGACTGCGATGGATATCGCTCCTCCCTGACTGTCGCCACAAACGGCAACTCGCTCGGTATCAATGAAATCCAGCGTCAAAAGTGCATCGATTGCTCGGACGCTGTCGGTCAAGACGCGACGATAATAGTAATCGTTTTTATCAAGAACGCCTCGTGTCATGAAGCCCGGGCTGGATGAGAAAGACCCTACGGGATCGGCTGTCGCCCCAACACTCCAGACACTGCCCTGCCCGCGGGTATCCATGCGAAAGTAAGCAAACCCCGATGCCGCCCAGTGCAGTTGCTCATGCGGCAAACTCCGCCCGCCACCATATCCGATATATTGAACGACCAGTGGAAGCCGGCCTCGCCTTTCTTTGGGAAGAATAAGCCAGCCCTTTATCGGATGCCCTCCAAAGCCTGGAAAGGTGACATCGAAGACTTCAATCACCTTGAGGGTGGTCTTCTCAGGCACGACTTGAATGTCACCACCAATCTCACGTGCCTGCGCAATGTTGGACTGCCAGAAATGTGTAAAGTCATCAGGCATGATGACATTGCTCTCATAAGCAGCCAACTCAGGTTGAATAAGGTCCGGAAAAGCCATGCCTTTACCCACTATCTGCTTGCTAAGCTTGAGTTGGAGCTACTCTTTCGTCTGTCGCAACGGCACTGTACTTCCGAGATAGCCTGATCCAGAACGGCAAGGCACTGCGAGGCATCCGAGACACTGAAAACGAGCGGTGGTCGAATCTTGATGATGTTGCCGTGTGGGCCAGTGGAGGAAACAAGAACGCCAAGCACCTTCATGCGCTCTCGCACCCAGCGCGCCGCCAGCTTTGCGGGCTCCCGCGTCTCTCGATCAGTGACGAGTTCCACGCCGAGGAAAAGACCCCTTCCCTGAATGTGTCCGACGAGCTCATGCCGCTTCATGAGGGCTTGGAGACCGGGAATGAGAACATCAGCGCTACGTCTGGCATTGCCTTGCAAATCCTCTCCCTGCAGAACATCAAGACAGGCATTGGCGACAGCAGCAGAGACAGTATTTCCTCCAAAGGTGTTGAAGTACCCCGTCTGCTTTTGCAGCCTTTCTGCAATATCGCGGCGGGTTGCAAGTGCCGCAATCGGGTGTCCGTTGCCCATGGGCTTGCCCATCGTTACGATATCAGGCTCGACACCGAAGGCCTCGAAACCCCACATGTGGGTACCCGAACGGGAAAACCCCATTTGCACTTCGTCGGCAATGGTCAGAGCGCCGGCGCGCCTGGCGGCGGAATATGCAAGCGCAAGGTAATCTGGGGGAGGAACCAGCGCGCCATTGGCATCGAAAATCGAATCAATCATCATGCCCGCCATACCGTGCCCTCGCTCCGTCAGGCACGAGGCTGCGTTGGTGATATGCGCGGCATATTTTTCGCCCGCGTCGTTTACGCCCTCGCGATAAAGCCCTCTATACAGATTGGGAGGCGCAACCGCCTCGACCCAGTCCGGTTTGTCCTTGATGTCGTAATCGATCAAAGAGAGCGGCGTTACCACCGACGTATTGCCGTGATAGCTATTCTCTGTAATCACGATGCCCTGTCTGCCGGTTGTCTGACGTGCCAAGCGAACCGCCAGGTCATTGGCCTCGGACCCGGTGCAGACGAACAGCCATGTATCGAGATGCGCCGGCAGCGTCGCGCCGAGCCGTTCTGCCAAACGCACGATCTCCGGATGAAGGTAACGCGAATTCGTATTGAGCGTACCGGCCTGTCGTGCCAGGGCATCGACCACGTAGGGATGGCAGTGACCGACATTGGCGACGTTGTTGTAGCAGTCGAGATATTCTTTTCCGTTGGCGTCGTACACGCGACATCCGCGCCCGCGCACCAGTTCAAGGGGTTCATCGTAAAAAGTATAGGTCTTGCCGAGAACCGCTTCGCGCCGTTGAAGGAGTCTCGGTGTCGGTCCGGTAATGCCGGCCCCGGTGGCCCCTGATACGGGAACGACGGAGGGCATCAGGTGCGCGGCAAAATCAACATCGGAAACGGCGGCGATGTGCAAGATCGCGGCGGTGTAAACCGATTGGAGTTCTTCCAGATCGGGATCGTGACGTCCCTTGACTGCGGCTTGACGAGAAACGAGACCGACTTGCAGGAGGAGACGGGCAAGGACGATCTGCTTTAGCACCTTGATGTCCGCAGTCTCCAGCGGCATGTGGCGCTGATAACCCCGCACGAGGCAAGCTGCTGCAAAGACCGGATCCGGTGTCCAATGGATCAAGGATGCGACAGTCACCGCAATATCCTGGATCAACGGACCGTAGATCATATCGCCAAAATCGATGATGCCTTCGACAGCGAAGTCCGGCTCAAAACGCACCAGAACATTGGACTCGTGGAAATCATGGTAGATCACCTGCGCCCGTAGAGTAGGCAGCGTCTCGCAGATCACCTGCTCTATCCCAGGCAGAACGGCTTCCAGTATCGGAGAGAGTGACGGCGGCATGTGGGCGAGAAGCTGCTCGCTGAACAATAGACCGTTACTCAGGTCCCAAGGCATCAGGCGCGGCGCGCCCAAGCCTCGAAAGCCCTGCAGGGAGCGCGCAAGCCTTCCGCTTGCTTCGCCCAAAGCAATCAGCTCTTCCGCGCCGAGCGCACTCTTCACAGTGCGCAACTGATCAAAAACAGTGTTGCCAGGCATGAAAGTCAACACTCTGACGGAATGCTCGCGACCTTCGTCATCGGCGATCGCCAAGATCGGATCACCAGTCGTGGTCCTGATAAGCCGCGGCACGGAGAGAGTCGGATCGACCCTCGCTATATGTTCGAGGGCACGCGTCTGGAACAATAGACTCTCACGAGGCTCGTCGAGCGACGCAATCTTGACAACGAACTGGCCTCCATTTGCGGTGAAAAGCCGAAAATTTTGTTCCCTCTCGCCCCCCAGACGGCGCCACTGCCCCTCCAGACCGTAAGCCGCAGACACATGCGCCTGGACCATTTCAAGCGGCAGGTCTGGAGCGTTGATGCTCTCCAACAGCGTCTCGAAATCATCCGCCGTCAATTGGGTCTGCATCATAAGCCCCTCCCTCACATTTGGAAGATCATTTCCAACGGCATCAACCCGTTTCCAAAATCAACGGCCTGCGCACACTCATTATCGATCCTTGTCCCACGCGTCGATGGCGAGGCATATCAGGAAAAATCGCAGTTCACTTCGGCAATACGTAAACATTTGAGACGGACAGGATTGGACGGTTGGGCGGATGGAATGATGTGCCGCCACATCACCCCAAAGCCGCAATCCTTTTTGTTTGGGAAAACACGAAGTGACCTTCTGAATATGTTGATTTTCGCTGCACCCACCGCGTGTTGCAGTGGCGACGCTAACGAAAGTGTCGAAAACAGGCACTGTCAGATAACGAGGGAACGATGAATATCAAACTGTTGATAGGTCAATCCTTTCTCGCAATTACACTCGCATCAAGCGCGGTGGCTGCTGAGAATATTCAGGCTCCAGACCGGATCAAGTCCGCTAAGAAGCTGGTGTTTTGCACCGAAATGGCTTTCCCCCCATGGGAGATGCTTGATCCCACGACATAAAAGCCAGTTGGGTTCGACATCGACATCGCTGCCGAAGTGGCCAAGAAGATGGGTGTCACCAACGAACATAAGAACATCAGTTTCGATGGTCACATCCCAGCTCTTCAGGCCAGCCAGTGTGACGCAATTATTTCTGCGCTGTATGACAAGCCCGAGCGCCGAGAAGTCGTAGACTTCGTGGACTACGCAAAGACCGGGGCGGCGATCATCCTTCGTGATTCAAGCACTCTGGCGGTTTCCGCATTGGACGATCTCGCGGGCAGAAAGGTAGCCGTAGGCATCGGGACAACAGGCGAAGGTCTGCTCGCAAAGGCTAACGAAGGCCTGAAGAGCGCGGGCAAGCCGCCTATCAACATGATCGTCTTACAGACGAGTACCGAAGCATTTCAGCAGGTCGCAACCGGACTTGTCGACGCATACATTTCGACGCCCGATCAGGCGGCTTACTACAACAGCCGCACACCGAATGCCGTCAAGCAGATGGGCGAGACCTTCAACAAGCTCGCCACCGGCATCGCGGTGCGCAAGGATGACAAGGAACTCCTGGCCGCAGTCGATGCCGCGGTGAAAGAAATGTGTGCCGACGGAACCTACAAGGCGATCCTAGACAAGTGGTCGTTCCAGTCGCTGGCCTTTCCCTGACCCTCCCAGCCGGTCGGATGCCTTCATGGCAGCCCGACCGGCGCCTGACCGATAGGTAGAGCCAATGGGCAACTTGCGCCTGGATTTCAATTTTTTCCTCCAGTACCTTATCTCTCCGCCAAGCACCGTGTGGGTTGGTCTCGGCATCACCATTATCGTTGCCACAATTGCTATGCTCCTGGGTATGACGCTCGGGTTTCTCATTGGGCTTGCGCGGCTTTCAAAGAACCCTTTCCTCAGCACCGGGGCCAGGCTGTATGTCTGGGTTTGGCGCGGGACTCCGTTGCTGGTTCAGTTGGTACTGGCCTATACCGGCGTCGCAGCGGCAGGCATTTACATGTGGCCGGACCTGCAGGTCTTCGGACTGACGATTTCAGGTGCACTTCAAGCGGCAGTGATTACGCTGGCCCTGAACGAAGCAGCCTATATGGCCGAGATCGTCCGGGCCGCTATTGCCGCGGTAGACAAAGGACAGTTCGATGCGGCCCGCGCCGTTGGCATGCGCCCCGCGCAATCAATGCGACTGATTATTCTGCCACAGGCTCTGCGGATCATCGTTCCGCCTCTCGGCAGCGAAATCACCCTGATGATCAAAAGCACATCGCTTCTTGCCGTCATAGGCATCCGGGAGTTCTTCGGCACTTTGCAATCTATCAATGCGGCCACGTTCAAGACGTTCGAACTCTTTGCTGTTGCGGCGGTCTGGTACCTCTTCCTCACCAGTCTCGTTTCAGCCGTTCAACGGATTATCGAAATGCGGCTCGCACGCTACGACCTTCCCGCTTTGGATGTCGAAACGATCATACCCAAGCGAAAGCTGTTACTGTTGAGGCGTTCATGACTGACACCATTTCATCCCCGTTGGTGCGCATAAAAGGCGTCCGCAAAAGCTACGGCACTCTGGAGATTCTCAAAGGTATAGACCTCGATGTCGCAGCAGGTGAGGTCATGTGCATCATCGGCCCTTCCGGCTCAGGTAAGACGACGCTCGTTCGATGCATCAATCATCTGGAAAAAATCAATGACGGCGACATCTTCGTTGGGGGAGAACGGATCGGCTATCGGCGGGTCAACGGCCGTCTCGTTGAAGAATCGAGCCGCAAGATTGCGCTACAACGCCAGCGCACAGGCATGGTGTTTCAACGCTTCAATCTATTCCCGCACCTGACAGCAATCGAGAACATCACCATAGCCCCATGCCGTATACAGAAGAGAGATAGGGCGACGTTAGAAAAAGAAGCGATGGCTCTTCTTCATCGTGTCGGACTTGGTGACAAGGCTCGACGCTATCCCTCACAACTCTCCGGTGGACAGCAGCAACGAGTGGCGATTGCACGGGCCTTGGCCATGAAGCCGGATGTTCTCTTGTTCGATGCCGACAAGCGCACTCGATCCCGAGACCGTCGGCGGGGTGCTCGAAGTCATGAAAGAAGTTGCCCAGCAAGGCATGACGATGATTGTCGTGACCCATGAAATGGCATTTGCCAGGGACGTGTCGCATCGCACGGTTATGATGGTGTCGGGCGAGATCGTTGAGATGAGTCCGTCAGCAAGTTTTTTCAGTAATCCGCAACACGAGCGGACCAAAGCATTCCTGCGAGGCATCATTTAACCTGCATTGATCCGCTGAGCCTGAAAAATGACGCGTCGATCGACTGGCAGTAACGCCCCGGTCGCGATCAAGCGCTATCCGACTGTTGCGCTTGGGAAAACCACATCGAAACCGCGACCAACAGCAAAATCGGCAATACATCACGCATTGCTGTAGCCATGGTGTCTCTCCTAAAAAGACCCGGTGAAACCAGGCTGAAAGGAATATCGATACTCCCTTTGGCTAGGGCCGATGACCTATCCTGGTTTGGACGAATTTTTCTTGGCGGCATTGCTAATGAGGTCAACGAAGGTTTTCACGATAGGTCGGCTCTTCCAGTCTTCCAGGGTGGCAAGCTGAAATTTAGCCTTGTAGGAAAACAGGTTCGGGCGGATCAATCGCATACGACCTGCCTGCACGAATGGTGCAGCGAAATGGTCAGGCAGATATCCCAGGTACGAACCCGACAAAATCAGATAGGCCTCGGCTTCCATGTTGGAGACCGTGGCGTGGGGACTGGCGATTGCGAAGATCTTGATGTCACGTGCTGCCCAATAGCTGCGCCCGATGATGCGGTGGGTACGGACCTGATCGATGCCAATATCCTCGTCAGCGAGGGAAAACAGAGGATGGCCACCGCCGCAGTAGAAATTTTGGGTTTCTTCGTAGAGATCTATATAGGCAAGGCCCAGCGCCATCCTGGGAAAACTGCCGACCGCCAGATCGAGCTTGCGGGCAACCACATCCCGCAGCAACTCTCCGGGAGATCTGGTTTCAACAGAAAGATGCAACAATGGCGCGACTTCGGCCAGTTTCGAGATTGTGGGGGCGATTGGAGAGACCGGATCGGTAATGGTGTTATCCACCAGGCCTACCGACAACGTGCCGCTCAAGTTAGACTTCAGACCCGCCACTTTGCGGCTGAACTGATCCAGGGAGCCGAACAGTCTTTGGCATTCGTCAAATACAGACCGACCGTTATCGGTCAGTTGAAAACCTCCCCTGCCCCGCTTGCAGAGCGTAACACCCAGCCTTTGTTCCAACGCAGAGATTTTCTCGGAGATTGTCGAGAGCGAAAGATTGAGATCTGCCTGCGCAGCTGAAAGCCCACCCGCCTCGACCACCCTGATGAAAATCCGGATCAGACGAATATCGGTATTATCCATTGAGATCGCGTTTCGCGAACTCGTTTCAGGTCTCTGCATCTCTTGTCCCTTATTTGACTGAACGCTATGAGCCGAAACTTCATGCGACCAGCCAGGAGTGACGATATTGGCTCCTTAAAGGTTGTACAAGCGCCGCTCTCACTCAGCGCGCGACGCAACTGAATGTTGTGCGGGTAAGAACCCGCATACGACATTCGCTGCAGGAAAAGGCACCTATGCGCTGTAGGTGACGTTGCCGCCGCAAATCGTGAAAAGAGGGGCAACACCAACCATCTCTTCGGGATCGAGCCTTTCCATATCCCTGTCCCAGACGACGATGTCTGCGACATAGCCGGGCTTCAATCGACCCTTCCAGCCTTCGGCAAATTCCGCATAAGCACCGCGCACGGTATATGCATCCAGTGCTTCCATGAGCGTCTGGCGATTATCGGGCAGATCGTCTCTCCATGGCTTTCTTGTCATAGCTGAATGCATCGACAATATCGGTGAAACGGGAGATACGGGCCAATCTGTCGAGAATATCAGGTCGATGTCGGCATCGCGAATTGCTCTCCAAGCATAGGAGCGGACCCAGTTGTCGGTGCCGATACGTGACAGGGTCGGCTCAAGCGGCAACCCCATTTGTCCCGGCGGCACGGTCGGTTGCATGGAGGCCACGATTTTCAGATCGGCCATGCGTGGAATATCGTGCCACCGGACAACCTCGATATGCTCGATACGGTGACGGCTATCACGCGCACCGTTGGCACGCCGCGCTTCGGCATATCCATCCAGAACGCTTGCAACGGCACCATCGCCGATCGCATGAACCGCAATCTGAAGACCGCGCTTGTCTGCTTCCGTGCATAGCCGATCAAAGGTTGCCTGATCGAAACGAGGCTCACCCTTCCAGCCAGGCCGATCAACATAGTCGTCGTACATCACGGCAGTATGGGAATCGAGGACCCCATCCATGAACACCTTGACAGTGCCGGAGTTCAGCCACTCTCCATTGAAATCGGCCTGCATCCGAACGGCCTTGTCCATCTGTTCGACAATGTCCCCCGTGACATAATGCAGTGGAACCCGGCCTCGGCACAGGAGCGCTCCCTCCGCCTGAATTTCCGATAGAAGTTCAAGCTGATAACGATTGCCATCCATGTTCTGAAAGCTGGTAATGCCGTGGGCCGCCAGATGCTGCAGGCCGCGTTTCAGCAAAGCACGATCATAAGCGCGATCCGCAGCAGATGGCTCGTGCGGCTCGTCGCCTGTGCTCAGGCCCAGCATGTCTCGGCCAGCATTCGCGCCAAGGGCGATGACGTCATCGAAGGCGTAGTGTTCGCGTAACTCGCCAGTCGGCAATCCGTCCTCAGCAATGACGATCTCGTTGCCGGGTGGCAATGCCCGGCCTTCCAGAAGGCCTGCTCTGGTAAGCGCGAGAGTATTTGCCCAAACGGTATGGTGATCCGGCGCCATGACAGCCAACGGGCGGTCTGACACGATAGAGTCCAGAACATGCCTGTCGATCGGACGTCCATCTCCGAGGATCGTGTAATCACATGAGATGACCATGAGAAGCGGGTCATTCGGCTTCGCCTCGCCGTAAGCCAGAATTGCCGACTTCATGGCGTCGTATCCCTTGACCTCGAAAAGAGAGAGCTGGTCAAGCTCTGCCGAGCCGCTAAAGATATGGATATGGCTTTCGTTGATGCCAGGCGTCACCGTTGCGCCAGCGGCATCCATGACTCGTGTCTGGCTGGTCCTGTAAGCCGAGATCTCGCTGTTGGTACCTACGGCCACTATGCGGCCCTCGGCAATGGCCAAAGCCTCGGCGCGAGGCTGTGCCGGGTCCATTGAAATTATCCGGCCATTGATGATGATCATATCGGCTGATGCGGCCATGCGTGTCCCCTCTCCTCGCAGGTCGCCATCCACGACGCTGCATTTATTATCATTCGACAGTGAAGTCATATTTTCGGCAGGTTACGGTGACCTCGAAGCGCCCTTTGAAGCCCTTCTGCATGAAGTAGGTGTCACCTGCCCCAAACGTCTGCGGCTCTGCGCCGTCATGTATGATGACAACCTCGCCGGAAATGATGTGTGCCATCTCGTTGCAGGGATAATCGTCCATGCGCTCCGCATAGGGCGAGGCCTCCCATATGCCGCAGGTCTGTTCGCCATCCCCGTAGATGACGGTACCCTGCTCGGCGGGCGGTGGGGTCAGAAGGCTCTCGGCCGGGACGATCGAACAGGGCTTTAAACCTGTCGGCCCATGAGGAGAAAGCACGATAAGCTTAGACATTGTTTGATCTCTCGCTTCCTTGATATCAGCTGGCGAGCGTCACGTGCTTGACCGACTGATAGGCGGACAAACCCCATGGTCCCAATTCCCGGCCGATGCCACTTGCCTTGAAGCCTCCCCATGCCGTGTTCGGGAAGATGATCTGTGCGCTATTGACCCAGATATGGCCGGCATCCAGGCGGTCGGCCACAGAAGCCGCCTGCTGGCGATCCGTCCCAACGACAGTTGCTGCAAGTCCGAAATCCGTGTCATTGGCGATATCGATCGCTTCCTCCACACTCGAAAAGCTGCGCAAAGCGAGGACCGGTCCAAAAATTTCCTCACGCCAGACGGGGTGATCCATCGGAACATTTCGATAAACCGTCGGAGCGACGAAGAAGCCATCTTGGCCACGGATGGCGGTCCCGCCGACCAGACATTCCAGCCCATCTTTGGCAGCTTGCTCCAGTATAGCCGTGACTTTGGCAAATTGGGGGGCGTTCATAAGCGGACCCATTGCCGCCTCTGGCATGTCATGGCCCCCGACCGCGAGACTGTGAACCTTGGCGACGAGCGCCTTGACGAACTCGTCTGCGATCTTCTCCGATACTAACAATCTTGATGTCGCTGAACACATCTGACCGCAGTTGAAGAAAATCCCGGCAGCGGCGATTTCGACGGCCTGCATAATATCCGAATCGTCAAGAATGATAATGGGCGACTTGCCGCCGAGTTCTAGCGAAACTGGTACGTTGCGCCGTGCAGCCGCGGCCATCACGCGGGTACCGGTCGCATTGGATCCGGTGAAAGAGATTTTGCGGAAACGCCTGTCGGCGCAAAGAGCCGCACCGACGTCACCAGCGCCCGGCACAATATTCAGGACGCCATCGGGGAGACCCACTTCAATTGCCAGATCACCATAGACGAGTTCGGCCAAAGTCGTGAATTCAGACGGTTTCAAAACCGCAGTGCAGCCCGCCGCCAACGCTGGTGCAAGCTTCCATGCTGCCGTGACCATCGGAAAATTCCACGGCACGATCAGTGCGACCGGGCCGACGGGCTCGAAATAGGTCGCGCCCTCTAGGCCGTCCGATGCAAGTTCGACCGATTGCCCCTGCTTTTCGTCCAGTCCTTCGGCAAGCTCAGCATAATAATCAAATGTCGCAGACGCGTCATCGACATCGATCTCGGCCTCGAAACGCGGCTTTCCGCTATTGAGCATCTGCAAGGCGACCAATTGCGATTTGCGCGCCTGTAGTCCTTTGGCAATCTCACGGAGGAACCCGGCTCGCTCACGTCCACTTGTCCGTCGCCAGGTGGAGAAGGTGCGCGCTGCGGCCACCGCTGCATCTTCCACCTGCGCTATCGAAGAGGGCACGAAAGCAGCGAACGCCTTGCCGCTGGATGGATCGATTGCCTCTATAGAAGACTGTGCAGCACCGTCGACCCAGCATCCATCGATAAAGACGCTCTTCTCACGATCAAGAAATTCAGGCGGAACCTGAAGACGTGCCGGGCGAGTGAATGTCGTCATAGCGGGAACCCCATTTTATGTACCATGCTTATCCAGAGTTTGCGCCAGCCGCCTTTCTGGTCCACCTCGTCCAGCGCGTACATCGTGGTCTTCGCGCCGATCCAACGGAAGGGCTCCGGCGGAATCCAGTTCGGTTGGGTGCGGACGAAATCCAGATCGAGATCCGGGTTGCTCTTGCCGTCGAGAATATCGAGGCCGATGGCAGCACCGAAGCGGGTGGCGGTAACGCCGAAGCCGGAATAGCCCCCTGCATAGATGCCTTTCCCGCCATAGTAGCGCTGAAAATGCACAGCAAGACGCATGGTGAGATCGATGGGACCGGACCATGCATGGGTGAACTTAACATCGCCCAGCTGCGGGAAGGTTTTGAAGAAATAACCCGCCAGACGCTCATAGGTCTCGATTTTGCGGTCTTGCGCAGGATCGGTGTTGTTATTGAAAAAGTAGCCGACCCGGCCACCGAAGATGATCCGGTTGTCGCGCGTCAAGCGCATGTAGTTCAACTGGGTACGGGTATCGTAGATGCCTTGGCGATTTTTCCAGCCGAGACGCGAAAGCTGCTCGTCCGTCAGCGGTTCAGTCGCCAGAACCCGGTCACGCACCGAGACGATCCGTCGCTTGATGTTCTTATGCCCGGCATTCCAGGCATTGGTCGCAAAAAGCACTTTCGGGGCCTTGATGCTCCCATCATGGGTGATGACGGTCATAGTCGAGCCATTATCTTCCACCCCCGTCATCGGGGTATGTTCGTAAATGCGAACGCCAAGGCTGAGCGCGGTTCGTTTCAGTCCCCATGCAAGTTTTGCCGGATGCACCGTGCCGCTCCGCTCCTTCGACCACAGGCCTCCATCAAACAACGGGGATGCGACTTCGCTGCGCGTCTGCTCTCGGTTCATCAAAATAACGTTGTGGCCGTATCGCTTTGCGAGTTCGAATTCTTCCTGAAGCTCGTCCAGCCCCGTTGGTCCGATGGAAACGGTCATCTCGCCCGACCACTCCAGATCGGCGTCGATCTGGTGGTCCAGGATGGTCTGCGTCCAACCATCAAGGTTGGCCTTGCCGAGACGTTCCAGCGCTGGAAGATCGTTGGGAAAAATCCTGTTGGCGTTGATCAGGCCATGCATGACGGAGGTGGAAACAATACCACCGGGCCTGCCGGATGCGCCGTGCCCCACCTTTCGCGCTTCGATGATGACGACATCGCGCGCCGGATTGGCCTGTTTAGCCAGAATGGCTGCCCACAGTCCGGTGAACCCACCGCCGACGATGGCAAGGTCGGCATCGGTGCGGCCCACCAGATGCGGCTCGCTGGATGGTGCCAGCGGATTATCGAGCCAGAACGGGTACAATGTGGCGTCGGATAACGCCCTGCGGATTGCGGTCATTTCGAATAGGCTCCGAGGAGTTTCGGAAGATCGCCGAAGCGCGCGACAAGCGAAAAGATGACGACGGTCACGAACACGAAGAAGATCGATGCAGACGCCATGACGGGCGTGTAGCCGTAGCGCAGCGAATTGAAAATCTTCATCGGCAGCGTTTCGAGAACGGGTCCGACCGTCATGTAGGCCACCAGATATTCGTTCAGCGAAACGACGAAAGCGAAGGCAAAGCCGGAAATCAGGTAGGGCCGAACCAGAGGCAGGACGACGGTTCGCAGGATCGCACGATTATCCGCTCCCATCGTGGCCGCCGCCTCGGTGAGGCTGCTTTCGAGAGAGCTGAAGCCAAGAGAGAGCGAAACCAGTGGCAGCGAAACAAGGAAAATGCCGTGGCTGACCACGACAGTCCAATATTGTCCGTAAAGGCCGGACTGCGTCCAGAACGACAAAAAGCCCATGGCCGTGATCACCGGCGGGAGAAGGAACGGCATGAGCCCGATCGCCACAACAACCTTGACGATGCCCAGCCGGTAACGCCAATTGAACCACGCCAGCGGGAAAGCGATGATGACCGCGAAACTCGCTGAAAGAAGCGCGATGATGCCGCTGTTGAGCAGGGCGCTTGACCAATCCGGCATCCGAAAAAGATCGAGATACCAGCCGACATTGAAGCCCTGCGGAGGGAAGGTCAGTGCTTTTTTCTGATTGATCGATACACCCATCACGACGATCAGCGGGGCGGCCATGACGGCAGCAAGCACGGTGAAAAAGACGCGGCGCACAAGGGTTTGGTTCATTGTGTCTGCTCCTTGCGACCGAAGAGGACGATGGTTCCGACAATCAGCAACGTCGCAATGACAAGGAAAACGGCAAGTGCTGCGGCAAAGGGGATGTTCGACTGCATCAGCGCCTGATCGCTGATGGCGACGGAAAGCGTCCAATGCTGCGGCCGTCCAAGAATTTGCGGCATCAGATAAGTGCCGAGGGTAAACACCATGATCATCAGGAAGGTCGTGATGATCGCGTTGCGCTGCATGGGCAGCACCACGGTGAAAAATGTGCGCAGCGGCGATGTGCCGAGCGTTCGCGCCGCTTCCTCGATATGAGGATCGACGCGTGACAGGATCGGAAACAGAACAAGCACCGCATAGGGGAAAGCCGTGTAGGTAACACCCGCAACCAATGCTCCAAGCCCCGGCGCATAGGATGTTGGCCGGTCGATCAATCCGACCCAGACAAGAAAATTGCTGACCCCGGCCGTCCGCGACAGGAGTGTGGACCATGCAAAACCGATGATCGATTCCGACAGAGACAAGATCGATAGAAGGAAAATGAGCCAGCATACCTGTGTGGAACGCGGCGCATTGACCAGAAGGTAGGAAAACGGGAACGCGATCAGGATCGAGATGGCCGCGACACCAAGCGCGAGCCCGAAGGAGGAAACCAAAAGCCAGCCGAAGAAAGGGCTGAGCAAACGCCGGTAGTTCTCCAGCGTCATCAGGTTTTCAGTCAGTCCAGCGCCCGCATTCTTCTGAAAGGATGCGAAGATCATCGATCCAAACGGCACCACGAAAAACAGGATGAGGAGTGCTGTCGGCACTATGAGCGGCATGTAACCTGAAAGCGATTGAGGCTTTGAAACGGTCATGGTTCACCCCAGAACAACGCAGGAGGAACCCGGAACGTGAACATGGACGGTTTGCCCAATAGACAGCATGCTTTCCTGCCTTGACGGCAGAGCGACGATGATATCCTTTTCCAGACCATCGACGGAAACATTGACCTCGACCGCTGCACCGAGATGTCTGGTGAATGCGACACGTCCCGAAACGCTGCTGTTACTGGCTTCGCGACGCAGTTCCAGGTCTTCGGGGCGCACGGAGAAGACGACTTTTCCTGATGGCGGCGCAGTGGAAATTTCGACGTTGCCACCAGGCACGCTGATACGTCCGGGAGATGTCACAGTCCCTTCGATGAGGTTGGCAACACCAATGAAATCGGCAACGAAGGCATTGGCAGGATTGCGGTAAATCTCCAGTGGCGGAGCGACCTGCTGTATGATTCCACCGGACATCACGACCACGACGTCGGCTGTCGTCATGGCCTCACGCTGGTCATGGGTCACAAGGAATGTGGTAATGCCAAGGTCTTGCTGGAGGCGCTTCAGTTCCACCTGCATGGCTTCGCGAAGTTTCGCATCAAGCGCCGACATCGGTTCGTCGAGCAGAAAGAGCTTCGGCTTCAGGGCAAGTGCGCGTGCAATGGCGATGCGTTGCCGCTGACCGCCGGACAGCTGGGTGATGGCACGATCCGCAACACCCGGCAAATGCACCAGTTTGAGCAGCCGCTCCACTTCCTGTCTCTGCACGTCCTTTCCAGCTCCGCGTATGCGCAACGGATAGGCAATGTTTTCACCCACGGATAAATGAGGAAAGAGCGCGAGGGACTGAAACACCATGCCGAAGTCCCTCAAATGCGCAGGGACATGAGTGATATCACGGTCATCCAGTGCGATCGTTCCAGAGGAAGCGGTTTCCAGGCCGGCAATGATACGCAACAGGGTGGACTTGCCGCAGCCGGAAGGACCGAGCAAGCAGACGAACTGCCCGTTCTCGACATTGAGCGAAATCTTGCTCAGCGCGTCGACTGGACCATAGCTCTTGTTGAGATTTTGGATCGCCAATCCGGACATGTCTTCACCTCTGGGCAAGCGATGTGAATGCGCTCATTCACATCGCGATTGGTCATTCGATACGATGGCAGGATCAGCCCTGCTGCATCTCGCTCCAGACCTGATTTATGAAGTCCGTCTTCAAAGCCTGCATTTCATAATGCGGAGTGATCGGATCGATGGTGGACGAAACGGATTCGAATTCCTCGTCGGTCAGATCTGTCAGGGCGCGGTCTACGATCGGTGCGCTTCCGAGCTTGCGGGCAAGTTTTGCCTGCGTCGATGGTTGAGACATGTAGTCGATGTAGACATAGGCGAGATCGAGCGAAGAGGCTGCAGCTTTCGTCACGGCCCAGGAGCCGTAATCGTAGATACCGCCTTCGATTGGCATGGTGGAGCGAACCGGGAAGCCGTCCTTGACTGCAAGCCTGGTCACGTCGTGGTAGTATTGGCCCATAGGGATTTCGCCGGATTTCAGCGCCTGTTCGAACTGCGCTTCGTCGCGGTACCACAAGCGCACATTCGGCTTGAGCTCGCCAACCTTGGCACAGGCTTCGCGGATTCCGTCGTCCGTATCTAGATGTTTGATGCCACCGAAGTAAGTCTTTGACGCTACTTCAAGCAGGTATGAGTTACCGACATTGGCGAGCAGGCCGAGGCTGTCCTTGTATTTCGGATCCCAAATATCCTTCCACGATGTCGGTGCTTCCTTGTAGACATCCGTGTTCGAAACGAGCGTGATGTACCAACTCGTAGCTCCGACGGAGACGACCTCGCCAGCACTGTTCGTCCGCACCAGACTTGGCTTGACGTTCTTCAAGTTAGGGAGCTTTTTGGTGTCTAGCGGAGCCCACAGCCCGGAATTGATACCGCGAATGAGCGGCACCCCAGCCATCATGGAGATATCCACCGGAGACTTGCCCGCTTTTGCCGCCTGCTCCAGCTGAACCAGCCACACCTCGCCCGTCGGCTCTGCCACGCTTTCGACCGCGATTCCTGTTGCTGCGGTAAAATCCGGAAAAATCTCCGCGTCGAATGTATCTTTGAAGTAACCGCCGTATAAGCCGATGCGCAGCTTCTTATCCTGCGCCCGCGCTATGTTTGGAAAGCCGCCGATCAATGGCGCAGCGCTAAAAGCCGTGAGACCTGCAAGAAGTGTACGGCGCCCGATAGGCGTATTGATGACGTTGCCTTTAGTCATGGTGCTCCCCTTTTTTTGGCATCCATTAAGAAATCATGGTCCGCCATCAGGCCTCGGAAATACATAGGAAACTGGCAGCTCATCACTTCGGGAAAATCGGAAGTAAGTTGCTAACGATGATCTCTATGGTCAGTCTGGTTGATCAGGAGACATCCAGCCATGACCGAGCACGACCATCTGAAAGCCCTTCGCGAAAAATACGGTAATGCCTCTGGCGGCGACATATTCGACCCCCAGTTTCGCGAGGTCGCCAATGCGCAATTCACCGATGGTGACAAACGCAAGTGGCCGTTCGCAGGTATTCCGACGCTTCTGGATGCTCCTCCTATGCCTGATGCAGGCCAGAGCGACGATTTCGGCGGGCTCGATATTGCGCTTGTCGGAGTGCCGATGGATCTTGGTGTTACCAATCGCAATGGTAGCCGTTTCGGGCCGAGGGCAGTACGTTCTATAGAACGCGTCGGTCCCTATGATCATGTGCTGCGCGTGTCTCCCATGAGCAAGGCAAAGATTGCCGACATCGGTGATGTGCCCATGCAAAGCCGATACGATCTCGCAAAGTGCCACGAGGATATCGAACTATTCTATCGACGGATGGTCAAAGCAGGCGTTCGTCCACTCAGCGTCGGCGGCGATCACTCGATCACATCGTCGATCCTCAAAGCTGTTGGCGCAAAAGAGCCGGTTGGGCTGATCCATATCGATGCACATTGTGACACTGCCGGTCCATACGAAGGAACCAAATTCCAGCATGGAGGGCCGTTCCGATTGGCCGTGCTGGACGGCGTTCTCGACCCACGCCGAACCATCCAGATCGGCATCCGCGGCCCTGCGGAATATCTGTGGGAGTTTTCCTACGAAAGCGGCATGACTGTCGTTCACGCGGAGGACGTGGGCGAGACCAGCCTACCCAATATCATCCAGAAGGCGCGGGAGATCGTCGGGGGCGGTCCGACATATATCTCTTTCGATATCGATAGCGTCGATCCCGGCTTTGCGCCTGGCACCGGCACGCCTGAAGTCGGCGGCCTGCAACCTCGCGAAGTGCTGCAAATCCTACGCGGTCTGCAGGGATTGAACATCGTGGGTGGCGACGTTGTGGAAGTGGCCCCGCAATACGACTCCACAACGAATACGGCGCACATAGCAGCGCAGGTTCTACACACCATCCTCTGCCTGATGGTCGAAACGTAAAACGGCCCGAGACTCATAATTTCGGCCAATCAACTGCAGGGGGGATATACGAATGCGCAATTTTCAGAAAACCACACGTTCTATCGCCGTTTCGACAAAGGCCATGGCGGCGACATCACATCCTTCCGCAACACTGACGGCGATCAATATCTTACAGGCTGGCGGCAACGCAATGGATGCGGCAATTGCCGCGTGCGCCGTTCAATGCGTGGTCGAACCAGGCTCAACTGGAATTGGTGGCGACTGTTTCGCACTTTATGCGCCTGATGGCGGAGATAAGGTTCTTGCCTATAATGGCTCGGGGCGGACACCGGCTGCGCTGACGGTGGAATGGTTCGAAGAACGTGGATTGACCGAAGTTCCGCGCCAATCTCCATCCGCAGTTACTGTTCCCGGTGCGATCGACGCATGGACCACACTACACGCCGATCACGGAAAGCTGCCATTCGCCGACGTTCTTGCACCTGCGATCCGCTATGCGGAGGAAGGTTATGCGATTACGCCACGGGTTCACAGAGACTGGTCGCTTGAGGAAAAGCTTCTTTCACAGGATGGGGCGGCCGCCGATATCTTTTTGCCAAATGGCCGGGCTCCACGCGTCGGAGAGGTTCATCGCCAGCCTCGCCTAGCTGCAACGCTTCGTACGATAGCTGAGAAAGGTCGTGACGGTTTTTACAAGGGGCCGATTGCCGCCGATATGGTGGATCATCTGCAGTCGCTGGGAGGGCTGCACACGCTTGAAGACTTCGCTTCTGCCAAGGGCGAATATGTTACACCTGTCACGACGGATTTCCGCGATTATACCGTCCATGAGTGCCCGCCCAATGGTCAGGGCATCATCGCGCTGCTCATTCTGAGTATCCTGTCGCACTTTGGCACCGACCATCCGGCAACATCGGCAGACCGACTTCATCTTGAGGTCGAAGCGACGCGGCTGGCCTATGCTGCGCGAGACGAATGGGTAGCGGATCCAAGCAAGGCTGATGTTCCTGTCAAGGAAATGCTTTCGAAGGATTTCGCGGCGAAGCTGGCAGCGATGATCGATCTTAATAAGGCAATGACTGATCTGCCAGATTTCGAAATGCCGCTCCATCGAGACACCGTTTATATTTCGGTTATCGACAAGGATCGCAATGCGGTGAGCTTCATCAACTCCATTTTCGATTGCTTCGGGTCTGGAATCGTCGCGCCTCAATCCGGTGTCATCTTGCATAATCGGGCACAAAGCTTCTCTTTGAAGAGAGCACATCCGAACATGATCGCACCAGGTAAACGTCCACAACACACCATCATTCCAGGCATGGTCACCAGACATGGCCGCACCGAGATGTCGTTCGGGGTGATGGGGGGCTATTATCAGGCCATGGGCCATGCGCACCTCATTTCGAAGGTGGTGGATTACGGCATGGATCTGCAGGACGCCATCGATCTGCCTCGTCTCATTCCTGCGAGCGGACACGCTCCGCGTATCGAAGTAGAACACACTGTGCCCGCGGAAACGGTTACGGAACTGACACGTCGCGGTTTTGAGATTGTCCCTGCGCAAGATCCCATCGGGGGCGCCCAGATCATTCGCATTGATTGGGAGAATGGCACCCTCACGGGTGCATCGGAATCGAGAAAAGATGGCATGGCGCTTGGCCTATGAACAGGCTCTCTTTCCCTGACGACGGGGATGATCCTGACGACTGCCAAAAACGGACAAGAGGGAACTGAATATCATGCAGAATCTGGAAATTGCATCACGCCGCTCGGAAGCCATTTCGCGTGGTGTCGGCGTCACCACGCAGATTTATGCCGACAAGGCACAGAACGCGGAAATATGGGATGTCGAAGGCCGCCGTTACATTGACTTTGCGGCGGGTATCGCAGTGGTCAACACCGGCCATCGTCACCCCAAGGTCATTGCTGCTGTAAAAGATCAGCTCGACCACTTCACGCACACCTGCCATCAGGTCGTCCCCTATGAAAACTACGTTCGTCTCGCCGAGCGCCTGAACGATCTCGTTCCTGGCGATTTCAAGAAGAAGACGATCTTCGTCACCACGGGCGCAGAAGCGGTTGAAAACGCGGTCAAGATTGCGCGCGCTGCCACCAATCGTTCCGCAGTCATCGCTTTTACCGGCGGGTTCCATGGCCGCACTTTCATGGGCATGGCGCTGACAGGCAAGGTCGTCCCTTACAAGAACGGTTTCGGCCCCATGGTGCCGGACGTTTTTCACGTCCCCTTCCCGGTGGAACTGCATGGTCAGACCATGGAAGATTCTCTTGCCGTTCTGGACAAGATGTTCAAGGCAGATGTCGATCCCAGCCGGGTCGCTGCCTTTATTGTCGAGCCTGTGCAGGGCGAAGGCGGCTTCTACGAAGTCCCACGCGCATTCATGCAGAAGCTGCGGGAAATTGCCGACAAGCACGGTATTGTGCTGATTGCGGATGAGGTCCAGACCGGCTTTGCCCGGACCGGCAAGCTGTTCGCCATGGAACATTATGGCGTCGCGGCCGATCTCACCACCATGGCGAAGGGTCTTGGCGGCGGCTTCCCTATTGCCGCCGTTACCGGTCGCGCGGACATCATGGACGCCCCCGGCCCTGGTGGCCTGGGTGGCACCTATGGCGGCAACCCGATCGGTATCGCAGCAGGCAATGCCGTTCTCGATGTCATAGAGGAAGAAAACCTCAACGAGCGTGCGGGCTCTCTTGGCAACCGCCTGAAACAGAAGCTCCAGTCGCTTCGCGAAGCCGTGCCGCAGATTGCCGATATTCGCGGGCCGGGCTTCATGAACGCAGTCGAGTTCAACCTCCCAGGCACCAGGACGCCGAATGCGGACTTCACCAACAAGGTCCGTGAGCGCGCCCTGCAGAAAGGTCTCATCCTGCTGACATGTGGCGTTTACGGGAACGTCATCCGTTTCCTTGCTCCCATCACCATCCAGGATGACGTGTTCAACGAAGCGCTTTTCATTCTCGAAACGACACTTCGCGAATGTGCGTCGGAGGCTTGATCGATGACAATATCGAAAAAACTACTTAAAGTTGAAAGACCCTTCGCTTGCAATCGATAAGGCGTTGATTGACGGCGTGTGGCTTGAAGCAGGCGATGGCGGAACGGCGTTCGACGTCACCAATCCATCAACCGGCGATGTCATCGCAACGCTACCGGATCTGGGGCGCGCGGAAACCGCGCGTGCCATTGATGCGGCATATAAGGCGCAGAAACTGTGGGCGTCAAAAACCGGCAAGGAACGTGCCGGCATTTTGCGCAAGCTGTTCGATCTTCTGGTTGCCAATGCTGATGACCTCGCCACGATCCTGACCATGGAGATGGGCAAACCGCTGGCTGAAGCGAAGGGAGAAATCCTCTACGGCGCCTCTTACGTCGAGTGGTTTGGCGAGGAAGCCAAGCGCGTCTATGGCGATACCATACCCGGCCACCAGCCGGACAAGCGCATCATCGTCATCAAGCAGCCGGTTGGCGTCGTGGCCTCCATCACGCCCTGGAATTTTCCCAACGCCATGCTGGCGCGTAAATTCGCTCCGGCAGTTGCGGCTGGATGCGCCATGGTTTCCAAACCGGCGGCGGAGACACCGCTTTCCGCACTGGCGCTTGCCGCGTTGGCGGAACGGGCGGGATTGCCAGCAGGCATCTTCAATGTCGTCCTCTCGAACGACTCTGCTTCGATCGGCAAGGAGTTCACCGATAACGAAAAGGTGCGCAAACTCACATTTACGGGCTCCACCAACGTCGGCAAAATCCTGATGCGCCAAGGTGCCGAGCAGATCATGAAGCTGGGTCTGGAACTCGGTGGCAACGCTCCCTTCATCGTCTTCGATGATGCGGATATCGATGCCGCCGTTGAAGGTGCGATGATCTCGAAATATCGCAACAACGGACAGACCTGCGTTTGCGCCAACCGCATCTACGTCCAGTCCGGCGTCTACGACGCCTTTGCGAAAAAGCTCGCCGAAAAAGTCTCTTCCATGAAGGTGGGCGATGGCTTCGAGGCGGGCGTTACCACAGGGCCGCTGATTACCGCAAAGGCATTGGAAAAGGTACAGGAGCACATTGAAGACGCAGTCTCCAAGGGCGCATCCGTTGCACTTGGCGGAAACCTAGATGAGCGCGGCGGCCTGTTCTTCCAGCCGACCGTCCTGACCGGCGTGACCAAAGACATGAAGGTCGCCTGCGAGGAAACCTTCGGCCCCGTCGCGCCGCTCTTCAAGTTCGAGACGGAGGAAGAAGTCATCGACATGGCCAACAATACCGAGTTCGGCCTGGCTTCCTATTTCTACGCGAAGGACGTGTCGAAGATCTTCCGGGTCGCCGAAGCGCTAGAATATGGCATGGTCGGCATCAATACCGGCCTCATCTCGACCGAAGTCGCCCCCTTTGGCGGCATCAAACAATCCGGCCAGGGCCGCGAGGGCTCGAAATACGGCATCGAAGACTATCTCGAGATAAAGTATCTGTGCCTGAGCATATAGCTCCGCCACAAAGAGATAGCGGCGAGTTCGCCTATTCCCGCCGCTACCACTAAGTCTGTTTCAAAATCGCTAGTTTTGTTGGGAAAATTCGGCACGCATTAGCGGATGCACCGATTGAATGAGGCATGGCCTTATCGCCTGCCTGGCGACCGCAATACAAGAACGGCCCGCCACCTGTATTTCGCTGGAAACTGAGGAAAAACGTGTGCAAAGAGCGGCGATCTCAAAGCGGAATATCTGCTGATCCAAAGGCAGTATGAGGCGTGCGATCAGCGGGCGCTCACTATGGAAGCGCTCGCTACCCCCGCTCCTCGGTGCTGGTATAGCCTTTGGCTTCAAGGAGCAGAGCACTACCGCGCCACTCTGACCACCATCCTTTTGGCTGCCTCGCTCTGTGTTTTCGAAGCGAACTGGAAGGACTTCCAATATTGTCTGACCGATCGCATAATCCGCCTGGAAGAATGGTTCCGGGGCTAAAGGTCGAGAAGATGAACCGACATTCCAGATTTATACGGAGTTGGGCGTATGCTCGCTCTCGCGCTGAACATGTGTTGCGTCGAATGATGATACCGGTTGCATAACTCTCCCATGCGATCATCATCGCGGTAGGGCGACTGCTCGTGGATCAGCCCGGCCCAGGATGGCTTTCTTTACGGCTTTCCCGATATATGGTTTGCGAGCCAATCCCCGACGGCAATCATCGATCACACTCTGAACTTGGCCCGCTGACGCCTGCCGAGTTCGCTCTAACCATCAACCCACGACGTGATGCGAGTTCAAGTCGCCGGACGGCTTCGCGCCGCAACACGCCGCTACTGCCTAGAACACGACAACCAAAACCGCCGGAGCGGACTTGAAACGGGCTGAGACATGTAGGGCAAGGTCACGTTAAACCGCCCATGGTTTTCGTGCTAGCGGCGCACGAGGCGCAAAACGCAAGAAAGCCCTCCTTTTGGGAGGGCTTGATACATTAAAATTTTTTAGAATTTTCTGGTTGCGGGGGCAGGATTTGAACCTGCGGCCTTCAGGTTATGAGCCTGACGAGCTACCGGGCTGCTCCACCCCGCGTTAATTATGAGCGACCGCAGCGCAAGGGCCCGGTTGTTTTTGTTTTGCCGGTCCTCGAAGGCTTTTGCCTTCTGCGGATCGGCGGGGGCTGCTCCACCCCGCGTTGACTGCTACCCGATTTGGATCGGGATATGTCTTAGAATTGGATAAAGCCGCTTTGAGGGCGGCTTTTGCATTCGGCTTGTGCCGAGAGGTTTTGTGATTGAGAAGATATTTTGAGTTGCGTTTAGCAGACCTGGCAGCGACCTACTCTCCCGCGTCTTAAGACGGAGTACCATTGGCGCTGGGGCGTTTCACGGCCGTGTTCGGAATGGGAACGGGTGCAGCCGCCCCGCGATAACCACCAGGTCGGCAAAACGCAACTGGCATGAGCTTTGGCTCATGCTGTTGTATCGAGAAGCTGGAGAGCTTTTGGCTCTATTTGATATGAACACGTGATGCGATCGAGTTTTATTCGATGAGCATGAACAATGGGAACGAAGAAGTCGCTCGAGCTATTAGTAACGGTAAGCTTCATGCATTACTGCACTTCCACACCCGTCCTATCGACGTGGTCGTCTTCCACGGCTCTGATAGGGAACACTCGTTTTCAGGTTGGTTTCCCGCTTAGATGCCTTCAGCGGTTATCCATTCCGTATATAGCTACTCTGCTATGCCCTTGGCAGGACAACAGATCCACCAGAGATACGTCCATCCCGGTCCTCTCGTACTAGGGACAGATCCTGTCAATATTCCTACACCCACGGCAGATAGGGACCGAACTGTCTCACGACGTTCTGAACCCAACTCACGTACCGCTTTAAATGGCGAACAGCCATACCCTTGGGACCTGCTCCAGCCCCAGGATGCGATGAGTCGACATCGAGGTGCCAAACAACCCCGTCGATATGGACTCTTGGGGGTCATCAGCCTGTTATCCCCGGCGTACCTTTTATCCGTTGAGCGATGGCCCTTCCACACGGGACCACCGGATCACTATGACCGACTTTCGTCTCTGCTCGACTTGTCAGTCTCGCAGTCAGGCTAGCTTATGCCATTGCACTCGACGACCGATTTCCGACCGGTCTGAGCTAACCATCGCGCGCCTCCGTTACTCTTTCGGAGGCGACCGCCCCAGTCAAACTACCCACCATACACTGTCCCGGATCCGGATAACGGACCGCGGTTAGACATCCACGAAGATAAGGGTGGTATTTCAAGGATGGCTCCACAGGAACTGGCGTCCCTGCTTCAAAGCCTACCACCTATCCTACACATGCCTTGGCGAATGCCAGTGTAAAGCTATAGTAAAGGTGCACGGGGTCTTTCCGTCTGACCGCAGGAACCCCGCATCTTCACGGGGAATTCAATTTCACTGAGTCTATGTTGGAGACAGCGGGGAAGTCGTTACGCCATTCGTGCAGGTCGGAACTTACCCGACAAGGAATTTCGCTACCTTAGGACCGTTATAGTTACGGCCGCCGTTTACTGGGGCTTCAGTTCAAAGCTTGCACCTCTCCCTTTAACCTTCCAGCACCGGGCAGGCGTCAGACCCTATACGTCGTATTGCTACTTCGCAGAGCCCTGTGTTTTTGATAAACAGTCGCTACCCCCTGGTCTGTGCCACCCCATCACACTTGCGTGCAAAAGGGTCACGCTTCTTCCGAAGTTACGCGTGCAATTTGCCGAGTTCCTTCAACATAGTTCTCTCAAGCGCCTTGGTATACTCTACCTGACCACCTGTGTCGGTTTCGGGTACGGTCTATACGGTGGAGCTATTTCCTGGAACCTCTTCGCCGCCCAACCAATCCAATAAGGTTGAACAACACACAAGATCCGTCACTACCACCAGGCCCACGAATATTAACGTGGTTCCCATCGACTACGCGTGTCCGCCTCGTCTTAGGGGCCGGCTAACCCTGCTCAGATTAACTTTAAGCAGGAACCCTTGGTCTTTCGGCGAGGGAGTCTCTCACTCCCTTTATCGTTACTCATGTCAACATTCGCACTTCCGATATCTCCAGCAGCCCTCACGGGTCCGCCTTCACAGACTTACGGAACGCTCCGCTACCACACAACTTACGTTGTATCCTCAGCTTCGGTGCATGGCTTTAGCCCCGTTACATTTTCGGCGCAAAGACCCTTATTTAGACCAGTGAGCTGTTACGCTTTCTTTAAATGATGGCTGCTTCTAAGCCAACATCCTGGTTGTTTTGGGATCCTCACATCCTTTCCCACTTAGCCATGACTTGGGGACCTTAGCTGGAGGTCAGGGTTGTTGCCCTCTTCACGACGGACGTTAGCACCCGCCGTGTGTCTGCCGACTAGTACTCCTCGGTATTCGGAGTTTGGTTAGGATCAGTAAGA